>NZ_JAGHWV010000001.1:28786-664368 GCF_017746095.1 Xanthomonas sp. D-109
CGCGCCGACCCTCACCCCAACCCGTCTCCCGAGGGGAGAGGGGCTAGTGCGCTTCCTTCTCCCACCGGGAGAAGGTGCCCCGCAGGGGCGGATGAGGGTACGGGCGAAACCTCGTGCACCCAACCACCACGAGTCGCTGCGCGCCGTACCCTCACCCCAACCCCTCTCCCGGGGGGAGAGGGGCTAGTGCGCTTCCTTCTCCCCTCGGGAGAAGGTGCCCCGCAGGGGCGGATGAGGGTACGGGCGAAGCCTCGTACCCCACAAACATTGCGAGTCGCTGCGCGCCGGACCCTCACCCCAACCCCTCTCCCGGGGGAGAGGGGCTAGTGCTTGTCCTCGCAACTCAACGATCGTCGACCAGGCTGCCGCCGGGCAGGAACACCCAGGTGCGGGTCACCTGCAGGATGTCGACGTTGTCGTCGGTGCGCGGCAGCGGCGGGAACGGCTGCGCCAGTTGCACGATCCGCAGTGCGGCGGCGTCGAGCATCGGCACGCCGCTGGAGCGCAGGATGCGGCTGCTCTCCAGGCTGCCGTCGCGGCGCACGCCGACGCTGATCACCACTTGGCCGCCGAGCCGGCGCCGCCGCGCTTCGTCGGGGTAGTTGAGGTTGCCGACGCGCTCGGCGCGGTCGACCCAGGCGCGCAGGTAGTTGGCGTAGGCGTATTCGCGGGTGCTGGCGGAGACGAACTTGCGGTTGGGGCGCTTGGCGTACTGCTCCGAGCGCAGGTGCACCTCGGCGGCCAGGCGTGCCATTTCGGCATCGCGCTGTTCGCGCTGCGCGTCCACCGGCCGTTGCGGCTCGTCGGTGCGCGGCTGGGTCTGCGCCATCGGCAGTGGCTGCTCGCCGCGCGCGCTGCTGACCACGCGCGGGGTCGGTTCCGGTGCGGCGGCCGCGGTCTGCGCGCGCAGCGCCTGCGGGGCCAGGCCGTCCTGGCGCTGCGGCACCACGCCCGGCTGGCTGTCGCGCGGGCGCTGCGGCGTGTCGTGGTCGCCGCCGCCCTGCTGGTTGGCCTGGGCCAGGAAGTCGGCCTGCTTCGGCGTCAGCGGGGTGCTGGTCTGGCTGAAGATCACGTCCAGGGTCGGCACCAGCGGTGCGTCGTCGTCGATCGCAAAGCCTACGCCGAGGATCAGCAGCCCGTGCACGATCAGCGACAGCACCAGGGTGGCGCTGAGCCGTTCGCGCTCGCCGATGCGCGGCGCGGGCGTCGCGGCGGCCGCGCTCATCGCGCCGGGTAGGCCTCGATGGCGTCGAACAGCAGCCCGGCGATGTTGAGCCCGAACTGCGCGTCCAGTTCGCGCACGCAGGTGGGGCTGGTGACGTTGACCTCGGTGAGGTAGTCGCCGATCACGTCCAGGCCGACGAAGCGCATGCCGCGCCGCTTCATCTCCGGGCCGACCTGGGCCGCGATCCAGCGGTCGCGCTCGCTGAGCGGGCGGCCTTCGCCGCGGCCGCCGGCGGCCAGGTTGCCGCGGAACTCGTCGCCCTGCGGAATCCGCGCCAGGCAGTAGTCCACCGCCACGCCGTCGACCAGCAGGATGCGCTTGTCGCCGGCGCTGATGTCCGGGATGAAGCGCTGCGCCAGGGCCAGCTTGCGGCCGCCGTCGGTCAGCGTCTCCAGGATCACGTTGAGGTTGGGGTCGCCGGTGCCGCTGCGGAAGATCGAGCGCCCGCCCATGCCGTCCAGCGGCTTCAGCACGGCCTGGCCGTGTTCCAGCACGAACGCCTTGAGCGTCGCGGCGTCGCGGCTGACCAGGGTCGGCGGGCAGCATTGCGGGAACAGCAGGGCGGCCAGCTTCTCGTTGAAGTCGCGCAGGCCCTGCGGGTCGTTGACCACCTGCGCGCCGGCGCGCTGGGCCACGCTGAGCACGTGGGTGTCGTACAGGAATTCCGAATCGAACGGCGGATCCTTGCGCATCAGCACCACCTGCCCGGGGCCGAAGGTCAGTTCGGCGAAGGCGTCCAGTTCGAACCAGCCGGCCTTGTCGTCGCGCACCCGCAGCGGCGCGGCCTGGGCCAGCGCGCGACCGTCGCGCAGGGTCAGCCCGCCGGGGCGCACGTAATGCAGGCGATGCCCGCGGCGCTGCGCTTCCAGCAGCATCGCGAAGGTCGTGTCTTTGGCGATCTTGATGCTGGCGATGGGATCCATCACCACGATGACATCGAACGGCATGGGGGCACCTGTGGGGCTGAGCGGAAGATGGTAGCGGGTCGGCGGGGGCGCCGCGCACCGGGCGTCCGGCGCGGTCGCACGGTGTCGCACGTGATCGGCCAAACTGTGACATAGTTTGTGCTGTTACGCGGTTCAACGCGGACCCGTCGCGGCGGCCTTGACAGTCGCAGCGGGTCTTGGGATACATGTCGTTTCGCAGCGAAGCCGGATCCGATGAAGCGTCGCGCGCTTGGGGGCAAGTGATGAGTGAAAACACGACTGCGGGTGGGGAACTCGCAGGCTTGCGGGTGATGGTGATCGACGATTCGAAAACAATCCGTCGTACCGCCGAAACGTTGCTGAAGCGCGAAGGGTGCGAAGTGGTGACGGCGACCGACGGCTTCGAGGCCCTGGCCAAGATCGCCGATCAGCAGCCGCAGATCATTTTCGTGGACATCATGATGCCGCGGCTGGACGGCTATCAGACCTGCGCACTGATCAAGGGCAACCAGCTGTTCAAGGCCACGCCGGTGATCATGCTGTCCTCCAAGGACGGCCTGTTCGACAAGGCGCGCGGGCGCATCGTCGGGTCCGAGCAGTACCTCACCAAACCCTTTACACGCGAAGAGCTGCTGGGCGCGATCCGTACATACGTCAACGCCTGACCAGGGGGAAAGGCAGCATGGCCCGTATCTTGTTGATCGAGGACTCACCGACCGACCGGGCGGTGTTCACGCAATGGCTGGAAAAAGCCGGGCACCAGGTCCTGTCCACCGACAACGCGGAGGACGGGATCAAGCTGGTGCGCGAGCAGGCGCCGAGCCTGGTGCTGATGGACGTGGTGCTGCCGGGCATGAGCGGCTTCCAGGCCACCCGCGCGCTGTCGCGCGACGAGGCCACCCGGCACATCCCGGTGCTGATCATCAGCACCAAGAGCATGGAGACCGACAAGGTCTGGGGCATGCGCCAGGGCGCCACCGACTACATCGTCAAGCCGCCGCGCGAGGACGAACTGATCGCCCGCATCAAGCAACTGGTGGGCTGACATGCGCTCGCCCTTCGACATTCTCGAAGCCTACGAGCGGCGCAGCCTGGCGCACGCCGTGCAGATGCCCGAACGCGCCTTCGACGACGACGTCTGGCGCGGCGTCGGCTACCGCGTCGGCACGCGCCACCTGGTCTCGGACTTCCGCGAAGTGGTGGAGATCGTGCGCATGCCGCCGGTCACCCCGGTGCCGGGCGCGCAGCCGTGGCTGCTTGGCGTGGGCAACCTGCGCGGCAACCTGTTCCCGGTAGTCGACCTGAAGCAGTTCCTGGAAGGCGAGCGCACCGCGCTGCAGGAAGGCCAGCGCGTGCTGATCATGCGCCAGAGCGGCGGCGACGTGGCCCTGACCATCGACGAACTGTTCGGCCAGCGCAGCTTCACCGAGGCGCAGGCGGTGGAGCCGGGCGATCTGGCCCAGGGCCGCTACGCGCACTTCATCGACCGCGCCTTCCGCGGCGACGCCCAGGACTGGGGCGTGTTCTCGCTGTCGCTGCTGTCGCGCACCCCCGAATTCCGGCAAGCCGCCGCCTGAGCGCGCGCGCTGCCTCCGCATCGAAGACCGAGGTCGCATCATGAGTACTGCTCCGGACGCCCGCAAGGCCAGCAAGCTCGGCAGCGTGGGCACGAGTTTCTGGCTGGGCCTGCTGGCGTTGTCGCTGGTCGTGTTCGGCGCCAACACCGGCGTGGCCACCTGGCAGGGCAGCCGCCTGGCCGGCGCCAGCACCGGCGCGGCCGACCTGCAGGTGCTGTCGCAACAGCTGGCCAACCAGGCCCGCGACGCGGTGTCCGGCAACGCCGAGACCTTCAAGCAGTTCAAGCAGACCAAGGCGAAGGTGGAGAGCACCGTCGCCGAGCTCAACGCGCGCTACGCCAACACGACCGATGTGTCCGGGCCGTTGCAGACCCTCAACGCCACCTGGGCGCCGCTGGCCAAGAACGCGCAGCAGGTGGTGGACAGCGAACCGGCGGTGCTGGCGCTGGCCGGCAATGCCGACCGCTTCGTCGGCGGCGTGCCGCAGTTGCAGGCGCAGTTGAACGAGGTGGTGCGCGCGATGACCGTCGGCGGTGCCCCCGCCGCGCAGATCTACAACACCCTGCAGCAGGTGGTGGTGGCCGGCACCATGGCCCGCCGCGTCACCGAAATGCGCGCCGGCGGCCGCGGCGCAGCCAGCGCCGGCGACGCGCTGGCACGCGATTCGGTGGTGTTCGGGCAGATGCTCGAGGGCCTGCGCAACGGCAACGAGGAACTGGGCATCGCCCCGGTGCGCAACGCCGCCGCGCTGGCCGCGCTGGAACAGTCGCAGGCGCAGTGGGCGGAAATGAAGAAGGACCTGGACGCGCTGCAGGCCAGCTCGCGCAGCCTGTTCGCCGCCCAGTCCGCCGCCGCGGCGCTGACCGCCGGCTCGGGCAAGATGCTGGAGGACAGCAAGAAGCTGTTCGACGCGTTCTCCGCGTTCGGCTCCACCCGCGACACCCGCCTGTTCCCGAACTTCTGGCTGGGCGTGGTGTCCGGCCTGCTGGCGCTGCTGTCGATCGTCGGCTTCGTCTGGACCACGGTGCGCAGCCGCAGCCGTGAGCAGGAAATCCGCCTGCAGACCCAGGTGGAATACAACAGCCGCAACCAGCAGGCGATCATGCGCCTGCTCGACGAAATCAGCTCGCTCGGCGAAGGCGACCTGACGGTCAAGGCCTCGGTCACCGAGGACATGACCGGCGCCATCGCCGACGCGATCAACTACGCCGTCGACGAGCTGCGCCACCTGGTGACCACCATCAACGACACCTCGGCCAAGGTCGCCGTGTCCACCGAGGAAACCCAGGCCACCGCGCGGCAACTGGCCGAGGCGGCGGGGCACCAGGCCGAGCAGATCGGTTCGGCCTCGGTGCGCATCAACGAAATCGCCTCCAGCATCGAGCAGGTCTCGCGCAACTCCACCGAATCGGCGGAAGTGGCGCAGCGCTCGGTGGTGATCGCGGCCGAGGGTGCCGGCGTGGTCCGCGAGACCATTCAGGGCATGGACCAGATCCGCGACCAGATCCAGGAGACCTCCAAGCGCATCAAGCGCCTGGGCGAATCGACCCAGGAGATCGGCTCGATCGTGGAACTGATCAACGACATTTCCGAGCAGACCAACATCCTGGCGCTCAACGCCGCGGTGCAGGCCGCTTCGGCCGGCGAGGCCGGCCGCGGTTTCGCCCTGGTCGCCGACGAAGTGCAGCGCCTGGCCGAACGCACCTCCGGCGCCACCCGCCGCATCGAGGGCCTGGTGCAGACCATTCAGGCCGACACCAACGAAGCGGTCAGCTCGATGGAGCAGACCACCTCCGAAGTGGTGTCCGGCGCGCGCCTGGCCGAGGACGCCGGCACCGCGCTGACCGAAATCGAGCGCGTGTCCAACGCGCTCAATACCCTCATCAAGAACATCTCCATCGCCGCGCACCAGCAGTCGGCGGCGGCGATCGACATCACCCAGACGATGGACGTGATCCGGCAGATCACCGGACAGACCTCGCAAGGCGCGGGACAGACCGCCGAATCGATCGGCCGCCTGGCGCAACTGGCGGCGGACCTGCGGCGCTCGGTCGCCGACTTCAAGCTGCCGGCGTAAGCGGGCCGGAACCGGGTGGAAGGAAGCGCACATGACGTACCGTGAACAACTCCCGCACTCCGTCGCCGCGCTCGCGCGGCACGGCGCGTGCCCGGCCGCGGGGACGCGGCGATGAGCGCGCTGCGCGATGCGATGAGCCATGCCGCGCTGGGCTGGGTCAAGCCGGAACTGGACGAGACCCTGCGCCAGGTCCGCGGCGAGATCGAAGCCTTCGTCGAGGAACCGGCCGACACCGGCCGCATGCGCTTCTGCGCCGGCTACCTGCACCAGGTGCAGGGCACCTTGCGCATGGTCGAGCTGTACGCGCCGGCGATGGTGGCCGAGGAACTGGAACTGCTGGCCACGGCAGTGCAGAACGGCCAGGCGGCCGACCGCGACGAGGCCTGCGCCACGCTGATGCGCGGCACCGTGCTGCTGCCGGACTACCTGGAGCGCCTGCAGGACGGCCACCGCGACATTCCGATCGTGCTGCTGCCCTTGCTCAACGAGATCCGCGCCGCGCGCGGCGAAGCCGGCCTCAGCGAGGGCGCGCTGTTCGCGCTGGCCCCCGACGCCGCCGCCGCCACCGAAGCCGAACTGGACCATGCGCGCGGCAGTCTCGCCGGCCGCAATCGCGAACTGCTCGACACCGTCGGCACCGCGATCAAGGAAGAACTGCTGCGGGTCAAGGACGCGCTGGACCTGCACCTGCGCACCGGCGGCGACGTCGCCGCGCTGCAGACCCAGGTCGACGAACTGGGCAGCGTCGCCGACACCCTGGGCGTGATGGGCCTGGGCGTGGCGCGCAGCGTGGTGGTGCAGCAGCGCGATGCGCTGCGCAGCATCGTCGACGGCGCGCGCGCGGCCGACGAAGGCCTGTTGCTGGATATCGCCGGCGCGCTGCTGTACGTGGACGCCTCGCTCGACGACCAGGTCGCCTACCTGGGCGCCGGCGGCGACGTGCACGACGACGCCAGCGCCGCCGAGGCGCGGCGCACGGTGGAAGTGCTGGCGCACGAGGCCATCGCCAACTTCGGCAGCGCCCGCGAGCACTTCGTCGCTTTCATCGAGACCAACTGGGACCATGCGCGCCTGGACGACGTGCCGCGCCTGCTCGGCGAGGTCGCCGGGGCGTTGCGCATGCTGGAACTGCCGCAGCCGGCCGACTACCTGGAGGGCGTGCGCCGCTACGTCGCCACCGAACTGATCGGCAAGCGCCGCGTGCCCAGTGGCCGCCAGCTCGACACCCTGGCCGACGCGATGGCCAGCCTCGAGTACTACCTGGAAGCCTTGCGCGAGCGCCGCCCCGGTCGCGAGGAAATCCTCGACATCACCCGCAGCAGCCTGGAAGCGCTGCGTTACTGGCCGCTGCCAGACACCGCGCCGGCCGCGCCAGGCGTGTTGCCGAGCGCAAGCGAGTCGGCCGAGTCGGCCGAGGCCGCCACGCCATTGGTTGCCGATCGCATGGCCGAACCTGCGTCGCCGCCGTCCATCGCCGCACCGGCCGTGCCGGCCTGGGATCTGGCACCGGCCGAGGCCGCGCCGGAGACGACGTCGCGCACCCAGGACACGCCGTCCGCACCGCAGGCGCCGCAGTGGAGTCTGGCGACGGATGCGCCCGACACTGCCGCCGAACATGCCTCCGCGCCCGCCGACGCAGGCGTCGCGGGCGACGCGCACGACAGTGCCGCGCCATCGCAGGCGCTCAGCTTCGATCCAGTCGCGGCCGAACAGGACAGCTGGACCGGCAGCGCCGAACCGCTGCACATCAGTCTCGATTCCCTGGTGCTGGAACAGGACGCGTTGCGGCCGGAGACGCCTTCGGCGTTCGCGCGGGAAGACGATGCGGCAGCCGCTTCCGCGGCGTCCGCCTCCGAGGTCGCCGGCTTCGATCCGGTGGCCGCCGAGTACCACGAGGAGGCGCAGGCCGATGGGCCGGCCGCATTCGCCGAGCTTGGCGAACACGACGATCCCAATCTGATCATCGTCGACACGCCCGCCGCGGCAGAAGACACCGACGCCGCCACGCCGCCGCTGGTCATCGAATTGGACGACGCGCCGGCGTTCGCCGACGCGCCGAACCTGGCTGTCGACGAGGCGCATGTGCTCGACTGGCATGCCACCCCGGCGTCGCATGACGAGGCAATGGCGTCCGCGCTGCCGTCGGATGCGGATGCGCTGGCCGACGCGGGCGCCCACATTGCACACGGCGAGCGCCTCGACGCGGCAGGAGAGGCTGAGCCTTTCGAGGACGCCGCTGCCGACGCCGAAGACGCCGCGCACGCGAGCCCGACCGAGACCGCGGAGGTTGCCGCCAGCGACGCCGCACACGAGACCGCTCCTCACGCTTCCCACGATGACCAGGCGCATGCCGATGCCGACCTTGCCGCCATCGGCGAGGACGCGCACATCGATGTCGTGGCCCATGCGCCATCGGCGCCGGAGCATGCCGCGCTGGAGTCCGAGGAACCTGCGGCGCCCGAACCGGCGCCGGAACACGCTGCCACTGCTGCGCCGGTGTCGGACGCGGAAGCCGCGTTCCTCGCCGACCTGGAGGCTGCCGCCGCGCAGTTCGATGTGACTTCTGCCGCGCGCAGCGGCGAGCCCGCGGCCGCAACGCCTGCCAGCCCGGAGGCGAGTGCCGCCCCTGCCGCCGCGCCGCCTGCCGCCGAGGCCGGCTTCATCGACGGCGATGGCGAGATCGACGAGGAAATCCGCGCGGTGTTCCTCGAGGAGTTCGACGAGGAACTGGTCAATCTCGGTACGCTGCTGCCGGCCTGGCGCGCCGCGCCTGCCCACACCGAGAGCCTGCGGCCGATCCGCCGCGTGTTCCACACCTTGAAGGGCAGCGGCCGCCTGGTCGGCGCGCGCGTGCTCGGCGAGTTCAGCTGGAAGATCGAGAGCATGCTCAATCGCGTGCTCGACGGCTCGCGCCCGGCCAGTCCCGCCGTGGTGGCCATGGTCGAGCAGGCCTACGCGGTGCTGCCGCAGCTCAATGCCGCGCTGCGCGGCGACGGCACGGTGCGGGCCGACCTGGACGCGATCCAGGCCGTGGCCGAGCGCATCGCCGCCGGCGAGGACGCGTTCTATTTCGCCACGCCGCAGGCGAGCGCCGCGCCGCGTGCGGGCACGCCGGCGTCGGTGGACAGCGTGCTGCGCGAGATCCTCGAAGCCGAGGTCGCCACCCATCTGGAGACCGTGCATGCCTGGCTGCAGGACGCACCGCAGCCGGCGACCGAAGCGCTCTTGCGCGCGGTGCACACCATGAGCGGCGCGTTCGCGATGACCGACGTGCCGGAGATCACCGCGGTCACCGGCCCGGCCGAGAGCTACGTCAAGCGCGCCTTGGCGTCCGGTAGCGTTCCGAGCGCCGAAGGCGTGCGCGCGCTCGAGGAGTCGGCGCGCGCCGTTGCCGACACCATCGCGGAACTGCAGGCACCGTCGCCGGTGATTCCGCCGTTCACCGAACTGTCGCAGCGCCTGCGCGCGCTGGTGGAAACCCTGCCGGAAGTGCAGTGGCCGCCGATCGCGCACGACGAGGACGACGAAGACCTGTCCGCGTCGGCACCGGCCGAGCCTGGCCTGGACGAGCAGGCCGTGCAGGCGGTGGAACTCACCGCGGCCGACGATCTGTCGGCGTTCCTCGGCGATGCCGCGCATCTGCACGAGACGCTGCCAGCGGACGAGGTGGCCGGCCAGGCAGGCGATGGCGACGTCGATCGGCATGCCGCCGATGTCCACGCGGACACGGCAGTCGCACCGTCTTCGGAAGAGGCGCCGGCCTCCGCACAGGATCAGGCGTCGACTGAGGACGCGCCCCCGGTCGAGGAATCGGCGGCATCGCAGGATGCGGGCCACGCCGAGGAACAGGCGGCCTTGGCGCAGGACGGCCAGCTCGACGCGTTGACGGTCGAGGCGCCGCTGAGCGCCGAGCAGGTGTCGGACGATCCCGCACCGGACGCGTTGGATGCGGCTGCAGCACCTGACGCGACGGCCGATGCGGCCGCCGTCGATGCCGAGACCGACACGCCGACGGACGTGCAGGAACCACAGGCACCCTCGCACGAAGGCGAAGCACACGATTCCGAGGATCGCCAGGCCGAAGAACAGGCCGACGCGATGCCGGACGCGACCGTGCACGCGCACGATGCGCAGGCATCCGATCACCCGGCGGCCGACGGCGCTGCCGAAGACCACGCGGCCGATGCGCACGCGGACGACACCCAGGATGACGCCGAGCACGCGCACGATGCGCAGGCGCCAGATCACATGGCAGTCGACGGCGATGCCACGGACCAGGCGACCGAAACGCCGGCCGACGACATCCACGATGCACATGCGCAGGAACCGCAGGCAGCGGATGACGAGGCCGCGCATGGCGCCGCCGACGCGCCCGCGGACGACACCGCTGAAGCGCACGAGCAACAGTTCAACGAGGACGCCCCTGCGATCGGCTTGCATCAGCAGCCGTTGGCGCCGTCGAGCGGCTGGCGCCACGATGGCGTGGCCTCGGCCAACGACGATACCGGGTCCGCCGCCGAGCACAGCGACGCGACGCCGGATGCCGCAGCGCATCCGGAGGACGCAACGCACGAGGGCGATGCGGCGTCTCTCGCCACCGACAGGGTGGGCGAACACACCGACGCCGAAGCGGATGCGGAACACGTCGCGCCGACCGGTGATGCGGGTGATGGCGCGCCGCACGACGACGCCGCCGAAGCGGAGCACGCCGCACACGCGACGCCGTCCGACGGCGAAGCGGCGACGGACGCGCATCACGCCGCGTTCGACGAAGCGCACCACGCGCCCGAGGACGCCGTCGGTCAGGACGACACGACCACGGCGGCCGATGCCGACACGGCGTCCGCCGGCGATATCCATGAAGAACACCACCAGCACGCGCCGGAGGCCACGGCATCCGCGCCGTCCGACACCGACGCAGCGCAGGCCGCGGCCGATCCCGCGCGGACCGATCTGTCGGCCGTCGATCTCGGCCCGCTGGATTTCGCCGACCTCGATCGCGAACTGGTCGATATCTTCGTCGACGAAGGCAAGGACCTGCTCGACCATTGCGACCGCCTGATCGCTGAGTTGCGCGCCGCACCGCAGGACCGCGACGTGCTCGGCGGCCTGCAGCGCGACCTGCATACGCTCAAGGGTGGCGCGCGCATGGCCGGCATCAATGCGATCGGCGATCTCGGCCATGGCATCGAGTCCTTGCTGGAGGTGGTGGCCGCGCATCGCACCGAACTCGACCGCCAGGACGTGCAGTTGCTGGAGCGTGGCTTCGACCGCCTGCACCAGTTGCTGACCCTGACCGGCAACCACCGCGCGGTGGCGATGCCGCAGGACCTGATCGGCGCGTTCGACGCGCGCGCGCATGGGCAGGCGCCTGCCGCCATCGGCGATGCCGACACCGCGGTTGTGGTGCCGGTCGCGGCGACCGAGGACACGCCGGCTGCCGCCGCCCTGGCGGCCGTGGCGGCGCCACTGTCGGCACCACTGCCGGTGGAGGGCACGCTCGACGAAGAGTCGACGATCGCCCGGCCGATGCAGGAACAGGTGCGCGTGCGCGCCGACCTGCTCGACCGCCTGGTCAACCACGCCGGCGAAGTGGCGATCTACCGCTCGCGGCTGGAGCAGCAGCTGGGCGCGTTCCGCGGCGCGATGGCCGAACTGGACCGCACCAATGCGCGTCTGCGCGACCAGTTGCGGCGCCTGGACCTGGAAACCGAGGCGCAGATCGTCGCCCGCTACCAGCGCGAACAGGATCAGGCCGAGCAGAGCTTCGACCCGCTGGAACTGGACCGCTTCTCCACGCTGCAGCAGCTCAGCCGCGCCCTCAACGAGTCCGCGGCCGACCTGGGCGGCCTGCAGGGCGTGCTCGACGACCTGGCGCGGCAGTACGACGGCCTGCTGCAGCAGCAGTCGCGCGTCAGTTCCGAGCTGCAGGACGGGCTGATGCGCGCGCGCATGGTGCCGTTCGATGGCCTGGTGCCGCGGCTGCGGCGCGTGGTGCGCCAGGCCGCCAGCGAGACCGGCAAGCAGGTGCACCTGAGCCTGGAAGGCACCCACGGCGAACTCGACCGCAACGTGCTCGACCGCATGGTCGCGCCGCTGGAGCACATGCTGCGCAACTCGGTCGCGCACGGCCTGGAAACGCCGGAACAGCGCCGCGCCGCAGGCAAGGCGGAGGAGGGCAACATCGCCATCCGCCTGCGCCGCGAAGGCTCGGAAATCGTGCTGGAAGTGGCCGACGACGGCGCCGGGCTCGACCGCGAGGCGATCCGTCGCCGCGCCGAGCAGCGCGGGCTGATCGCCGCCGACGCGGTGCTGTCCGACGACGAACTGGATGCGCTGATCTTCGCACCCGGGTTCAGCACCTACGACCAGGTCAGCCAGCTGGCCGGCCGCGGTGTCGGCATGGACGTGGTGCGCAACGAAGTGCGCCAGCTCGGCGGCTCGGTGGACATCCACTCGGTGCGCGGCGAGGGCGTCACCTTCACCCTGCGCCTGCCGCAGACCCTGGCGGTGACCCAGGCGGTGTTCGTGCAGATCGGCGAGACCACCTTCGCGGTGCCGGTGGCCTCGGTCAGCGGCATCGGCCGCATCGGCCGCGAACGCTTCGAGGCCGGCACCGGCGGCTACCGCTACAGCGGCGAGGAATACGCCCTGCACGACCTCGGCTCGCTGGTCGGGCAGGCGCCGGCGCGCGCCGAAGGCCAGGCGCAGGTGCCGTTGCTGCTGGTGCGCGCGGGCGACCTGCGCGCGGCAGTGGCGATCGACCAGGTGCTCGGCAACCGCGAAATCGTGGTCAAGCCGGTCGGCCTGCAGATCGCCTCGGTGCCCGGCATCTACGGCGCCACCATCACCGGCGACGGCCGCGTGGTGGTGATCCTCGACATCGCCCCGCTGGTGCGTCGCTTCCTGGCGCAGCCGCAGCGGCCGGTGGTGGAGGCCGCGCCGACCGAACAGCGGCGCGTGCCGCTGGTGATGGTGGTCGACGACTCGCTGACCATGCGCAAGGTCACCGGCCGCGTGCTGGAGCGGCACAACTTCGACGTGGTGTCCGCGCGCGACGGCGTCGAGGCGCTGGAGCGCCTGGAAGAGCGCGTGCCCGACCTGATGCTGCTGGACATCGAGATGCCGCGCATGGACGGCTACGAACTGGCGACCGCCATGCGCGCCGATCCGCGCTACGCCGCCGTGCCGATCGTGATGATCACCTCGCGCAGCGGCGAAAAGCACCGCCAGCGCGCCTTCGAACTGGGCGTGCAGCGCTATCTCGGCAAGCCTTACCAAGAGTTGGATCTGATGCGCAACGTCTACGACCTGCTGGGGATCGCCCGTGTTCGCGAATGACGGCGACGCTACCTCCACGCCGGTCGCGTTGCTGGCCCGTCCCGGCAAGGCGCGCGAGCGCCTGCGCGAAGCGCTGCACCTGGTCGGCGCGGCGATCGTGCTGGAGGACGACCCCGGTGCGATCGACGCCCAGACCCTGTCCGACGCTGCGCCGGCGGCGGTACTGATCGCGCTGGAGCCGGCGATCGAGGACGCACTGGAGCGGCTGGATGCTGCGCTGGCGCTGCCCGGCGTCACCGTGATCTTCGACGAGGCCGAACTGGCCGCGCGCCGCGAAGGCTGGGAGGCGCAGCGCTGGGCGCGGCACCTGGCGGCCAAGCTGCAGGGTCACCAGGACGTGCTGCCGCCCGGCCGCGAGACCGAGACCGGCCTGCAGCCGGAGCCGGGCCTGCCGGCGACGCCGGCGCAGTTGCACGACGACGCGCCGATCGGCCTGCACGTCGACGAAGCTGCCGGCTTCGCGGAGGCCGCGCCGGAAGACGGCATGTATGCCTGGCAGCCGCCGGCGGACGTCGCGCCCGGTTTCGAGGACCTGCAGTTCGCACGCGCCGAAGCCGCCGCCAGCGAAGCGTCTGCGCAGCCGGCTGCGCCGCACGTCGGTGCGACACCGGCTGCGTCCTCCGCCACACCCGCCGCGCTGCCGGCCAGTGCCTGGTCGCTGGTCGACGACGATGCGCCGTTGCTCGCCGCTGCGCCGCGCGCGCCGCAGCACATCCCCCAGTTCTCCACCGAGGGCCTGTCGCTGGTCGCGCTGGAGTCCGAAGAACCCGCGTCCACGAGCGGCGCCGGTGCAGGCGCCGCCGCGCGCGGTGCGGTGCTGGTGATGGCCGGCATCGGCGGCCCCGACGCGATCCGCCGCCTGCTCGCCGCGCTGCCGGAGAGTTTCCCGCTGCCGCTGCTGGTGCAGTTGCGCCTGGATGGTGGCCGCTACGGCAACCTGGTCAAGCAGATCGCGCGCGTGTCCGCGCTGCCGGTGCTGCTGGCCGAGGCCGGCGAGCCGGTCGTTCCCGGCAATGTCTACATCCTGCCCGACGACGTCGGCGTGCACGGCACCGCGGGCCTGCGCTTCGTCGCCCAGGACGCCGGCGCCTCGGTGGTGGCTGGCCTGCCGGCCGCGCACAGCGCGGTGCTGCTGCTCAGCGGCAGCGACCCGCAACAGGTGGAGGCCGTGCTGGCGCTGGCCGCGCAGGGCGCCTGGGTGGCCGGGCAGTCCGGCGATGGCTGCTACGACCCCGCCGCCGGCGCGCAGCTGATCCTGCAGGGCCATCCCGGCGGCGATCCGGCGCAACTGGCCCAGGCCTTGACCGCGCGGTGGAGCGGCTGAGCGAGGCGGCACACGCCATTCACCGCTGCGCCCGCATCGCGCGTTTTTTCCGCTTTCAGGACGAAGTCACTCCATGAGCAGCTACGCCAGCAACGACGAAATCCGCGGTGTCCTCATCCTGGCCGGCAGCGAGCGCGTGCTGCTGCCCAACGCCACCATTGCCGAAGTGATGTCGCGCGTGCCGGTCGAACCGCTGCCCGACGCCCCGCACTGGCTGCTCGGCCAGATCGCCTGGTACGGCTGGAAAGTGCCGCTGGTCTCCTTCGCCCGCCTGACCGGCCTGGGCGCCGAGATCGTGGCCGCCAACAACAAGATCGTCGTGCTCAAGGCCCTGGGCGGCAACCCCGACCTGCCGTACGTGGCGCTGCTGACCCAATCCTTCCCGCAACTGATCTCCGTCCCCCGCGACGGCCTGCTCGCCGACGCCTCCGAAGAAACCCTCCCGCCCGGCGTACACATGCGCGTGCTGCTGGGCGAGCAGAGCGCCTTGCTGCCGGATCTGGAGGCGATCGAGGGGATGGTGGTGGAGCGGTTTGCGGCGGTTTCATAACTCCGAAACTGCTTGCTACACGACACTGTTGGATTTTTTGCCGAACTTTCTGAAGTCGGCAAGCGGTTAGCAGACTGTTGCGAAGTTATCTTTTCGCTCGGTCGATTTTTGAACATGCCTCTTGAACTGATGTTCTAATGGAGCTGGATTATGCGTGGATTTTTGCCTTTCCTGTTCAGTATTTTTATGGGCGGGATGTGCTGTCTTGTTCCGCCTTCGGCAGAGGCGCAGGCAGTGGGGCAATATTGTTATCAGTCTTGTTTTGGCTCGTTGGATGAAGCCGAGGCTGAGATGCGTTCGATGCTGCCTTATGGCGCTTATCTTGTGCGCGATAAAACGCTCATTACCGAGGGTGCTTCAGCAACCCCGTCCTATCAAATTTATTACAAAGTAAGGCGTCAACCGCCTCGCTACATCAGTCCGCCTGGCTATCTGATTGGTGGTGCCGGTAGTGAAGGGACCAATCCAAGTATTTGTGCTGCTAATGGCGAGCCGCTGTTAAAAAGCATGTGTGCCGACGAAAATGAGATGATTAATGGATATCTCAGCTTCTATCGTCATCAATGGCCTGATTGCACGATTTCTGACACGCGCATAGAAGGCGCTTATGGCGAGCCTTATGTTAAAAGCGAGCCTTATTACAGTGGTATGGGGCTACTCAGTTTCGATGCGCCCGGGGGTAAGTGGTTTAAGTTTAATATGTCTTGCCCGGGCTGGAGTGACCCCACTCCTTCTCCGCGTGAGTTGATGCTTGTCAAGGCTCAGGTCTATTCATGTCCTGCCGGGCTTGCGCCGGTCAACGCGTTCAATGCTGCCTACAACAATACAGGAAATCCAGATTTCGTCGCCGAGTATCCTTATCTCTGTCAGAATGGAGATGCGCCGATAATTTATGCTAAGGGTATCGATCAGACCCAGTCTTGTGCAGTCAATGCAAATCCTTGCCTTCCCGCAACTGGCGACAAGTTCAGGCGCGAGGATGATCTTATTTTTGCCGGTAAGCCTTTTCAGCGCTTCTACCATTCACTCCAACAACTTCAGTCGGGATTAGGGATGGCGCCAGGTTGGAGTCATTCATTCTCTGATCTGCTTGGCTATCAGGGCACATATCTGACGACCCATGACGGATTTTTTGAACAATTCAAAGAAGTAGGCAATGGTGAGTATCGAGGCCGCCGTAACGCCAGCGATATGATGTTGCATTCGCAAAGTGGGATTTGGACGTTAGTAACTGCAGACGGTGAGCGACGCATCTACAATTCTGAAGGTCGTCTGGCATCTATCAAATCCAGTGCATCTTCGGCGTTTGATATTGAGTTTAAATATTCAAGTGGGCGTCTGATTAAGGCCGTAGATGGGCTTGGGCATACCCTATCTTTTAGTTATCGCAATGAGCTTCTCGATAAAGTGGTATTGGATGATGGGAGTTATGTTAAATATGACTATGATGACGCTCAAAATCTAGTGAGTGTCACCCGTTCTGACGGCAGCGTTCGGGCTTACCGTTACGGAGAGTCCGGGCATGCGCCTGCGGGGCGTGCGCACCTGCTGACTGGTATTGAAGAAGATGGCGTTCGATACGCGACCTTCAGTTATGCAACTGATGGGCGGGTGGCGGGCAGCAGCCTGCATGCAAGCGGAGCGGAGGTGGAAACGACCTCTATCACCTACTCTGGCGCCAGTAGCGCACAAGTTTTACAGCCTAATGGCGCGAGCTATACATATCAGTTCGGGCAAGGCCTTTTCCGCCAGATCGAAGCCATCAGTGGCCCTGATGGGACCAAGGCAATGAGTTTCGATGCAGGGCGGCCCGTCTCCATTACGGATAGGTTAGGGAACTCCATTCAATTCAGCTATCAGGATTCTTTGGATGACCAAGGTGCCTCTTCGAGCACTGTGACTGAGGGGGTTGGTACGTCTTACCAAAGATCTCAAACCCTTACTCGCGACTCGGAGAATCAGGTCGTGGCGCAGCAAGGGAGCGAGGGAAGTGGAACAACGTCTCTTTCTCGTGCAGTTTACGCTGCAGGGCGGGTGACTTTCCGCTGTCAGTACGATGTGTCTGTTTCGGCTGCTTCCGCCTATGTCTGCGGTTCGATGGCAAGTGCGCCCGCTGGTGTCCGACAGGTTGCCTATACCTATTGCACCGATAGCGACCTGGCTGATGGTTCAAGTAATTGTCCGAAGTTGGGACTTCTAAAGCAGGTCGATGGCGCGCGCACCGACGTCAGCGACACCGCCAGCTTTACCTACTACCCCAGCGACGACAGCGCCTGTGCGACGTCCCCGACCATCTGCCCGCACCGCAAGGGCGACCTGTGGAAGGTGACCAATGCGCTCGGCCAGGTCACGGAGTACCTGGCCTACGACGGCGCCGGGCGCGTGTTGTCGGCGAAGGACGCCAACGGCGTGGTCACCGACTTCACCTATCACCCGCGCGGCTGGCTGACCGCCAGCAAGGTGCGCGGGTCCGACGACAGCAGCGAGAGCGACGATCGCATCACCGCGATCGACTACTGGCCGACCGGCCTGGTCAAGCAGGTGACGCAACCCGATGGCGCGTTCACCCGCTTCACCTACGACGCAGCGCACCGGCTGACCGATATCGCCGACAACGCCGGCAACACCATCCACTACACCCTGGACAATGCCGGCAACCGGCTCAAGGAAGACACCAAGGACGCCTCGGGCACGCTCAAGCGCACGCTTTCTCGGATCTACAACCAGCTTGGCCAACTGGCCACGCAGGCCACCGCGCAGGGCGACCCCACCGACTTCGGCTACGACGCCAACGGCAACACCAAGACCGTCACCGACGCGCTCGGTCACGCCACCCAGAACGACTACGACCCGCTCAACCGCCTGGCGCGCACGCTGCAGGACGTGGGCGGCATCGCCGCCGAAACCAAGTTCGGCTACGACGCCCTGGATAACCTCACCAAGGTCACCGACCCGAAGGGCCTGGACACCACCTACGCCTACAACGGCCTGGGCGACCTGATCAAGCTCACCAGCCCGGACACCGGCAGCACGACCTATACCTACGACAGCGCCGGCAACCGCGCGACGCAGACCGATGCGCGCAACATCAAGACCAGCTACGGCTACGACGCGCTGAATCGGCTGACCCAGGTCACCTATCCGACCACCAGCCTCAACGTCAGCTACACCTACGACGTCAGCCAGAGCACCTGCGCCAGCGGCGAGACCTACGCCGTGGGCCGCCTGACCCGGATGCAGGACGGCAGCGGTAGCACCGACTACTGCTACGACCGCTTCGGCGATCTGGTGCGCAAGGTGCAGACCACCAACGGCAAGGTGTTCGTGGTCCGCTACGCCTACACCAAGGCCGGGCAGCTGAGCCGCCTGACCTACCCGGATGGGGCGGTGGTGGACTATGTGCGCAACGCCCAGGGCCAGACCACCGAGGTCGGCGTGACCCCGCCCGGCGGCACGCGCCAGGTGCTGCTGAATCAGGCCACCTACTATCCGTTCGGCCCGGTGGCCGGCTGGACCTACGGCAACGGCCGTCCGATGCAGCGCGTGCTGGATCAGGACTATCGCCCGCTGGCGGTCAACGATACCCGCAGCGATGGCCTGGCGGTGGGCTTCGCCTTCGACCCGGTCGGCAATCTCAGCGCACTGACCGCGCCGGGCAACACCGCGCCGGTGGTCAAACTGGACTACGACCCGCTGGGGCGGCTGACCGCGTTCAAGGACGGCCCGACCGACACGGTGATCGACGGCTATACCTACGACGCCACCGGCAACCGCCTCAGCGCTAAGGTCAATACCAGCACGCAGACCTACAGCTATCCGACCACCAGCCACCGCCTGAGCAGTGTGGCCGGTACCACGCGCAGCTATGACGCAGCCGGCAACACCACTGCGATCGGCGGCACCGCTGTTCAATACGTGTATGGCGCCAACGGCCGACTGACCCAGGTCAAGCGCAGTGGCACCACCGTGGCGAACTACGCCTACAACGGCCGCGGCGAGCAGGTGCGGCGGGTGGGCAAGACCAACGTCTACACGCTGTACGACGAGAGCGGCCACTGGCTGGGCGACTACGACAACAACGGCGCAGTCGTACAGCAGGCGATCTGGCTGGATGACCTGCCGGTTGGCGTGCTGGCCAAGACCACGCTGCGCTACGTGCAGCCGGACCACCTGGGCACCCCGCGTGCGGTGATCGACCCGGTCCGCGACGTGGCGATCTGGCGCTGGGACCTGAAGGGCGAGGCCTTCGGTGCCACCGCGCCGGACCAGGATCCGGACAAGGATGGCACGGCCTTCGTGTTCGACATGCGCTTCCCGGGGCAGCGCTATGACGCGCTGAGTGGGCTCAACCAGAACTACTTCCGTGACTACGAGCCGGGCACGGGACGGTATGTGCAGAGTGATCCGATTGGGTTAAATGGCGGGATTTCGACTTATGGCTACATCGGCTCAAGGCCGATGGCCTCTATCGATCCCATGGGGCTAGCCTGTAGCTCAGTAAACGGTACCACGCGCTGTGATTATCCTGGTGGTCCTTCTTTTAGCTTGCCAACTCCCCCTGGTTGGAAGGATTTTAACGGCAGCGAGTGGATGTACCATCATTATGACGTCAGGCGCAAAATAGGATGTGCGAATGCGAACGGCGTAATGCAGGACCTCATAAAGCATCCGACTCCATCACCTAATGCTAGGCCTGCTACATCATCTGGGACAAAGAGGAACGACGCTGGAGTTCCTTACTTGCCTGTTTCTAATTTTGTAACTAGCTATTTGACGACCGATTTGCGGACTGGCCAGCCCGTAGTTGTGAACATTACTGCTCCAGGTAGTTTTTTTGATCCTGGTTACGTTGCGCGTACGGTCACTAACGGAGTTGCTCATACCTATGGGGAGGGCACGAGCTCTGTTCAGCATGACAAAAGTATGAATGGTGCAATGATCAATTGGGTCGTAAATGAGCTCGTGTGGGGAGATCAAATGCAGGGATTTATTGACGAAAATTCACCTAGTTGCGGATGTTCTTAGCTATGGATGTACGCAGGGCGACTCTATCGCTTCTCGTTGCTGCCCTCATGCCGGGGGGTGTTGCACTTGCTGTAACTCCTAGTCAGTCTGAAAGTTTTCTTCATGCGGTTGTTATTTTTGGTGCTTGGTACTTTTTGTCATTGCCTATAGTTTTAATATTAGGTCTTCTCACTCTGCATTTTTCTATGAAGATGAAGTATGGGGCAGTTATTTTGCCGCCATTGATTGGTTGCTTATCTGGAGCGGCCATTGCCAAGATGATGTATGCGAGTGGAACGCCTCTGCATGATATGTGGTTGCTTGTGCTTGATGGGTTGCTTGTGGCAGTAATGGCGGCCTTTATATATTTTAGGCCTTGGGTTAAGGCGTGAAAAAGCTATAAAGTTTTCGCTTTTTTTGGTTGCAATGAAGTGCATGCTCAAATACGAGTTGACTGAGGCGGACTTCTGCGGCACGTGGCCACAATGCGAACTGAATTTCGGGATGATTTCAAAAGTGCCAATGTATTGATCGTCATGGGGTCTGCGTTGGATATGCAGTCATTTAGTGCAGGCCTCCATGCTTGGATCTCACGTCCAGAGCAGATGCTTGTGTCCTCGATAGTGCCATCATGCGAGGGTGTAGAAATCATGTTGCAGCGACACGAGTTACCCTGCGCCTCAACAGCGAGCGACTCGCCTATCGGCGTCATCTGGCGCATCGGCGAGGATGCTGCTCGTCATCTTGCCGACCTCATCGGCCAACTCTCCCGGCATCCACGGCCAGCGCATCTCTATCTTGATTTTGAGGGCTATGCGAGGACCATCATCATTTCGATGGATGAATATTGATCATCGGGCCTTACATTGGCGGTGGAAGCTTTGTGGTTATGAGTGCGAGCGTAGTAAATGAATGGCTCGTATGATTTGGAGGCTGCGCTTTCCGCTTTCAGGCAGTTGGCAATGTTCGAGGATTGCGAGGTAAGCGGGCCTAAGAGTCCCGGGATGGATGGCGATACGCCGTTGCACATTGCGGCAATGGATGGTGATCTTAAGGTGGTCGAGCTTTTTGTCCCGTTCGTAAAAAACATCGACATCAAAGGCGGTATTGGTTCTTCGCCTCTTCACTATGCTGTCAGATGGGGCCATTCTGAGGTTGCGAAGCTTCTTTTAAGGCATGGCGCCGATATCAACTTACAGGACGACTATGGGGACACGCCTTTGCGTCTGATGAAAGGCCAGGCCTGCTTCCACGCAATCCTGCAGGAGCGAGCGGGCCAAGCTACTCCCTGACAACAAGCAGGCCATTCAATCCCATCCCACTCTGCCGCATGATGTAAGGCCACGCGCCCCCCTCCCGCGCGCCCTCCCAACGCCGGAGCCTCCCATGCCGCAACGCCGCCACTTCCTGAAAACCGCCGCCTTCGGCGCCCTGGCCGCCGGGTTGGGCGGTGTGCTGCCGGGCGCGCGCGCCGCCGTGGCCAAGGTGCAAGCCAAGGCCGGTGTCGGCCCCCTGCCAAAGGGCGCAGCACGGGTGATCTCCACCTGGGACTTTGGCGTCGCCGCGAACCAAGCGGCATGGCAGGTGCTGTCGCGCGGTGGCGCGGCGCTGGATGCGGTGGAGGCGGGTGTGCGGGTGCCGGAGGCGGATCCGGACAATCACACGGTGGGGCTGGGCGGGTATCCCGACCGGGATGGGCGGGTCACGCTGGATGCCTGCATCATGGATCACACCGGTGGCTGCGGGTCGGTCGCGGCGCTGGAGGACATCGTGCATGCGATCTCGGTGGCGCGGCGGGTGATGGAGAAGACGCCGCACGTGATGCTGGTCGGCGATGGCGCGCTGCAGTTCGCGCTGGCGCAGGGCTTCGAGCGCACCAAGCTGCTCACGCCTGAGTCGGAACAGGCGTGGAAGGAGTGGCTGAAGACCTCCCACTACGCGCCCGAGGCCAATATCGAGAATCGCGCCTATCGCCGCGGCACGTTGCCCGGCGGCAAGGACAACCACGACACCATCGGCATGCTGGCGCTGGATGCGCATGGCAACCTGTCCGGGGCCTGCACCACCAGCGGCATGGCCTGGAAGATGCACGGCCGGGTCGGCGACAGCCCGATCATCGGGGCGGGGTTGTACGTGGACAATGAGGTCGGCGGTGCGACCTCCACCGGCGTCGGCGAGGAGGTGATCCGCAACGTCGGCAGTTTCGCGGTGGTGGAGATGATGCGGCAGGGCAAGAGCCCGGCCGAGGCCTGCCGCGAGGTGGTGATGCGCATCGTGCGGCGCAAGCCGGAACTCACCCGCGACCTGCAGGTGGGGTTCCTGGCGATGAACAAGCGCGGCGAGGTCGGTGCGTTCGCGATCCAACCCGGTTTCAGTTATGCGGTCTGCGATGCGCAGCGGCAGGATCTGTTGCTGCCCGGGCAGAGCCATTTCGCGGCGCCGGCGGCATGAGCGGGAGCGTGCCGATGGGCTTGGAAGTGGCCGCCGATGCGATCGGCTCGGCGCTGGCCGCGCAGGACGGTGGGGCGATGCGGGTGGAATTGTGCGGCGGCCTGGATGGCGGTGGGCTGACGCCGTCGTTCGGCACGTTGGCGGCGGTGCGCGATCGGTTGCGCATTCCGCTGTACGTGCTGATCCGTCCGCGGGTCGGCGATTTCGTGTTCGACGCGGCGGAGGTGGAGGCGATGCGTCGCGACGTGGAGCAGTGCGTGCGCCTGGGCTGCGACGGCGTGGTGCTCGGCGCGCTGACCGCGGACGGCGAGGTGGACAAGGAAACGATGCGCGAGCTGATCGCCGCGGCCGGGCCGCTCGGGGTCACCTTCCATCGCGCCTTCGATGTCAGTGCCGATCCGCGGCGTGCGCTGGAGGATGTGATCGCGCTGGGCTGCGAGCGGGTGCTGACCTCCGGTGCGCGCGAGACCGCGGAAGAGGGGGCCGACCTGATCGCCGAGCTGGTGCAGCAGGCCGGTGCGCGCCTGAGCGTGATGCCGGGGTCTGGCGTCACCGAAGCCAACCTGGCGCAGTTGCGTGCGCGCACCGGCGCGCGCGAGTTCCATGGCTCGGCGCGTGGGCCGCTGGCATCGCGGGCGACATCGCCGCATCCGCATGTGCGCAGCCTGGGCGGCGATCGCATGCAGACCGATGTGGCGCGGGTGCGGCGGATGGTGGCGTTGCTGGCAGAGTAGGGCGCCGCCGATGCGTGGTGAGCATCGGATCGCAGCGGTGCGGCGGATGGTGACGAGATTCGTGTGTCGCGGCTGAAGCCGCTCCTACGCGGGGCGGCGGTTTGGGGGAGGCTCCACCGCGCAGACCACCGCTGATGGGTGGTGCGCGGCGCGCGACCGCAGCGAGGTCAGCGTGACGCGCCCGCTGCGGGCGTGCCGCTCAATCGCTTCGGATCCAGCACCACGTGCTTGATGCGCGTGCGCTTCCAGGTGTAGCTGATGTGCACCTTGCCGTCGCGGGTCTGGATCACCGCGGGGTAGGAGAACTCGTCCTTGGGGCTGTCTTCCAGGGTCAGCACGCGGGTCCAGTGCTGGCCATCGTCGGACAGCGCGACGGCGAGCACGCCGCGGCCGTCCCACCAGTCCTTGCCGGCCTCGGTCGGGTTGTAGACCAGTAGCGAACGGCCGTCGGCCAGCACCACGGCGTCGGTGCCGGAATTGGGATTGGCCAGGTCGAGCAGGGTCATCGGTTCCCAGGTGCGGCCGTTGTCGCGCGACCAGGTGCTGAACACGTGGTTCTGCTGGCTGCGGCCCACCGCCTGCAGGCGGCCGTCCTTGTGCAGCAGCACGCTGGGCTGGATCGCGCCGATCCTGGCCGGGTCGTTCATCGCCGGGCCGCGGGTCCAGTGCGTGCCGTTGTCGTCGGACCATTCCATGTGCGCCACCCAGCCGGCGTCTTCGCTGCTGCTGGGGCTGAGGATGCGGCCGCTGGGCAACTGCACCGGCTTGTTCTTGATCGGGCCGAGGATGCCGTCGGGCAAGCGTTCGGGCGTGGACCAGTGGTGGCCGCCGTCGCTGGACGTGGTCTGCATGCCCCACCAGCGCTTCGGGTCCGGACCCACCTTGTAGAACAGCCGCAGCGGCCCTTGCGCAGGCTGGAACAGGACAGGATTCCAGGTCGGCAACGGCTTGCCCTGCGGCTGCGCGCCGTCGGCCACGCGCTGCGCCGGTTGCCAGCCGTGCGCGTCACGGCGAGCCACCCAGATGGCGACGTCGTCGGCGCCCTCGTGGCGGCCGCCGAACCAGGCCGCGAGCAGGCCGTCGCGGGTTTCCACCAGGGTGGAGGCGTGGCACTGCGCGGTCGGCGCCTGCGCGTTGACGAATTCGCTGTAGACGATGGGCGAGGGCGGCACCTGCGGCGGGGCGACGGCGGCCGGACCGGCGATGGCGCGCACCGCGAACAGCGACAGCAGGGGGAACAGCGAAGGCGACATCATGTGGTACGGTCCTGGCCCGCAAATGGGGATACCTATTTAACATCAATTAAATACCATATGCTGACACCAGCGGTAACGCCGCCTGCCTGCCCGACCGACGATTGCGCGGAATCGCAATGCCGGACCGTCCGCTCTGTCCGCTCCGCTGGCTGGCCGTATTCGGCCTGGCCGTGCTGGCCGCGCCACCGCTGCTCGCCGGGTCTTCGCCGGCACCGCGCTGTTCGAGTACGGCGACGTGCGCTGGGTCGGCAACGCGGCCGGGGTGATCGAGGGCGAGAACTGGAACACCATCGATCGCCGCGGCGACCTGCGCTGGCGCCCGGCCGAGGTGGACACGCCTCTGCGCAGGCTGCAGTGGTTCTGGCACCCGAACAGCGACCAGGCGCTCAAGAGCGTCGACGAACTGGTGCAGATCCGGGAAGACAGCGTCGGCCGCGGCGGCCAGCTGGCTGGGCATCGTCCCGGACAAGCGCGGCCTGCTGCCCGAGGCCGACGAGAAGTGGCCGCAGGAATGGGCCAGGCGCTGCAGGCGCGCTAAGGCGCCGACCGCAACCTGGTGCGCGGCCGGCTCAAGAACGACGACGGCATCGCCGCGGCGGTGGACAGCGACCGCGACATCTTCTGGAGCACGTCGGACGGCTCGCACCACGCCACGCTGGAGCTGCAGTTCAAGCAGCCGGTGACCTTCGATAAGGCGATGTCGATGGAATGGCGCAACGATGGCCAACTGGTGCAGAAGTACGCCGTGGAAGTGTTCCGCGACGGCGCCTGGATCAAGGTGGCGCATGCGCAGGCGGTCGGCCACATGAAGATCGATCGCTTCCCCGCGGTCACCACCTCGCGCGTGCGCCTGAACATCCTGTCCAGCGTCGATGCCGCGCACATCCGCGCGTTCCAGCTGTTCAACGTGGGCGCTAACGCCACGCGCTGATCCCAGCCCGCGACACGCCACCGAAGCCGCGCCCGGCGATGTCAGGTGCGGCTTTTTTTATTGCAGCGCTGCGCTGCGTTTGCGGCGAGCACGTCGCTGCGGCCCCGGACTCGACGACACACCACTCCCCTCTCCCCCCGGGAGAGGGGCGGGGGTGAGGGTACGGCCGCACGCCGCTCCGACGGTCGCAACCTGCGCCGCAAGGACACGCGATAGCACACGACATGCACCGCGTGCCGATCTGGAGGCACGCACCGCGTGCGCGTGCCGCGTTTCCTGTGCCTTCGTGCGATTGCATCCGACACGCGCCGCATTCACGCCTCCGCCGCGGCCACGTTTAGAGGGGTGTCGCCCTCCATCCGGGGCGCGTGCCGTGCCGCCGACGCGCTGCGGTCGAGCCGCCGGGGTGGTCCCGTCATCGTGGAGCAACGCCATGCCCGATCGAGCAGGTGCATCCCGGTTCCGTGCCCTGTCGTCCGAACAGCGTCGACGGCTGCGGCAGTGGGCGCGTCTGCGCCAGGGCATGTGCGTGACCCTGGCCTGCCTGGCGGTGGCCCTGGCGCCGTCCTGGGATGCGCGCAGTGCGCCGTTGACCTCGCAGGCGTTGCTGCGCGCGTTGCGCGTGTTCGCGCCGGTCCACGGCCGTGGCGTAGCTGTCTGCGCGTCTTGCCGATCTTCGCCGCCGCGCGAAGCGCGTCCTTCCCCGCTTCCGCATGGCGACGTCGGCGCGCCGCGGAAAGCGCCTGCAAACCGGGCTGCGGCCCTGTTCCCGGGCGGCGGCTGCCGCTGCCGTTCTCTTCCCTTCAAGGATCCGCCATGGCCTATTTCAAGCTTGCACAGCAGACTCAACTGAACCGCTACGTCTGCGATTTCCACAGCCACTTCACCGGCATCCTGCCGACCCAGCGCAAGGCCCTGGACGACACGCGGCCATCGCTGGCGCAGTTGCTGGCACAGCGCTTCTATGCCGACGATCCGCATGCGTCGGCCAAGGGCGAGCTGCTGCTGTTCCGCTATGCGCTGACGCTGATGAGCGAGCGCGGCAGCAATCCCTTCGCAAAGCTGCTGGCCAAGCGCGACCGCACCGAGTACGAACGTGCTGAATGCGTGGCGGAGAACATCTACATCGCCTGCCAGGTGATCGCCGCCGAGTACGGCTACGTGCGCAGCGAACTGGCGCTGCCGCCGCAATCGCCCATGCTCTACACGCTGGTGGACGCCGAGATCGTCGCCCCGGCCCTGGCCTCGGCGGAGGGGCCCGACGCCAACTTGCGCAGCCTGGTGCGCTACTTCAACAACAAGTTCTACAGCGCCAGCAAGTACACCCCGTTCGACGATGCCTACAAGCTGCGCGGCCATTTCGTGAAGCAGCTCTGCCAGGGCGATCCGGCCAAGTACGGCACCTGGAGCGAGTCGCAGAAGGCCGATTACCGCATGTGGGTGTGGTCGACCTTCGGCTACCTGCGCGAGGACGGTGTGCTGCTGATCCAGGCCGCCGCCACCGAGGACGAGATTCCGCAACTGGCCGAGCTGGCGCAGGACTACAACGTCCAGTACGGCACCGACTACCGCCTGCTGGTGCATTCGGCCGACCACTACATGGCCGACGACAAGCTGAAGGACTTCCTGGACAAGAAGATCGCGCCGCTGCTGACCGGGAACGGCAAAGGCGATTCGACCATCGTCGGGCTGGACCTGCTCGGCGCGGAGAACAAGGTCGGCAACTACGCCGAACTGTTCACCTGGCTGCAGCGCAACGCCAACGCGCTGAGCGCCAATTTCGGCAGCGGCAGCGGGAAGCGCGCGCTGCGCGCGATCGTGCACATCCACTGCGGCGAGGGCAGCGGTTTCGGTGCGGAGAACCGCTCGGTGACAGGCTACTACCTGCACCAGATCGGCGACCCGGATGCACGCTTCTACGCCGCGCTGTCCGTGCACGTGCTGGATGCCTGGAACGCTGCGAAGGGCAAGCGCGGCGCCACGCCACGCCCCACCCGCGGGACCGCGACCCCGCAGGGCTTGTTCGAGGAGTTGTTCAGCAACACGGCTTTCAGTCACGACGGCCACGTGCTGCGTCGCTTCGACATCAACGCACCGCTGTCGCGCGAGTTGGCCGGCTACAACGCCAAGCGCAACGTGATGGCGCTGAGCGAAGCGCTGGACCAGCCATCGCTCGACGGCGGTCGCGACGTCTACCACGCGCTGGTGGAGAACAACCCGCTGTACGCGTTCCGCCTGGGGCACGACTACTACTATCGCAGCTACATGGCCGCACGCTACCCGTGGCTGGCTTTCGACACCAACCTGGGCAGCAACGCCATCACCGGTGCCTCGGCGCTGTTCGATTCGGTGCAGGGCTACCGGCTCAATCGCGGCTATCGGCAACTGGACGGCTACATCGACACCGACGTGCTGGAGGCGGTCGGCAATGCGGTGCTGAGCATGGAGGCGCAGGGGCTGGACCGGGCGCAGATCGCCCAGTTCATCGCCATCAGCCAGCAGCCCGGCGATCTGGCCGAGACGCTGAACAACAACCAGGCGTATCTGCAGGGGCAACTGCAGGCGGCGCTGCAGCCGATCTACGACCCGGCGCAGGCCGAGTTCCTGTTCGGCACCTATTGCAAGCTGGTGCTGTACTGCGCCGGCGACGCCCCGGCCGCAGCGCTGCGCTACCAGGCCATGGTGCGTGCGCTGCTGGTCGTGCAGAACTGGCGGTCCTACCTGTTGGGCGCCGACGGCCAGGGCGTGGAGCACACCGGCGTGCAGCGCGAATACCTGCGCATGCTGGTGCTGTTGATCTACAAGCTGCTGCCGAGCAACCAGAACGAACTGCAGGTGGATCTGCTGCAGACCATGGCCGCGCTGCTGCGCAGGCTGGCGTTGAGCTACTGGCGCGCCACGGTGGGGCCGACCAACGCGCTGGAGGTCACTGGCAGCCTGCTCGGGCTGGAATCGCTGGATGGCTTCAAGGGCCCGGCCTCGGTGGTCGTGGTGCGGCGTTCGCCGCCGGCAGCGGCATGATCGGCGCCTGGGACGCGACGGCGACGGACGACGTCGCCGCCTACCTGTGGCACACGGAACTGTCGCGTGTCGGTGCGGCCGTCACCGCGCCCGCACCGACATCGACCCCCACACCTACGGCCGGCACGGCGACCGCACCGCCCGCGACGCCGCCGCAGGAGCCGCCGCCACCGTCGTCGCAGTCGCCGGCACCAGCGCCGACGCCTGTGCCGCCGGCAACCGAGGCCACGGCGGACATGCAGCGCTTGCTGCATGCGCTGAGCGACCAGAAGGTGCTGGAGGCGCTGATCAAGCTGTTGCGCTGAGCCGTCCGCAAGACACGATTCGGGCCCGCTGTCCGTGAAGCGGGCCCATTTTTTTGCGCGACTGGCCCACATAACCGCAGCGCCGCCGCTTCAGCCGTATGCAGGCGTAGACAAAGCGCGCGCGCGCCCCACACGCCGTGCGGCTGCGCGTACATCGCGCCCGCGGTTGTCACCCAGGGAACAGCTATTGCCGCCGACCGCCACAGAGACTCGTCGCACAACGGGATTTCGGAGCATGCGATGGAGACGGCAAAGGAAAAGGCAGGCACAACCGCCAAGCGATTCGTGGAGGCCGACGAGATGTTCACCCGCGCCTGGCGCGCGACGCTGCCGGACCTGCGGCGGCGTGCGCTGCGGCTGGCCAATGGGCGTGCGGACGCGGCCGAGGATCTGCTGTCGGATACCGCGGTGAAGGCGCTGCTGTTCATGCGCCGCTCGCCGGAGGCGATGACCGATCCGCAGGGATTCCTGTTCGTGGTGCTGCGCCACGTGTTCCTGGACCTGGTGCGACGGCGCCGCGGCGGCGGCGAGCCGCTGGACCGCCCATCCGAGGCTAAGGAAGTGGACGCCGTGGCCGATCAAGCAATGACCGCCCTGCAACGCGCCGAGCTGGAGGAGCAGATGGAGCGCGTGGTGGCGGCGGTGGCGGCGCTGAGTCGGGAGCAGCGCCGCCTGTTCGCCTATCGCTTCGTCGAGGAATTGCCGTATCCGGCCATCGCCAACCTGCTGCGCATCAACCAGCCGCTGGCGCGCAAGCGCGTGGAACTGCTGCGCAAGCGCCTGCGGCTGGCGATGGTGGCCGAATGAGCGCGTCGGCTGCTGTTTCACAAGCCGCCCACGGCGGCGTTTTCCCTCCACGCCGGGCCGTCCAGGGCCGCGGCATCGCGGGCGCCGCGGCGGGGCGTGGCACCGGCCATCCCCGTCGCGGCGCCTCCCCGGCAGGCGACTCACCAAGGAACCAGGCTCATGGCAGACAACACGCTCGTCAATTCGCAGATCACCGACGCAGTCACCCAGACCAACGTCAAGGTGGTCGCCGAGGCGCCCGCCCAGGCGATCGCCTCGCTGTACCAGGTCTCCAGCCACTCCACCGGGCTGGCGTTGCAGAACGCGGTGCACAGCCAGCAGGCGCTGAACCAGGTCTCCAACGCCGTGGTGTCCAAGGCGGTGGCGCTGATCATGGCGATCGGCGAGAAGTGATGCAGCGCCGCGGCCCGCGCCGCGGCGGCTGAGGCGGGCACCGATCCATCCATCAGGAGAGTGGCATGTGGCCTTTCGCAAGCAAGAAACCCCCGGGATCCCCGACGGCCGCGGCGCCGGCCAGCGCGGCAACGGCGCCGGCATCGGCCGCGGCTGCGGCGCAGACGCCGGACGCGCCTGCGGCGGCACCGGCGACGACCGACGCATCGGCAGCCCCTTCGGCTGCGGTGCATGACACAGCAGCACCCACTGCGGCTGCGGCGAGCGACCCGTCCGCCACAGCGTCGGCGAGCGACAGCGCGCCGGCCGCTGCTGCCGCCGCCGCCGCCGCGCCCGGCACAGCCGAGTCCAGCGCCGACGCCGCACCAGCGGCAGGTGGCGATGGCGCAGCGCCGCCCACGGCATCGCCTGCGGCCGCGGTCTCGCCACCGCCACCGCCGCCACCGCCGTCCATGTTGAGGACGCTCAACACGCACATGCTCGCGCAGGCCTCGGCGGCCAGCCCGGCCAGCGATGCGCTCAACAGCAAGATCGTGCAGGCCGTGCAGCTCACCAATGCCGAGACCATGGCCTACGCGCCGTCGCAGATCGTGGTCGGCTCGAACATGCTGATCAGCCAGGCCTCGGGCCTGATCGCGCAATCGGCGGCGGTGTACTTCGACGGTGTCAGCAAGATGGCCTTGGCCAGCCAGGGCGTGCTGCTCAAGCAGATGACCGAGAACCTGGCCGAGAACAAGATGGAGCAGGCCGCCGAGGATGCGCTGGGCGTGCTGGCCACCGACGTGCTGGTCGGGGCCGCCGCAGCGGTGGCGGCCGCTGCCGGCGCGCTGGAGGCCGAGTCCGCCGGCTTCGCCATCGACAAGATCGACCAGAGCATCGCCAAGTACGCGGACCTGATGCGCGGCCGCAAGTCCGCGTCCACGTAAGGTAGTTCGTACCACCGGTTTCACCACACGCACAGGGGAGCGCCATGCAGGACAACCAAGCATCCGATTTCGCCACGCTGCGCCAGTTCGCCGAGAACTGGTTGCGTCGCCCGCTACTTCCTCTTGAGGAGGAGCAACTGCGGCGCTTCGCGTCGGAAACGTCCGCACCGCCGGCAGTGCCTGCCGCCGAAACAGCCGGCAGTTCGCCGTCGCTGATCGATGCCGAGCGCGAGCGCGTGAAAGGCTTGATCCAGCAGATGCAGCAGACGATGCAGAACAGCCGGGGCGCGCTGAACGGGGCCACCGCGGCCAGCGAAGCGGCGGTGCTCAAGGCTGTCCAGTCAGCCGACTCGCTGGGCCAGTTGCGGCCGAACCAGTTGCGGCCGCCGCAGAGCGGCGAGGGCGGCAGCAACCACTTGGTGATGTCGCAGATCGCCGATCGCCTGGCCAATCTCGTGCAGGCCGAAGTGCGTGCGTGCTTCGAACGCGAGTTCGGCAGCTTGGCCCAGCAGATGCAGGCGGTGGTGGAGGCAGCGCGTGCGCAGGGGCTCATCGCGGCCGAGTCGGCCGCACCGGCCGCGGAGCCGCACGCGCCATCGTCGCCTCCGGCTGCCTGAGCCGTTCCGCTGCACGGCGGCGCCTTCGCGTATCCCACGCGGAGGCGCGCGCCGTGTGCGCGTGTCTGCTGCGCACGAACGTATGCGTGGCGTGTGGCGCGTGTGGCATGCGTCGGCTGTGTCGTGCGGCCTGCGCCAGCCATGGCGCCATGTCCTGGCAGCGAACGCAGCTGCGCGTCATCGGTAATCCAATCGGTGGCATGTCGCACGCCATCGTCCGTTCGCCTGCGGTACGGGTGAATCGCACTGCATGGTGGCGGAGGCAGCGAGGTGGCCTGCACCGCAGTGGTTGCAACACGCATCGGTCGAGGTCGCGGCGTATCGCGGTCGGTGTTCCTGCGTCGCCCGCGCATCGCGACGACGCTGGCGAGACAAACGCCGCACAGGTTTCACAGGTTCTGCACTGTCCCGTTTTCAGAGATCGTACGGCGTGGGCCGTACCCCAACCAGGAGCGAACACATGGCATTTCCCACCGCGGTCAACGACCAGATCACCGATGCGGTCACCCAGTCCAACGTGAAGGTCATCGGCGAGGCGCCGGCCTTTGCGATGGCGTCGATCTACCAGAGCATGGCGCACTCGACCGGCATCCTGTTCGAGAACGCCGTCTCCGCGCAGCAGCAGCAGAACACCCTGGCGCAGGCCGCGGCCAACCAGGGCGTCATGCAGATCTACAGCCTCGACTCCACCGCCGCCGCCGGCGCCACCGAGAAGGTCGCGCAGACCGGCGTGTCCGACAACCTCACCAGCCTGCTGACCGTGCTCAACGCGTTCAAGCAGTCGTAAGCCACACGCGCTAACGCCGCCGCCAGGCGGCGCTAGCCATGCAACTCCCTTCCTAACGAGGACCGTTCCATGGCCTATCCCACCGCAGTCAACAACCAGATCACCGACGCCGTCACCCAGTCCAATGTCAAGGTCATCGGCGAAGCGCCGGCCTTCGCGATGGGCTCGATCTACCAGAGCCTGGCGCACTCCAGCGGCATCCTGTACGAGAACGCGGTCGCCGCGCAGCAGCAGCAGAACACGCTGGCGCAGGCGGCGAACAACCAGGGCGTCATGCAGGTGTACAGCCTGGACACCACCGCGGCCGCGGGCGCGTCGGAGAAGATCGCCCAGACCGGCGTGTCGGACAACCTGACCAGCCTGCTGACCGTGCTGCAGGCGTTCCAGGGTTCGCCCTACAGCAAGGGTTGAGCCCGCAAGCGCGACGTCACGCGGCTGCGTGGCGCCGTCCGGCTGGACGCGTCGCTCCGGTCCCGACACGGGCCGGAGCGACGCCATCACCACGCGGCCATCGCCGCCCTTTGATGACCCACTGCACTCGAACGGCACGCGCCTTGGCGGCCTGCCGCGACAGGGTGCGTTCGAGGCCCTGGCGCCACGCCCCCTGCGCCCAGGGAAGGGGAACTATGGACCTTCCTGCAATCGCCGATTTGCAGCGCGCCGACCGCATCCTGCCGGCCGACGCCAGCGACGCCCCGCCCGCGGATGCGGCCGGCGCCCGCCATCGCCCGTTGCTGGAGCGCTCGGCCGTGTTCCAGGGCATGCCCGCGTCGGCGCTCGATTACCTGCTCGCGCACGCCAGCGAATGCGCCCTGGACTCGGGAAGCGTGCTGTTCTTCAAGCACGATCCCAGCAGTTTCGTCGGGGTGGTGGTGCAGGGGCGCCTGTACAAGGTGCTGTACGGACCCGATGGGCAGGAATTGATCGTCGGCACCATCGAGCCGGGCGGGCTGGTCGACGAGCAGGCCTTGCTGGAACAGCATGGGCGCAGCTTCACCGCCATCGCCTTCGGCCCGAGTTGCGTGCTGAAACTCGCGCGCCGCCATTTCGCCGCGCTGATGACGGTGCCGCTGTTCCAGCAGCGGATCGATGCGCTGCTGCGTCTGCGCCTGCGGCAGACCCTGGACAGTCTGGAAAGCATCTGCCTGCACCGCCTGGAAGTGCGCCTGGCGCGCTACGTGCTGCATCAACTCGAACTGCAGGCGCCGCACGCGGGCGGCGGCGATACGGTCGCGCTCCCGCCGAACCAGAGCATCCTGGCGGCGATGCTCAACGCCAGCCGCTCCAAACTCAATGCGCAACTGCAGCGCTGGGTCCGCAGCGGCCTGGTCAGCCGACGCCGCCACCTGTTGCGCGTCCACGACCTCGGCGCGCTGTATGCCAAGGCCAGCCTGCAGGGCGCGGCGGCGATGTCGGTGTCGGACGGCGAGGACACGCCGGCGCGTGCCGCCTGTCCGCCGTGGACCGATCGCCGCGCCGACTGAGGCCACTGCTCACCGATGGCGGGATCGAATGCCTGCCGCGCGTTCGCCGTACGCGACGCCGGAAATCGCAACGCGGTGCAGATCCGAGCGGCGTCGGGTGATGCGATACCAAAGGAACCGACACCAGTGCTCGCGCTCCCGGGGAGCGCTTGCGCGACCATCAGCTCGCCACTGTATCGCCACGCACGCAGTCCGGGACTGCGGCCGGTGCGCGCGACAGGTCGTTGCTGCGATACGCCTCGCCCCATTCGCGCAGGCTGATCAGCACCGGCGCGAGGGAGTGGCCCAGCGGCGTCAGCGCGTATTCGACCTTGGGCGGCACCTGCGGATAGACGTGGCGCACGATGACGCCGTCCTCCTCGAGCTCGCGCAACTGCAAGGTCAGCATGCGCTGCGTGGCATTGGGAACCAGGCGCGTCAGTTCCATGAAGCGCTTCTTGCCGGAGAGCAGGTGGAACAGGATCACCGGCTTCCACACCCCGCCGATCACCGAAAGCGTGACTTCGACCGCGCAGCCGCTCTTGCCATCCAGACGTTTCAGACGCATGGTCGTTGTACCTACAAAATTGATAGTACCTGCGAAAATTGTACGTTCTTGCGATGCAGGAAGTGCATCCCGACAATGCCTGCAATGCGGTTTCGCTGCAACCGATGCGGCGCTGCCCCTCGCCACTTTCCCCCAAGGATGTCGTGCCCATGAAAGCCATCACCCTGCACCAGCCCGCTGGCCTCGAGAACCTCCGCCTCGTCGATCTGCCCGACCCCGGCCAGCCGGGCGCCGGCGAACTCCGCGTGCGCGTGCATGCCAGCTCGCTCAACTTCCACGACCTGGGCGTGGTGACCGGGCGCATGCCCAGCGCCGACGGCCGCATCCCGATGTCCGACGGCGCTGGCGTGGTGGAGGCGGTGGGCGAGGGCGTGGACGAGTTCGCCGTGGGCGACGCCGTCGTCTCGACCTTCTTCCCGACCTGGCTGGATGGCGGCCCGACCATCGCCGATTTCGCCACCGTGCCCGGCGACGGCGTCGACGGCTATGCACGCGAATACGTCGTTCGTCCCGCGCACTGGTTCACGCACGCCCCGCGCGGCTACAGCCACGCGGAGGCGGCGACGTTGACGACCGCCGGGCTCACCGCCTGGCGTGCACTGGTGGTGGACGCGCGGCTGAAGGCCGGCGACACCGTGCTGGTGCTCGGCACCGGCGGCGTGTCGATCTTCGCCCTGCAATTCGCCAAGCACATGGGCGCCACGGTGATCGCCACCTCGTCCTCTGACGAGAAGCTGGCACGCGCGCAGGCGCTGGGCGCGGACTTCACCATCAACTACCGCCGCGATACCGACTGGGCGGCCAAGGTGCTCGACTACACCAACGGCCGCGGCGTCGACGTGGTGATCGAAGTGGGCGGACCGGACACGCTGGGCCAGTCCATCCGCGCCTGCCGCATCGGCGGCCACATCGCCTTGATCGGTGTGCTGACCGGCATTGCCGGCCAGGTGCCGACCGTGGCGCTGATGCAACGCCACCAGACCCTGCAGGGCCTGATCGTCGGCAGCCGCAGCCACCAGCGCGACATGGTCCGCGCCCTCGACGTGACCGGCATCAAACCGGTGGTCGACCAGACGTTTGCGCTGGCAGATATCGCTGATGCGTTCGCGCACCAGGCGGCGGGGAAGCATTTTGGGAAGCTGTGCTTGTCGATCTAGAGCGTAGTTGCTTGGGCGGTCAGTCGTGCTGCGAAACCGCCTGGGCTTGAACGAGGTGTTAGGACGAACCCTTCAGTCCCCTGCTTTGATTGTTGAAAGATTCTGTTCTCTCGGGAGTGGTATCGCCACGGCAGGCACTATCGATGAAGAAATTGACTGTGCTTTGGCTTTTGCAGCGGCAATTTCACCAGAACTCAGTGCGTCGAGAAGTGTGTCTCGTTTTGGGGCGGCTGAAGATGACCCTAAATCTGCGGCAACGATCAGGTAGGCGAGTGATGTGACGTAATCGACACCGGTCCCACGGCCTTGAGCGTATTGAACGCCAGGGTTATGGAAGGCGGGCGAATAGCCATGCTTTCCTGCGCGCTCATACCATTGGATCGCGGTTTTTGGGTCTGAACTAACGCCTTGGCCATGTGCATACATGACCGCAACTACGTACGCCGCTTGAGGGACATCCTTTTTTGCGGCAAGTAAAAGCCATCCAAAGGATTGAGGGTAATCTTGTTTGACTTCGATGCCATGGTGGTAAATCAGTCCCAGCGTGTATTGCGCCGATGGGTCGCCAGCATCTGCGAGGGGCTCGAGTATCCCTAGGGCAGCTTTGTAGCTTCCACTGTCATAGGCGCGAATTCCATCTAGAAGGTCGCTTGCTATAGCTTGGATAGGGAATGCCAGAAGAAGCGCAAAGGTGAGAATTGCTCTATGGATTTGAGATTTCTTGATCATATAGGCTCGCATCCGAGTTCGGCCCAACACCGGAGTGAGGCTGCGCCGCGAAGCGGCGTCGGCTTGGACGACGTGTTAGCCGGCTAACTCACCGGTTGCGAGCGCCCGGCTTGCAAGCATCAAGCGCGCGTGATGGATCAGCTCAAGCGACGGCCTAGACGGATCATGGGAGCCCGCCATGCCAGCGATGTTCTTGCTGATCTGGACAGGGGTCATTATCAGGCCCCATGGGAAACCCCACCAGCCAAACACAGCGCTCGTCAAAGCGGCGAGCGCTTGCTGCTTCACTCCGCAGCGGCGGCACACGATGTGATTAGTACTGCGCCATTGGGTTAGATATACAGCGGACCAGATGCTGTGTGCCGCACGGATATCCACTGGCCCGGCGCCGGAACACTTGGGGCAGGAACCCTTGTGGATCTCGGACGCCAAGCTATGCGCTGCTTCGCTCGGAACGTGCTTTGCCACCATCGCCACACGGCCTTGCGATGCACACTTTGCATTGCAAAAGCGCATGCCGGCGTGTTCCTGGCCGCCAAATAGGATTGTTGCGCGACACGTACCGCAAGTAGCCATAAATCCCCCTTGTTGGCTAAGGCTTGAATGAAGCCGCGTTACAAAGCGACGTCGGTTTGAATGAATTGTTGGGCCGTGAGCGGGCGAACCGTTGGTGGATGATGCGACCGTGCTCCCCAGCACTGCCGCCTGCGCCGAGTTTGCCACAGTTTGCAGAACGAAACTTGCGTCGGCATGCTTGGCGGCGGCATGGCATCCAAGCCCGGGCCAGGGAGCGCAGCGCTAGAATGTTCTGGGCGGAGGCCTAGCGGCCTATCCGATACCGGCAGCGGTGAGGACAGCAGGCCGGAGCCGATCCGGTGGGTGCCGAGAACGCTGCTCGCGATGGTAGGCTTCACGCGCAACGGGGCTGAGGCGTCACAGATGTCTGGTGACGGCAGCGCTTAGCGCCATCCTCAGTGTTCCTGCCGTTACGCGCTATATCTGGGGGTGGCGTGAAGAAGTACCTTTCCGTTTCTCTGGTCATTGTCGCCCTCGTCGCAGGGCTGATGGTGCGTGGCGTGGTCGAAGGCGAGAAAGGGGTTGGCGATCTCAGCGGCGATGAGGTGTCAATTCCCTCTGCGGTCGAATCCAGGGGAACGCCAAGTGACAGTGTCCATGTCGAATCCGGTGTCGCTAGATCGCGATCGGCGGAATATCTGTCCAGGTTTGAAGCAGTAAAGGATAATGCGTTGCGTGGGGATGCAGCGGCTCAATTGGAGCTGTCCGGGATGTACGATCGCTGCTTCTCCGTCAGCATGTCTCGGCAGCAGTATCTCTCCGGTGTGGATGCCATGGCACTTCAGGCGGGCAAGGCTGCAGCCACCATGAAGGCAACTGCCAGGCGCATTGCAGATGACTGCGCGTTGGTTGAAGGTGGTTCTCCCATTCCGCTGGATGCGCAAAAGGAATGGTTGAAGGCATCTGCGGCTTCAGGAAATCTGGCTGCAAAAATACGATTTCATGTGAGATATGCGGGCGAGGCAAGTGAGAGTGTCGCCGATCTGGTGCAGGCGGCGGTCGAGAGGCGAGATTCCGAAGCGATGTTCGAACTTGCGGATCTGCTGTCGACTCAGTCATCCGGTGCAGAACTGGGGCCGTTTGAGGCCGTTGCTGGGGATGAGACATCCGCATATGCCTGGGGAATCGTCGCGTGTCGGATGGGTGCGGAGTGTGGTGCAGGATCGGCGGTCATTGAAGGGTCTTGCTTGAATGGTGCCTGTGCCTCGAACTACGAGCAGTTGGTTCGCAATGACCTGTTGCCCAAGGGAGAGGGGGAGCGCTTGGATAGAAACATAGCCCGCATAAATTCTCTGCTTGGTCGGAAATGACCGCCCCATACAAGTGATGGGGTTCCGCCTTCGCAAAGTGGGGATGGCGGCATCGTGCGTACCCTGTGGTTGCGTAAGTTCCGCCACGGAGCCGCGCCGGCGCGGCCTGATGGGCTAGTCGCCCGCCACGAAGTAGACCATGCGCCAGCCCTGGTCCGTCTTGGAGAATCCTGCGCGGTAGTCGATACCGGCGTGCGTCGGGCATTGAATCAGGTTCTTGTCGACATACCCGCATGCGTGCGCCGTGAGCCGGGCAAGCGTGCGCAACTCGGATGGCGACGTGCGCCAGCTCTGGATGGCCTGGTCGGCGTCGCCATCCCCACCGAAGCTCCAGACGAATTCCTGCACCATCAGGCCGCGAAGGGACTGCAGATCGCGGTGCGCCGCGGCTCGATGGACGGCGGCGATGGCCGCGCTCGCGTTCTTCGGAAGTTTGGGATGCGGCGCACTGGCCAGAGCGCCGATCGGCGACAGCAGGGCGAAGCAGACGGCGGCTTTCAGGATCGTCATGGGAGTCGCGCCGTGCGTCGTCAGGGTTTCGCGAGCGCAGCGCCGCACTTCCTGCATTCCGTGCGGGCCTGTCGATGGCCTTGTGGCGCGTTGAGCGCGGCACAGGCGTCGCAGAAGCGCGTCAAGTGAATGCTCTGCCAGAGGCCGTAGCCCACGACGGCGGCCGCAAAGACGAGAAACAGGGGCGGGGCGCCGGTCGCCCAGAAAAAGACCAGCATCAGTACATTCGTCGCGATGCTGCCCACAATGAGGACCCGCCGCTTCAGCGGCGCATTCTTGTTGAAGGTGAAGAACGCCAGCGCCACAAGCCCGATCGCGGCCCAGAAGCCGAAGAGGTAGGGATAGAGTTCGTTCAACTGTTGGGGCGTGAGGTGCATGGATGTCCTGTCCGGATGCAGATGTGCTGGTCGAAGTCTAGGGCCTCGCGAAATCAGGCGCGCGACAGCATGCGATGCCTGGTGTCATCGCGTGGAGGCTGCTGGCCCGGGCGCGTAATCAAACGCCCGCATCGCGCTGTGGAAGCGCAGCGCCGCAGGACGAGCAGAAACGATCCGCGTGGTCCACGTGGTGGCCCGACGGGCACTTGGCAACGCTGAGCAGCCAAGGCTTGCGGTAGAGGGAGTACAGCATCGAGAAAGCCATGCCATAGAAAAACATCCAGTGCCCGGAGAATCCGCGCAGCAGGGTGGGTGTCACGCCTGGCGCTTTCGGTTGGTCGCTCGTGAGGTGGGCGACGATCAAGAAGTTCACGACGGCGTAAGCGAACAGGCCGTAGGCGGCGTAGCGCATCCAGCGTGGAGATCCCGCCAGCGAGCGCTTCCAGCTATGGCGGGATTTCAAAGTGTGGTTGAGCCGCAGGGAAAGCAGCACGGTCGGCAGCCAGACAACGAAGACGCCGAAGTGCATGCCGAAGACGGCGTCGCCACCTGGCGGCACATACCCGGCAAGCGCCATCACGTGGACGATGAGGCTGAGGACGAAGCCGAGGGCGGCAAGCACCATCAGGGGAAGCAGGAGCGCGATCATGCGGTGGCTGCGATGTGATGTGGGTGGCGCGTTAAGGAGGCGCCTCGGGTCGGTCGGTGAGTGGCCGATTTCCGTGCTTATTCTCGAAACAAAACGGGAGCCGGCCAGATTGAGCTTTCGACAATATCGTCGGGCAGGAAGCCAATTCCGCAGGCTCCACAGTAATATCCAGCCACGAACTGCTGTAGTGGTTCTGGTTGCAACTTTTCGCTCTTGCATTCATCCACGGCAAGTTGATCTTTTCGTCGATACCCAACTCGCTCCTCGCCGTTCCCAAAAATTTTTCTCGGACTTGCGGATCCAATGAGAAGCGTCTTCTCGCGAATGTGAGAAGTGCTCAAGCACTTGGGGCACGCGGTCAGGTTTTTGGCGTCGTCCATAGTCATCCAGAATACATGATAACTGCAGCTATCTGGCCATTGCCCCGGCCAGCCAGCGCGTAAACTGCCATCGACCAGGCGAGTCTATTGCTATGAAGTCAACCTGGTTCCGTTCCCGAGGAAGCTGTGGTTGTCGATCTAGGGAAGCTGACGGGGTAAGTGCAATTTTCTCTGTCTTGAAACAAAGTGGTTGGTCGCCATCTAAGCAATCTTTTGATACGCGTGGTGTGCGACCGCTGTGTCAGTCCTTGCTGGCCACGCTCACTACCAACTCGCCGTCGCGCACCTGCACGCGCAGCGTACTGCCAATGGTGAAGCCCAGTTCTTCCATCCAGCGGCCGCCCAAGCGCAGCACGGGCGTGCGCTTGCCGTTGGCGGAGTGGCCGCAGCCGACGGTGCACTGCTGTGGCGGGCGTGGGCGGCGGGGCGGTCGCGAGGCGCGGGCAAGATCGGCGGCGTTGGCGGCGGCGACCTGCTCGGGTGTCAGCATGGGGATGAGCGACGACTCGACGATCGTCCACTGCGGGCAGTGGCGATGCTTGTGCGACTTGCGCTTGCAGGGAGCGGCGGGGCGGGGTGACGGTTGACGCATGGCACAGCCTCCTTGGCAGACAGGAACCCGCGCCGAACGGCGACGGGATGTCGGGAGGTTAGAAACCGCACGTAGCCGGCGGGCTTATTTCCCCGAAGGGTGTTGTATTCGCCGCCCTCCCGACGCAGACAGCGCGTCGGAGTGTGCCTGCGAACAGGCACAAAAAACCCACCGGTTTGACGGAGGTGGGTGCCGCTACGTGAGGAGTTTCTACGCTCCTTGGAGGGATGGTGCTACTGGTTTTTGAGTATGTCAACTGCTTTCGGCGAGTGAAGGTTTCTAAAGTGAATTGACTCCGGCTATGCAAGCGCCTCTGCTTGAAAAATTTCTAGGTGCGGCCGCCAGAAACTCTATAAGGTCTAAGCTGAAGCTTTCCGGTCGCGATATCTTGAGCAAATTGTTCAGCAATCTGTGGGGCCTTGCTCTCGAGCTCCGCAGCTATTGTTGCCAGATACTGAGCATGTCCCTTGAGTTTGTTCTGCTCTTCGACAAGGTTGGATATTGGCATCAAGGCGTACTTTATGTTCGCATCATCGCTCTTCTCAAAAAATGTCGCGTCTACCGGTGTCTTTTGCTTGTCCAGGCTTGCGGTGAAGAAGATAAAAGCGTCATGGCCAGGAACCCTGCGGCCTGCCCAGTGAGCGAAGATATGACGAATTTGGCGATGCTGTACGAAGATCTCTGCGGCCTTCAAAAGTCCTTTGGCCAGATCAATATTCCAAGTGCAACTGTCAGCGCTAGCCACAAGATGATTTAGCACGTCCTTGTCGATGAGTTTTAAAGCAAAGGCTGTGGGTTCGCCGAGTCTGATGTGAGTGAGGCAATTGACCACGCGTCGCGATTCGAGATCTGCGATGCAGTAGGTCTGAATAAATGTTCCAATCAGTTCATAATCTTGAGCTGAAAGCGGATGAGTGTCACTTATTATATGCCCAAGAGACAGCCTTGCCTTGAGCAACCCGTCCGTTGCTGGGGCGCTGCGGTTCAATCTATGACCTTCCATGACAGCTCCAAGCGTTTAACGCTTAAGCTAGGCAGCGCCGCTAAGCGGCCTCGGCTTAATGGGCTGTTAGCCATTGGCCCCGACTCTTTTCCTGGAAATATAGTCTCTGACCTCATCCGAGCGGGAAATGATTAAGCCAAAGAGAATGCCACAGTAGGACGGCAAGACGAGGGACATTGCAGAGGTCAGGGTTGGGTGGAGGGCCAAAGATGCAGTTTTAAGTAGCGCTGTAAAGTATGGGATAAGAAACAGTGTCCCGAACGCCATCACCAACCGTCGCATGCAATAGGCAACGAAAGCACTTGGATGTTCCGCGAACATTGCGGTGTCTGCCCTGTGCCGCTTTGCCCAACGAAGCAGCCATGCTTTACTAGAGCTAAGAGCCTGAGCTGTGAACGATCTAAGCTGGCTGTAGGCGGCAAGTAGCCCGAGGAGAAATCCGCCGATGCCGAGTAGAAGATTAATTGTGTCAATGCTCATTCCAATGGCTACACTGAATTGGGCCGACCTGCGGCGAGGTGGGGAATAAGTGCAAGTATAGCCGAATGCGCGAACTTAGGCGCCAAAGGCAGAAACAGCGGGCAAGTACACTCCCCTACTCAAGATTACGAGATTACCGACGGGGCAGTTCGTTTTGATAAACGATGCTCTTCCCACCGTAGAGCGAAGTAGTGCACATGCCACCCCTTCATCGACTGAATCTGTTAAGTCGTGCCGCGAAGTGATATCGATTTGAATGAGTCGCTAGGCATCAACCCGTGCACCACTCTAGAGGCGGCGACTAACGTGGTCAGGTTCACTTATCGTTGACTGGGTGCTTTGTGCGGGCGAAGCACTGGGTCTTGGTTTGGGCCATGTGTAACGAGTCAGGCCCACCCAGGAAGTCAATCAGGTCCCGTTACTCCATCCTTCTTTACGCGGCAACAAGCTCGGCAATTTTTGCAGCCACTTCAGACATAGAATCCTCTGCAGTATCTAAACCCGTTCGTGAAGCCAGCATCGGACTCACATCGCGAAGCGCTTCATATGTAGTGTTGTGCACAATGGGAACAAGCCGATTTCCTGCGAGTAGTGTTGAAAGTTCTTTGTCAGCGACACTCTCTTTCGGAAGGCGTGCCAGAAGCGCTGGTGTTACAAGTACTAGGCCGACCTTTGAGTTGGCTAGTCCCTTATCAATTGCACGCATCATTGGAATGCCGAGGCCAAGATCTTTTTCACTGAACCAGACTTTGACGCCCGCAGCTTCCAGGAGATCATGCAGTTGCTTTGCTGCTCCCTGCCGATCATCCCACGCGTGGCACAGAAACACATCGCGTCGGTCGGGGTGCCGGGCGATCTGAGCCTCCACCGATTCACGGATTGGTGTTAGCGATTGCACCTCCAGAGGTGTGTAGAAGACCGCAGATCCTGCGCTGGACCAGCGAGGCTTTGAGCTCTTGCGACCGCCGCCGCCGCGTGAACTGCTGTAGTTGGAACTGCTCGTTGATGGATAGTACGAGCTAATATAGCCGCTGTTGTAACGTGAGTTGCTGCGATAACGGCAAGCCGGACATGCTGCTGCCGCGGCCGCCGAACTGTGTCCACGTACTGGTGCTGTGCATCTGGCCATGTATCAATCCTTCGATCTTGGGCTTAATGTTCAAGGTGCGGGAAGTTATGACTGGTGCGCTCTACGCCTAAATTAAGACGAGTCGCGAAGCGGCTTTGGCTTGAATTGTTAGGAATCACCGCTCAGAACAAACGGCCACCCCATAGATAGACGGGAATAGATCGCCGAATGCGCCGAAGAGAGTGCCGAAAATTGTTGCGACAAAACTAATGTGCATGATGCGCTGTTGAAGAGTGATGCCGCTATGCAGTTTGCGAGAAAAGCGGTTCGGATCAGCGAAGATGAAGCCCTGCGCAAAGACGGCTCCGCCAACGAGCAGGGCGCCGAAACGAGGCGGCCAACAAATGTCTCCAACAAGAACTGTCAAAAGTGCACAGGCCCCAAAAGTACCAAATGTCAGTGCTGCGCCGAGTAGTGTGCTAAACCACATGCGATCTCCCCTATGGGCATAAATTAAGCCGCGCCGCGCCGCGAGGCGGCGTCGGCTTTAATGAACTGTTAGGTTGCCGCTGCGGCAAACCCGACGACTATGAAGGTCAAGAACGCGGTGGTCTGGAGTAAGCTAAAGAAGCCCGAGCAATTCATAGCTTTGATCCGAGGCAGGTAGGCGATCTGTGGGTTCCCGGCATTCTTCTTGAGTGTTCGCCCAACAAGCCACTTAACCAGACCAGGCATAGGTGCTACGAACTCACTCAGCACCCGCTCCATTCTGATGTAGGTTTCGAGCTCGATTCCCCGTTGTTGTGCGGTTGCCTGAATTTCCTGCTCTACCTCTTCGTGTTTCTTGAGTTGAAGGGCAAACGTCTCCGCTACTGCCCGACCAACGCGCCGGCCGATATCTGCCCTTAGCAAATAGGACTTTGCGATTAGACCGAAAAGACAGGATGCCGCTAGCAGCAGGCCGCACCAGAGAAACCCTCGCTCGCCCAAGATTGGAACAAGTTTGTCCGAGTTCCCTAGCAGAAATGACGCGACCGCAGCGGCACCGGCGAGCAGCCAAGTGACAAACGTTTCGATAGGCTCAATGGCAGCCGATGACGCCTCGAACATCGACGAGACAATCGCGTTTTCCACGTTCTCGCGACTAAGGCGGTTCCATTCTAGAAGCGGATCTCCTTTCTGATGATCTGTCATAGGCAGCCTAACTACTAGTTGGCGACGAAATAGTGTTTAAAAACAGGTCTGTAGCGCGCCGATACATCCCAAATTCGATCTTTCGTAGTCGCGCTATCTCATAATCTTTGCTTCTAGCCCCACACCATTCCCCAGTGCATCCCCGCACAAGGCCGACGCTATCATTTGTTGACGGTCGTCACAAGCTAAAGGCCGCTCGGCGAAACCGCCGGCGGCCTTAATTTGTAGACAAGTTGTTTGATCCCGCGCCATCCGGATTTACCGGACGGCGCGCTCCGCGGATAAGTCAGTTACTGGGCGTACTCCAAACCTGTCCCGTAACTCCCCGCACGCTCGGATCAGGCGCACTATCCAAATCAAACACAATCACGCTATTCCCGCCCTTCCGCTGCCACGGCGCCGGAAAATACAACGCCCGCTGTGGCCCGATCTTCCAGTGCCTTCCCAGGTTATGGCCATTGGCCCAGGCGAAGCCTTTGCCGAAGGCACGCATGTCCAGGAACGTATCGGCAGGCGTGCCGATCTTCACCGTGCCGCGGTGGAAGGCGGGGCCGTCGACCTTGGCGGTAGTCCAGCCGGTGAGCTTGCTCGGGTCGTCCATCGGCAGCGGGAAGGTCTGCCAGCCGGTCAGGGGCTTGCCGTCGAGCAGCACGGGGTCGACCAGGCCGGCGTGGCCGTCGGGGAGGTGGGCGCCGTAGTTGATGCGGCCGGTGTTCTCCACCAATACATCGAGGGTGTGGGGGCCGGCGGGGATGTCCACGTCCACCGCCACTTGCTGCAGGCGGCGTTCGGCGCTGCCGGCCAGTGTGCGGTCGACGTAGACGCGGGCGTAGTCGCGTACCTCGCCCAGGTACAGGCTGCCCTTGCGCGGGCCGGTGACGGTGGTGCGGTAGAGGATGTAGCCGTAGGCCTGGCCGTAGCGCTCCATCGGCTGCGGGGTGTCGGCGGTGGCGGCCGGGGCGGGCAGGTTGTCCCACAGCGAGGCGGATTCGCGCAGCGGTGTGGCGGGGAGTTCGGCGAAGCGGATCGGCTTGGGCAGCGCCGGTGGGGCGATGCCGGTGACGCGCTGGATGGCGTCGCGGAACAGGGTGAACTTGGGGGTGGGGCGGCCGGCTTCGTCGAGCACGGCGTCGTAGTCGTAGCTGGTGGTCTGCGGGGCGTAGTGGTCGCTGGGGTTCTTCTGGAAGTTGGCGCCATTCATGAAACCGAAACTGGTGCCGCCGACGAACATGTAGAGGTTGGCGGAGTGGCCCTGGCGCAGGATCCATTCGAATTCGCTGGCCTGCTTGGCGGCATCGGTGGCCGCGTGCTTCTCGCCCCATTGGTCGAACCAGCCGGCCCAGTATTCGCCGACCATCTGCGGTTGCCCGGGACGGAACTTGGCCAGCGTCTCGAACGCGTTCTTGGCGTCGCCGGGGGCGAAGTTCACCACGGCGAGGGTGTCGGGCAGGGTGCCGTTGGCCAGCACGTCGGGGCCGTCGGCGGTGAACAGCAGCGCCTTGTCGAAGCCGGCCTGGACGAACATGGCGCGGTTGCGGCGCATGTAGGCGTGGTCGTCGCCGTAGGAGCCGTATTCGTTCTCCACCTGCACGGCGACGATCGGGCCGCCGTTGCCGTTGAGCCGCGGTTTGACCTGGGCGGCGAGCGCGTCGAGATAGGCCTGGCTGGCGGCGAGGAAGCGCGGATCCTGGCTGCGCACGCGCATGCCGGGCTCGGCGAACAGCCACGCCGGATAGCCGCCGGCTTCCCACTCGGCGCACACGTACGGGCCGGGGCGCAGGATCACGTTGAGGCCCTGCTTGGCGGCTTCGTCGACGAAGGCGGCGATGTCGTTGTTGCCGCTGAAGTCGAACTGGCCCGGCCGCGGTTCCACCAGGTTCCAGAACACGTAGGTCTCCACCGTGTTCAGGCCCATTGCGCGGGCTTTCTGCAGGCGGTCCTTCCAGTAGGCGCGGGGGATGCGCTGGAAGTGGATGGCGCCGGAAATGACCTGGTACGGCTTGCCGTCGCGGATGAAGTGATCGCCCTGGGTGGCGAAGGCGGGCCAGGCGGCGCCGCTGTCGGCCGCGCGCACGTGTGCGGAGGGCAGGGCGAACGCCAGGGCGAGGGCGAGAGCGGCGAGGGTCTTACGCGGCATGGGGGATTCTCGAAAAAAGCGATGCGATTGCGACAGTAGGACGACCGGAGCGCGCGCCGTCGTGCATTGGGTCACGCACAGGCGCGGATGTGGGGAACCACCAAACCCGATTCCCCAATCCCGATTCCCGGCCGTCAGCTAAACGATGGCGGCAGATCGTCCTTGCCCGCACCGAACGCGGTGTTGGGCTTGGGCCCCATCTCCAGCTCCAGCGTGCCGCCGGCGGCGAGGTCGGCATGGCGCAGCCAGCTGCGGGTGTAGGGCTTGCCGTTCCAGCGGGCGCTCTGGATGTAGACGTTGGCCGGGCTGTTGCCGTGGGCGACGATGCGCAGGGTGCGGCCGTTGCCCACGTCCAGTTCGGCGCGCTTGAACAGCGGGCTGCCCAACACGTAGTTGGCGCTGACCGGGTCCACCGCATACAGGCCCAGTGCGCTGAGCACGAACCAGGCGCTCATCTGCCCGCAGTCCTCGTTGCCGGACAGGCCGTTGCGCGCGTCGTGGTATTGCTCGCGCAGCAGCCGCCGCACCATCGCCTGGGTCTTGTACGGCTGCCCGGCGTAGGCGTAGAGATAGGCGACGTGGTGGCTGGGTTCGTTGCCGTGCGCGTACTGGCCGACCATGCCGTCGATGTCCGGCGGCGCGTCCGCCGGCAGTTCGGAGCTGGTGGTGAACAGTTCGTCGAGCTTGGCGACGAAGTGGTCGCGGCCGCCGAACAGATCCATGTAGCCGTACAGGTCGTGCTGGTTGAGGAAGGTGGCCTGCCAGGCGTTGGACTCGGTGAAGTCGCGCCACTGCGCGCTGTGGCCCATCGCGCGCGGATCGAACGGGGTGGCCCACTGGCCGTCGCTCAGGCGCGGCTGCACAAAGGTACTTTCGCGGTTGAACACGTTGCGGTACTGGCGCGAGCGTTCGCGCAGGTGCTTGGCATCGTCGTCGGCGCCGACCGCCTGCGCCAGATGCGCCACTGCCCAGTCGTCGTAGGCGAATTCCAGGGTGCGGCTGACCGATTCGTCGACCTTGTCGCAGGGGATGTAGCCCATCTTCCGGTACAGCGCCAGGCCGTGCACGTCGTCGTCCATCGCGCGCTTGCGCCAGGCCGGGTAGGCGGCCTTCCAGTCGATGCCGGTGAAGCCCTTGGCATGCGCCTCGGCCAGCACCACGGCGGAGTGGTAGCCGATCATGCAGTCGGTCTCCACGCCCTGCAGCGGCCAGATGGCGACGCCTTGCGGGGATTCGTGGGCGCCGCGCACCAGGCACTGCACCAGGTCGGGCACGCGCTCGGGCTGCACCAGGGTCAGCAAGGGATGCAGGGCGCGGTAGGTGTCCCACAGCGAGTAGGTGCTGTAGTTGTGGTAGCCGGCCGGCGCCTGGTGCACCTGCAGGTCCATGCCGCGGTAGCGGCCGTCGGTATCGCTGAACAGGGTCGGCGCGATCAGGCTGTGGTACAGCGCGGTGTAGAAGATGCGGCGCTTCGCTTCGTCGTCGCTGTCGATGCGCACCCGGCCCAGTTCCTTTTCCCATTCGGCCACGGCGGCGGCGTGCACGCGGGCGAAGTCGAAGTCGGGCAGTTCCGCGTCGAGGTTGGCCAGGGCGTTCTCGGCGCTGACCGCGGAGAGGCCGACCTTGACCAGCAGCGGCGCGTCGGCGGCATCGGGGTAGTGCAGGGCCAGTTTCAGCCGGTTGCCGTCGGCGCTGCGCGCGCTCGCGGCCAGCGGCTGGTCGTCGGCATACAGCTGCGCGCTGGCGAACGGCCGCGACAGGCGCATGGCGAAGTAGATGTAGCGGCCCTTGGCCCATTGGTAGACGCGGCGGCCGCCGGTGACCGTCTGCGTGTCGACCAGGCGCAGCGTCGCCTCCTCCACGCGGGTGGGTATCTCGGGCTTGTCCTGCATGCCGTGGCACAGGTCCAGCAGCAAATGCGCCGGCTTGCCCTTGGGGAAGTGGTAGCGGTGCAGGCCGGCGCGCGCGGTGGCGGTGAGCTCGGCATGCACGCCGCTGTCCTTCAGGCGCACGCGGTAGTAGCCGGGCGAGGCGGCTTCGTCGGCGTGGTCGAAGCGCGAGCGGTAGCCGGTCTCGGGATGCTCCCGCGTGCCGGGCTGCAGCTTCACCGGGCCGGTGGCCGGCACCACCAGGAAGTCGAGCATGTCGCCGACGCCGGTGCCGGACAGGTGGGTGTGCGAGAAGCCCATGATCGAGCTGTCGTCGGCGTGGTAGCCGGAGCAGGCGTCCCAGTCGGCGTTGTAGGTGTCCGGGCTCAGTTGCACCATGCCGAACGGCAGCGTGGCGCCGGGGAAGGTGTGGCCGTGGCCGCCGGTGCCGATGAACACGTCGACGTTGCGGATGAGCTCGGCCTTGGCGCGCGCATCGGCCGGCAGCGCGTAGCTGCCGGCGCGTGCCTGCGCCAGGCGTGCGATGCCGCTGCTGCCGAACAGGGCCAGGGCGATGGCGCCCTGCAGGAAACCGCGTCGTGTGGCCATGGTGCTGTCCTCGGGGGTGTGCGGCGGTGCGGTGGGGTGTGTTTGCTGTTGTGGGAGGGACTTCAGTCCCGACGCGTTGTCGGTCAGGCCCGTCGGGACTGAAGTCCCTCCCACACATGCAGTGATCGCGTCAGGCCTTCAGCAAATGCGGCTTGCGCTGATGCAGGTCGATGATCAGCTCGCCGAACAAGGTGTTGGCCCAGGCGAACCAGTCGCGGGTGAAGGTGCTCGGGTTGTCCTTGTCGAAGGCCTCGTGCATGAAGCCGCTGCCGGCGTCGGTGGTCTTGAGCCACTGCAGGCACTGGCGGATCTGCGCGTCGTCGTCGCTGGCCAGCGCGTACTGCATCAGCGACATCGGCCAGATCGTGCCCAGGCCGCTGTGCGGGCTGCCCACGCCGTCGGCGGCGCGGCCGCGATAGAAGTACGGGTTGCGCTCGCTCCAGGCCAGTTGCCGGGTGCGCAGGAACACGGGATCGCGGCGATCGCAGCAGCCCAGATAGGCCAGGCTCAGCAGGCCGGGGGCGTTGGCGTCGTCGATGAACAACTGGTTGCCGTAGCCGTCCACCTCGTAGGCCCAGAATGGCTGGCCGTCGGCATCGCGCATCTGCCCGAACTGACGGGTGGCGGTCTCGACCTGGTCGGCCAGGGCGCGGCATTCGCCGGCGAAGGCGGCGTCGTGATGCAGCGCCTCGCTCATCGTCGCCAGTTGCCGCAGCGAGGTCACCGCGAACAGGTTGGCGGGGACGAACAGCGGGTACAGGCAGGCGTCGTCGGACGGGCGGAACATCGAGTGGATCATGCCGTTGGGCCGGGTCGGCTGCCCGTAGCCGTCCAGCACCAGGGTTTCGGTGGCCAGCGGCGAGGGCCGCCGGAAACTGTACGGCCCGCGGCCATGCAGGCGCTGCTGTTCGCGGAAGGTGCGCACCACCACGTGCATGGCCTCGCGCCAGTCGTCGTCGAACGGCGCGGCATCGCCGCTGGCGCGCCAATACTCGTGCGCCAGGCGGATCGGGTAGCACAGCGAATCCACTTCCCATTTGCGCTCGCCGACGCCGGGCTTCATCTCGGTGATGTCGGCCACCGACCACTTCAGGCGCTGGCTGGTGCCGTCCGGCAGGAACGCGTTGGCGTAGGGATCCAGGCGAATGCAGGCGGCCTGGCGCTGGATCAGCCCATGGAACATGCGCCGCAGCGCCGGGTCGCGCTTGGCCAGCGGCACGTAGGGATGCACCTGCGCGGAGGAGTCGCGCAGCCACATCGCCTCGATGTCGCCGGTGATGACGAAGGTGTCCGGCTTGCCGTTGCGGGTACCGGTCTCGACGGTGGTGTCGAGGGTGTTGGGGTAGCAGTTCTCGAACAGCCAGGCCAGGCGCGGGTCGGCGATGCCGGCCTTGACCGTGCGCAACTGGCGCTCGACCGCGGCGCTGACGAAGCGGCGCTTGCCCGGCGGCGGCCGCTTGCTGGGCAGCGCGGCGGACGCCGAGGCCGCGGCGGCGGCCGGCAGCGCCCCGCTCAGCAGCGCGGCGCCGGCGCTGGCGCCGAGGAAGTGGAGGATGTCGCGGCGAGTGGGCATGGCCTGGAACGCTCCGTGGAATCGACGAACGCTCCCGGCGCGGGTCGGCACCGGGGGAGGTGCCGGCCGCGGCCGGGAGGGCAGGTTGATGGTACCTATAACGGACCAATTTGCGACGACCTTACAACGTGTGGCCGTCCGATGCATCCTGCGACTGCACAACCGGCCCGCTCACGGATGGTGATGCGCGCCGTGCCAGTGCATCGGTCCCGAGCACACGCACTCGCCGTCGTCGTCGCCGTTGCCGGCGTGGCCGAACAAGGCATCCAGCAGCCGCCGCGATGGGCTCCACTCGCCGATGGCCGGGTGTATCAGCATCGCCTTGCAGGCGTCCAGGTGGCTGCCGCTGAGTGCGGCGTCGATGGCGGCGTGCTCGTAGGCCTTGACCGTGCGCACCAGGCCCTGGATCGCCTCGGGCATCGGCCGCGCCGGCAGCGGGGTGATGCGGTCGCGCTCGATGGTGGAGGAGATCTCCACGATGTCGTCGTCGGCCAGTTCCGGCATGCAGCCCTGGTTGCGCACGTTGACCACGTGCCGCCCCGGCAGCGCGCCGGTCAGCGCGCTCATCACGTCCACGGCGATGCGGTGGTAGCCGGTGCTGGCGCGGAACGGGTCCGGCTGCGGCGCGAGGTCGTCGGCGAAGGCCGAGCCGGCTTCGGCCTCCAGCCGCATGTACGAGCCGGAGCGCTGCTGCAGGTAGGCGGCGTAGGTCTGCACCGCGCCGCTGCCGTCGCCGGCGTTGAGGCGGCTGCGCAGGTCGGCGATCAGGGTGTGGTTGAGCCGTTCGATCTCGCTGCCGCGGCTGGCGCCGCTGGCGCGCTGGTTCTCCAGGGCGCGGCTGCGCTCGTAGTAGAAGTACAGGTACTCGGTGGGGATCAGCCGCAGCGTGCGCAGCATGTCGAAGTCGAACAGCGGCGCCAGGTACAGCTGGCGCAGGATCGCGTCGTCAGCCAGGATGCGGTCGAGCACGTCCTCGCCGCGCACGCGCACCGCGCGGATCCAGCCCAGGTGGTTGAGGCCGACGTACTCGCAGTCCACGTCCGCCGGCGGCTCGCCGAGCGCGCGGGCGATGTTGTGGAACAGCTCCACCGGCGTGTCGCAGATGCCGACCACGCGCGCGCGGGTGTGGCGGCTGATGGCCTGGGTGATCAGCCCGGCCGGGTTGGTGAAGCTGACCAGCCAGGCCTCGGGACTGAGCCGCTCCACCATCCGCGCCTGCTCGATCGCCACCGGCACCGTGCGCAGTGCCTTGGCGACGCCGCCGGGGCCGGTGGTCTCCTGCCCGGCGTAGCCGTGGCGGATGATGGTGTGCTCGTCGGTGGCGCGCTGGCGGATGCCGCCGATGCGGATGCTGTTGAGCACGAAGTGCGCGCCGTCGACCGCCGCTTCCGCCGAACTGGCCGCGTTGACCTGCAGCTCGCCGCCGAACTCGGCGACCACCGCGCGGCCCAGCGCGACCATCAGCGCCAGCCGCTCCTGGTCCGGATCGTAGAGCACGATCTCGCGCGCGCCGAGCGCTTCGGCGGCATCGTTGACGCCGTATACCACCAGCGGCGCGCGCACGCCGCCGCCGCCGATCAGGGCGAGCTTACGGTTGGGAAAGGAACTGCTCATGGAGACTCCTGAGACGTGGGGGATCGGGAAGGCCGTCGAGCGCGCCGAGCGCGGTGCAGCAGGCGGCGCCGCATAGGCAGCCGCGCTGCGCGCAGGCATCGAGGGAGAGGTGGTCCAGCAGCGCGTCGATGAAGCCGGCATCGAAGGCGTCGCCGGCGCCGGTGGTGTCCTGCACGGCGACGACGGGCGCTTCGACCCGTCGCGCGCCGGCCGCATCCACCACGCAGGCGCCTGCGCCGCCGAGTTTGATCGTGACCTGCGCCAGCCCCAGCGCCTGCGCCCAGGCGGCGCAGGACGCGGCGTCGTCGCCGGTGCAACCGGCCAGTGCCGCCTCCTTCTGGTTGGGCAGGAAGTGATCGACCGCGCGGCAGGTGGCGTGGTTGTCCGGCTCGGCCAGCCACGCCGGGTTGAAGCCCACGTCCAGCGAGGTGCTGCAACCGGCTGCGCGCAACGCAGGCAGCAGCGTGCGCGCCAGCGTCGCGGGCAGCGGCAGGGCGAAGTGCACATGGCGCGCTGCGCACATCGCTTCCAGCGCGGCCGCGCTGCCCAACAGCGGTTCCAGCGCGGCGTTGGCGCCAGGATAGGTGAAGAACGAACGGTCGTCGTGCAGCGACACGCTGGCGGTGACGCCGGTGCCGGCGGGGTGGTCGATCAGGCCTTCTGTGCCGACGCCGAACGCGCCCAGGCGCTGCGCGAACCAGTCGCGGTCGCCGGCGCCGATCGCGCCGATCAGCGTGACCGTGCGCCCGAGCCGCGCCAGCCCGCAGGCGGTGTTGACGGTGCCGCCACCGAGATCGCGATGGTAGTGCCGCGCCATCGCTTCCTCGCCCGGCCCGGGCCAGGCGGTGAAGCCGCTGAAGATGTGGTCGAGATAGACCTCGCCGACCACCGCGACGTCGTGGGTTTTCATTGCTGGAAGGGCCATGCTGCCTCGCGTTTGGCCTGGATGAGATAGAGCGCGGTGCCCGCGCACAGCGCCAGCACCGCCGCCAGCAACCGCGGCAGCGGACTGGTGGCCAGCAGCGCCAGCCAGCCGCAGACGCTGATCAGCAGCGGCCACGGATACAGCGGCATGGCGAAGCTGGCGCGGCGCCGCGGCTGCCGCCGCAGCAGCACCACCGCCAGGCATTGCGCCAGGAACTGGAACAGGATCTGGATGATCATCAGCGTGGCGATCAGGTCGTCCAGCGACAGCGGACAGGCCAGCGCCGAAGTGATGCCGACGAACAGCAGCGACACGGTGGGGAAGCGCCCGCGCGGGTGCAGCCGCGCGAACACGCCGAAGAACTGCCCGGACGCGGCCGCGGCATACGGCACCCGCGAGTAGCCCAGCAGCACCACCAGCGCCGAGCCCCAACTGGCGAGCACGATCAGCGCCACCGCCACGGTGCTGCCCACCGGGCCGTAGATGGCCTGCATGAAGTCGGCCACCACCGCCTTGGACTGCGCCGCCTGTTGCCACGGCAGCACGCCGAGCAGGGTCACGTTCAAGCCCAGGTACAGCACCGCCACGATCGGGATCGACCACAGCACCGCACGCGGAATCGTGCGGCGCGGCTTGCGGATCTCGCCGCCGAGCATGCACACGTTGTTGTAGCCGCCGTAGTCGTACACCGCGATCAGCGCCACCGCACCGAAGCCCAGCCAGAAGCCGTGCGGCGAGGCCGGCCGCGCCTGCAGGAACTCGCGCGCCAGCGCCATGTCGAAATGCAGCGCGCCGCTGAGCACGATCCACAGGCAGGCGGCGATCACCACCGCACTGACCAGCAGCGACAGCAACTGCACCGAGCGCACCTGCCGGTACAGCAGCGCGGTGTTGAACAGGCACAGCGCCATGGCGATGCCGGTGAGCGCGGTGTGGCTCAGCCCCGGCATCAGGTAGGCCAGGTACTGCGCGCAGCCGACCGCGGCCGCGGCCACCGACAGCGGCGCGGTCAGCAGCGTCTGCCACAGGTAAAGGAAGCCGAACAGGCGCCCGGCGCGATCGCGGCCATAGGCCTCGCGCAGGTAGTGGTAGGGCCCGCCCGAGCGCGGGATCGCCGAACCCAGTTCGGCCCACACCAGCCCGTCGCACAGGCACAGCAGCGCGCCGACCACCCAGCCCAGCAGCACCGCCGGCCCGGCCAGCGCCGACAGCGCCAGCGGGATGGTGATGAACGGGCCAATACCGATCATGTTGAGCAGGTTGGCCGACAGCGCGCTCCAGAATCCCAGCGTGCGCGGCGGCGCGCCCTGGTCGGCGGCGGACGGGGAGGACGCGACGGGTGCGGCGAGCGATGTCATGTGCATGCGCGATCCTGCGGAGAGGGGAGGGATGCGACGGGCTGCGTGGCAGGCGTGGGGACGAGACCGTCGGCGCAACGCACCAGGCCCGGCTGCAGGCGATGCAGATCGAGGATCAGCACCTGGTTGGCGCCGGCGCGCAGCCAGGCGCCAGGGCAATACAGGCATTGCTGCGGGCCGATGTCCCAGTAGCGGCCGAGCAGGCGCCCGTTGACCCACAGATAGCCCTTGCGCCAATCGCGCATGTCCAGGTGCACGTCGCCGGGCTGGTCGAGGGTGAATTCGGTGGCGAAGAACAGACCAGGGCGTTGCGGCGGTGCCTGCAGCGGGCGCAACGACGGCGTCGGGTCTGCGTCCAACGTCAGCCCGCGCACCTCCCAGCCATGCAGCTCCTGGCCATCGAGTCGCACCGGACCGAGCAGGCCCTTGCGATCGCCCAGCGCCGGGCCGAAGTTGATGTGGCCGAAGCTGTCGACCAGCACGTCCAGATCGCGCGTGTCCTGCGCTGCATCGGGCAGGCGCAACTGCAGCGCACTGTGCAGGCGGGAATGCCGCACCCGCGACACGTGGTCGAGTTCGCGGCCGTCCAGATGCACCACCGCGTAGTCGTGGACCTGTCCCAGGTGCAATGCCTGGCCCGCGCCGATCTGGCGCCGATACAGCACCAGGCCCTGGTCCTGGCCGAGCAGGCGCTGGTTGTCGATGGGCGTATCGGTCTGCAACGCGGGGCCGAGGTTGTCCCACAGCGCGGCCACGGGCGTGGCCTGCACCGCAGCGAACTGCGCGCGCCGCGGTGCGGCCGGTACCGGCGGCGGTGGCGTGTCGGCCTGCGCGGCGATGATCGTGCGCAGCGCGAAGTACGCCGGCGTCGCACGGCCGGCCTCGTCGATCGGCGCGCCGTAGTCGTAGCTGGTCAGCGCCGGCTGGAACTGCGAGCCGTCGTCCTCGGCATTGGCGCCGGCGCTGAGGCCGAAGTTGGTGCCGCCGTGCACCACGTACAGATTGAACGAATAACCGGCGGCGGCGATGCGGCGCAGCAGCGGCGCATAGTCGCGGCGCGCAAACTGCGGCTCGCCCCAATGCGTGAGCCAGCCCGGATAGCCCTCGGACACCCACACCGGCGCCTGCCCGGCGAAGGCGGTGGCTGCCTGCAGATCGTGCAGATCGGGACCATCGAGCCCGAGCGCGGCCCCTGGCAGCATCGCCTGGCGCCGCCGCAGATCCTTGAGTCCTTCGGCCAGCGAGAACGGCCCCTCGATCCCGTGCGACCGCCACAGCGCGGCCAGCGCCTGCAGATAGCCGACGTCGCTGCCGTGCATCGCGTATTCGTTCTCGATCTGCAGCATCAGCACCGGCCCACCGGCACTGGCCATCAACGGCGCGATGCGTGGCGCGATCGCCCCGATGTAGCGCTCCACCGCCGCCATGTAGCGCGCATCGTGGCGATCGCGCAGACGGACGTTCGCCTCGCGCAGCAGATACGGCGGCAACCCGCCCAGCGTCCACTCCGCGCACACATACGGCCCCGGCCGCAGATACACCCACAGCCCCTCCTGCTGGCACAGCCGGATGAAGCCGACGAAATCGCGCTCGCCGCTGTCCAGATCGAACTGCCCCGGCGTCGTTTCCAGCGCATTCCACATCAGGTACAGCGCGATGGTATTCAGCCCCATCGCCTTGGCCATGCGAATCCGATGCAACCAATCCGCCTTTGCGATTCGCAGCGGATGCAGTTCCCCGCTGCGGATCTGCCACGGCTGCCCATCCAGCGTGAAGCGGCCTTGCGCGAAGCCGAATGCGTGCGGCCGCCCGTCCGGCACCGGCGTTGATGCCGGCACCGCCGCGCGCAGCATCGGCATCGCCGCCAAGCCCAATGGCGCCAGCAACCCGAACCGACAGAATGCGCGGCGTTTCATTGGGGGCTCCAGGAGGGTTGGCGGCGCTCAGCGGCGACCGGAGTCCCGAAGGAAGGAGAGGGGTGTTGGATGCAGGAAACAAATCCGGGCGTCGTGACACCAACTGCATCGAAGGTGTCGATCCACGAATTAACTTCGTATTGCTGATGCTGATCTTGCTGTTGCTGTTGCTGTTGCTCTTCAGCTTTTGCTCTTCCCGGGTCCCCTCCGCAGCGGCGGAGCTGGCGGGTAAAACCCCCCGCAGGGGGGCGGCGCACAAGGATGTGCGCCGTTTTCGGCCGGGGCAGGAAGCCCCGTCCGAAAATCCCGTCAGCGGAGCGGACCCGCGTAGCGGGCGCTGCGGCGGGGTGTGCTTTCTTTTGGTTACTTTTCTTTGCACAAGCAAAGAAAAGTGACTCGCCGTCAGGCGAAAGCTTTTGCTCTTGCTTGCCTACCCACGCAGTACCGGTAAAGCCCGTCGGGACTGAAGTCCCTCCCACAAAAAGCGTTGTTCCAGCCGATTCGGGAAAGCCTGTCGCGGCTGAAGCCGCTCCTACAAGAGCGGCGGTGTGTGCCGCTAGTGTGAGCTGCTGAGATCGCATGATCCAAGCAGCATCGGTAAAGCCCGTCGGGACTGAAGTCCCTTCCACAAGAGCCATAGTCCAGGCTTTGTCGGTGGAGCCTGTCGCGGCTGAAGCCGCTCCTACGACAAGCGGGGTGCGCGCTGCGCGAGCGGGCTGCCGATGCAGCCTGATCCAGGCCGCACCGGGAAAGCCCGTCGGGACTGAAGTCCCTCCCACAAAAGGCCTGATCCACGCGGAGTCGGTAACGCCCGTCGGGACCGAAATCCCTCCCACACAAAGCGTGGCAACGCTCCGCGATGGCATCCCAGTGCGCACGCCGCCGCGGCCTAGAACGCGTACTTGACGGTCAACAACGTCATCATGCCGGCATCCACGATGTCCGACACCGCCAGATTGTGCCGGCCCACATGCCCCCAGTAACTGTATTCCTTGGTGAGATTGGAGATCGACAGATCCACATTCACCCCGTTGTCGAACCGATAGCCCGCATGCAGGTCCACCCGCCGCGTCGGCCGCGCCCACAGGTCGTCCCACGGCGCGTTCTGGTGCAGGAAATCGTAGTTCAGCAGATACGAACTGCTGAAGTGATAGCTCAGGTTCACCGAGAACTTCGAGCGCTCGTAGAACAATTCCAGATTGGCCATCGCATTCGGCGCCGACTGCATCTGCTCGTCCTCGAAGCCGACCATGCCCAGATCGGCGTGCGCATGCTGGCGCGTGGCATTGGCGCTCACGCCCAGCCCATCGAACGGCGCCGGCAGATCCTGGAAGCGCTGCCGCGCACTGACTTCCACACCGTAGACGCGGCCGTCGCCGCCGTTGGTCGGCATCTGGTAGAACACCGTGCCGCTGCCGCTGGTGCCCGAATTGGCCTGGCCGGAACCGGCGTCGTAGATGTAGTGGTGCAGGCGCTTGTAGAAACCGGCCACCGAGAAGAACCCGCCATGATCGGTCGCCCACTCGCCGGACAGATCCAGGTTGGTCGAGGTGATCGCCTTCAGGTCCGGGTTGCCCTGGGTGATGGTGGTGATGCCGTTGGAGATGTTGATCTGGGTGCCGCCGCCCAACTGCACGAACGCCGGCCGCGTATAGCTGGTCCACAGCGCGGCGCGGTAGGTGGTGGCGCTGTCCGGGCGCCAGGTCAGGAACACGCTCGGCAGCGGCTGGTCGTAGTGCGTGCTGTTGGCGGCGAAGTAGCCCACCTGCTGGTTGCCGTCGCTGTCGGTGGGCGTGGTCCAGAAGGTGTTGTGGATGCTGGTGTGCTCGAAGCGCACGCCCGGTACCACTTCCAGGCTGCCGAAGGAGAAGGTCGCCATCGCGTAGGCGGCGCTGACCGCTTCGGTGCCGCGCATCGTGTTGCAGTTGTAGTTGTTGACGTAGAACGCGCTGCCGCAGGTGTCCAGGTCGTCGTCGGTGAGGTGGTTGGCGATGACCTGCGCCACCGCGCCTTCGCTGACGCGCGGCGTGGCCCAGTGATACTTGCCGGGGAAGATCGCCGCGTAGCCGCCGTTGAAGATGCCCAGGTCGCCGAGCGTGCTGGTGTCGGGCACCGGGCCGGTCCACCAGTCGCGGTTGCTGTAGTGGCGGCTGCTCTTGCTGTACTTCACGCCGAACTGCAGCGCCGTGAGTGCGCCGTCGGCGAAGTCGTAGCGTGCGTCGAACTTGGCGCCGCCCTTCTTCTGCCCGGAGTAGATCTTGGTCGATTCGCCGTAGCTGCTGGCGTACAGCGAGGGGATGTTGTTGACCTGCGCCAGCAGCGCCGGGGTCAGCTGCGGATAGGGGAAGGCGCCGCTGCCGTATTGCATCAGGCTGCTGCCGGAGTAGGCGAAGTTGGTCTGGCTGAACTTGTCCTCGCGCCCGTCGATCTCGATGTGGTCGGGGCGGTCGTTGTCGCCGAAGCTGTAGAACAGGTTCGGCGACAGCGTCCAGTTGCCGACGGTCTTGCGCGCGCCCACCTGGAAGGTGGCCAGGTCGGCGATTTCCGGGTTGGTCTCGTACCAGAAGCGCGCGGCGATGCGGTTGATGTTGGGCGAATACACGCCGGGCGTGGCGGTCGGCACGAAGCTGACGTCCTGCGGCAGCAACTGCACGAAGGTGGTGCCCTGGTCGGTCTTGGCGTAGGCGTAGGTGGCGCGCGCGTACAGCGACAGGGTCTCGTCCACGTTCCAGTCGAAGGCGGCATTGCCGCCGTAGCGGCGCTCCCAGCCGGCGACCACGCCGACGTTCATGCCGGTGCTGGTCAGGTTGTCCTGCGGCGCGTAACCGGCGGCGTTGCTGCCGTCGGCGTTGGCGTGCAGGAATTTCCAGGAGCCGTCGTTGAGCGCGCTGGTGGCCGCGGCCACCTCGCTGTTGGTCGAGGTGCGGTAGTCGTAGTAGGCGCTGGCGTAGAAACCGAACTGCTGCTCGTCGCCGAACTTGTGCTGGAACTCGCCGGCCAGGCCGCCGCCGAGGCCGTCGCCGCCGTAGTCGCGGGCGCGGCTCTCGACGCGGCCGCTGACGGTGACGCTGCCGCTGGTGGCCTCCTTGTAGTCGTAGGCGGTGGGCGTGCGGAAATCCAGGGTGCCGCCGATCGCATCGCCGTCCATGTCGGCGGTGGAGGTCTTGTTGGCGACGATGGTCTGCAGGCCCGAGGGCGGCAGCAGGCTCAACTGCACGCTGCGGCTGTATGGCATGCCCTGGGCGACGGTGACGCCGTCGATCAGGTTGACGTTGTACTCGGAGGGCAGGCCGCGCACCGAGGCGAACATGCCTTCGCCGCGGGCGGCGCCGTCGACGCCGCCGAAGTAGCCCGAGCCGCTGTAGGTGATGTTGATGCCGGCGATCAGGCCCAGCGCCTCGGCGACGTTGTGCACGGCGGTGTGTTCGAGGTCGTTGGCCGACAGCACGTCCACCGTGTTCGAGGAATTCATCTTCAGCGTGCTGGCGTCGTAGCGGTTGGCCGCCACGCTGATGGTCTGCAACTGCTTGGCCTCGTCCAGCGCGATCGACACCGTGGCGGCGCCGCTGTCGGCGACCTGCACGGTGGTTTCCGGGGCGCTGAAGCCGGGGTAGTCCAGTTGCAGCGCGTACTGCCCGGCCGGCACGTCGGCGATGACGAAGCGGCCCTGCGCGTCGGTGACGGCGCTCAGTGCGGTGCCGGCGATGGCGACCTTGGCGTGCGCGGCGGGCTTGCCGCTGCTGCGCTCCTTGAGTTCGCCCTGCACGGTGCCGGCCAGCGCAGGTGCGGTGGCGGCGAGGCCGGTGATGGCCAGAATGGCGGCGCACAGCGCCTTGCGCTTGCAATGGGGATGGGTTGCCACGTGACACCTCGCTGATCGTGATCGGTGCGGGCACGCGCCGAAGGCGACGCGCCGCTGCGTTCCTGGATGGCAGACACGGTGGACGGAAGGCGCGCGCGCTCTAACCGCACGCCGGACGGCGTGCGAACAGGACAGAGCGAACGGCGACCGACGCGAGGCGTCTGCCGGCTGGGCGGACCGTTAGATGGCGATCAGTGGCGTGGCGGCGAGTAGCCGGCGATGCACTTGGAGCGCGAACGCAGCGCGCTCAGCTTGTAGCGACGGGTCATGCGCAGCGGCCCCCGTGCGTGCCCGCGCGGAACGCGGACCACAGGCAGGGCGCCGGAACTCCGGCGAGGCATCGATCCTGGCTGCGACGACTGCATGACATGGCACATCACCCCTGGAACTGCCCTGGAAAACGCCGCAAGTGCTGCGGCGTTCGGCGCGTCTGGCATCGTCGGCGCGTGGCACCGACGTGTTATCGATACCTCTGTCCCGGAAGACTGTCAATAGGTCGTGAAAAATAAATTAGCAGGGCGCTGAAACGCAGGGAGTTGGAGCCCGGCGGTGGGAGCGCGCCGGGCCGTTACGCTGCACCGCCGCATGCGCTGGCGCATTTCGTAGACAGGGGCCACGGGCGGCGGCCCCGTCGCTCACTTCGGCAGGGCCATGCGTCCGCTGATCGAGAACGCGACGTCCTCGCCGGGCGCACCGGTACCGGGCTGGCCGCCGCCGACGAACAGGCGGTAGTCGCCGGCCTCGACCGCGCGCTGGCCGCTGCGGTCGACGTCGCTGAGTTGGCGCGCATCCAGTGCGAAGCTCAGCGTGCGCGCCTCGCCCGGTTGCAGGTGCACGCGCTGGAAGCCGACCAGGCTGCGCAGCGGCGACTGCGCGCGCTGCGGGTACTGCAGGTAGACCTGCACCACCTCGTCGCCGGCGCGTGCGCCGGTGTTGCGCACGGTGGTGCTCACCTGCAGCGGCTGGCCGGCCTGCAGCGTCGCGGCCGACAGCTGCGGCGCGTCGTAGGCGAACTGGGTGTAGCTCAGCCCGTAGCCGAACGGGAACAGCGGCTCGCCCTTGAAGTAGCGGTAGGTGCGGCCCTTCATGTCGTAGCTGACGTAGGGCGGCAGGTCCTTGGTGGAGCGGTAGAAGGTCACCGGCAGGCGGCCGCCGGGGTTGATGTCGCCGGCCAGCGCCTGGGCGATGGCGGTACCGCCGGACTGGCCCGGATACCACGCGGCGATGATCGCGTCGGCATGCTGCTTGGCCCAGTTCAACGCCACCGCGCTGCCGCTCATCAGCACCACGACCAGCGGCTTGCCGCTGGCCTTGGCCCGTTCCAGCAGCGCCTGCTGCGCCGCCAGCAGGGCCAGGTCGTTGCGGTCGCCGCCGTCGAAGCCGGGCACGTCGATGCGCAGTTCCTCGCCTTCCACGTCCGGCGACAGGCCGACGAAGGCCACCACCGCGTCGGCCTGCGCCACGGCACGTTCGGCCTCGGCCAGCTGCAGCGCCGGCGGCGCCAGCCACTCCAGGCGCAGGCCCTGGTCCTGGCCGCGGTGCTCCAGCTCCAGGCGGATGCGGCGCGGCCGCGCGTCATCGAAATGCAGCACCGCCTCGACGTTGCGGCCGTCGGCGTTGTGCATGCCGGCCGGCAGGTGCTTGTCCTCGGCGTTGCCGGCGATCACCAACTGGTCGTCGACGTACAGGCGCACCGGGTCGTGGCCGGTGCAGTCGAAGCAGCGCGCCACCCGCACCGCCAGGGTGTAGTCGCCGGGGCCGGGCGGCAGCAGTTCGCCGCTCCAGCGTACCGAGTAGCGATCCTTGTCCACGCCCTTGGCCGGGGCCACGTGGTCCCAGTTGAAGCCGACCACGCGGTCCTGGCGTTGCACGCGCGGCGTGCCGGCCAGGTCCAGGTTGTCGAAGTACTCGCCGCGCAGCCCGGGCTTGCCGTCGCTGCGCAACGCGGTCTCGGGGATCATGCCGGGCACGCCGGCGGCCAGCGGCGCGCCCTGCGCATACGCGACCTGGGCGGCGCCGAAGCGCGTGCGCAGGCCCTGCAGCGGCGTCACCGGTTGCACCGAGGTGCCCTGGTAGTTGGCTTCCAGCGCGGCCAGCGCATCGGCGTTGGGGCCGAGCACGGCCAGGCGCAGGCCCGGGCGCAGCGGCAGGGTGGCGTTGGCGTTCTTCAGCAGCACCAGCGATTGCTGCGCCGCCTGCAGCGCCAGCGCGCGGTGCGCGGCGCTGTCGATGTCCCTGGCGCCCAGCCGCGCATACGGATCGTTGCGCGGCGGCTGCAGTTCGCCGAGCCGGTAGCGCGCGGCGAACAGGCGCACCAGCGAGCGGTCGAGCAGGGCTTCGTCGGCTTCGCCGCGATCGAAGGCGATGCCGAGGTCGCGGTAGGCGTAGCCGCAGTTCAGATCGTGCCCGGCCTTGAGTGCGGCCGCGGACGAGCCGGCGTTGTCGGGGCGGTAGTAGTGGAACTGGGTCATGTCGTCGATCGCATCGCAATCGGACACGACGAAGCCCTTGAAGCCCCAGTCGCCGCGCACGCGGCCGTCGATCAGCCAGTCGGCGGCGCAGGCCGGCGTGCCGTGCAGCGAGTTATACGCGCACATCACCGAGCCGGCCTGGCCGTCGACGATGGCGGCACGGAACGCCGGCGAGTAGGTGGCCTCGAAATCGTGCGGCGACACGTCCACGTCGAAACCGTGGCGGCCCGGTTCCGGCCCGCTGTGCACGGCCAGGTGCTTGGGCGTGGCGATGGTGCGCGGGTGCGCCGGATCGTCGCCCTGCAGGCCGTGGATGAAGCCGACCGCCAGCCGTCCGGTGAGGTAGGGATCCTCGCCGTAGGTCTCCATGCCGCGGCCCCAGCGCGGGTCGCGGAAGATGTTGATGTTGGGCGACCAGATGGTCAGCCCGGCGTAGCGCGGATGGTCCTTGCCGGGGCCGCCGGCGAGGTTGAACTTGGCCCGCGCCTCGGTGGAGGTGACGGTGCCGACGTCGTGCAGCAGCTCCGGGTTCCAGGTCGCGGCCAGGCCGATCGCCTGCGGGAACACCGTGGCCTCGCCGTTGCGGGCGATGCCGTGCAGGCCCTCGCTCCACCACTCGTAGGCCGGCACGCCCAGCCGCGGGATCGCCGGCGCAGCGTTCATCGCCTGCGCGATCTTCTCGGCGCGGGTCATCTTCGCCACCAGCGCGGCGGCGCGGTCTTCCGCGTCGTCGGCATGGGCGAGCGGGGCGGCGAGCAGGCCGATCGCGCATAGCGCCAGGTAGATGCGCCTTTGTGGGAGGGACTTTAGTCCCGACGCTTTACCGGTAACGCCCCGTCGGGACTGAAGTCCCTCCCACAAGGTGACGCCCGCCCGCGACATCGGCATGCCCATCACTTCGCCTCCGCCGGCTCGGCCGGCGCACCGGCCAGGGTCCCACCCAGGTCGCGCACCTGCAGCGCCGCGCGCAGCTGCTCCAGCGTCGCGCTGCTGTGCACGCGCACGGTCAGCGGCTCGCCCGGCAGCAGGTCGAAGGCGTTGTCGGACAGGGTCACGTCGAGGTCGCCGAAGCTCAGCCACACCTGCGCGGCGAGGGTGGCGCTGCTCAGGGTCAGCGCGTAGCCGTCGCCGTCGGCGCGCAGGTCGCTGCGGATGTCGGCCTGCGGCCACTGCAGGCGCTTGGCCGCGTCGAAGTACACCAGGGTGCGCGACAGCACGCGCTCGCCGTCGAGCAGCTCGAACACCGCCACGCTGCGGCGCGGATCGGCGCGGCGCAGCAACTGCGCATCGCTGAAGCTGCCCACGCGCACGCTGGACAGCGGCGCCAGGGTCACCGGCTTCTCGGTCTTGCTCAGCACCTTGCCGGACAGGTCCATCACCCGCATGCGCCAGCGCGCGGCCAGCGGCGTGGTGCGGTCGGAGACCAGCGACACGGTGGTCTGGCCCTTGTCGTCGCGCAGTGCGGCGATCAGTTCCGGCGCATAGAAGCGGCGCGCGTGGTACTGCAGCGCCTTCCAGCGGCCGAAGTAGTCCACGCTCGACCACGACGCACCGGGCCACACGTCGTTGAGCTGCCAGTACAGCGAGCCCATCGCCTGCGGCCGCGACGCGCGCAGGTGCTCGGCGGCCAGGGTGATGCCTTCGGCCTGCATGATCTGGCTCAGGTAGACGAAGCTGGCGAAGTCCTTGGGCTCGCCGAACGCACGGCGGATGTACAGCAGCAGGCGCTGGTTGCCGTTGCCCTTGTCGAACTTCTGGTGCGCGCGCATCACCGGCGATTCCGGCTTCAGGTCGCCGGGTTCGGCGAAGGCGCGGATGGTGCGCATCTCGGGGAACGACTGCAGGCCGTATTCGGACATGAAGCGCGGGGTCACGTTGAGGTATTCGGTGACCGGCAGCGCCGGGCCGCCCCAGACCTTCCAGTAGTGCATGTCGCCGTCGTCGGGCTGGTCGGCGGCGCCGTCGAAATCGGTGCCCGGCGAGGTCGCCCAGTACGGGGTGTCGCTGTCGTACTTCTGCACCGCCTCGCGCAGCACCGTGCCGAACAGCGTGGTCATGCCGCGGACGATGCGCTCGCGCTCTTCCGGGTCGATCGACTGCTTGAACTTGACCCGGTCACCCCAGTTCTCCCAGCCGGTCTGCACTTCGTTGTTGCCGCACCAGATAACGATGCTGGGGTGATCGCCCAGGCGCCGCACCTGCTCTTCGGCCTCGGCGCGGGTGTTCTCGCGGAAGGCGACGTCGTAGGGCGGGATCGCGCCGCCGAACATGAAGTCCTGCCAGATCATGATGCCCAGGCGGTCGGCGTCCTCGTAGAAGCTGTCCGGCTGGTAGTGGCCGCCGCCCCACATGCGCAACATGTTCATGTTGGCGTCGCGCGCGGACTGCAGGAAGCCGCGCATGCGCGCGGCGTCGACGCGGGTGGGGAAGCTGTCGAACGGAATCAGGTTGGCGCCCTTGGCGAACACCGGGATGCCGTTGACCACCAGGGTGAAGCTCTTGCCCCACTGGTCCTTCTCGCGGCGCAGTTCGACGCTGCGCAGGCCGGTGACGCGCTGCGCCTCGAAGCGCTCGCCCGCGGCATCGCGCAGCTGCGCCTTGAACGTGTATAGGTCCTGGCGGCCATAGCCGGCCGGGAACCAGCGCTGCGGCTTGGCGATGCGCACCGGCACGGTCAGGGTGTTGGCGCCCGGGTCGACGACCGCGCGCTGGCTGAACTGGCCGACGCGCTGGCCGTCGGGGCCGAGCACGTCCAGGTCCAGTTGCACTTCGCCGCTGCGGCCGGCCTGCACCTGCAGCTGTGCCAGCAGCTGCGCCGCGTCGGCGTCGACGCGCTGCTGGGCGATGCGCAGGCCGTCCACGCGCAGGTCGTCCCAGGCTTCCAGGCGCACGCCCTGCCAGATGCCGGCGGTGACGATGCGCGGGCCCCAGTCCCAGCCGAAGTTGTAAGGCGCCTTGCGCACGTAGGTGGAACTGTGCCGCGCCACCGGTTCGTCGCCGAACGCCGAATCGTAGGCGCCGGGCAGCGCGTACGGCTGCTTGGCCAGCCACGGCTGGATCTTCTTGATCGGCGAAGCGATGCGCACTTCCAGCACGTTGTCGCCGCGCTTGAACAACGGTTTGGCGTCGACCCGCCACTGCCGGAACATGTTGTCGGCGGCGAGCAGTTTCTTGCCGTTGAGGTAGACCTCGGCGAAGGTGTCCAGCCCGTCGAACACCAGTTCCAGGTGCGGGCGCGCCAGCAGGGCCGCGTCGACCTGGAACCGGGTCTGGTACTGCCAGTCGCTCAGGCCCGCCCACTGGATCTGCGCTTCGTTGTCGCGATAGAACGGATCCGGCACCACTCCGGCGGCGATCAGGTCGGTCTGCACCGTGCCCGGCACCTGCGCCGGCAGCCATTGCGCGGCCTTCGGGTGCGCCTTGGCGTTGGCATCGCCCGGCGCCAGCCGCACCTGCCAGCCCTGTTGCAGCGACAGCGTCGTCGGCGCCGCCGCCTGGCCCAGCGCCGGCAAGGCCAGCGCCAGCAGCAGCCCGAGGCGGGCAGGAAGGCGCGTGCGCGACGCGGAACGGGGGCGGCGGGGCGGCTGGGTCATGCGAGGGTCTCCGTGGTCAGTGCGCGGCGGCGGGGGGCGCCTGCGCTGCGGTGTCGATCAGATGGACGGCGCCGATGGCGTAGTACGGCCCGGCGATGGGCGCGGTGGAGCGCAGGCACAGGTCGTGCACGCCGCGCTGCCTGGGCAGCCGCGCTTCCAGCGCGAACTGGTCGCCCAGGGTCTTGCCGGCCGGCAGCGGCAGCCGCGCCAGCAGCTTGCCCTTGCAGTCGCCCAGCCGCACTTCGAACTCGCCGCGCGCGCTGTGCGCCGGGTAGCGCTTGACCTTGGCCTGGTCGTGCGCCAGTCCGTAGTTGCGCGCCAGGCGCGCGGCGTCGATGCGGATGCGGTCGATGCCGTCCAGGCGCGCATCGGCGTAGCGCCAGCAACTGGTGAACAGGTCGATGTTGAACACCGGCGTGTCCTGGTCGGCCAGGTCCGGCAGCAGCGGCACGCGCAGGCCCAGCTCGCCGCCTTCGCACGAGGCCAGGCCCTGGGTGTCGCGGCTGAGCAGGTTGGCGCGGTCGAGGATGCGGCTGCGCGGCGCGGCCAGCAGGCGGCCGTCGTCGGCGTAGGTGGCCGCGCGCACCGTCACCGGCAGGGTCACCGCGAACGGCGCGGTGTAGCGCGGCGAGTCGGCCTTGGGCTCGCTGCCGTCGGTGGTGTAGCGGAAGCTGCCGAACTTGGCCTGGTTGCCCAGCACCACGGTGGCCTGGCCGCTGTCCAGCGCGGCGTTGTCGCCGCCCTGCACGGCGATGTCCGGGGCGAAGGCGCCGTCGCCGTAGGCGATGCCCTGCAGGCGGTAGCGGTCCAGCTGCGCCGGCATGCGCTGCAGGAAGCCGTTCCAGTCGCGCGCGGCCATCGGCGACCAGCCGGCCTCGGCCACCGCGCTCAGTCGCGGGAACAGCGCATGGTCGATATGCCAGGCGGAAGGGATGTACTCGCTCCACAGTGCCGCCTGCACGCCGAGCACATGCTTGCTCTCCTCGGCGCTGAGCGCCGCCGGCACCGGGTCGAAGCCGTAGACTTTCTGCAGCGGCAGCGTCGCCAGGCGGCCGTTGGGCTCGTCGTTGCGCGCGCTCTGCAGGTTGTCCAGGTACATCCAGCCGGCCGGCGCCAGCACCACGTCGTGGCCTTGCTTGGCGGCGGCAACGGCGCCGTCCACGCCACGCCAGGACATCACCGAGGCACTCGCGGGCAACCCGCCTTCCAGGATCTCGTCCCAGCCGATCAGGCGCCGCTGGTGCTGGGTGAGGTAGTCGGCCAACTGCTGGTTGAACCAGCCCTGCAGCGCGTGCGCGTCCTTGATGCCGAGCTTGCGCATCTGCGCGCGCACCGCCGGCGAACGTTCCCACTGGTCCTTGACCGCTTCGTCGCCGCCGATGTGGATGTACGGCGAGGGGAACAGCTGCAGCACTTCATCCAGCACGCCGCGGATGAAGGTCATGCTCTTGTCGTTGGTGTTGAACAGATACGGATTGACGCCCCAGTCCACCGACACCTTGGGCCGCTGCCGGGTCACCCCGACCAGTTCCGGATAGGCCGCCACCGCCGCCTGCGCGTGCCCGGGCATGTCCAGTTCCGGCACGATGGTGATGTGGCGTTCGGCAGCGTACGCCACCAGGTCGCGGATCTGGTCCTGGGTGTAGAAGCCGCCGTAGCGATCGGGCAGGCCGTGGGTGCCCGCGCCGGGCGGGGTGCGCCAGGCGCCGATCTCGGTGAGCTTGGGATAGCGCTTGATCTCGATGCGCCAGCCCTGGTCGTCGGTCAGGTGCAGGTGCAGCACGTTGAGCTTGTGCTGGGCCATCGCGTCGAGCAGGCGCTTGACCGTGTCCGGGCCCTGGAAGTGCCGCGCCACGTCGAGCAGCACGCCGCGCCAGCCGAAGCGCGGCCAGTCGCGGATGTGCACCTGCGGCACGTCCACCTCGCCCTTGCCGGCGTCGGGGGTCATCAACTGCCAGGCGCTGATCGCGCCGTAGAACAGGCCGCGCTCCTCGCGCGCCTGGATCAGCATGGTGCGCGGGTCCACGTCCAGCGTGTAGCCCTCGGCCTGCGCGACCTCGGTATTGGGGTTGAGCTGCAGGCGGATGCTGCCGTCGGCGGGGATGGTTTCCGCACGCACCTCCAGCGACAGGCCGCGGGTCTTGCTCAGCAATTGCGACAGTTGCTGGGCCACGCGCTGCGCGCCGGCGTCGTCGAGAGGCACCGACAGCACGGCGCCGGTGCCGATGGTCAGGGTGCCGCCGTCGCGCTCGGCCTTCGCCGGCGCCGGGATCAGCGGCAGCGGCGTCTTGTCGTCGTCGTCATCGTGTTTCGGGGCCGGCGGCGGCGCCGCGGCAGGCTTGGCCGCGGGCGTCGGCGCTGGCGCTGGCGGCGGATTGCGGTCGCAGCCGCCGAGCAGGCTGCCACAGGCGAGCAGGGACAACCCCAGCCAGGCGTTGCGGGAGGCCGCCGCGATGCGCGCGGCGGCGGGCATCGGGCGGTACGGCAATCGGGGGTGTGCACCCACTGCAGTCATCGGTCTACCTCAAGCGATCGAGATGCATATCGTAGAGGCTGACGGGTCGCCTGAGGTGAGCGCGGCGCGTTCGCCGCGCGCCGCATGCCTCCTGTGTCGCATCGCGATCGTGCGGCCGCTCAGCGCGCCGCGGTCGGCAGTTCGTCCCAGACCTTGGGATCTTCGGCGCCCAGCACCCAGCAGCTGAAGCCTTCCAGGCCGTACTGCTTGGTCAGCTCGTAGCGGGCGCGGAAGCTGCGCGCGTCCGGGCGGAACACCCATTCGCGCATGTCGTCGCGGTAGAAATAGAACCACGATTCCTGCTCCACCGGGTCCCATTGCACGGTGGCGTTCTGTTCCAGCGCCAGCGGGAACGACTCGTCGGCGTCGATGTAGTCGGCGGTGATGTTGGAGGCCTCGGTGCCGTCGGGCTTGACCGGATTGCCGGTGTACCAGCGGTAGCCGTAGGTGGCGATGCCCAGCGACAGCTTGTCCTTCGGCACCTGGGTCAGCGCGTAGTCCAGGTGCTTCTTCATCCACACCATGCCGTCCACTGGGCCGGGCGTGGTCCAGCGGGTGTGCTGGTCGTAGGTCATCAGGCTGATCAGGTCGGCCGAGGCGCTCAGCGCCTTGAGGTCGTAGGCGCCGCGCCAGTACTCCCACATCCACTTGGCGAAGGCGCCGCCCTCGGCATAGCCGGGCGCGTTCGGCACCACCGCCACCGACAGCTTGAAGCCGGCCTTGTGCAGCGCCTCGGCGGTCTGCTTGACCATCAGCGAGTAGGCGTCGCGGTCGGTCCAGGCGATGCTCTCGAAATCGAACTGGAAGCCGTAGTAGCCGTGCTTGCGGCCGTGGATCAGCAGCGCCTGGATCATGCGTTGCTTGGCGTCCTCGTCGTGCAGCAGCTTGTGGAAGCCCTCGCGGCCGGCGGTCATCGACAGGATCGGCATCACCCGCAGCTTGTGCTGCTTGGCGATCTCGTACAGGTACATGTTCGGGGTGCCGTTGACCAGGCCGCTCTGGTCCACGCCGTACCAGGTCGGCACCACCACGTCGATCTTGTCGACGTGCGCCAGGAACGAATTGGTCGATTTCTGCGTGTTCATCAGATAGAACAGCGCGGTCGGGTTCTTGGCCATGGCCGGCCCGCAGGCCAGGGCGAGGGCGAACAGCAGCCCTGCGAAACGCTTCATCATCGGGAGGGATCCGTTGGCGGAGTGGGGGAGGTCAGGTCGATGCGGAACACATAGGCGTGTTCGCCTGCCGGCTTGGCCGGCAGGCGCAGGTGCAAGCCGTCGGCACGTTGCTCGAACGGCACCGGCTTGCCGCTGGCGAGCAGGGTGACGCCGCGCACGCCATCGGCCGGTTTCAGCGAGCGGATCAGCGCCTGGCCATCGGCCGGCCAGCCCAGTTCGATCGCGTACAGCGCGCCGTGGCCGGTGGTGAAGCGGAAATCCTCGGGCGTGTAGGGCTTGGTCTTGGTGTCCTGGAAGGTGCCGCCGACCACTTCGGTTGGGCCTTCGCCGTAGGTGCGCCACGGCGTGCTGTCGTAGATCGCCTCGCCGTTGGTCTTGAGCCACTTGCCGATCGACAGCAGGATCGTGCGTTCGGTGTCCGGGATCGAACCGTCGGCGCGCGGACCGATGTTGAGCATCAGGTTGCCGTTCTTGCTGACCACGTCCACCAGCATGTGGATGATGAAGGTCGGCGTCTTGTAGGTGTCGTTCTCGACATAGCCCCACGAGGCGTTGCTGACCGAGGTGTCGGTCTGCCAGTGCGTGGGATGGATGCCGGTGAGCTGGCCGCGCTCGATGTCCAGGGTGCCGGCGCCCTCGGGGAAGGCGCCGAGCTTGTAGTTCACCACCACGCCGCCCTTGGCCGCGCCGTGGTTGTAGTAGTACGAGAGCATCGTCGGCAGCGTGCCGCGGAAGGTCGGGTGCGCGATCCACCAGTCGAAATAGATCAGGTCCGGGTCGTAGCGGTCGATCAGTTCGGTGGTGCGCGCCAGCCAGTCGTCCAGCCAGGCCTGCGACACCGGGGTCCAGTCGTTGGTGACGTCGGCATCGTCCTTGCCCGGCAGGCGCACCTGCGCCGGGCCGTACAGGCCGGCGTAGCGCGGGTCGTTGACGTCCGAGTCGAACTGGCGGCCGCCGTCGAAGAACCAGTCGTGCTCGGCGCGGTGCGAGGACAGGCCGAAATGCAGGCCCTGCGCGCGGATCGCCTTGGACAGCTCGCCGATCACGTCGCGCTTGGGACCCATCTTCACCGCGGTCCAGTCCGACAGTTGCGAGTCGTACATCGCGAAGCCGTCGTGGTGCTCGGCCACCGGCACCACGTAGCGGGCGCCGGCGTCGCGGAACAGCGCGGCCCAGGCCTGCGGATCGAACTTGGGCGCGGTGAACAGCGGGATCAGGTCCTTGTAGCCGAAGCGCGACTGCGGGCCGTAGGTTTCCCGATGGTGCAGGTAATCCTTGCTGCCCTGCTGGTACATGTTGCGCGAGTACCACTCGTTGCCGAAGGCCGGCACCGAGAACACGCCCCAGTGGATGAAGATGCCGAACTTGGCATTGTCGTACCAGGAAGGCGAGCGGTACTGCTTGAGCGAGGTCCAGTCGGGTCGGAACGGACCGCCGCGCGCGCCATCGTTGGCTTCGCGCACCAGCCGCGCGCGTTCGGGCGCGTACTTGGCGGTGGCCTGCAGCCACTGCTGGTCGATCTGTTCCGGACTGAGGGTGGTGGCGGTGGGCGCGGTCGGCGACGGCGCATCCGCGGCGCCGGCCGGCAGGGCCGTCAGCGCGAGCATGAGGGCCAGCGCGCTGGCCAGGGTCTGGCGTGCGGCTCCGGCGTGGCGGGATCGGTCCGCACGGGGGCGGGTCTCGAACGTCATGGAACGGCACTCCTTGTTGCGGAAGACGATGCCGGCGCCGCCGCGCCGGGCACGAAAAAGCGCGCCACCGTGGAGGGACGGTGGCGCGCCGGTGCTACATCAGAACTTGAAGTTCAGCTGCGCCTGGTAGCCGCGGCCGTTCTTGTACATGCCGATCGGCGCGTACTTGACTTCGTTGTACCAGTAGTAGGTCGAGTCGAGCAGGTTGGTCGCGCTGAAGCTCACGCTCATCCAGTCGTTGACCTCGTACGAGGCGGTCAGGTCGAGCTGCTTGTACTCGTCGGTGAACACCTGCGAGTTCAGGCGGCCGACCTGGGTGAAGTACTTGGAACGGTAGCTGTAGTTCAGGCGCACCATCCACGGACCGTTTTCCCAGTAGGGGATCACGTTGTAGGTGTTCTTCGACAGGTACGGCAGGTTCAGGCCGGTGCTGGCGTCGGCGGTGGCGTAGGTGTAGTTCGCCTGCAGACCGAAGCCGTAGCCGAAGGCCTGCTGGTAGTTCAGCGAGGCGCCCTTGACCTTGGCGTCGGACGCGTTGATCGGCGAGCTCACCGAGTACAGGCCGCTCACCCCGGACACCGCGTCGGTCAGCTGCTGCTGCGTGGTGGTGGTGACGATGTACGAGCTGATGTCGCGGTAGAACAGTTCCGCCGACAGCATGCTGGACGGGGCGAAGTACCACTCGGCGGCCAGATCGTAGTTGGTCGACTCGTAGGGCTTCAGGTCCGGGTTGCCGCCGCTGGCGGTCAGGTTGCCGTTGCTGCTGTTGATGGTGAACGAACCGGCCAGGTCGCCGTAGCGCGGACGTGCCATCACCTTGGCCACGGAGAAGCGCAGCACCTTGTCGGTGTCCAGATCGTAGGCCAGGTTGAAGCTCGGCAGCGGCTTGTAGTACTGCTTGCTCACCTGCGTCTGATTGTAGGTGGCGCCGCCGTCATTGCTCTGCCAGTACAGCGACTTGTCCTTGGTGTCCACATAGCGCACACCCAGGTTGCCGCGCCACGCGCCCGACTCGAAGTTCAACTGCGCGTACAGGTCGCTGGTGATTTCCTTGACGTCGAACGAGGAGCCGTAGTCGATCTTGTACGGACCCTGCGGCTGGCCGCGCAGGTAGCTGATCACCGAGTTGAGGTTGGCGGTCGACCAATTGGTCAGGTCGCCGCTGGCGCCCAGGCCGTCGTACAGGCCGCTCGGCGTGGTGCCGGGGCTGAAGTCGGTCAGCGAGATCGCGTTGGTGGTGTTGATGCGGTTGCCGCGGGCGTCGACGCCGTTGTCGTGGTTGATGTACTTGTAGCCGACCTGCAGCTTGTTCAGCGGACCCCAGTCCAGATCGCGCGCGGCATCGAACTGGAAGTACTTCTCCTTGTCCGTGCTCTTGGCGTAATAGATGCCACCGGCCTGCATCGCCGACGCATCGGTGGAGCCGGCGGCCAGGCCGGCCGGCGAACCGACCAGGCCCCAGTTGGCGGCGCTGCCGTTGTCGTAGTTGACGTCGGTGTGGCTGCCGTCGTAACCGAAGTTGTAGCCGCCGTCCTTCAGCAGGAACTTCATCAGGTACTCGGGGTTCTTGCCGCCGGTGGCCTCGGTGGTGCCGGCCTGGGTGGTGAACACCCACTTGTCGCCATAGAAGTCGTGGCGCAGGTTCAGGCTCTTGGTGGTGACGGTGCTTTCGCGGTAGTTGGTGTCCAGCTGCGCATACGGCTGCTTGCCGTTGCCGGCGCCGTCGGTGACCGTGGCCTGGGTGATGTAGCCGTTCTGCACCGTGGCGCTGGTGATCTTGTCCTGGTCGCCGCAGCCCGGGCAGACGTAGCGCGATTCGCTGAAGTTGTTGTACTTGCCCTTGATGTAGATGCCGGTCAGGTTGAACTCGTTCTGATCGTTCGGCTTCCACTGCAGCGCGCCCTGCAGGCCGTTGCGCTCGCGGGTCTGCTGGAAGAAAGCGCTGTTGATGCCCACCGGGATCTTGGCGGTCGCGACGTTACCACCGTCGCCGGAGATGTTGGCGGTCGGCGAGATGCCCGAGCCGGTGTTGTAGCCGAAGAACTCGATGCCGGCGCGCGACAGGTCCTGCTTGTCGTGGGTGGCGGAGATCAACGCACCGAAGGTCTCGTCGTCGTTCTTCCAGCTCCACAGCGCCGAGCCGCGCGGATTGCCTTCTTCCGAACGGTCGTTGTAGTTGTAGCCGATCGAGCCGCGGATGGTGTTCTTCGGCAGGTCCAGCGGCTTGCGGGTGTGCACGATCACGGTGCCGCCGATCGAGCCTTCGTCGATGCGCGCTTCCGGGGTCTTGTAGACCTCCATCAGGCCGATGATTTCCGGCGACAGCAGGGTGTAGTTGAAGGTGCGGCCGCTGGTGTCGGTCGGGTTGCCGCCCCAGTCGCCCGAAGCGATGGTCTGGCCATTGAGCAGCACGCGGTTCAGCGCCGGGTCGGTGCCGTTGATGCTGACCTTCTCGCCCTCGCCGAACTGGCGGTCCACGCTGATGCCCGGCAGGTGCGCCAGCGACTCGGCGGCGTTGGTGTCCGGGAACTTGCCGATGTCCTCGGCGCTGATCGCATCGACGATGGAGTTGGCCGAGCGCTTCACCGACTGGCTCTTCTCCAGCGAGGCGCGGTAGCCGGTGACGGTGATGGCATCCAACTGCTGGACGTTCTTGGAATCCGCGCTGGCGGAAGCGGGCGCTTCCTGCGCGGCGGCGTTACCGGACAGGTACAGCGCGGCCATGATGCTGATGGCTAGGGTAGTGGTGCGGCTATTCATTGGCTAAACCTCTGGGTGAGTACTTGGGCATGAGGTGCCAACCGATGTTCCGGTGTGCTGGCCGCTGCCCGGCCTTGTGGATGGCGCCGCGCCTGGTGGCGCTGCGCGGATCGCATCTCGATGCGCGTCGTCCGGTCGCTGACGCGGAAGTTAGCCAACCGGCGGCATCGAGGGCGCCGGTCCTTCCTGTGTTCCTGCAGGTAACAACCAAGTCCAGCAATACAGCAGTGCACCTTGTGGCCTGATCCGCACGCAGCTGCGTTCGGGCCCGGCTTGGGGCGTGATCTCGTCGGTTCGGGGATGCCGGTCGCAGCGTCAGCGCGCGTCCTGCCACTTGGCGCGGGAGGAGCGGCAATGCGTCGCTGTTTCTGAATCCCCTGAACGTGGCATGTCTTGAAGTTGTAAAACTTGTGTGAGCCGAGTCTGTCGTAGCGCTGACAGCGTTGTCAACACCCGTTTCACACACTTTTGACGATTGCCGTCAAGCCTTGCCTGGGCATCTTTCCGGAGTCTTTCCCGGCCCGCCGCTGGCCTGCGCTAGGTGCTTGTCTACAAAAGAAAACATGATGGAAGAGGGTGGCAGTGTCGGCGTAGAGGCCGGGAGGCCCCGGTGCGGCAGGCGCTGCCGGCGTGACAGGCGTGCGGCAAAAAATTGTGCGATGCGGCGAAATTTTGCGACGGGTGTTCACCAATGCAACGCGTCTTCGCGATCGACGCTTCGCGCCGACAGGCGACGCGCCGATGACGTCGGGGTGGTGAAGGCAAAACGACAAACGGATGAAATTCATCTTGACAACGTTGTCAAGGTGGTCCGACACTCGATCGATCAATCTGCCGAATCGGCGTGCGCCTCCTCTGGCGCAACGGGAGAAGATGTGTCCGCAAGCAGTTCATCAGTGGCAGCGGCCGTGCCGCGCGCCGAGCCCTTCATTGCTGCCGATGTCGGCGGAACCCATGTCCGGATCGGCCTGGTCGCGCGCGCTGCCGATGTCGGCCCGGCGCCGTCGGTCGACGTGCTGGACTATCGCAAGTATCGCTGCGCCGACTATCCCGGCCTGGCCGAGATCATTGGCGAATTCCTGGAGCAGGTGCAGGGGCCGAAGCCGACCCGCGGGGTGATCGCCAGCGCCGGTTACGCGCTCGAGGATGGCCGCGTCATCACCACCAATCTGCCGTGGACGCTGTCGCCGCCGGAGATTCGCGAGCGCCTGGGCCTGAAGGCGCTGCATCTGGTCAACGATTTCGAAGCGGTGGCGTATGCCGCCGCGTCGATGGACGCCAGCGAAGTGCTGCATCTGACCGGGCCGCGCAAGGCGCAGCGCGGGCCGGCACTGGTGATCGGTCCCGGCACCGGCCTGGGTGCGGCGGTGTGGATTCCGACCCATGGCGGCGCGGTGGTGCTGGCGACCGAGGCCGGCCATGCCGCGTTGCCGGTCGGCAACGATCTGGAACTGGCGCTGGCGCAGCGCCTGTTGCGCAACCGTCCGTATGTGCCGATGGAACATTTCCTGTCCGGCCCGGGGCTGCTCAATCTCTATCGCGCGTTGTGCGACCTGCGCGGCGCCACGCCCGTGCTCGCCGCACCGAGCGACATCACCGCGGCCGCGCTGGCCGGCGGCGACCCGCTGGCGCACGAGGCGCTGTCCGCCTTCTGCGGCCTGCTCGGCAGCGTGATTGGCGACATGGCGCTGCTGTACGGCGTGCAGGGCGGCGTCTATCTGGCCGGCGGCTTCCTGCCGCAGATCGGCGCGTTCCTGTCCGCCAGCAGTTTCGTCGAGCGCTACTTGAACAAGGGCGCGATGCGTCCGGCGCTGGAACAGATTCCGGTGAAGCTGGTCGAGCACGGCCAGCTCGGGGTGATCGGCGCGGCGAACTGGTTCCTGCAGCAGCGCCACTGAGCGGTCCGGCGCGGCGGTGGCCGCGCCGACGGGCGGCGTCCTGCGACGCGGACGCCGCGCGCCTGGCGTGCCGAGCGCGGCGACACATATATATGTCTTATGCCAGCGGCGCCTGCGTGGTCAGCGGCGCCTGCGTGGTGGCGCCGCTGTCTGCAGCGTCATCGCGTGCGCGAACTCACAGGTCGCCGTGATGCGCCTGCAGCGCCGCGATCGCGGCCAGGCCGGCGGTTTCGGTGCGCAGGATGCGTGGCCCCAGGCGCAGGCCGACGAAGCCGGCCGCCTCCAGCGTGGCGCGGTCGCGCGGCGACCAGCCGCCTTCCGGGCCGATCGCGATCGTCGCCGCATCGCCGCCGATGGCCAGCGAACGCAGGCGCTGTTCGCCCTGCGGGTCGAGGATCAGTCGGCAGGGGCTGTCCGCCGCGGTGCGTGCCGCATCGGCCAGCGCCAGCGGCGCGCTCAGTTGCGGCACGCGCGCGCGACCGGACTGTTCGCAGGCCGCGATCACCACGCTGCGCCAATGCGCCACGCGTTTGTCCACCCGCGCCGCATCCAGCTTCACTTCGGTGCGCTCGGCCCACACCGGCACGATCGCGGCGACGCCGAGTTCGGTGGCCTTCTGCAGGATCAGGTCCATCTTCTCGCCGCGCGCCACGCCCTGCAGCAGGGTGATCGCCAGCGGCGATTCGTTGTCGGCCGGCCGCGCCGCACCGATACGCACGCTGGCGTTGCGCTTGCCGGCCTGCAGCAGTTCGGCGTCGTAATCGCAGCCGTCGCCGTTGAACAGCACGCAGGGGTCGCCTTCGCGCAGCCGCAGCACGCGCAGCAGATGGTTGGCGACATCGTCCGGTAGCGCCACTTCGGCACCGGCATGCAGCGGCAGCTCCACGTGGCAGCGGGTCAGGCGCATGCCACGGCCTCGTCGATCGCCGCCAGCGTGGTCTCGGCCAGTAGCGCCAACTGCGCGGCGTCCACGCAGTACGGCGGCATCCAGTACAGCACGTCGCCCAACGGACGCAGCACCACCCCGCGTTGCAACGCGGCACGATAGGCATGCAGGCCGACGCGTGCGGACGCAGGGAAGGGCGTGCGCTTGTCGCCGTTGCGGGTGAGTTCGAACGCGACCACCATGCCGGCCTGGCGCACGTCGGCCACGTGCGCATGCTCGGCGAACGGCGCCGACAGCGCGCGCATGGTTTCGGCGGTGCTGCGGTTGCGCGCGATCACGTCGTCCTCCTGCAGGATCCGCAGCGACGCCAGTGCCGCCGCGCAGGCCAGCGGGTTGCCGGTGTAGCTGTGCGAATGCAGGAAGGCGCGCTCGCGGCTGTCGTCGAGGAAGGCGTCGTACAGATGCTGGGTGGCCAGCACCGCCGACAGCGGCAGGAAGCCGCCGGTCAGGCCCTTGGACAGGCACAGCAGGTCCGGCATCACCCCGGCCTGTTCGCAGGCGAACAGGGTACCGGTGCGGCCGAAGCCGGTGGCGATCTCGTCGGCGATCAGGAACGCGCCGTTGGCGTCGCACAGTTCGCGCGCCCGGCGCAGATAGGCCGGGTCGTGCATGCGCATGCCGCCGGCGCATTGCAGGCGCGGCTCCAGGATCACCGCGCAGATCTCGCCGGGATGACGGTCGAACAGGTCGGCCAGCGCATCGGCGGCGGCATCGGCGCGTTCGCGCGCGCTCTGTCCCGGCGCGGCCTGGTAGGCGTCAGGCGAGGGCGCGAACAGCGCCTCGGCCAGCAGCGGCGCGTACACCCGTCGATACAGCGGAATGTCGCCGACCGCCAACGCCCCGATGGTCTCGCCGTGGTAGCCGTTCTCCAGCGCGACGAAACGGGTGCGCCCGGGTTCGCCGCGGTTCTGGAAATAATGGAAGGCCATCTTCAGCGCCACTTCCACGCCGGCCGAGCCGTTGTCGGCATAGAACACCTTGGCCAGCGGCGCGCGGCCGTACTGGCGCGGCGCCAGCGCCAGCAACTGCTCGGCCAGCAGCACCGCCGGTTCGTGGCTGAAGCCGGCCAGCATCACCTGCTCCAGTTGCGTGGCCTGGGCGGCGATGGCCGCGGCGATGCGCGGCTCGCCGTGGCCGAACAGGTTGGTCCACCAACTGCTCACCGCATCCAGGTAGCGGCGGCCGCCGTGGTCGATCAGCCAGGCGCCTTCGCCGCGTGCGATCGGGACCAGGGGCAGGGTGTCGGGGTGCTCGCGCATCTGCGTGCACGGGTGCCAGAGCACGGCGAGGTCGCGCTGGCGCCACGCGTCGGCCATCTGTGCTGCGGTCAGGTCTGATAGCATTTCGCGCTCATGAACAGGTTCTTCGCTCCGCGCATTCTATCGACCGACGCCGCCCGGCGCCGCAGGGTGCCGGCGTGACCCGTCCGTTGCCGGTCATCCACGCGGTGCGCGAGCGCAGCGAATCGGCCGCCGAGCGCCGGGTCGAGGAGCTGGACCTGGAGTTCAGCAACGGCGAACGCCGCGTGTTCCACCGGCTCAAGGCGCCCGGCCACGGCGCAGTGGTGGTGGTGCCGATGCTGAATGCGCAGACCGTGCTGCTGGTGCGCGAATACGCCGCCGGCGTGCACCGCTACGAGCTGGGCCTGGTCAAGGGCCGCATCGACGCCGGCGAGACCCCGCTGCAGGCGGCCGACCGCGAACTCAAGGAAGAGGCCGGCTACGGTGCGCGGCAATTGCGCGTGCTGCGCGCGATGACCCTGGCGCCGACCTACATGAGCCACCAGTCGTGGCTGGTGCTGGCGCAAGATCTCTATCCCGAACGACTAGCCGGCGACGAGCCGGAGGAATTGGAAGTGGTGCCCTGGAAACTGGCTGAACTGGATCAACTGATGTTGCGTGAAGATTTTTCCGAGGGGCGTTCGCTGGCGGCGCTGTTCATTGCCCGCGAGTGGCTGGGTCGCGCCGAATGATCCGTCTCACCAGTGATTTGCGCGAAACCGTGATCGCCATCGCCATCGATGCCGCCGCGGCGATCATGTCCGTCTACGCCACCGGCTTCGAGGTGGAGCACAAGGCCGATACCAGCCCGTTGACCCAGGCCGACCTGGCGGCGCACCAGATCATCGTCGAAGGCCTGGAACGGCTGACCCCGGACCTGCCGGTGCTGTCCGAGGAATCGGCGCAGATTCCGTGGGAGGTGCGCGAGCACTGGACCACCTATTGGCTGGTCGACCCGCTCGACGGCACCCGCGAGTTCGTCAAGCGCAACGGCGAATTCAGCGTCAACATCGCGCTGATCCACCAGGGCGCGCCGGTGTTCGGCGTGGTCCAGGCGCCGGTGGACGGCCGCGTCTGGCACGCGGTGCGTGGCGAGCAGGCGTACCGCCGCGAAGGCTTTCGCGATACCGCGTTGAACACCCGGCGGCCGGCCACCGCGCCGTTGCGGGTGGCGGCGAGCCGCTCGCACCGCGATGCGCGCACCGACGCGCTGCTGCAACGCATGGGCGAGATCGAACTCATCGCGCAGGGCTCCTCGCTGAAGTTCTGCCGCATCGCCGACGGCGACCTGGACGTCTACCCGCGCTTCGGGCCCACCTCCGAGTGGGACACCGCCGCCGGGCAGTGCGTGCTGCAGGCCGCCGGTGGCGCGCTGCTGGCCGCTGCGACCGGCAAGCCGTTCCGCTACAACCGCCGCGAATCGCTGCTCAACGGCGATTTCGTGGCGCTGGGCGATCCGGCGCTGCCCTGGCGCGACTGGCTGGGCTGAGCCGCGCCGCGCGCGCGCGCCGCACGGCGCGCGCTCTGCCACACTAGGCGGTGGCGGCAGCGGTGCCGTCGCACCGGAACCCGCCCGTGACCCCCACTCGCTACGATCTTCCCGCCCTGCTCGACATCATGGCGCGCCTGCGCGATCCCGCGCAGGGGTGTCCCTGGGACCTGGAGCAGGATTTCGCCAGCATCGCCGCGTACACGATCGAAGAGGCCTACGAAGTGGCCGACGCGATCGACCGCCAGGACCTGGCCGGGCTGAAGGACGAACTCGGCGATCTGCTGCTGCAGGTGGTGTTCCATGCGCAGATGGCGCGCGAGCAGGGCGCGTTCGGCTTCGACGACGTGGTCGCGGCGATCTGCGACAAGATGGTGCGCCGCCATCCGCACGTGTTCGGCGACAGCCAGGTCGCCGATGCCGAGCAGCAGACGCTGAAGTGGGAAGAGATCAAGCGCGCCGAGCGTGCCGCCGCCGGCGAGCGCGATGCCTCGGCGCTGGCCGGCATCGCGCGCGGCCTTCCGGAATGGCAGCGCGCGCTGAAGCTGCAGTCGCGCGCGGCACGGGTCGGCTTCGACTGGCCCGGCCCCGCGCCGGTGCTGGACAAGGTGCAGGAAGAGCTGGAGGAAGTGCGCGCGGAACTGGCGCATGGCGCCGCAGTCGATCCGGCACGGCTGCAGGACGAGATCGGCGACCTGCTGTTCGTCTGCGCCAACCTGGCGCGGCATGCCAAGGTCGATGTCGGTGCGGCGCTGCGCCATGCCAACCTCAAGTTCGAGCGTCGCTTCCGCGCGATGGAACGGCTGGCGCAGCAGGACGGCGGCGCGCTCGACGGCCTGTCGCTGGTGCAGCAGGAGGCGTACTGGCAGCGCGCCAAGGACGAAGAGCGCGCCGCAGCCGGATGAAGACCCTGCTGCTGTTCGTGCTGACCGCCGTCGCGGAAATCGTCGGCTGCTACCTGCCTTATCTCTGGCTGCGCGAACAGCGCAGCGCCTGGCTGCTGCTGCCTGCCGCGGGCAGCCTGGCGGCCTTCGTCTGGCTGCTGACCCTGCATCCCGCCGCCAGCGGCCGCGTCTATGCCGCCTACGGCGGCGTCTATGTCGCGGTCGCCTTGCTGTGGCTGTGGACGGTGCAGGGCATGCGTCCCACGCGCTGGGACCTGCTCGGCGCCGGCCTGTGCCTGGCCGGCATGGCGGTGATCATGTTCGCACCGCGACAGGGCTGAGGCCGCTCCCAGAGGGTCTTGCGGCGAACTCGGCAGGTGCACCGTGGGAGGAAATTCAGTCCCGACGCATTGCGTCATCGGAAAGCACGCCACGTTGCGCGCCGTGGCCGCATGACAGTTGAATCCCGCGGCACACGTCACGGCGTGATGGGCGGCGCCTTGCGGTGGCGATACACCATCGTCGCACCGCGGCACGACGGAGGCCGTTCCCATGGGCGCTTGCGGCGAATTCGGCAGGTGCACTGTGGGAGGGACTTCAGTCCCGACGCATTGCATCATCAGAGCCGCGCCACGTTACGCGGCGTGGCCGCATGACACCTGCGCGTCGCGTCCGTGCGCAGCGCGCCACGCCCGCGCTGGCGGCGTATGCTGGACGCCTGCGTCGCCTCGGGAGGGCCATCGCATGCGCCGCTTCGCCAGTTTCCGCGAGTTCTATCCGTTCTATCTGAGCGAGCACCGCCATCCGCTGTCGCGGCGGCTGCATTTCGTCGGCAGCCTCGGCGTGCTGGCGAGCCTGCTGCTGGCGCTGTGTACCGGCCAGCCGCGTTGGCTGTGGGCCGCGCCGGTCTGCGGCTACGGCTGCGCCTGGATCGGCCATTTCGTATTCGAGAAGAACCGTCCGGCCACGTTCAAACACCCGCTGTACTCGCTGGCCGGCGACTGGGTGATGTTCAAGGACATGCTGCTGGGCCGCATCCGCTGGTAACCGGCGCCCGCGCCGGCGCTCGCTATACTGCGGATTCGATTTCTTTCTGGTTAATGGAGCAACCTGATGCCGTCCACGTTCTTCTTCGCCGTGGTGCTGCTGGCCGCTGGCGTGATCATTCTGTTCAAGACTGTGCGCATGGTGCCGCAGGGATTCCAGTGGACGGTGGAGCGCTTCGGCCGCTACACCCACACCCTGTCGCCCGGCCTGCATTTCCTGATTCCGGTGGTGTACGGGGTTGGCCGCAAGGTCAACATGATGGAGCAGGTGCTGGACGTGCCCAGCCAGGACGTCATCACCAAGGACAACGCGGTGGTGCGCGTGGACGGTGTCGTGTTCTTCCAGGTGCTGGATGCGGCCAAGGCCGCGTACGAGGTGTCGAATCTGGAGATCGCCACCATCGCCCTGGTGCAGACCAACATCCGCACCGTGATCGGCTCGATGGACCTGGACGAATCGCTGAGCCAGCGCGAGACCATCAACGCGCAGCTATTGAACGTGGTGGACCATGCCACCAATCCGTGGGGCATCAAGGTCACCCGCATCGAGATCCGCGACATCCAGCCGCCGCGCGACCTGATCGACTCGATGGCCCGGCAGATGAAGGCCGAGCGCGAGAAGCGCGCGCAGATCCTCGAGGCGGAGGGCTCGCGGCAGTCGGAGATCCTGCGCGCCGACGGCGAGAAGCAGGCGGCGGTGCTGGAAGCCGAAGGCCGCAAGGAGGCCGCGTTCCGCGACGCCGAGGCGCGCGAGCGCCTGGCCGAGGCCGAAGCGCGGGCGACGGCGATGGTGTCCAAGGCCATCGCCGAAGGCGACGTGCAGGCGATCAACTACTTCATTGCGCAGAAGTACGTGGAGGCGTTCAAGGAACTGGCCACGGCGCCGAACCAGAAGTTCGTGCTGATGCCGATGGAGTCCAGCGGCATCATCGGCTCGATCGCCGGCATCGCCGAACTGGCGCGCGAGGCGCTGAACAAGCAGGGCACGCCGCCGGCAGTGCCGCGCGTCCCGCCGCGCAGCGGAGTCTGAGCCATGCGCATCGAGGTGATGGCCTGGGGTGCCCTGACCTTGTTGCTGTTCGCGGCCGAAGCGCTGGCGCCAGGCGCCTTCATGCTGTGGATGGGCTTCGCCGCCGCGGCGGTCTTCCTGGCCGTGCTGGTGGTTCCGGGCATGCCATTGCTGTTGCAGGTCGGCGCGTTCGTGGTGTTGAGCTTCGTCTCGATCCAGGTGTACCGCACCTGGTTCCGCAACCGCGGCCGCGCCAGCGACCAGCCGCTGCTGAACCGTCGCGCCGAGCAACTGATCGGCCGCGTGGTGACGCTCGACCAGCCGATCCACGGCGGCCGCGGCCGCGCCAAGGTCGACGACGCCTTCTGGGTGGTCGGCGGCCCCGACCTGCCGGTCGGCAGTACGGTGCGCATCGTCGGCGTGGATGGGATGACGCTGCTCGTCCAGGCAGCTTGAAAGAGCCGGGATTGGGGGATTCGGGATTGGGGATTCGTAGGAGCGGCTTCAGCCGCGACCTGGGACCGATGACGGGTCGCGGCTGAAGCCGCTCCTACGGCACTGCGCGATCGAGCGCCAGTCCTTCGGATCCAGGAAAGCCGCTCCTACGACTCCCCAATCCCGGCCCCCAGCCAGCGATAATGGGGGACTTTTCTCACGGACCCGCGCCATGACCCAGAAGACCATCCTCAACGACAGCCACCGCGCCCTCGGCGCCAAGATGGTCGACTTCGGCGGCTGGGACATGCCGATCCACTACGGCTCGCAGATCGACGAGCACCACCAGGTGCGTCGCGACGCCGGCATGTTCGACGTCAGCCACATGACCGTGGTCGATCTGCACGGCGAGCAGGTCCGCGCGTTCCTGCGCCACCTGCTGGCCAATTCGGTGGACAAGCTGAAGGCGCCGGGCAAGGCGCTGTATACCTGCATGCTCAACCCGCAGGGCGGGGTGATCGACGATCTCATCGTCTATTACATGTCCGAGACCTTCTTCCGCCTGGTGGTCAACGCCGCCACCCGCGCCAAGGACCTGGCCTGGATCGGCGAGCAGGCGCAGGCCTTCGGCGTGCAGGTGCGCGAGCGCGACGACTTCGCGATGATCGCGGTGCAGGGGCCGAACGCGCGCGCTAAGGCGATCGGCCTGCTGCGCGAGGAAGACCGCGCCGCCGCCCAGAAGCTCGGCCGCTTCGCCGCGATCGAGGCGACCTCGATCGACGGCGTGCCGCTGTTCGTCGCGCGCACCGGCTACACCGGCGAGGACGGCTTCGAGATCGTGTTGCCGCAGCAGCAGGCGCCGGCGTTCTGGGAGGCGTTGATCGGCGCCGGGGTCAAGCCGGCCGGCCTGGGCGCGCGCGACACGCTGCGCCTGGAGGCGGGCATGAACCTGTATGGCCAGGACATGGACGACACCGTCTCGCCCTACGAGGCCGCGCTGGCCTGGACCGTCACCCTCGACGAGGGCCGCGACTTCATCGGCCGCGCCGTGCTGGAAGCGCAGAAGGCCGGCGGCGCGCCGCGGCAGATGATCGGCCTGGTCATGGACGAGAAGGGCGTGCTGCGCCACGGGCAGAAGGTGCTGACCGCCAACGGCGACGGCGAGATCCTGTCCGGTACCTTCTCGCCGACGCTGGGCAAGGCGATCGCCTTCGCGCGGGTGCCGGCCGGCGAGCCGGGCGCGGTGCGCGTGGACATCCGCGGCAAGGAAGTGCCGGTGCGCGTGGTCAAGTTCCCGTTCGTGCGCGAAGGCCAGGTCCAGCCCGGCGTGCTCGGCTGAGTCCCATCCGCCGCGCGCGCGACTTCTTCCCCACGCGCGCGGTTCGCTACACTAGCCTCCCATCCTCGATACCGTCTTCTTCCGGAGCAGCCCCATGAGCGAGATCCCTGGCGACCTCAAATTCCTCAAGTCCCACGAGTGGGCCCGCGTCGAGGGCAACGGTCGCGTGACCATCGGCATCTCCGACCACGCCCAGGGCCTGCTCGGCGACCTGGTCTACGTCGAACTGCCGAACGTCGGCGATCACGTCGAAGCCGGCAACGGCGTGGCCGTGGTCGAGTCGGTCAAGGCCGCCTCCGACGTGTATAGCCCGCTCAGCGGCAAGGTGGTCGAGGTCAACACCGCGCTGAGCGACAAGCCGGAAACGATCAACGAAGACGCCTATGGCGAAGGCTGGATCCTGGTGCTGGAAGCGGACGACGCCGAGCAGTTGAACGAACTTCTGTCGCCGGACGAGTACGCCGAACTGCTTGAGGAAGACGGCCACTGAGCCGACCGCCCCGTCGCGACACCCGAACCGGCCGCCCAGTGCGGCCGGTTTCTTTTTGGGCAGCGCGCAGCGACCACGTCGTTCCGCATCGGCGTCGCCCTCCTCGGCATGGCCGTTGCGGCAGCCCGTGTCGCTGGCGTCGCGGCGTGCGTCGATGCGAAGACGGCGTGAGGTTGTCGCCGCGGCTGCACCGCGAGCGCAGCGTGGTGCCGCGCGTGGCGCCATCCGATGCATGCGACCCGCACGCCGGGCGGCGCCGGTTTTCCGACGCGTGCAGGTTCGGTGCGGCATGAGGCGCGGTGTAGGGCGCGAGGAACAGGCAGCGTCGACTCGGCGTGCGTCGCGCACGTCGTCGCTGCGCGCCGGCGCCAGTCGGCGACCTGTGCGATCCGTGTCGGTCGACGCACCCGCGCGAAGGTGTCGGTGGCGGCATGGCGTGGAGGTGGGCGATGGTGGTCGCCTGTGTTGTGGCGTGGCGACGACGTGAGTGCAGGTCGCGTCGCAGTGGCGCGATGCGCCTCGTCTCGGCGACGCCCAGCACGACGCATCGCGTGCGTCGCGACCGGCGCACGACGCAAAAAAGTTTGCGCACTTTTGCGCATTTGCACTTGTGCGATGCCGGAACCGCACGCGGTCGCGAAATTTTTTTTCAGCTAGCGGACAGCCTGGCGTGTGCTCCCGCGATTGCTGCCGACACGTCGTCGCTGCCCGTCCGCAATGCGATGGCGGCGTCGTGTCGTTACAGAAAACACGGAAATTTCCCTGCTTTTTTTGCGCGCGCCGTTTTCCCTGTGGTGCCGGCATCGGCGATCGGTGGCGTCGGCAAGGCGGCTGGCGCGGCATGCGGCGGTCGTGGCGCGCGCGCCAGCGAAAAAAAAATTGCGCGGAAGTGTTGACAGTAAAAAAAACCGTGATTAGGTTTCGCCCAGCAGACGTTGCTGCGCAAGCGAGTGAATCGGATCGACATCAAAACGCGAAGCACAACTTGGACATCCGCCAGGAACCCGAAGATGGTGGAGTTGGAGTCGCTTCCCTCCGAGAAACGCAACGTCTCCCCTGGCATCGCACCCGTATCGCTATCCGGTACGGGTGTTTCTGTATCCGATCCGGCCCGCAGCGCGCGCCGGCGGTTCCCGCAGGCGGAGCATCGCCGCGAGGTTGCTTTAACTGGGCATTTTCAATCCATAGTTCACTGACGAGGAGCCATCCCATGGCCACGAAAAAAGCTGCGAAAAAGCCGGCCGCTAAGAAGGCGGTCAAGAAGACTGCCGCCAAGAAGCCGGCAGCGAAGAAGGTTTCGGTAAAGAAGGCGGTCAAGAAGGTCGCCAAGAAGGTGGCCAAGAAGGTCGCCAAGGTGAAGAAGGCGGTCAAGAAGGCCGTTGCCAAGAAGGCCGTAAAGAAGACGGCGAAGAAGGCCGCCACCAAGAAGACCGCGAAGAAGGCCGTCGCCAAGAAGGCCGTAAAGAAGACCGCGAAGAAGGCTGCGACCAAGAAGACCGCTGCCAAGAAGACGGTGAAGAAGTCGGCTGCCAAGAAGCCGGCCGCGAAGAAGGCAACTGCGAAGAAGGCCACCGCCAAGAAGACCGTGGCGAAGAAGAAGCCGGCCGCTCGCAAGAAGAAGGCCGCTCCGGTCGCGCTGCCGGCCACGCCCGCGCCGCTGATCTGATCCATCCCGATCGCTGTTCCTAGACTCTCTCCCCGGTGCCCAGCGGGGAGGGAGTTTTTTATGTGCGGCATCCTGCCGCGCGCGATCGCAGCGCGCCTCTCTGCCTGACGATGCCGGTGGCGTTCGTCGTCTCCATCCTCGAAGACTGCTCGCTGCGTCCAGCGTGCCAGGTCGCGACGTGCACATCGTGCCGGTGCGTCTCGCCCCACTGACCAGCGGCCGCCCGCCACGCCGCCCGTTTCCAACCCACGTCGACTGTCCTCGTTGCCCCGACCGCCAGGTCGGCACCCAGTGAGCTGCCTGTGTGTCCCGCATTGGAGCAAGCCTGCATGTCGGGACCACTGCTCCGCGATCGGGTACCTGCGGCGATGGCTGCGCATCCATCCGGTCTCCCCGACGGCGCTTGTCGCCCTGCCGATCACGCGCGCAACACGCGTGAGCAAGCGGGTTCGGCGAGGGATCTGCGCGAACGCGATAGGCCAGCCACCGCACGGCGGCGGCCTGCAGTGCAGCGGGGTATCGGATTGAATGCACCGACCGAATGTGGATCGACCGGTCGCCGCAATCGGCCCCGCTGCAGTTATCGAGACGCTTCTGGCATCCGCGGACCAGCCCAGCCGTCGTGCGCCAAGCGCGCAGCGCGTCAGCGTGGCCTCGCCCGACGGTCGACACCGCATCGCTGTTTTCGCGCCTTGGGTGGTGGACTGCAGTGGATCTCTGAGCACCTGCTTTCGCCACACTCGAGCCGGCTACAGCTTGCCTCGTAGGAGCGGCTTCAGCCGCGAGGGGCGTTACCGGGACCGCCCATCGCGGCTGAAGCCGCTCCTACAGACTATTTTTCGTCGTCATGAGAGCCCTGCAGGCGCGATCTGCGTGCGCGCGTTGCCCAGCACTACGCGCGACGGTGCACTACCGAGCTGACAGCCCGCCGGCAGCGGCTTGCGTCGGTGCGGAGCGCCGTGTCCACCCAGCGCGGGATCGAGGATCGTAGGCGATGCCGCGAGGGCGTGGTGCGCACCCTGTGCGCGATCGTGGAAGTGACGAGGCGCCATCGCCGCGACCTACGCGGACGCTCCGCCTGCCGCCGTCGGGCGACGCAGTTGCTGATCCTTCGTCGTGGAATGGCGTCGACCGGTGCGTCCGCGCCTTCGCGCCGCACCCATGCCGCCGCATCGCCACGGCTTCGCAACTGGGGCAGGGGGTGCGTCCCGGCGACGCGGCAAGGGCGGACTGCTACTACGCAGCGCAGGCCGGCGCCGCAGACAGCAGAAAGGCGGCTTGCGCCGCCTTCTGCGAGGGTGCTGCTCGGAGACCGCGTTCAGCGCGGCGAGGCCACCGACTTGGACGAGGACGCGCCCTTCTTGTCCTTCGGGTCCGGACGTTCGGCCATCAGGTTGTCGCTGCCGAAGTCGGTGTCCACGTCCAGCCAGCGCTGCGCCGGCAGGCCGATGGCGCGGTCGAGCACGGTCGGCAGCAGGCCCGAGGGCAGGCCGCTTTCGCCGTTCCACAGGATCGCCACGGCGAAGTCGCGTTCCGGCACCAGCGCGATCAGGCCGCGGTAGCCCTGCACCGCGCCGGCATGGAAGATCACCTGGTGGCCGGAGTAGTCGAACACGCGCCAGCCCAGCGCGTAGCTGGCCGAGTTGACGCGGGCGCGGCGCCAGCCCGAGCGCATCTCACCCGGGGTGAGGATCAGCGGCGCGTGCAGGGTCGCCAGCAACGGCTCCGGCAGCACGTCCGGGCGATGCCCGGTCTGCGCAATCAGCCACTGCGCCATGTCGCTGATGCTGGCGTTGACGCCGGCGGCGGGCGCCAGGCGGTAGTAGGTCGGCTTGGGCGTCAGCGAGACCCAGCCGTTGCGGCTGCGCACGTGCGGGCGCGCCCAGCGCGGGCTGGCCTGGATGCCGGCCAGGCCCATGCTGGCGTCGTTCATGCCCAGCGGCTTGAAGATGCGCCGTTCCACCGACTGCTCATAGAAGCTGCCGGACGCGGCGAACACCACGTCGCCGATCAGGCTGAAGGCGACGTTCTGGTAGGCATAGCACTCGCCCGGCGCGCACTTCAGCGGCGCATAGGCCAGCTTGTGGCTGAGCGTGTAGTAGTCGAGGTTGGATTCGACGTCGCGGTCGTAGGCGTTGTAGGTCAGGCCGACGCGGTGGCTCAGCAGGTCGGCGACATTCAACTGGCGCGTGGCCACCGGATCGCTGAGCTGGAAGCCCGGCACGTAGTCGACAACCTTGCTGTCCCAGCGCAGGGTGCCGTCGGTGACCAGCAGGCCGGCCATGGTGCCGGCGAACGCCTTGGACAGCGAGGCCAGGCGGAACACGGTATGCGCATCGACCGGCTCGGGACGGTTGACGTCGGTGACGCCGTAGCCGCGCGCGCTGAGCACCTGGCCGTTGTGCACGATGGCCATCGCCAGGCCGGGCACGCGCTCGCCATAGGTCAGTTGTTCGGCGGCCGACTCCAGCGCGGCCACGTCGAAGTCCCGGGCCAGCGGCAGCACCTGGCTCTGGGTCAGCGAGGCGCGGTAGGGCAGTGGCTGGGTCGGCGAGGTATAGCGCGTGGCTTCGGTGTGCAGCGGCGGCGGCAGCGGTTGTGCAGGCGCCGGCGTCTGTGCGGTGGAGGACATCGCAAAGGGCAGCAATGCCCCGAGCAACCCGGTTGCCACCGGTCGAAGGAGCCGGTGCCTGCTGTTCTGTGTCATTGCGCCTGAGGCCTGTGAGGTGCTGCCGGCAACGATTCTAGCGCCGGATTTCTCGAATGCACAAACTGGGAGAAGATGAATAGGCATCGCCTTGATCCTGCTGGGGATTTCCCGGGTCGAGCGGGGGCGTGCAGGCCTGCCGGCGGAGCGGTGGCGGGGACTGCGGCGGATGCCCACGCACATGCAATCGCCGTGCCGCGCACGGCTTTGCCTAGCCCCTCTCCCCCCGGGAGAGGGGTTGGGGTGAGGGTAGGTCGCCCAGCAGCGGACGCCGATCGCGATAGTCGCGCGCTCGTCGCCGCCGAGACGCGCGCGCATCCCCCACAGCCCCCGCCTCACCCCTCCCGCAGCACAGCCCGCCCACGGATCAGATCCGCAGCACGCTCGGCGATCATCATCGTCGGCCCGTTGGTGTTGCCGCTGACCAGGCGCGGCATCACCGAGGCGTCGACCACGCGCAGGCCATCGAGGCCGCGCAGGCGCAGTTGCGGGTCGACCACCGCCTGCGCGTCGCTGCCCATCCGGCAGGTGCCGATCGGGTGATAGATGGTTTCGGCCTTGGCGCGGATGAAGGCGACCAGCCCGGCCTCGTCCAGGTCCTCGCGTGCCGGCAGCAGCGGCGCGCCGCGAAATGCATCGAACGCCGGTTGCCGCAGGATGTGCCGCGCCAGCCGCGCGCATTCCACCAGCATGCGCAGGTCGAAGCCGTCGGGATCGCTGAGGTAGTTGGCCTGGATCCGCGCCGGCGTGCGCGGGTCGGCGTCGTTGAGCGCGATGCGGCCGCGGCTGCGCGGCTGCAGGTGGCAGGCATGCAGGGTGAAACCGTCGCCGGGCAGGCGATTGCGGCCGTGGTCGTCGAGCATGGCCGGCACGAAGTGCAACTGGATGTCGGCGCGCGCGTCCGGTGCCAGCGGCGAGCGGATGAAGCCGCCGGCCTCGGCGATGTTGCTGCTGCCGGCGCCGCGGTGCCCGCGCAGGAAATAATCGAAGGCGATCTTGGCCTGGTTGCGGCGGTCGTAGCTGATGCCCGGGCGGGTGCGGTACAGCGTGCACACGTCCAGGTGGTCCTGCAGGTTGGCGCCGACCTGCGGCTGGTCCAGCTGCACCGCGATGCCGTGGCGGCGCAGCGCATCGGCCGGGCCGATGCCCGAGAGCATCAGCAGCTGCGGCGAGTTCACCGCGCCGGCGCTGAGCAGCACCTCGCGCGCGGCGCGCGCCTGCACCTCGCGGCCGTCCTGCGCATAGGCGACACCGACCACGCGGCCGCCCTCGATCAGCAGGCGCAGCACCAGCGCGTCGGTGACGATCTGCAGGTTGTCCCGCGCGCGCGCCGGCGCCAGGTAGGCCACCGCCGCCGAGCAGCGTGCGCCGTCCTTCTGGGTGACCTGGTACAGGCCCACGCCCTGTTGCTGCGGGCCGTTGAAATCGGGGTTGTGCGGGAAACCCGCTTCCTGCGCGGCCGCGATGAACACGTCCGAGAGCGGGTTGTGGTAGCGCAGGTCGGAGACGTGCAGCGGGCCGTCGCCGCCATGCAGCGCATCGCCGCCGCGGCTGTTGCATTCGCTGCGGCGGAAGTAGGGCAGCACGCCGCGCCAGTCCCAGCCGTCGGCGCCATCGGCCGACCAGTCGTCGTAGTCGGCGGGCACGCCGCGCACGTAGCACATCGCGTTGATCGAGCTGGAGCCGCCCAGCACCTTGCCGCGCGGCCACCACAGGCGGCGGTCGTTCAAGGCCGGCTCGGCCTCGGTCAGGTAGTTCCAGTTGATGCGGCGGTTGCTGGCCAGGCGCGCCAGGCCAGCGGGCATGTGGATGAAGGGATTGCGGTCGCGCGGCCCGGCCTCGATCAGCAGCACCTTGCAGTCGCGGTCCTCGCTCAGGCGGTTGGCGAGCACGCAGCCGGCCGAGCCTGCGCCGATGATGATGTAGTCGTACACCCGCGGTGTCCCCTGAGTTCCTGGCGCCGACGCTAGTCGCCGAGGATAGAGCATATGCTCGGCGCGGCCGCCGCCGGGCGCGCTACGCGTACGGCGCGGGCTGCGGATCGCGCACGCGCTGGCGGTGTTGCGGTGCATCAGCTACCGTGCGCGTTTTCCGCCCCCCGAAAATCGCCATGTCCCGTTTTTGCGCCAGGGTCCGCCGCCAGTGAGCGCCACCCCGCATGCCCCCGGCGCGCTGGCGCGGCTGCGCGGCGCCCTGCGCGATTCGCCGCCGCTGGCGTGGGCGTTCCTGTACTTCTTCTCGCTGCTCAGCGGCTACTACGTGCTGCGGCCGGTGCGCGAGGCGATGGGCGCCTCCGCCGACGTGGCCGCGGTGTTCCCGCCGGCGATGATCGCGTTCTTCGCGGCGCACGGCATGCCGCTGAAGGAGTTCGCGCTGCAGGTGCTGTTCACCTGCACCTTCCTGATCATGCTGTTGCTGCAGCCGATCTACGGCGCGCTGGTCAGCCGCTATCCGCGGCGGGTGTTCCTGCCGGTGGTGTACGGCTTCTTCATCGCCACGCTGTTGCTGTTCTACGTGCTGTTCGACAGCGGCGTGCCCGGGCGCGGCATGGCCTTCTTCCTGTGGATATCGGTGTTCAACCTGTTCGCGGTGGCGGTGTTCTGGAGCTTCATGGCCGATGTCTTCAGCAATGCCGAAGCGCGCGCCTGCTACGGCTACATCGGCGCCGCCGGCACGCTCGGCGCGTTCCTGGGGCCGGTGATCGCCAGCAGCCTGGTCGAGCGCGTCGGCATCGCCAACCTGATGCTGGTGTCGGCCGGCTTCCTGGTGGTCAGCGTGGTGTGCCTGCTGCGCCTGCGACTGTGGGCGGTCGCCCGCGAACGCGAGCGCGGCGTGGTCGGCGGCGAGGCGCCGATGGGTGGCGACGTGCTGGCCGGGCTGAAACTGATCGCACGCGAACCGCTGTTGCGCTGGCTGGCGCTGATGTCGGTGTTCGGCGTGGGCGTGGGCACCTTGCTGTACAACGAACAGGCGGCGATCGTGCGCCGCCTGTACACCGATGCGGCGGCCAGTACCGCCTTCTACGCCAACATCGACCTGGCGGTGAACGCGGTGACCCTGGTGATGCAGTTGCTGGTCACCCGCGCGCTGCTGTCGCGCTTCGGCATCGGACCGGCGCTGCTGATCCCCGGCTGCGCGATCCTGCTCGGCTATTCGGTGCTGGCGGTGTCGCCGTTGCCGATGCTGGTGGCAGTGGTGCAGGTGGTGACCCGCGCCGGCGAGTTCTCCCTGGCCAAGCCGGCGCGCGAGACCCTGTACACCCGGGTCGGCCGCGAATGGCGCTACAAGGCCGGCGCGGCGATCGATACGGTGATCTACCGTGGCAGCGACCTCAGCTTCGCCTGGCTGTACAAGCTGCTGTCGGGGTTCGGCTCGCAGGTGGTGTTCGTCGCGGGCCTGTTGGCCGCCTCCGGCATGACCCTGGGCGCGTGGCGGCTGCTGCGCGAGGCGGCCAAGCTGCCGCCGGAACGCACGCCGCCGCCGCGCTGAGCCGTCGTCGCGCGGCCGAGCACTGGCCGCCCATCGGGACGCTGGCTATGCTGGCGCCCTGTCTCCTGTGCCGGATAGCACGATGATCCTGTTGGCTTCGATCCTGGTCGGCGCGGTCGCGCTGCTGCACCTGTACATCCTGGTGCTGGAAATGGTCCTGTGGACGCGTCCGCTGGGCATGAAGGTGTTCCGCAACAGCCCGGAGAAGGCGCAGGCCACGCGCGTGCTGGCGGCCAACCAGGGGCTCTACAACGGCTTCCTCGCCGCCGGCCTGGCCTGGGGCCTGGTCGCGCAGCGGGTCGACGTGATGCTGTTCTTCCTCGGCTGCGTGGTCGTGGCCGGCCTGTACGGCGGCTGGAGCGTCAGCCGCCGCATCGTGTTCGTGCAGGCGCTGCCGGCGGCGCTGGCGATCGCGGCGGTGCTGCTGGCGTACTGACCGCACCCGCGCTGCAGACACGCAGCGCGGCGATCAGGTGGTGCTCGGCATGCGTGGCGACACCCACATGGCGATGCGTGCGACGCACACCACCTGCCCGCGCGTATCGCGGATCTCCACGCTGACCGGCAGGTCGTAGCCGCGCTCGGCGGCGACGATCGCCACGTCCGGCGTGGCTACCGCATGCATCGGGCCCACCGCCTTGCTGCGGTAGTCCACCTGCATGCCCTTGGGAATCCAGCGCATCGATGGCGGCAGGCTGGCGTCGACCATGAGGCCGCCGGCGAGTTCCGCCAGGTTGCACAGGGCGATCACATGCACGGTGCCGATGTGGTTGTTGACCCGCCGCCGGTGCGCGATGCGCGCTTCGCAGCGGCCCGGCTGCAGGACGGTGATGCGCGGGGCGATGCTGGCGAAGTAGGGCGCCTTGAAACACACCGCGCGCGCGAACAGCCAGGAGCCGGCCGGCCAGCGTTGCATGCGGCGATAGAGCGAAAGCAATTGGCTCATGACTGTGTCCTCAAACGCACGACGGCGGACCGAAGTCCGCCGTCGAGGGTGTCGCATGACCAGAAGGATCAGGCCGCTTCGCGCGAATGCCCGTCGTCGGCCGCGGCCGCTGCGCGCTGGTAGTAGCTGGCAGAGCGCAGTTCGTCGGTGTCGAAGTCGTCGACGCTGATCGTGTCCATGGTGATCTCGCGCAACTCCTCCAGCTGACGGCGCTCGTCGGCCGACAGCACGCCTTGGCGCACCGCCTCGTCCAGCTGCGAGGCGAAGTCCAGCGCCTCGATGCCCTTGCTCTTGAGCGCCTTCAGGAACTTGCGCTCCACCGGCTCGGCCAGCACCGCCTTGGTCAGATAGCTGGCGATGCGGCCGCCGGGGTTGTTCTCGCACGGGGTCAGGAACACGCCCTGGCCCAGGCGATCACGGGCTTCGTTGGGGGTCATCAGCAGTGCGGCGACGCGGTGGCCCAGGCGGTCGCCCGGCGCCTCGGCACGGCGGCCCCACGGGAAGATCAGTGCCCACATCAACCAGCCGACCGGACGGATCGGGAAGTTGCGCAGCGCCGCCGACAGCGCCAGCTCGATCTTGTGCACGCTGTCGTGGAAGGCCCAGGCCAGCAGCGGCTGATCGGTGGCCGGCGCGCCGTCGTCGTGGTAGCGCTTGAGCATCGCGCTGGTCATGTAGATGTGGCTCAGCACGTCGCCCAGGCGCCCGGACAGCGACTCCTTGAACTTCAGCTTGCCGCCGAGCATCAGCATCGACACGTCGGCCATCAGCGCCAGGTTCGCCGAGTAGCGATCCAGCTTGCGGAAGTAGCGGCGGGTGTAGGCATCGCCCGGCGCGGCGCCGATGCGTGCGGCAGTCAGGCCGAACCACAGCGAACGCACCGCGTTGGAGATGGCGAAGCCGATGTGGCCGAACAGGTTGCGGTCGAACTCGTCGACGCCGGCCTTGTGGTCCGGATTGCCGGCGGCCTTCATCTCCTTCATCACCCACGGATGGCACAGGATCGCGCCCTGGCCGAAGATCAGCAGGCTGCGGGTCATGATGTTGGCGCCTTCCACGGTGATCGCGATCGGCGCGGCCTGCCAGCTGCGGCCGGCGAAGTTGCGCGGGCCGAGGATGATGCCCTTGCCGCCGACCACGTCCATCACGTCGCTGATGACCTCGCGGCTCATCGTGGTGCAGTGGTACTTGGCGATCGCCGACGGCACCGACGGCACGTCGCCGCGGTCCACCGCCGCAGCGGTGGCCTGCGACAGCGCGCTGATCGCATAGGCCTTGCCGCCGATGCGCGCCAGCGCCTCTTCCACGCCTTCGAAGCGGCCGACCGACAGGCCGAACTGCTTGCGGATGCGCGCATACGCACCGGTGACGACCGCGCCGAACTTGGCGCCGCCGCTGGCGGTGGAGGGCAGGGTGATCGAGCGGCCCACGGCCAGGCACTCGTTGAGCATGTTCCAGCCCTTGCCGACCATCTCCACGCCGCCGATCAGCTGGCTCAGCGGGATGAACACCTCGCGGCCATGGATCGGGCCGTTCTGGAACGGCGAGTTCAGCGGGAAGTGGCGGCGGCCGATCTCGACCCCGGGGGTCTCGCGCGGCAGCAGCGCCAGGGTGATGCCGATGTCCTTGGTATCGCCGATGAGGCCGTCCGGGTCGTACATGCGGAACGCCAGGCCGACCAGGGTCGCCACCGGGGCCAGGGTGATGTAGCGCTTGTCGAAGGTCAGCTTGACGCCGAGCACGTTGGCGCCGTTCCACTCGCCCTTGCAGACGATGCCGTAGTCGGGGATCGAGGTGGCGTCGGAGCCGGCGAACGGACCGGTCAGGCCGAAGCAGGGCACTTCCTGGCCCACCGCCAGGCGCGGCAGGTAGTAGTCCTTCTGCTCCTTGGAGCCGTAGTGCAGCAGCAGTTCGCCCGGGCCCAGCGAGTTGGGCACGCCGACGGTGGAACTGACCACGCTCGACACCGAAGCGATCTTCTGGATCACCTTGTGGTGGGCCAGCGCGGAGAAGCCGAGGCCGCCGTATTCCTTCGGAATGATCATGCCGAAGAACTTGTTCTTCTTGATGAAGCTCCACAGCTCCGGCGGCAGGTCGGCGTGGACGTGGGTGATGTCCCAGTCGTTGGTCATCCGGCACAGTTCTTCGACCGGGCCATCGAGGAAGGCCTGCTCTTCGACGGTCAGCTGCGGCTTGGGATAGTTCAGCAGCTTCTGCCAGTCCGGATCGCCGGTGAACAGTTCGCCTTCGAAGCCGACCGAGCCGGTTTCCAGGGCGATGCGCTCGGTCTGCGACAGCGGCGGCAGCACCTTGCGGAACACCTTCAGCATCGGCGCGGTGAGCAGCGGCTTGCGCACGAACGGCAACAGCAGCGGCACCGCGACCACCGCCAGCGCGACGGCCGCGACGATGGTGGCGATGTGGTTGGCGCCGAGCAGCCAGCACGCGACCAGCAGCGTGGCGCTCAACGCGGCCCAGACGGCGAGCCGCATGCGGTGATAGGCGGCGAACGCGCCGGCCAGCAACAACACGAGGAAGGGGGCAATGATGCTCATGGGCGTGCTCCGGGGAGGTACTCGGTGACGGCGGACGATGTGCCGGCGCAGGCCGGTGGCAGGACGTCCAGGTAGTGCAACACAGTGGCGGTAAATGCGGCGTTGTCGTCGCCGGCCAGCATATGCGTGGCCTCGGGCAGATGCGCATGCTGCGCATGCGGCACCAGCGACAGGAATTCTTCGATGGTTTGCGGCGTGACCAGGTCGCTGCGGCCGCCGCTGATCAGCAGCAGCGGACACTGCACGTGCGCGGCGGCCTGCGCGATCGCGCCCTGGTGCTGGTCGCTGTCGCGCGCCAGCTCTTCGACCAGGCGCGGATCCCAGTGCCAGTACCAGCGGCCATCGGCGTGCTGGCGCAGGACGCTGCGCAACGCCTCGGGCGACTTGCGCGCGCGCTGCGGCAGATACGCGGCGATCGCGTCGCCGGCGTCGTCCAGGCTGGCGAAGCCCTGTGGGTGCGCAGTCATGAAGGCGAGGATGCGCTTGACCCCGGCCGGCTGCCAGCGCGGGGTGATATCCACCAGCACCATCGCGCGGAACAGGCCCGGCCAGCGCGACTCGGCGATCAGCCCGAACAGTCCGCCCATCGACGCGGCGACCAGCACCGGCGGTGGCGACATCTCGCCGGCGACCACGATCAGGTCGTCGGTGAACTGCTCGCCGCGATAGGGCAGGTCCGCCGGGTTGCGTGCGGAGTCGCCATGGCCGCGCGCGTCGTAGGCGACGCTGCGGTAGCCATGCGCCTGCAGCGCCGCGGCGGTTGCCGACCACGCGTGCCGGGTCTGGCCGAAGCCATGCGCGAACAGCACCGAGCCGGCCTCGCCGGGACCGGTGACGGTCGCAGCCAGCGCCAGCTCGCCGGCGCCCGAGAGGGTGGCCGAGACGGAATGCGCGACAGTGGCGGAAGCAGAAACCATACGAGATAGTATGGTCGCCCTGTGCGGCATGTCAATACGATGCAGTATGGGCGCGAAAAGCCAATGCTGCCGGGCGTTTGCGCCCGCCATGCGAAGGCCACATACTGCAACCGACGTCCCCGTATGGTTAAATCCACGGATGAATACCGCGCCCGCTCCTTCTTCCGACGACGGCACCGCTTCCGGCGGTGGCCGCAACAACCGGCTCAGTGCCGAAGATTGGGCGCAGGCCGCCCTGGACCTGATCGCCGAACAGGGCGTGAGCGCGGTGGCGGTGGAGCCGCTGGCGCGGCGCCTGGGCGTCACCAAGGGCAGCTTCTACTGGCATTTCCCCTCGCGCGATGCGCTGCTGCAGGCCGCGCTGGAGCGCTGGGAACTGGTCGAGCAGCAACAGGTATTCGGCAGTCTGGAAGAAGTGCCTGATCCGCGCACGCGGCTGCGCGCGCTGTTCCAACTGGTCGCGCACGAGGTCAAGCCGCACGTCATCTACAGCGAGCTGCTGAAGGCGCTCGACCATCCCGCGGTGCGACCGGTGATCGACCGGGTCTCGCAGCGGCGCATGGAGTATCTGATCGCCTCGTTCCGCCAGGCCGGGCTCAGCCGCACCGACGCCCAGCATCGCGCACGCCTGGCCTATGCCGCCTACGTCGGCTTCCTGCAGCTGTCATTGCAACTGCACCAGCCCAAGCAGGCGCGCGAGGACTTCGAGGCCTACGTCGAGCACGTCATCGTGACCTTGATTCCCGGCTGATGACGCAGGTGTCGGCCGCTGCCGAGGCGCTGGAAGCCGTGCAGCGGCACGTGGCCGACGGCGACTACCGCGCGGCCGATGCGTTGTGCGAGCGGGCCCTGGGCGCGGCGCCTGCCGATCTGGCGTTGCGCCGCGCGCATGCGATGCTGCTGATGGACAGCGGCGCGTTCGCGCGCGCCGCCCAGGCCTGGGCGCTGGTGGCCGCCGCCGACCCCAGCGTGGAGGCATGGAGCCGAAGCGCGATCTGCCTGGCCCGGCTCGGCGAGCATGCGCAGGCGCTGCCTGCGTTCGAACACGCCCTGCAGTTGGCTGCCGACGCGTTCCTGGTGCGGTTGTGGTACGCCGAAAGCCTGGATGCGCTGGGGCGCCACGACGACGCGCTGCCGATGTACTTCGCGGCAGTCCGCGCGGCGCAGGCCAAGGGGCGCTGGCTCGATCAGGACACGACCGCGCCCGAATTGCGGGCGCGCGTGGTCGCTGCGATGCGGCGGATCGACCAGGGGCGGCACGCCGTGTTCGCCGCCGCGATCCAGCCATTGCTCGATCGCTTCGGCGATGCCGCGCTGCGCCGGGTGATGGCGGCACTGCGCATCTATCTCGGGCTGCAGCCACGGCCGGCGGACGATGGCCAGCATCCGACCTTCCTGTACATCCCGGAGCTGGACCCGTCGCCCTATCTGCGCGCCGCGCGGTTCCCCTGGTACGACCAATTGCAGGACGCCGCCGCCGGAATCGTCGAAGAGGCGCACCAAGTCCTGGCGTCGCGGCAGTCGGTGCAACCGTTCCTGGATTTCAGCAACGGCGCGTCGCCGCAGGACTATCTCGTCGGCCAGCGGGGCGACGGCGCCTGGGATGCCTATTTCTTCTTCCGGCACGGGCAAGCCTACCCGGAGAACCTGCAGCGCTGCCCGCGCACGGCAGCCGCGTTGGCGCAGGTGCCGCTGACCCGGATCGAGGGGCATGCGCCGGAAGTGTTGTTCTCGATCCTGGCGCCCGGCACCACGATCAAGCCGCATTATGGCGTGACCAACGCGCGCGTCGTGACTCACTTGCCCTTGATCGTGCCGCCGGACTGCGCGCTCGAAGTCGCCGGTATTGCCCATGCCTGGGAGGTCGGTCGCCTGGTGACGTTCAACGACACCTGCCTGCACCAGGCCTGGAACCACAGCGACCAGGTGCGGGTGGTGACGATCCTGGACACCTGGCACCCGGATCTGGACGAGGCCGAGACGCTGGCGCTGCGGCAGCTGGTGGAGACGATCGGCGCGTTCAATCTGCGCGCCGGCGTCTGAGCCGCGCCTGCCGCGGCCTGCGCCCTGCAGTTCGCGGCGACGCTCAGCGCTTGAACATCAGGTAGGTCGACAGGATGTACTTGTCGTTGGACACCGGCGGCTCGCCGACGTGCTGGTACATCCAGTAGGGCGGGAACATCAGCAGCCGGCCGGCGCGGGGCGCGGTTTCCACGTCGAGATCGCAGAAGCGGGTGGTGCCGCCTTCACCGACGTCGTTGAGATACCACAGGAACACCATGTAGCGTTCCGAGACCGCGTCGACGGCGTCGAAGTGCGGCTGGAAGCGATCGACGCCGCCCACCTGGTATTTCTTCAGGATCAGTCGGTCGATGGTCGGTCGGTACGGAATGGGCAGGGTCAGGCCCAGCTCCTGGTTGTAGCGGGCCAGATAGTGTTCGATCCGGTCCAGGAAGAAGCCCAGGAAGGCCGGATCGGCCAGTTTGCCGATGTCCAGTTCGGTCCAGTTGCTCTCGCTCAGCGCGGTGTGCAGCGTGCTGCCGTTGCGCAGGTGATGCGCGCGGGATGCTTCGAATCCTTCGATCAACTGCTGGCAGAACGCGATGGGCAGGGCGTCGTCGTAGGTGCGGATGTAGTCGCTCAGCGCTTTCATGGGGTAGCGGCATCCAGGTCGTAGCCCCAGTGCGCGGCCACCGGCTGCAGGATCGGCAGGGCGTCGCTCAGCCATGGCGCGTAGGGATGCCAGCGACCCACGGCGCGCTGGTTCACCGGCTCCACCACTTGCGCATAGCTGGGGGTGCTGATGTAACCCTTGCGTGCGGCATGCTGCGCGAAATCAGCCAGGAATCCGGCCTGGTCGATGCCCAGGAAGTCGCCGATGCGTTGCACTTGCGTGGGGAAATCGGCCACCGTTTCCTCGTACTTGAGGATCAGCAACTGCGGTTGCAGCAGCGCCTGATGGTGGATCCAGAAGCGCATCGCGTTCACGTAGCTCTTGGCCAGGCGCTCGAGCGTGGAGCACAGCACCATGAAGGCCGGCGAGCGGAAGTTCTGCATGTAGCAGCTCAACAGCACGTCGCAGGGATGGCGCAGTGCGAGGATGATCTTGGCGTCGGGGAACATGCGCATGATCACCGGCAGGCGCAGCATGTTCAGCGGGTTTTTGTCGACCAGTTGCTGGCCCGGGGCCAGGGCCACGACCTTGGCGGCTTCCGCCCAGTACACCTGGCGCATCGCCTCGACCTGGGCGTGGTCCAGCGCGTCCAGGTCGTACGGATAGCGCTTGCCCTGCGCTTCCATCCATTCGATGCAGCGCTGCAGGATCGCGCGCTCGTCCATCGACGCGTAGCGCGGATGCGCATCGAGCATCTGTTCCAGCATGGTGGTGCCCGAGCGGGGGAAGCCGACGATGAATACCGGCGAGGCGTCGCTGTCCGGCGCCGTGGCGTGCGGGTCCACCGCGAACGGGGTCTCCAGCCACAGGCTGGAGATCTGCAGCGGCTCTTCGCCGGAGTGGGCGATGTCCGGCATGGTCTCTGCGGCGAGCTTGAACTGCAGGGCGTGCGCCTTCTCCAGCATGGCCATCGCCGCGGCAGGCTCGCCTTGCTTGTCGTCGATGCCGGCCAGCGCAAAATAGGCGTTGGCCTCGATCTGCACCTGCGGCCGCAGGGCCAATAGTTCGGTGTTGGCGCCGCGTGCAGCGGTGTAGTCCTTGCGGCGCAGCGCCAGCGCCGACTGCAGTTGCAGCAGGTCGATGCGGGTCTGCCGGTCGTCCTGCACGGCGATGGCGCTCGCCTGCTGCCACAGCGTTTCGGCTTCGGGGATGCGATTGGTGCGTTCGTGCAGTTGCGCCAGGCGAATCAGGTTGGAGAGCGACGGCGCCTGGCCGTGCGGGGTCTGCGACAGCAACGCCTCGGCTTCGTCGGTTCTGCCGACCTGGATCAGTGCACCGGCCAGGTCCTCGCGCAGGTCGTCGGGCAGGTGCGGCCACACGGCGGGTGGTGGGAGCAGGGCGGCGGCGCGTTGCGCGTCGCCGCATTCGAAGCAGGCGATGGCGGCGTGGATGCGCGCTTCCGGTTGCGCCGGATCCAGGTCGACCGCGTCGAGCAGGCGGTGTCGCGCGCGCGCGATGTCGCCCATGTCCAGCAACAGCAGGCCATGGTCGACGAGATAGTGATAGGTCTGCGGCGCCAGGGCGAGGGCCTGGCGGTAGGCCTGGTCGGCGTCGGCATGCTCACCCAGGGTGCGCAGCGCCATGCCGAGATTGGCCCAGTGCGCCGACTCGTGCGGCTGTAGACGGGTCAGGGTGCCGTAGTGCGTGGCGGCTCCGGCCACGTCGCCGCTCTGTTGCAGCGCCATTGCCAGCAGCGTGAGCCAGCCGGCGTCGTGCGGCATTGTGGCCAGCGCTTGCCGGCACAGGTCTCCTGCCGCATCGGCTTGGCCTTGTTCGATGAGATGGATCGCGTGTTGCAGCTGTGGTGCGTTCATTCCGGTCTGCCAAAAAAGAGGGCCGCGCGAATGCGTCGCGCGGCCCTCGTCGTCACGTCAGGAGCGGACTGAGCGAACTCAGAAGCTCATGCTGTAGCGAGCCCACAGGTAGCGGCCAACGGTGTCGAAGCTGTTCACGTCCGTGTTGGCGTTCAGCACGTTGTTCTGATACAGCATGGGCGGCTGCTTGTCGAACACGTTGTCCAGGCCCACTTCCACCTTCGAATTGAACCACGGCAGCGCGTAGTTCACGCTGACGCTGTGCAGGAAGTAGGAACCGTAGGGGACCACCACGTTCGGATAGCCGGCGTCGGCGCTGCGGTTCTGCGCCGGATCGGCGCTGCCGACGTCGAACGGACCAACGTAGCGGATGCGCCAGCTGGCGCCGAGGTCGCCCTTCTGCCAGTTCACGAACAGGCGGCCGCGGACACGCGAGTACAGGCCGTAGCTCTTGTTGTACGTGCCAGCCACGTGGGTGACCACGCCCGCCGGATCGTCCGGGTTGGTCTTGTTGTCGTAGCGCGCGATGTAGGTGCCGTCCAGGCCGAAGGTGTAGCTACCCCAGGCGGTGTCGGGCAGACGGTAGCGCAGCGCCAGATCCCAGCCCTTGGTGTCCAGGCGGCCCAGGTTGACGATCGGCTCGCGGATGAAGTTCACCTGGCCATCGGTATAGCGGTTGATGAAGCCGCAGAACGGGCTGTTGTTGTCGCTGTAGCAGATGTCGGCCACGGTCTGCGCATCGGCGCGGTTGATCGTGTCGTTCAGGTACAGGCGCCAGTAGTCCAGGCTGGCCGAGAAGCCCGGCAGCCATTCCGGGTCATAGACCACGCCCCAGTCGAACGACTTGCCCTGTTCCGGCTTCAGGTCGAAGCCCGCAGCGACCGAGCCCGACCACACGCCGGTGGTCTGCGACATGCCGCTCGGGGTGATGCCGGTCGCGCCCGGGATGGCGGTCGCGCCCGCGCCTGCGCCGCACGCCGCTTCATGGTTGCGCGCGGTGCCGGTGCGGCCGTAGCCGATGCAGGGATCGGCGAAGTTCGGCGCATCGCCGCTGGCGCCCGAGTACAGGTTCTCGATCGTCGGCGCGCGGAACACCTCGGCGACCGTGCCGCGCAGCAGCAGGTTCTGGATCGGACGCCATTCCAGCTGGACCTTGCTGTTGGTGGTGTTGCCGAAGGTGTTGTAGTCCGAATAGCGCGAGCCCAGGGTCAGCGCCAGCAGGTGCGCGAACGGGACCTCGGACAGCAGCGGCACGTACAGTTCGGCGTACAGCTCCTTCACGTTGTACTTGCCGCTCAGCGGGGTGCCGCAGGCTTCCTGCGAGATGAAGCAGTTGCCGTTGGCGTTGGCGATGGCGATGTAGTCGACCGCGTTCTTCTGGTACTCCTCGCGCCAGGACACGCCCACCGCCAGCTGCGAGGCGCCGGCCGGCAGCGTGAACAGCTCGCCGTTGGCATTGGCTTCGAAGCTGCGCATCTGGTAGGTGTTGGAGTAGGTCGGACGCGCCTCGTACTTGCCGAGGGTCGCGATCGTCTGCGGGTCGTTGATGTTGAAGATGTTCAACGGGGTGCAGCCGGCGATCACCGCACCGGCGCTGCCGCACTTGACCACGCCGTCGGTGTCGCGGAACGACGGGCCCAGCGCATCGCGCAGGCCGGCGTAGTACACGTAGCCGTAGCTGGTGTTCTCGCGGGTGTAGTGGCCGTAGTTCATGGCCGCGTCCCACTTCCAGGTGCTGTCGCCGACGAAGCCTTCCAGGCCCGCCACGACCTGGTCGGTCACGGTGCTGTAGTAGGAACGGCGCTGGCCGAGCGAGGTGAAGCGGGTCAGCAACTGGTTGTACTGGTTGCCGGCTTCGTCTGCGCCGAAGTTGGTGCCGAACGGGTTGTAGAAGTTGTTGGCGGAGATCACCACCTTGTCGCCACGGGCGTCGAACGGCAGCGGCGCGATCGCGAAGTTGGAGCTGGTCTTGTTGTGGTAGACCTGGGCGAAGGCGTTGATGCTGTCGGTGATCTGATAGTTGGCCAGGAAGAACGCATTGGTGCGCTCCTGCGGCGTCATGATCAGGTTGGTGGCCTGGTAGTTGAACGAGTCGGTCGCACCGGAGTAGCAGCGGTAATCGCCCTGCGAGGCGCCGGTCGCGCCGGGCTTCAGGGTGACGGTGGAGCAGCCGCCGTACTGCGCACGCAGCGCGGTCGGCACGGTGATGCGGCCGCGCGGGTTGCGGCTGGAGCCGAGCACGGTGACCGCGCCGCTGTACAGGTAGGTCGCGTCCTTGGAGTACTTGCGGTCGGCGGAGGAGATGCCGTCGAACTTGTTGTAGTTCAGGCCGACCATGATGTTGCCGCGATCGCCGACCTGACCGAAGGTCAGCGAGCCGCCGCTGCGCGCGCCGTCGCTCAGGTGGGTCGCCTGACCATAGTCGACGCTGACCGCCAGGCCTTCGAAGTCCTTGCGCAGGATGAAGTTGACCACGCCGGCCACGGCATCGGAGCCGTACACGGCCGAGGCGCCGCTGGTCAGCACTTCGATGCGCTCCACGGCGCTGGCGGGGATCGAGTTGACGTCGTTGTTGACGACGCGACGGCCGTTGACCAGCAGCAGGGTGCGCTCGTCGCCGAGGCCGCGCAGGTCGACCGAGGACTTGCCGTCGCCGCCGCCGTTGTTGACGGCCGGGGTGGACGGCGCGCCGGACATCGCCGGCAGTTCCTGCACCAGGTCGCCGAGGGTCAGCTTGCCGGTCTGCTCGATCGCGGCGCGATCGATCACGACCACCGGGCTGGCGGTTTCGGTTTCAACGCGGGCAACGCGCGAGCCGGTGACCTGGATGGTGTCCAGGGTCTTGGACGCATCGTTGGAGGAGCTGTCCTGGGCCGCGGCCGCGCCGGTGCTGAGCAGCGCGGTGGTGCCGGCAGCGAGTGCGAACGCGATCGCATCGCGCAAGCGGTGGGTCTTGCAATTCATTGGCTCTCTCTCCGAAAGGTGTATGTCAGCTGAAGTTCGCCTGCGGAGGCGCCGAAATGCGATGCCAAAAACCGCGGGGTGAGCCGATGTTAACTTTGTCTTCAGAGAAATTAAAGAGTCGTTAATGACACTGCAATTTGAGTGATGTAGATCACGATCTTCTGGGCAATAAAAAAGCCTCCGCGGGGAGGCTTTTTCTTTGCGGAACAACACGTTGCTGCAGGTCGCTAGAGATCCTGCTCGTACCGCACGTAGGGGATGGTCCCCTCTTCGGTGCTGATGTTGTTCGGCGAGAACGGGTTCTTGCCGCGGGTGATGACGTTCTCGGCACCCACGGTGAGCTGGCCGCTCCACGGCGTGCGCCAGGTCAGGCCCACGCCCAGGCCGGTCCACTTGCCGGGCTGGCCGGGGGCGTCGACTACGCGGCCGATGACGTTGGCGCTGAACGAGCCGTAGCCGCCGCCGATGCTCAGGCTCTTGCTGTCCCAACGATCGAGCATGGCCGGGGTGGCGTCGGCGATCGGCACCAGGCGCGCCTTGGCGTAGGTGCCGCCGATCGAGACGAAGCCCTCGCGGCCGATGTTCTGCTGCGCGAAGACGGTCAGGTCGTTCTGCTCCATCCGCATCGACGGCGTCTTGTTGGCGCCGGCCAGCCAGGCGGGAAGGTTCTCGCGGCCGGTGCCGGCCGACAGCGACAGGCGCCCGCCGGGGCGGTTGAAGGTGGTGGTGGCGGCGACGTGGTGGCCGGTGGTGCCGTCGTCGTCGCCCAGGCTGGCCAGCATGCAGTGGCTGGCCAGCCCGCTGATGCTGCTGCCACTGGCGCTGTTGCACAGCAGGCCCAGCGAATCGCCGGAGGACAGGCCGAACGCGGCGTCCAGCGAGTTGCGGCCGAAATGCCAGCGCGCGCCGACCGCCTGTTCGCCGGTGGGCTCCAGGTACAGCAGCGCCTCGACCTTGCCGCTGCCCTTGTTCCAGACCGGCAGCACGGTGCGGTCCTGGCCGCTTGCTGGCTTGCTCTGCGCGTGCACGCCCGTGCTCGCCGCAAGGGCGATCAGCAGGGCAAGCGGTAGGCGCAGGAAGGGTCGCATCAGCAATCTGAGACTTGGGGCGGGCACGAAAGTTCCCGCCGGGCAGGGTGGTCGATGCTAGTGGGTTTATGTTTCTTTAACAAGTCGGACTCCCCGGTCGCGACGCGCATTTCAGCTAGTGCAAGCGCTCCGAGGATGCCGGTTCAGCCTGCGTTACGGCAAACAATACTCCGAATTCCGTCAAGGGGAAGTCATAGTGCCGGCCGCAGAACTCGCAACGGATCTCAACTTGGCCGGTAGCCTCGGCAGCGGCCCGCGCTTCCTCCTCGCCGAGCGAGCGCAGCATCGCCGCCACCCGCTCGCGCGAGCACGAGCAGCCGAAGCGCAGCGGGCGGTCGCCGAGCAGCTCCGGGGTCTCCTCGTGGAACAGCCGGTGCAGCAGGGTTTCGGCCGGCGTGGCCAGCAGTTCGGCCTCGCTGACGGTCTCGAACAGCGCTCCGGCGCGATTCCAGCCATCCTCGTCGCCGGCGTCGCCGGGCAGCTTCTGCAGCAGCAGGCCGGCGGCGTGGCTGCCGTCGGCGGCCAGGATCAGCCGCGTCGGCAACTGCTCGGACTGGCGGAAGTAGTCCTCGAAGGCCTCGTCCAGTTCGGCCGAGGACATCGCCACCAGGCTCTGGTAGCGCTGCGGTTCGCGCGGATCCAGGCCGGGGTTCTCGATGGTGATCGCCAGCAGGGCGTCGTCGCCGAGCGCGCGCAGGTCGCGCGGCGCGTCCTGGCCCTCGCCCAACTGGACGATGCCGCGCAGCGTGCCGGCGGCGGTGCATTCGGCGAACAGGGTGCGCAGCGCGCCCTGGCTGCGCAACTGCACCGACAGGCGCCCGTCGACCTTGGTGTGGCCGGTGAACAGGGCCGCGGCGACGCAGGCCTCGCCCAGCAGTTCGGTGGCCGCGGCGGGGTAGCTGGCCGGCGCGAGGATCTCGCGCCAGGTGTCGTGCAGGCGCACGTGCACGCCGCGCACGCCGGCGCCGGGAAGCAGGAAGCGGGTCAGACGATCGTCGGAAGAATGCATTGCGGCCTCGCTGCGCATGGGAAGATGGCGACCGCACGAACGTGGATCGTCATGGTGGACCAGATCGAAGAAAGCATAGGAATGGGGGCGGGGCGCCGCGATGCAAGTGGCGCCGCATCGCCGCGTCCACGGACCAGGCGCTGGCGCCGCTGGCTGCTGCTGGCGCCGTTGCTGTTCGTGCTGGCGAGCGTGTCGCAGGTGCTGCTGCTGCGCTTCGTCGATCCGCCGTTCTCGGCGATGATGCTGGAGCGCCAGCTCGGCGCCTGGGCCGGCGGCGACTGGTCCTACCGCATCGCCTACGACTGGCGCGATGCCGCGCAGATCGCGCCGAGCCTGCCGATCTCGCTGGTCGCTGCGGAGGACCAGCGCTTTCCCAGCCATCATGGCTTCGACCTGGATGCGATCGAGAAGGCGCGCGACCACAACGCCCGCGGCGGGCGCCTGCGCGGCGCCAGCACGATCAGCCAGCAGGTCGCCAAGAATCTGTTCCTGTGGCAAGGCCGCAGCTGGCTGCGCAAGGGACTGGAGGCCTGGTACACGGTGTTGATCGAGGCGCTGTGGTCGAAGCAGCGCATTCTCGAGGTGTACGCCAACGTCGCCGAGTTCGGCGACGGCGTGTACGGCGCCCAGGCGGCCGCGCGCAGTTTCTGGAACAAGGACGCGGCGCAGCTGACGCCGGCGCAGAGCGCGCTGCTGGCGGCGGTGCTGCCGGCGCCGCAGCGCTACAACGCCACGCGTCCCGGTCCTTACGTGCAGGGCCGCGCCAACTGGATCCAGCGCCAGACCCGGCAACTGGGCGGCCCGGCCTACCTGCAAGCGCCGTAGCTTGAGCCCCTCTCCCCCCGGGAGAGGGGTTGGGGTGAGGGTAGGGCCGCACGTGCCCATTGGGGTTCGGCGGCAGGCGCACCCTCATCCGCTCCTTCGGGGCACCTTCTCCCAGTGGGAGAAGGAACTCAAAGCCCCTCTCCCGCCGGGAGAGGGGTTGGGGTGAGGGTACGGCCGGCACGTGAGCGTGGTGGGGTTCGGCGGCAGACGTACCCTCATCCGCCCCTATGGGGCACCTTCTCCCAGTGGGAGAAGGGAGGAGCTCCCGCTTTTGCCAGGCGACGCGCGCGCCGCTGGTGAACGTGCAGGCCGCTCCGTACCATCCGCCGATGGAATCCGAACGCCTCACCGTCGTCGTCACTGCGTTCAACGAGGCGCAGACCCTGCCGCTGCTGCACCCGCGCATCCTCGCCGCGCTCGGCGCCGTGCCTGGGCTGGAGGGGCGGGTGCTGTACGTGGACGACGGCAGCCGCGATGCCACCTGGGAAACGATCCAGGCGCTGGCCGCGTCCGATCCGCGGGTTGGTGCGCTGCGCCTGTCGCGCAATTTCGGCAAGGAACTGGCGCTGACCGCGGGCCTGGACTGCGTCGATCGCGGCGCGGCGATGCTGCTGGACGCCGATGGACAGGATCCGCCGGAACTGATCGGGCAGTTCGTCGCGCACTGGCGCGCCGGCTACGACGACATCTACGGCACGCGCCTGGTGCGCGAAGGCGAGGGCTGGCTCAAGCGCGGCACCGCGGCGCTGTTCTACCGGGTGATCGGGCGCCTGTCGAAGACGCCGATCCCGGCCGACACCGGCGATTTCCGCCTGCTGTCGCCGCGCGCGCTGGCCGCGCTGCGGCAATTGCGCGAACGCCACCGCTTCATGAAGGGATTGTTCGGCTGGATCGGTTTCCGGCGCCTGGCGGTGCCCTACAAACGTGCGCCGCGGCTGGCCGGGCGCAGCAAGTTCAGCCTGTGGCGGCTGTGGAACTTCGCCCTGGATGGGATCACCGGCTTCTCCACCGCGCCGTTGCGGGTGGCCACTTATCTCGGACTGGCGACCGCGGTCGGCGCCTTCCTGTTCGCGATCTGGGTGGTGGTCAAGGCGGCGCTGTGGGGCGACCCGGTGGCGGGCTGGCCGACGATGATGGCGGTCATCCTGTTCCTGGGCGGCGTGCAACTGATCGCGCTGGGCCTGATCGGCGAATACCTGGGCCGGCTGTACGAGGAATCCAAACAGCGACCGCTGTACCTGGTGGAGACCTGGCGCGCACCGGGCGAAGGAGTATGCTCGGCCGTGCGATCCAGCGAACCGGGAGGCAGCGATGCGCACGGTACGGCAGGTCTTGAGCGAAAAGGGCAATGAGATCCACGCGGTCGCGCCGGACACGGCGGTGATCGAGGCGCTGCGGCTGATGGCCGCAAAGGGTATCGGCGCGGTGCTGGTGATGCAGGACGGATAGCTGTCCGGGATCCTGTCCGAGCGCGACTACGCACGCAAGGTGGTCCTGCAGGACCGCTCCTCGGCGACCACGCCGGTGCGCGACATCATGAGCAGCAAGGTGCACACCGTGGACCCGGCGCAGAGCGTGCAGCAGTGCATGGAACTGATGACCGGGCAACGCATCCGCCACCTGCCGGTGGTGGACGCCGGCCGCGTGATCGGCGTGATCTCGATCGGCGACCTGGTCAAGGCGGTGATCGAGGAACAGCGCGAGGAGCTGGATCAGTTGCAGGAGTACATCAGGAGTTGAGGGGCTGGGAGTCGGGAAAAGAGAATGGGGAATGGGAAAGGCAAGGGCGCGGATCCCGCGTTACGCGTGCGGGCGTGATTCGCTTGGCGACGTCAGACCACGCAATGCGCTCTTGATCTGACGATTCCCGAGTCCCGATTCCCCACTCCCGGCTTCAACGGCCGCACTGAATATCCTTGCCCGGCCCGGTCTCGATGGTCGCCAGCAGGGCGGCCGGCGGGGCGATGCTGCCCAGGGCGACGGCGATGGCGCCGCGCAGGCCCAGGGCTTTGAGGTCGGGGCGGAAGCTGGGGTCCTTGAAGGTGCCGCCGACGCGCAGCGGCGAGCGCAGGGCGAGGATGCTGTGGTCCTTGGGTTGCGCCTTCAGCAGCAGGTCCAGGCGTTCCTGGCTCAGGTCGATGGTGCCGCTGCCGACCAGCAGGGTGTCGGTGCTGTCGAAGGCCAGGCCGCGCGAGGTCATCACCCCGTGCTGCACGCCGAAATCGCCGAACGCGCAGCGCACCGGGATCTCGCGATCCTTGGTCACCAGGTACTTCAGCGATTCGGCGATATCCAGCCCGGCCAGTTCCATCACCAGGTTGCTGATGCGGCCCTTGCCCATGCCGACGGCGACGCTGCCGTCGGCGCTGCCGAGCATCTGCGCGATCGAGTTGCCGCTGCCGGCCAGCGCGATCTCGCCGCCGATCGCGCCCGCCGCTTCCTTGGCCAGTTTGCCGTCGGGGAACAGCTTGCCCAGCTGCACACCGCGGATCGACACCTGCGCGCGGGTGAACAGCGTGGGCTTGCGCGCGTCCATGCGGATGTCCGAGCGCAGGTCGCCACCGGCCACGCCGAAGTTCAGTGGTTGCAGGAGCAGCACGCCGTCATTGAGCTTCAGGTGCGCATCCATGTCGTCCAGCGGCAGCGACGGCGCATTGATGCGTTGCGCTTTCCAGCGCACGTCGGCATCCATCGCGCGCAGCTTGCCGAGGTCGTAGGGCGTGGACGGCAGCACTTTGTCGGTGGCGGCCAGCTTGGCCGCCTGCGCCTTCTGCTCGGCGTTGGCGGTCTCGCCGGCGCCGGTGCGCGGCGGCGCGCCGACGAAGCCGGCCAGGTCGTCGAAATCCAGCCGCTGCGAACGCAGGTCGGCGCGCAGGAACGGGCGTTGTCCGGCGGTATCGATCTGCACGGTGCCGGCCAGGTCGCTGTCGCCGGCACGGCCGCGGAAGTCCTGGTAGCGCCAGCGATCGCCGTCGCGCTGCAGGCGCCCATCCAGTTGGTAGGGCGGGGTGGAGGGAATGGCGATGCCCAGCAGCGGATACAGGTGCGCCATGTCGGTGCCGGCCAGTTGCAGTTGCAGGTCGAACACACGTAACTGGAACGGGTTGGTCAAGGTGCCGCGCATGTGCGCGCGGGTGCTGCCGGCGCTACCGCGCAGGTCGACGCGGAAGGGGTGGTCGCTCTCGCTCAGTTCCAGCGGCGAGGCGGTATTGCCCTTGAGGGTGAAGGGATTGCCGCGCCAGCGGCCATCGCCGCTGACCGCGATCGGCGGTGCGGCATCGCCGTGGCGACGTTGCCCGACCTGGCTGTCGACGGCGATGTCGATCTCGGTGCGCCCGACCGGATCCTGGAAACGCAGGTGTCCTTGCTGCACCAGCAAGGCGCCCAGGACCACCGGCTTGCCGCCGTCGTCGGACTGGCCGAACGCCCAGTTGCCGGGTTGCCCGGCCGGGCCGGTCTCCAGCAGCAGGTCGGGCTTGGTCAGGCGGATCTCGGGGATGCGCACGCGGCCGCGCAGCAGCGGCCACAGCGCGATATCCAGTTCGGCGCGGTCGGCGCTTGCCATCTGCGGCTGCTTCGACCAGTCGGCGTTGGCGAAGCGCAGGCGATCGCCGCGCACGGTGATGATGCGGCCCAGGCCCACGTCGAGATTGCCGTCGATATGGAAGGCGCGCCCGGTGCGTGCCTGCACCGCGCGTTCCACCGGCGCCTTGAACCAGTTCCAGTCGAAGATCAGGATGATGACGAGCAGGAGCAGCACCAGCGCGCCGAGCACGAACGGCCAACGCCGCAGGCGGCCGTCGTTGCGCCGCCAGGGCCAGGAGCGGCGGCGTGCGCCGGATGCGGAAACGGGGTCGCGAGCCATGCGGCCATCCTAGGCGGCTGCTGTGCACGGGGTGCGAAAGCGGGAGGGATGGCGGGCCCGATGGGCGTTGTCCGCGTCCACAGCGGGGATGCATGATGCCTGTGGGCTGCCTGCGGGATCAGACCCTGCCGCTTACGGGAAGAGCCGGCGATCGCTGACGGCGATTCCAAGGTGCTCGATGGTGAAGGTGGCTTTCTGGCCGCCTACAGCATCGCAGTGCATCACCCTTGGTCCCGGTCAATCAGCGTTCGTCGGTGTATTTGACAGTGGGGTGCGTGTGAGAGAGTCGGCCAAGCGCTTCGGCAGGTTTGCACCCGCCGTCGCTGCATTTTGTCTCGTGTCGTCGGTGAGTAGTGCGTTTCAAGGGGATGTGGATCCGGCGCAGGTTGTGCGCATCGACGTCAGGAACGTCGATCGGATTGAAGTTGGCATTCTGGCTCCGAGCGGAAGATTCCTTGTTCTGATGAACAGCGAGACCCAGTGCCAGGGCGTTTCGGCAACCGGTGGGCGCGTGGTTGTCACGCCAGCCGCAGCGGCCGGGATGTACTGGGATTCGGAAGGCAAGGAGCACGTGGTCGCCGCATTCTCGGAGATTGGAACCTTCACGATCTATGTCTCCGACAACCTAGAAACCGAACAGGATGGGGCGTTCGCGACGAAGCAGCGCTATGTCAACCAGCATCCATCGCACATGGTCGTCTCTGCTGGAGCGTGTCAGAAGCGCAAGAGCTGATCGGCGTTGCTGCAGAGCGAACGCCATGCGCTCGACATTCCAAGCGAGTGCATGAATAGGCGTTGCGATCGCAGAGCGGTCCGCCATGCCGCCCGGGGAGGGCGGGTGTTCGGGACGCCGGCGAACGGCCGATGGTCCGCCTACAGCACCTGGCCGGTCACCGCCACGAAGTGGCAGACACTGCCGGCGAGGACGAACAGATGCCAGATGGCGTGGAAGTAGCGCACGGTGTCGCGCTGGTAGAAATACGTGCCCAGGGTGTAGAACAGGCCGCCGGCCAGCAGCCAGCCCAGGGTCCAGGCGTCGATGGAGCGCAGCAGCGGTTCGATCGCCACCACGATCAGCCAGCCCATGGCGATGTACAGGATGGTCGACAACAGGCGGAAGCGGCCGGTGAAGAACAGCTTGAAGATCACTCCGGCCACGGCGATGGTCCAGATCGCCGCGAACAGGCCCCAGCCCCACGGGCCGCGCAGGCCGATCAGGGTGAACGGGGTGTAGGTGCCGGCGATCAGCAGGTAGATCGCGCAGTGGTCGAAGATCTGCAGGCGCGCCTTGGCGCCGGGATGCGGGATGGCGTGGTACAGCGTCGAGGCCACGTAGAGCAGCAGCAAGGTGACGCTGAACACGATCGCGGTGGCGAGCTGCCAGCCGTCGCCGTAGATCGCGGCGAGGGTGATCAGCACCGAACCGCCGGCCAGCGCGGCGATGGCGCCGAGGCCGTGGGTCAGGGCGCTGGCCAGTTCGTCGCGCCAGTCCGTGGAAGGCGGCGCGTCGGCGTTCGAGTAGGCGGGCGACCGGTCTGCATCCATGGGTCCGCACGGTAGCGCAATTGCGAGCGGTTCGCATCCGCTGCGGCGCAGCATTGCGACGCCGGTTGGGCGTGCGCTCAGCCGGCGCACGCCCGCGGTCACATGACGGTCATTCCACCGCCACGCTGTGGGCGTGTTCGCGGGTGGCGGCGAAGCGCACGTCCGGCGCGCGTTCCTGCGCCAGTTGCAGGTTGACCCGGGTCGGCGCCAGGTAGACCAGTTCGCCGGCGGCGTCGATGCCCAGGTTCATCGCGTTCTTCTCGCGGAACTCTTCCAGCTTCTTGGGGTTGTCGCAATGCACCCAGCGCGCGGTGACCACGCCCACCGGTTCGAAGCTGGCGTCCACCCCGTACTCGTCCTTCAGCCGGTAGGCGACCACGTCGAACTGCAGCGTGCCGACCGCGCCCAGGATCAGGTCGTTGCTCATCAGCGGGCGGAAGAACTGGGTGGCGCCTTCCTCGGACAGCTGCGCCAGGCCCTTCTGCAACTGCTTGAGCTTGAGCGGGTCGCGCAGGCGCGCGCGGCGGAACAGTTCCGGGGCGAAGTTGGGGATGCCGGTGAACGACAGCGATTCGCCCTCGGTGAAGGTGTCGCCGATGGAGATGGTGCCGTGGTTGTGGATGCCGATGACGTCGCCTGGGTAGGCCTCGGCGGCGATCTCGCGATCGCTGGCCATGAAGGTCAGCGCGTTGGCCAGCTTGACCTCCTTGCCGGTGCGCACGTGCAGGGTCTTCATGCCGGCGGCGAAGCGGCCGGAGCAGATGCGCATGAAGGCGACGCGGTCGCGGTGCTGCGGATCCATGTTGGCCTGGATCTTGAACACGAAGCCGGTGAGCTTGTCCTCGCCGGCCTGCACCTGGCGGCCGGTGGTGGCGCGCGGCTGCGGCGGCGGCGCGTGCTCGGCGAAGAAGTCCAGCAGCGGCTGCACGCCGAAGTTGTTGACGCCGGAGCCGAAGAACACCGGGGTCTGCTTGCCGGCGCGGTAGGCGTCCAGGTCGAAGGCGTGGCTGGCGCCCTGCACCAGTTCCAGTTCCTCGCGCAGTTCGGCCAGCATCTGTTCGCCGATCTTCTCGGCCAGGCCGGGCGCGTCCAGCGACGGGAAGATGGTCGAGTCCTGGCGGGTGAAGTTGCGGCCGGGCTCGTACAGGTGCACTTCGCCGGTCACCAGGTGCACCACGCCCTTCAGGCGCTGGCCCATGCCGATCGGCCAGGTCACCGGCGCGCACTCGATGCCCAGCACCGTCTCCACCTCGTCGAGCAGGTCGATCGGATCCTTGCCCTCGCGGTCGAGCTTGTTGATGAAGGTCATGATCGGCGTGTCGCGCAGCCGGCACACCTCCATCAGCTTGATGGTGCGCTCTTCCACGCCCTTGGCCACGTCGATCACCATCAGCGCCGAGTCCACCGCGGTGAGCACACGGTAGGTGTCCTCGCCGAAGTCGGCGTGGCCGGGGGTGTCGAGCAGGTTGATGATCTTGCCTTCGTACGGGAACTGCATCACCGACGAGGTCACCGAGATGCCGCGCTCCTTTTCCAGCGCCATCCAGTCCGAGGTGGCGTGGCGCGCGGCCTTGCGGCCCTTCACCGAGCCGGCCATCTGGATCGCCCCGCCGAACAGCAGCAGCTTTTCGGTCAGCGTGGTCTTGCCGGCGTCGGGGTGGGAAATGATGGCGAAGGTGCGGCGGCGCGCAGCTTCGGTGGCGACTTCGGACATGGGCGGCACGCCCGCAAGGGGCGTCATCGGCAACGGAGGAAGCCGCCGATTATAGCGGGCTTCCCGCAAGGCCCGTTCAGTTCAGCAGCCAGGGATGCGGGCGCCTGCTGGACTGGCGCGCCACCAGGTTGTAGACGATGACCATGCCGAGCAGCAGCAGGCTCCAGGCCGGCGCCAGCCAGTGCGGTGCCACCGCGCCGGGCAGGCCGACCTGGCCGATGCTGATGGCGGCCAGGACCGTCAGGAGGAATTGCGCCATGCTCAGCGCCAAGCCGCCGCGAGGCCAGCGCATGCACACCAGGAGCAGCGTGCTGGCTGTCAGGGTTGCGGTTAGGGTGATCGACACAACGAGCGGGTAGTAAGCCGATGGTGCGTGCTTCACCACCCCGAGCAGGCAGGACAGGCCCAGCCAGGGCAGCGCTGCGGCGAGTGCGCGTTTCAGGATGACCTGGTTGAACAGCTTGCCGGCCTGTCCGGGCGCGCCCAGGCCCGGCAACAGCGCGCTTTCCATCAGTCCCTGGTTGCCGTGTTTGCGCCACAGCCATAGCCGCTGCAGGAACTTCACGCTGGACATGTTGGCCATGACGTTGGCCAGGATCAGGGGCATCGCTGGCGAGCGCGAATGCAGCAGCAGCGGTGTCCACAGCAGCAGGACCAGGGCCGGCATGGCCACCGTGGCCAACGCCGTGCCGACGGCGTTGCCAGGCGCGAAGCCGGGGCCGAGGGCATAGCGCATGGCGCGCTCCGGTTGATGGCGCAGCTCGGTGGGAAAGGCGGGACGCGCGATGCCCTGAATCCACCCCAGACGCCCGCTCTGCGATTCGACGGCCTGCTTGGTGGTGCCGTCGCCGGGCTGGCGTTGCTGCAGGCCGATCCACATCGGGCGCGACCATGCCGACAGCGCATCGGCGGGGCGACCGCGCAAATGCCGGTACGACCACAGGCTGATCAGCGCGCAGGCGAGCGCAGCGAGCAGCATGCTGGCGCGTGGATGCAGGGTCAGCGGCACGAAGCTGCCCTCGGGCAAAAAGCCGCCCAGCGTCCCCGGCAAGATGCCGATCAAGGGGGCGCACCAGGCCGGCAGGGTGGCGACCAACATGCCGAAGCTTGCGCTGAGCAGCAGGATGGAGAGCGAGAGAACGGGATCGACACCGCGCACGGCGAACAGCAGCGTCGGCAGCAGCACCGTCAAGGCCAGTGCGGCACCGAACAGAGTGACGAAGCGCGCTGCCATGGACGGCAGACGGAGTTGGCGCCCTTGTTCGAGCAGACTCAGCAAACGAGCGCCGAGCAGCATCCAGACGAACATCGCCATGATCGCCGTGAGGATCGGTGGCAGCAGGTTGGCGGCTTTTTGAGGCAGCCAGGTGCAGGCGAAGGCGGCGGCGAGGGCTGGCGGATACAGCCATCCGGTCACGCCCGATGCGCGGCAGACCAAGCGCAGATCTGCAGGAAGACGATTCATCCGACCACCTCGATGAACAGGTCTTCCAGGCCCAGCCGGTCGATGCGGATGCCGGGGACGGTCAATAGCGCGGACGGCAGCTCGGTGGCATGCAGCACCACCACGACACCGCCGTCGGCGGCGTGGCGGCGCGCCAGTTCGCCGCGCAACGGCGCGTCCAGCGTCGCGGCTGCCGACGCCGGGATGCCGATGCGCAGGACCCGGTCCTTGAGCTCGTCCAGCGGCTGGTCCAGCAGCAGCCGGCCCTGGTTGAGGAAGGCCACGCGCGAGGCCACGCGTTCCAGGTCGCTGACGATGTGGCTGGAGAACAACACGGTGGTGCCGGCGTCGCAGGTTTCGGTGACGATCTCGCGCATCAGGTCGCGACGCGCGACCGGATCCAGCGCCGAGGCGGGTTCGTCCAGCACCAGCAGCGCCGGCCTTGCGGCCAGTGCACGGACCAGGGCCAGACGCTGGGCCTGGCCGGGCGAGAGCTTGCCGATGCTCTGGGTGCGGTCCAGTTCCCAGCGGCGCAGCAGCGTGTCCGCGCGCTGCGCGTCCCAGTGCGGATAGAGCTGCGCGGCGAAGGCCAACAATTCCTCCACGCGCATCCAGCCGAAGGCCTGCGGCTGCTGCGGCACGAAGCCCAACTGCGCCTTGCGGGCATCGTCCAAGTGCAGCGCCGGGCCGCCGAATACCCGCGCCTGGCCGCGCTGCGGCTGCAGCAGGCCCAGCAGGCAGGCCAGCAGGGTGCTCTTGCCGGCGCCATTGCGGCCGATCAGGCCGACCACCTCGCCGCGCGCCACCTGCAGGTCCACGCCCTGCAGCACGGCGCGGGCGCCGAAGGCCAGGTGCAGGTCGTGCGCCGCCAGCGGCAGGTCCATGTCCAGGTCGGTCTGGATTGCGCTCTGCAGTACCACGCTATTCATCGCCAGGTTCTCCAAACAACTGTTCAAGACGTTCGATCACGGGAGGCGACGGCAGGCCCAGTTCGCGGCAATGCCGGACCAGTTCCTGCAGGCGCGGCTCGATCAGCTCCAGGCGCTGCCCTTGCCGCTGCGGTGCGGCGGCGGTCGCGGCCACCGCCATGCCGCGGCCGCGCAGGCGTTCCAGCACGCCCTCGGCCTCGAGCTGGCTGTAGGCGCGCGACACCGTCATCGGGTTCACTGCGTGGGCGGCGGCGACCTCGCGAACCGAGGGCAGGCCATCGCCTGGGCGCAATTGCCCGGCGGCGACCAGGCGGCGGATCTGCTCGGCGATCTGCCGGTAGATCGGCTCGGGGGCGCTGGGTTGGACGTGGAGGTGGGTTGCATCCATGTGTATTAATACATCAATACACTTGGCGGATGTCAATGCGTTTGCCGACGAACGGTAGGCGGCGCGCTCAGGGTGGGGTGGGGTGGGCGAAGCGCAGTTCGCCGAGTGGGCCGGTCATCCGGAACGGCACCGATTCCAGGCGCAGGCCGCGGTTGAGCTGGAGGGCGAAATGCAGGTGCGGGCCGCTGCTCAGGCCCGTATTCCCGGACAGGCCCAGGCGCTCGCCGCGCCGCACCGCCTGGCCGACCCGCACCTGCACGCCGCCGGCGGCCAGGTGCGCGTAGATCGCCATGCTGCCGTCGGCGTGCAGGACCCGCACCAGGTTGGCGGCCTGGCCCAGGCGCGGGTCGGTGCCGGACTCGCGGAAGTCGTCGCGCACCTCCATCACCACGCCCTCGCGTGCGGCCAGCACCGGCGTGCCTTCGGGCAGGGCGAAGTCCAGCGCATAGGCGTTGGCGGGATCGCGATGGCTGAAGGCGCCGCCGAAGCCTTGGTCGATGCGCACCGGGCGATCGGCGAAAGGCAGGGCGTACAGCGCCGCGTCGGCATGGGCGCGCGGCGAACCTGGCACCGCCTCGATGCGCAGCCGGGCGCCGTCGCCGCCCGTCTCGGCGAGGTCACCGGGTGGATACAGGCGCGCGACCACGCGGCGCTCGCCGGCGGCCAGCTCCGTGGTCAACGGCAGCGCGGGGATGGCGGTGAAGCCGGCGCTGTCGCCGAACAGGCGGATCTGCACCGCGCCGCCGAGCGGATTGCCCAGCACCACCTCGCGCAGGCCGTTGTCGCGGGCCTGCACCTCCAGCCATGCCGGGGGCGGTGGCGGCACGGGTCGCGGTGCATTCCAGCGCAGCAGCGGCTGCGCGGGCGCGCCGGTCGCTGCCGCCAGCGACAGGACCACGGCAAGCCAGCGGCGGGGGCGGCGTCGGCGCACGAGCAGGGGCAGCGATGGGGGAAGCGGAGTATGGCCGAGGCCAGGGATCGAAAAATCATATCGCTTCATCCGAATAAAGAGATTGACATTGCCGAAAATCGCTGGCATCGTGGCTCCACCATCGAGACCGGCGGAGGGACAGGCCCTTTGATGCCGGGGCAGCCAGCGGACGCGCAAGCGTTCGTGTAGGTGCCAAATCCTGCGGGGACCACCGCGTCCGCCGAAAGATGGTTCGATCCATGCCTTCTGCATGGCGAACGCGAGCTCCGCGAAGCTCGATGGCCGTTCCTCCCTGGATACCGCCATGCGCCTCGTGAACTCGCCTGATCGCCCCACCTCCGCCATTCCGTCCCACGACCGCGTTGCCGCGCCGGCCGACGGCGTGCATGCGATGCGTGGCGAGATCGCCGTCGCGTTGCCGCTGCGCCACGCCGGCGTGCAACTGCTGCGCCTGCGCTACGAACTGAGCGGGCCGGCTGCCGCGCCGGTGGTGTTCGTCGCCGGCGGCATCTCCGCGCACCGCCATCTCGCCGCCAACGCCAGCTTTCCCGAGAAGGGCTGGGCCGAAGGCCTGGTCGGGCCGGGGCGGGCGCTGGACCCCGCCCAGCGGCGGCTGCTGGCGTTCGATTTCGTCGGCGCCGACGGCAGCCTGGACGCGCCGATCGACAGTGCCGACCAGGCCGATGCCATCGCCGCGCTGCTGGACGCGCTGGACATCGCGCAGTTGCATGGGTTCGTCGGCTATTCCTACGGCGCGCTGGTCGGCCTGCAACTGGCGGTGCGGCATCCGCAGCGCCTGCAGAAGCTGATCGCGGTCAGCGGCGCGCACCGCGCGCATCCGTATGCCGCGGCCTGGCGCGCGCTGCAGCGCCGCGCCGTGGCCCTGGGCCAACTGCAGTGCGCCGAGAGCCACGGGCTGTCGCTGGCGCGGCAGTTCGCGATGCTCAGCTACCGCACGCCCGAGGAATTCGGCGAACGCTTCGACGCGGCGCCGGAAGTGATCAACGGCCGCGTCCGCGTCGCCGCCGAAGACTACCTGGACGCCGCCGGCGCGCAGTACGTCGCGCGCACCCAGGTCAACGCCTACCTGCGCCTGTCCGAATCCATCGACCTGCACCGCATCGATCCGGCCGCTGTCGCCGTGCCCACGGTGGTGGTGGCGGTCGAAGGCGACCGCCTGGTGCCGCTGTCGGACCTGGTCACCCTGGTCGAAGGCCTGGGCCCGCGCGGCAGCCTGCGCGTGCTGCGTTCGCCCTACGGCCACGACGCCTTCCTGAAAGAAACCGATCGCATCGACGCGATCCTCGCCACCGCCCTTCGCCCCACCGGAGTTGCCGCATGAGCACTGCCCACGACACCGATCTGCCCTGTAGTGCCGCCACCGCCGCGGTCCGCGCCGGCATCGACCGCGATGCCGCCTACGGCGCGGTGACTCCGCCGATCGTGCTGTCGTCGAACTTCAGCTTCGACGGCTTCGGCAACAAGCGCCAGTACGACTACACCCGCAGCGGCAACCCCACCCGCGACCTGCTCGGCGAAGCGCTGGCGGAACTGGAAGGTGGCGCCGGCGGCGTGATCACCGCCACCGGCATGGGCGCGATCAACCTGGTGCTCAACGCGCTGCTGCAGCCCGGCGACAAGCTGGTGGTGCCGCACGATGCGTACGGCGGCAGCTGGCGGCTGTTCAACGCGCTGGCCAAGAAGGGCCACTTCGAGCTGATCACCGCCGACCTGACCGATCCGCGCTCGCTGGCCGATGCGCTGGCGCAGGCACCGCGGCTGGTGCTGATCGAGACCCCGTCCAACCCGCTGCTGCGCATCACCGACCTGCGTTTCGTCATCGACGCCACGCACAAGGCCGGTGCGCTGGCGGTGGTCGACAACACCTTCCTGTCGCCGGCGCTGCAGACCCCGATCGCCTTCGGCGCCGACCTGGTGATCCACTCCACCACCAAATACGTCAATGGCCACAGCGACGTGGTTGGTGGCGCGGTGATCGCCGCCAATGCCGAACTGCACCAGCAACTGGTGTGGTGGGCCAATGCGCTGGGCCTCACCGGCTCGCCGTTCGATGCGTTCCTGACCCTGCGCGGCCTGCGCACGCTGGACGCGCGCCTGCGCGCGCACCAGGAGAACGCGCAGGCGGTGGTGGAATTGCTGACCACGCATGCCGCGGTGCGCCAGGTGTACTACCCCGGCCTGGCCTCGCACCCGGGCCACGCGGTGGCGGCGCGGCAGCAGCGCGGCTTCGGCGCGATGATCAGTTTCGAACTGGCCGGCGGCGAGGCCGAGGTGCGCGCCTTCGTCGACGGCCTGCGCTACTTCACCCTGGCCGAATCGCTGGGCGGCGTGGAGAGCCTGGTCGCGCATCCGGCGACCATGACCCATGCGGCGATGACCGCCGAGGCGCGCGCCAAGGCCGGGATTTCCGACGGCCTGTTGCGCCTGTCGGTGGGCATCGAATCCAGCGCGGACCTGGTCGCCGACCTGCAGGCGGGCCTGCAGCGCGCGCAGCGCGCCGGCGAGGCGCTGGCACGCAAACGGGTGGACGCGTGAGCAGCGGCCTGGCCGATGCGCCATCGGCGCCGCTGCGTGCGGCGCCCGTCGCGGCCACCGCACGGCTGGGCCTGCTCGGTACCGGCACCGTCGGCCGCGCCTTCGTCGCGCGCTACCAGGCGCTGCAGCAGCGCCGCCCCGGCCTGCCGACCTTCGCCTGGCTGGCCAATTCGCGCACCGTTGCCGATTGCGCGGTGACGCCGGCGCAGGCGCTGGCCGCGGCCAATGCCGCCGCGCGCACAGCGCAGGCGGTGACGCTGCCGGAGGACCTGGGCCGTGGCGACATCGTGGTCGACGCCACCGCCAGCGAGGCGGTGGCGCAGCGCCATGCCGAGTGGCTGCGCCGCGGCGTGCACGTGGTCACCGCCAACAAGCTCGGCCAGGGCGCCGCGCTGGCGCGGGCCGAACAGATCCAGGCCGCACGGCATGCCGCCAGCACCCACTACGGCGACAGCGCCACGGTCGGTGCCGGGCTGCCGTTGCTGAGCAGCCTGCGCGCGCTGGTCGCTGGCGGCGACCACATCCACGCGGTGGAAGGCGTGCTGTCCGGGTCCCTGGCCTGGTTGCTGCATCGCTACGACGGCCGCCATGCCTTCTCCGCGTGCGTGCGCGAGGCCGCGGCCGCCGGCTACACCGAACCCGATCCGCGCGAGGACCTGTCCGGCGAGGACGTGCGGCGCAAGCTGCTGATCCTGGCCCGCGCCGCCGGCCTGCCGTTGCGCGCCGAGCAGGTGCAGGTGAAGTCGCTGGTGCCGGCCGAACTGGCCACGGTGCCGCTGGCGCAACTGGATGCCGCACTCGAACAATTGGACGCGCCGCTGGCGGCGCGCCTGGCACAGGCGCAGGCCGCTGGTGCCTGCCTGCGCTTCGTCGGTCGCTTCGATGCGCACGGTGCCTCGGTGGGCCTGCGCGCGCTGCCGCTGACGCATCCGCTGGCCAGCGGCGCCGGCACCGACAACCGCGTCGCCATCCACAGCGACCGCTATCTGCAGCAGCCGCTGCTGATCCAGGGGCCGGGCGCCGGTGCCGATGTCACCGCGGCGGCCTTGCTCGACGACGTGCTGCGGATCGCGGTGCGCTGAGCGAAGCCAACGACGCCCGCCATCACGTGCGGGCGTCGCGGTTCGGACTGGCGTCGATACCCACCAGCGTGGTGCCGGCATCGCCCGCAAAGCCGATGCGATGCGGGCACGCCATGTGCTGCAGCGCGGCCGTCGCGCGTTGCGCGACGGCCGGCACCTCAGCTCATTGCAGGCCCTGGCCCATGGTCTTCAGCAACTCGCCCTGGTAGTCGCCGCTGAATTCCCAGAAGAACGCGCCGCCCAGGCCCTGGGTCTTGACGTACTGCATCTTCTCGGTGACCAGTGCCGGGTTGTCGTAGCTCCAGAAGGTGCTGCCGTCGTACTTCCAGTGCGCGTGCGCCTGGGCGTCGACGTAGTCGGTGCCGCTGCGGCCGCGCAACACCTTGTAGTCCTCGATGCCGGCTTCGTAGGTGCCTGCCGCGGCGCTGCCGCTCTGGTACAGGCCGTGGTTGACGTTGGGCACGTTGGTCCAGCCACGCCCGTAGAAGCCGATGCCGAGGTTGAGCTTGGCGGCCGGCACGCCACGGTCGAGGAAGGCCTGGATGGCATCGTTGCTGTTGTAGTAGCGCTGGTCGCCGCTGGACGGATCGGCCGACGACTCGAACAGGGCGGAGTGGTGGTTGGTCTGCGGATCCCAGGCGCCGTGGAAGTCGTAGGTCATCACGTTGAGGTAGTCCAGGTATTGCGCGTACAGGTTCGGGTCGGTGACGCGGATCTTGTCGATGCCGGCGCCGACCGCCACGGTCAACAGCAGCCCCGGCCGTACCTGGTCGAGCTGGCGGCGGAATTCGGCCAGCAGCGCGGTGAAGTTCTGCCGGTCCTCGGCGCTGCCGCAGGCGATGCCGCACGCCACCGGATATTCCCAGTCGATGTCGATGCCGTCGAACACGCCGGCCGCGGCCGCGCTGCCGCCGGCGCCGTCGGTGACCGGCAGGTTGCCGCGGATGTAGGCGTCGATGCACGAGGCGACAAACGCCTGGCGATTCTCGGCACGTGCAGCGCTGGAGAAGCCGCGCGACCAGGTCCAGCCGCCCAGCGAAATCAGCACCTTCAGCCCCGGGTGTGCGGCCTTGAGCTTCTTCAACTGGTTCCAGTTGCCGCGCAGCGGCTGGTCCCAGGTGTCGCCCACGCCGTCCACGCTCTGCGCGGCGGAGAACGCCTTGGTGTAGTCGGCGAAGGCGTCGCCGCCGGCGCCGGTGCTGCTGTCCGACGGCTGGGTCACGCCGACTTCGCAGCGGTTGTTGCGGACGTTGCCGAAGGCGTAGTTGATGTGGGTCAGGTAGCCGGCGGCGCCGCTGGTCTGGATGTCGCGGACCTGGTAGTTGCGGCCATAGATGCCCCACTGGGTGAAGTAGCCGATCACACGCTTGCCGCCGCCGGCGCTGGCGGGCAGGGTGCGCACGTTCAACGTGGCGCTGCTGGCCGAGACGTTGCCGGCGTTGTCGCGGGCGCGCACCGTGTAGGCGTACGCGGTGTCGGCGGTCAGCGCCGAATCGGTGTAGCCGGTGGTGGTGGACGTGCCCACGCGATTGCCGTCGCGAAGGATGTCGTAGCCGGCCAGGCCGCTGCCGCCGGCGTTGTCGGAGGCCGCGTTCCAGCTCAGGGTGATGGCGTTGCTGGCGCGCGTGGCCGCGGCCAGGCCGGTCGGCACGCTCGGCGCGGTGGTGTCGGTCGACGCCGCCGCGATACTGATTGCGACAGCGGCCGAGGTGGTGCGGGCGCCGGCGTTGTCGGTGGCCACGGCGGTGAGGCTGTAGTCGCCGGCCGCCGCGCCGCTCCAGGACAGCGTGTACGGCGCGCCGCTGACGCTGCCGAGCGAGGTGCTGCCGCGGAAGAATTCGACCCGCGTCACGCTGCCGTCGGGATCGCTGGCCGACGCCTGCAAGCTGATGGTGGTGCCGACCACGAAGCGGGTGCCGCTCGTGGGCGCGGTCAGCGCCACGCTCGGCGGCTGGTTGCTGGAGCTGCCGTCGCAGGTGCCCAGGTCCTGGTACCAGCCGCAACTGGTGCAGTAGGTCGGCGCGGTGTTCCAGATCGGACCGTTGGCGCGGTACAGGTGGCCGGCGTAGGTCATGGTGTCGCCGGCGGCGTAGATGGTGGCCGGGTTCCAGGCGGCGACGCCGCTGCACGCGGCGGCCGAGGCTTGGCCGGGCACGAGGCCGGCGAGGACGAGACAACAGAACAGCAACCACGATCCAGCGGATTTCGTGTTCATGGTGACGCCTCCGATGCGGTAGGTAACGCGACTGAGGAGCGGCGGTTCGCCGCTGTCTGGTTCCTTGGATCCGATCACCCGGGAGCGTTCGGCGCCGACGTCGTGTGGCGTTCGTGCGCGGACCGGGCAGGCGCAGGGTTCTGGCCAGGAGACAACGTTGTCAACAGACAATTCGGGCGAATGCGAGATGTATCCAGAATCACTGCGATGACAACGTTTTCATGGACGACCGATGCTGCAGCGCAATGGCTGCAGCGTCGGGTGCATCCGCGTTTGCGCGGCGCGGGGCTGGCATGGCGCATGGCGGCCAGGTTCGTGCAGCGCCCAGGCGACGTGCTGTCGCCGCCGGCACGCCGCCCCGATCACCCAGGCTGCGTGGCAAGACGCGTTCGTGCCGCCGTGCAGGCACGATGGCGTGGCGACGTGGGATCAGGGCGCCTTGCCCAGCGCCTCGAGCAGCGCGGCGTTGAAGCGCTGCGGCGCTTCCACCTGCGGCGAATGGCCGAGGTCGTCGAAGGCGACCAGATGCGCGCCGGGAATCGCCGCGGCGGCGCGCTTGCCCAGGGCCGGGTAGTCGCCCAGGGTCGCTGCCAGCGCCGGCGGTGCCAGGTCCTTGCCGATCGCGGTCCGGTCGCGCTGGCCGATGAACAGCGTGGTCGGCACGCGCAGTTGCGGGAAGCGCTGCACCACTGGCTGGTTGAATACCATGTCCGAGGTCAGCGCCTGGTTCCAGGCCACGCGATCGCCGCCGGGGCCGGCATAGAGGCCGGCCTGCATGCTCACCCAGCGGTCGTACTCGGGCTTCCACTGTCCGCCGTAGTAGGCGTTCAACTGGTACTGCTTGATCGAGGCCGCATCGGTCTTGCGCTCCTTGGCGTACCAGGCATCGACGCTACGCCACGGCACGCCGGCGGCCTTCCAGTCCTCCAGCCCGATCGGGTTCACCAGCAGCAACTGACTCACGTCCTGCGGGTACTGCAGCGCGTAGTGCGCGGCGAGCATGCCGCCCATCGAATGGCCGACGATCGCGGCGCGGCGCACGCCGGCCTGCTGCAGCAATGCATGGGTATTGGCCGCCAGTTGCGCGAAGGTGAACTGGTAGGCCTGCGGCTTGCTCGACTTGCAGAAGCCGATCTGGTCCGGCGCCAGCACCCGGTAGCCCTGTGCCACCAGCGCGGCGATGGTCGATTCCCAGGTCGCGGCGCAGAAGTTCTTGCCGTGCAGCAGCACCACGGTGCGGCCGTTTGGCGTGCCGGTCGGGGCCACGTCCATGTAGGCCATCTGCAGCGGCTGGCGCTGCGAGTCGAAGCGGTACCAGTGCACCGGGTAGGGATAGGCGAAGCCTTCCAGTTGCGCGCCGTAGCGCGGCGGTGCGTCGGTGGCCGCGGCGGAGGCGGGCGGAGACAGGGCGAGGGCGGCGAGCAGCAGGCAGTGGCGCATGGGAGCGGGACGGCAGACGTGAAGGACCACGACCTTAGCCCGGCGCGCGCTTGCCAGGCGTCAACGCGTCAGGCGGGCGGCGGCAGGCTGCCGCCGTTGTGCACCAGGGTCAGGCAGGCGTGGCGCTGCATCTGCGCCAGCGGCTCCTGCAGCGCCGCCAACACCTGTTCGGCCTGCGCGCCCAGCACCGGCCGGTACGCGGCCCAGCCGTTGCGGCCCTTGGCCTTGGCCTGGTACAGCGCGCGGTCGGCCAGCACCAGCAACTGCTCCCAGCCGAGCAGATTGTCGGGGTCGTGCACGAACGGGAATTCGGCCAGCCCGATCGAGCAGGTGACCCGGCCCTGGCGCCCGTGGTCGAACACGAACGGGTGCGCGGCGACCGAGCGGCACAGCCGTTCGGCGGCCATGGTGAGGTTTTCGCGCGGCGCCGAGCGCAGCACCAGCAGGAATTCCTCGCCGCCCCAGCGCACCACGTAGTCGCTCTCGCGGGTCAGCCGCACCAGCAGCTGCGCCATCTGCTGCAGCACCGCGTCGCCGGTGTGGTGCCCGCCGCTGTCGTTGATCGACTTGAAATGGTCGATGTCGATCAGCGCGAACAGCATGCCCGAGGACAGCATGTCCTCGTCGGTGGCGGCCATGCGCCGGTACAGCGCGATGTCGCTGGGGATGTGCAGCGACAGGTAGCGGCGGTTGCGCAACTGGGTCAGCTCGTCGGTGAAGCTGGCCTCCTGCAGGCGCTGGTTGGCGGCCTGCAATGCCTGGGTGCGCTCGCGCACCTGGCGTTCGAGGATGTCGCGCTGGCGCCGGTTGTGCAGCCGCGCCAGTGCCACCGCGCACAGCAGCAGGGCGAACGCGCCCAGCGTCAGCAGCAGCCTGTAGAACGGCGTTTCCTGGAAGCGCAGCGCGATCCGCAGCGGCAACTGCGCCGGCGCTGCCGCCCACACGCCGGCGTTGTTGCTGCCGGTGACTTCGAACACGTAGTCGCCGCCGGGCAGGTTGGTGTAGCTGACCGAGCGCTGGCGGATGTCGTCGAGGCTGCGCCAGCCGCGGTCGTAGCCGCGCAGGCGGTAGCGCAGTTCGACGTTCTGCGGCGCCTGGAACGAGGCGGCGGTGAACTCGAAGTCGAGGTCGCGCGCGGCGTCCGGCAGCGGGGTGGGCAGCGCCTGCGGCGTCAGCCACAGGCCCAGCGCACGTACCCGCTCCACCACCGGCTGCGGCGCCACCGGATTCTTGACGATGCCGGCGGTGTCCAGCGCGACCACCCCATCGCGGCTGGGCAGCCACAGCGTGCCGTGCTCGATGAAGCCCTTGCCGTTGCCGGCGCCGTTGCAGCACATGCCCTGCACGCCGCCGTGGCGCTGCGCGCGTTCGGTGAGCATCAGTTCGGCATTCAGCGGCGCCTGCGGCGAGGCTGCGTGGCGCTGCAGGTCGGCCAGGCGCACGCGGTAGACCCCGCGCAGGCCGGCCACCCAGATCGCGCCGCGGCCGTCGTCGGCGATGAAGAACGCGGCGTTCACCGGCAGCCCGTCCTGCTCGCCGAACGCGTACCAGTGCGTGCCGTCGAACAGCCACAGCTGCTCGTTGAGGGCGCCGACCAGCCATTGCCCGCCGGGCAGTTCGTGGATCGCGGTGATGTCGGCGCTGGCCAGCGCCGAGCCCGGCGGCGCCAGTGCGACCAGGCGCTCGCCGCGCAGTTCGTACAGGCCCGACTGCGCGCCGATCAACAGGCGCCCGTCGCGGGTCTCGTGGATCAGCCGCACGCGCGGATCGCGCAGGCCCTCGGCCGTGCCGTAGCGGCGCAGCCGCGTGCCGTCGGCGCGGAACAGGCCGTCGGTGCTGGCGAGCCACAGCCGCTGCGCGCGATCGCGGACGATCCCGCTGATCTGCAGGTCGCGCAGCGGCGCCAGCCAGGCCGGCTGGCCGAGCCGGCCGTCGCGGTACAGGGCGGCGCCGTGACGGGTGCCGATCCACAGCTGTCCGGGCTCGGCCAGCAAGGTGTAGGGCGCTTCGTTGTGCAATTGCGCCAGGGTCAGCACCGGCTGGTAGCGGCCATCGCGCAGTTGCGACAGGCCGCTGTCGGTGCCGGCCCACAGCGATCCGTCCGGATCGCGCGCCAGGGTCCACACCAGCGCATCGTCCAGGCCCTCGTGCGTGCTGTAGCGACGGGTCCAGCCGTTCCACAGCCGCGTGGCGCCGTTCCAGCTGCTGCCCAGCCACAGGTTGCGCTCGCGATCCTCGAAGATCGCGTTGACGCCGACGTTCGGCTTGTTTTCCGGGGTGCGTTCGACGATGGCGCCATCGCGCACGCGCAGCAGCGCGCCGGGCTGTCCCACCCACAGGTTGCGGTCGCTGTCCTCGAACAGGGCCAGCACGGCGCGCCGGCTGGTCCCGGCGGGGTCGGGCAGCCATTGCCAGCGCCCGTCGCGGCGCAGCAGCAGGCCGTCGCGGGTGCCGGCCCAGAGCGTGCCTTGCGCCTCCAGCAGATGCTGCACCGGCAGCGTGGCGGCCTCCTGCGGCAACGGCAGCGACACCGGCGCGTCCTGGCCGGCGACGAAGCGCAGCACTTCGCCGCGCGTGCCCACCCATATTGCGTCGGCGCGCGGCAACAGCGCAGAGGCGCCGCCGGCGATGCGGTGGCGCAGTTGCAGGCGATCGCCCTGCACCGCGTACACGCCATCCTGCGCCGCGACCAGCACGGTGCCGTGCGCATCGGTCGCGATCGCCTCGATGTTGAGCAGTGGCGCCTGCGGATCCTGTGGCAGCAGCGTGGCGAAGCGCCCGTCGCGGTAGCGCGACAGGCCGCGGTAGGTGCCGACCCACAGCGTGCCGGCGGGGTCGACGTGCAGCGCCTTGATCAGGTTGCCCGGCAGGTGCGCCGGCGCGCCCTCGTTGAACGAGGTCATGCGCACGCCGTCGAAGCGGGTCAGCCCGCCCATCGTGCCGATCCACAGATAGCCCTGGCGGTCCTGCGCGAACGCCTGCACGCTCAACTGCGGCAGGCCCTGGTCCAGGCCCCAGCCTTCGCGCTCGTAGTGGTTGAACTGCTTGTCCGGCTGCAATGCCCGCGCCTGCGGCACACACGCGCTCCACGCTGTCGAGAGCATGGCCAGCTGTAGCGCCAGCAGGCGCCAGGAGGCGTATGGAAACCGCAAGAGCATGCCAATGCCGGATCGGCCGACGTCTCTGTCGTTAGCGGCAACGCCGCGCGGATCTTGATGCGCGCGGCAGTCAGGACGCTGGTGATCGGGTGGGCCAGCGTCCATCGGGATGGCTCAGCACTCGATGACGTTCACCGCCAGCCCGCCGCGGCTGGTTTCCTTGTACTTGTCCTGCATGTCGCGGCCGGTGTCGCGCATGGTGCGGATGACCTTGTCCAGCGACACCTTGTGCTTGCCGTCGCCGCGCATCGCCATGCGGCTGGCGTTGATCGCCTTGACCGCGCCCATCGCATTGCGCTCGATGCACGGGATCTGCACAAGGCCGCCGATCGGGTCGCAGGTCAGGCCGAGGTTGTGCTCCATGCCGATCTCGGCGGCGTTCTCGATCTGCCCTGGCTTGCCGCCGAGCGCGGCGACCAGGCCGCCGGCGGCCATCGAGCAGGCCACGCCGACCTCGCCCTGGCAGCCGACTTCTGCGCCGGAGATCGAGGCGTTTTCCTTGTACAGGATGCCGATCGCCGCGGCGGTGAGCAGGAAGTCGAACACGCGCTGTTCGTCGGCGCCCGGGCAGAACCGGTCGAAGTAGTGCAGCACCGCCGGAATGATCCCGGCCGCGCCGTTGGTGGGCGCGGTGACCACGCGGCCGCCGGCGGCGTTCTCTTCGTTGACCGCCAGCGCGTACAGGTTGACCCAGTCCAGCGTGGTCAGCGGATCGCGCATCGCCGCTTCCGGCTTGGACGACAGCTCGCGGTACAGCGCCGGTGCGCGCCGCGACACGTGCAGGCCGCCCGGCAGCGTGCCTTCCTCGCGGATGCCGCGCGTCACGCAGGCCTGCATCGCGCCCCAGATCTCGCGCAGGCCGGCGCGGATCTCGTCCTCGCTGCGCCAGCACTTCTCGTTCTCGAACATCAGCGCGGCGATGCTCAGGCCGCTGCGCGCGGCCTGCGCCAGCAGTTCGTCGCCGCTCTTGAACGGGTAGGGCAGCGGCGTCTCGTCGGCGACGATGCGGTCGTCGGCGGCGTCGTCCTGGTTGACCACGAAGCCGCCGCCGACCGAGTAGTAGTCGCGCGTGGCGACGACTTCGTCGTTGGCCGCATAGGCGGTGAAGCGCATGCCGTTGGTGTGGTACGGCAGCTTCTGCCGCTTGTTCATCGCCAGGTCGCGCTTCTCGTCGAAGGCGATCTCGTGCTGGCCGAGCAGGTTGATGCGCTTGCTGCCGCGGATGCGCTCCAGCGCGCCGGGGATGATGTCCGGATCGATCAGGTTCGGGCGCTGGCCTTCCAGGCCCAGCAGCACCGCCTTGTCGGTGCCGTGGCCGCGCCCGGTCAGGGCCAGCGAGCCGAACACTTCGGCACGCACCCGCACCACGTCCTGCAGACGGCCCTGGTCGAACAGCCAGCGGTGCACGAAGCGTTCGGCGGCGCGCATCGGCCCCACGGTGTGCGAGGAACTCGGCCCGATGCCGATCTTGAACAGGTCGAAGGTACTGACAGCCATGCGCGTGCCGAGGGGGTGGGCGAAAGACCGTCTATTCTATGCTTCCGGCGCGCGGCACAGGTCCGCAGCGCAGCATTGGACGCGAGCATGTCCCTCACCCTGTACCAGCGCGACGACTGCCATCTGTGCGACCAGGCCCTGCAGGTGCTGGCGCAGGCGCGCGTGGCCGACCTGGAAAGCGTTTTCATCGACGACGACGACGCGCTGGAGGCGCGCTACGGCGTGCGCGTGCCGGTGCTGCGCGCCGCAGACGGGCGCGAACTGGACTGGCCGTTCGATGCGGACGGCGTGCGTGCCTGGTTGGCGGCTGCGGCCGAACGCGTGTAAGACGCGCATAAAAAAAGCGGCGGACCCGACGAGGAAATCCGCCGCTCAGCGGCCGCGCGCCCGCGGCCTGTGGCGAATCACTTCGCCTTGAACACCACCTTGGTGCTGATCGCGGTTTCGTTGGGAATGGTCTTGGTGTCGGCCCAGTCGCCGCCGCCCACGCCGAAGTCCAGGCGCTTGACCGTGGCCTTGCCGGCCAGCACCGGCTGCGCGCCCGGGGTCCAGGTGAAGGTCAGGGTCACCGGCTTGGACACGCCGCGCAGTTCCAGGGTGCCGTCGGCGGCGTACTGGTTGTTGCCCAGCGCGCGGAACTTGTCGGCGCGGTAGTGCGCGGTGGCGAACTTGGCCACGTCGAAGAAGTCGGCGCCCTGCAGGGTGGAGTCGCGGTCGTTGTTGCCGCTCTTGGCGCCGGCCAGGGGGATGGTGACGTCGAGCTTGGCGCCGGCCAGGTTGGCCGGGTCGAAGCTGAGCTTGGTGTCGAAGCCGGGGAACTGGCCGGTGAACACTTCGCCGTCGTACTTGCTGGCGAACACGAGGGTGGAGCCGGGGGCCTGCACATAGTCGGCGGCCCGTACCGCGGGGGCGGCGGCGAGCAGGGCCACCAGGCTGGCGGCGACGGCGGCGGGGGACGCGAAACGGGTGGACATCGAAACAGCTCCTCAGGACTTGGGGGTGAGCCAGCCGCGCGGCAACATCCGCGCCAGGGTGGCATCGCGTTGGAACAGGTGGTGGTAGAAGGCGGCGCCGGCATGCGCCAGGACCACCGCGATCAGCAGCCAGAAGCCCCATTCGTGCACCGTGTGCGACAGGTCGCGCAGATGCTCGTTCGGGGCGCTGAGCTTGGGCACGGCGACCAGGCCGAACCAGCGGAACGGGCGCAGGCCGCTGGCCGAGTCGTACAGCCAGCCGGACAGCGGGATGGCGAAGATCATCACGTACAGCAAGGCGTGGGTGGCGTCGGCGATGCGCTCCTGCCAGCCGGGCGTGCCCGGCACCGGCTTGGGCGCACCGGCGTACAGGCGCCAGCCCAGCCGCACGATCACCAGCGCCAGCACGGTCAGGCCCAGCGACTTGTGCGCGGTGTAGACCCAGAAATACTTGGGCGTCTTCGGCAGCTCGCCCATGGTCAGGCCGACCACGCCTAGCAGCAGGATCAGGGCGGCGATCAGCCAGTGCAGGGTCTGGCTGACGCTGCCCCAGCGGTCGGGGGTGTTGCGGGCGCTCATGGCGTGCCGTCCTGCGCATTCGGCGCGGTGGTGGTGTCGGTGGGAGTGGCGGGCGCGGTGCCCGGTGCCGGATCCGGCTCGGCCTTGGCGCCGCCTTCGCGGGTGGCTTCGGCCTCGATGCGCAACTCGACCGTGCCGCCGATCACCGACGGCCAGGCACTGATGCCGAAGTCGGCGCGCTGCAGGGTCGTGGTGGCGGAGAAGCCGGCGGTGCGGCGGAACGGCGGCAGCGGATGGCGCTTGACCGCGTTCAGGGTCACGTCCAGGGTCACCTCGCGGGTGACGCCGTGCAGGGTCAGTTGCCCGATCACCTTGGCGTGCTGCGCGTCGATCGGCTCCACGCGCGTGGAGACGAACTGCGCCTCGGGGTAGCGGTCGCCGTCGAGCAGGTTGTGCGCCAGCGCGGCGCGGTTCCACTTGGCATCGCCCAGGTCCAGCCGCTGCAACGGCACCCGCGCCTGCAGCCGCGCGCTGCGCCAGTCGTCCGGGTCGAACACCAGGGTGCCGGTGCTGCCGGACACGGTGCCCAGCGCCTTGGAGAAGCCGGCGTGCTCGATCGCGAACAGCACCCGCGTGTGTACCGGGTCCAGCGCGTACTGCGCCGGCGCGGCCAGGGCGGCGCCCGGCAAGGCCAGCAGGAGCGCCACGAGAGAGGGTTTGAGCATGAAGCGGGCCGCGCTGGGAGGGTCGCCGGATTCTAGTCACAGTCCGGCCCGGCTGCGTACCTGCGCCACGTAACGGTTCGTTGCACGCCGCGACAGGTGTGATTTTTCCGCGGCCGCGCGGTATAAGAACGCTGCCGCGGCGAGCGGCACACGGAGCGGCCGCCCCGCGCGTCCGGCCCCGGCAGTGCGCCGGTGTTCATCCGCCGACGTCCTTTGCCGGAGCCGATGTCCATGCCCATCCCGCATCCCCCACGCCGGTGGCGCTGCTGGGGGCTGGCCTGCCTGTTGGCGTTGGCCGGCGTCTGCGCCGACGCCTGGGCCGGGGTGCCGCAACTGCCGCGCTTCCGGGTGTTCTCCAGCGAGCAGGGGCTGCCGTCCAGCGACATCTCGGGGCTGCAGCTGGACCGCGACGGGTATCTGTGGATCGCCAGCGGCGACGGCCTGGCCCGCTACGACGGGCGCGAGTTCCGGGTCTGGCGCCACGACCCGGCCGATCCGGCCTCGCTGCGCTGCAACTACGTGCAGGACCTGCACATCGACGCGCGCGACCGCATCTGGGTGGCCTGCGAGGGCGGCGGCCTCAGCATGCTCGGCGCGGACCGGCGCGGCTTCCGCCACTTCAACATGGCCACGCAGCCGGCGATGCGCAGCGACGAGGTGTTCGCCATCGCCAGCCGCGGCGATGCGGTGTTCTTCGGCACCTACCGCGGCGGCCTGTACCGGCTGGGCGACGATGGCCGGGTGCAGCGCATCCGCGCCGGCGACCCGAAGGTGGACGCGCTGCTCGACAGCGCGGTGCTGACCCTGGCCTTCGACGACGCCGGGGTGTTGTGGGTGGGCACCTTCAAGGGCCTGGTGCGCTACGACGGCCGCCACGCCAGCGCCTACCGCATCGACGACGGCATGCCGCAGGAGGAGCAGGTGATCATGTCGATCACCCGGCTCAGCGATGGCCTGTGGTTCAGCGGCAACACCGGGCTGTTCCGGCGCGACCGTGCCGGGCGCTGGTTGCGTGCGGACTGGATCGGCGCGCTGCACCGCGCCGCCAACGCGATCGCCGAGGACGGTGCCGGCGGCTACTGGCTCGGCAACGGCGAAGGCCTGTGGCACAAGCCGGCCGACGGGCCGGCGCGGCGGGTGGACACCGGCGGCGCGGCGGTGTCCGGCGCCAGCGTGGTGGAGACGCTGCTGCGCGACCGCGAGGGTGGCCTGTGGGTGCCGCTGCCGACCCGCGGCCTGGGCTACCTGCGTCCGGACTGGCGCCGGCTGGCGGTGCTGGGCACCGCGCAGGGGCTGCCCGCCGACCAATACGTCGGCCTGGCGCCGGCGCGCGCGGGCGGGGTGTGGCTGCTCGGCGCCGGCGCCAGCGTGTTCCGCCTCGATACCACCAGCGGTGCGCTGAGCGCGCCGCACTGGTCCAATGGCGCGCCCAGCGGACGCACGCTGTCGGTGCTGGACGACCCGCGCGGCGCGTTGTGGATCGGTGGCAGCAGCGTGCTGTTGCGTGGCCCGCTGGACGGCGGCCCGCTGCAGCGCTGGGCCCGCACTGCCGGCGAGGCCGATGCGATCCCGGACGGCACGCTCGCCTGGCTGCAACTGGACGCGCGCCAGCGGCTGTGGATCGGCGCGCCGGGCTACGGCGTGCAGGTGCGCGATGGCGACGGCCGCGTGCTGCAGAACATTCCCGGCGGCCAGCACGGCCTGGCCGGCACCGACATCGCGGCGTTGGCGATGGCGCCGGACGGCACGCCGTGGGTGGCCGCCGAACAGTTCCAGCAGTGGGACGACGCGGCCGGCCAGTTCCGCACGCCGCCGGAACTGGCCGGTGAGAAAGTGCAGTCGTTCGCCTTCGCCGACGCGCGCACGCTGTGGGTGCACCGGCTGTCCGGGCTGGAACTGTGGCGGCGCACCGGCAGCAGGTGGCAGCGCAGCCAGCGCTACGCGGTGGCCGACGGGCTGCCGGCCACCGAGTCCAGCGCACTGGTCGCCGATCCGCAGGGGCGCGCGTGGCTGGGCATGCGCCGCGGCCTGTTCCGGGTCGATCCGCGGCGCACCCCGGCGGTGCGCGCGTTCGGTACCCGCGACGGGCTCGGCAGCCAGGAGCTGGTCCGGCGCGGCCTGCTGATGACGGCCGACGGGGTATTGGTGGCCGCGGCCGCCGACGGCAGCGTGGCGCTGCTGGACACCCAGCAGGCGGATCCGGTGCCGGTGCCGCTGGCGCTGAGCATGGAGAGCGTGCAGGTGCGGCGCGGCCCGCGCCTGCTGAGCCTGCCGACGCGCGGCGACTTCACCCTGCGCTCGGACGATCGCGACCTGCGCGTGGCGGTGCGGTTGCTGTCGTACATCGATCCCGAACACATCGTCTACCGGTTCCGCCTGCCGGGCTACGACCGCGACTGGGTCAGCACCGGCGCCAGCGGCGAACGCACCCTGCCGCAACTGCCCGACGGCGCGCAGGTGCTGGAGATCCAGGCGCGCACCCGCAATGGCGCGTGGTCGCCGACGCTGCGCCTGCCGTTCCAGGTGCAGCCGCCGTGGTGGCGCAGCGTCTGGGGCATCGTCGGGCTGCTCGCCGCGGCCGGCCTGCTGCTGCTGGTGTCGCTGCGCGCCTACCGGCGCCGCCTGGGCCGCCAGCACGCCTGGGAACTGGCCCTGCACAAGCAGGAACTGGCCGAGCAGGCCTCGCTTGCCAAGACCCGCTTCCTGGCCACGCTCGGCCACGAGGTGCGCACGCCGCTGACCGGGGTGCTGGGCATGAGCGAACTGCTGCTGGCCACGCCGCTGGACCCCAAGCAGCGCGGCTATACCGAGTCGATCCGCCGCGCCGGCACGCACCTGCTGCACCTGGTCAACGACGCGCTGGACCTGGCGCGGATCGAGGCCGGGCGCCTGCGCCTGGAGTCGCAGCCGTTCGCATTGCAGACGCTGATCGCCGAAGTGGTCAACCTGATGGCGCCGTTGGCGCAGGCGCGCGGGCTGCGCTTCGATCTGCACGACGCCATGCCCGGCCCGACCACGGTGGAGGGCGATGCGCTGCGGGTGCGGCAGATCCTGCTGAACCTGCTCGGCAACGCGATCAAGTTCACCAGCAGCGGCTCGGTGGCGCTGACGGTCGCGCCGACGCAGGACGGCCACGGGTTGTGCATCGAGGTGGCCGACACCGGCCCGGGCATCGGCGTCGAACAACAGGCGCGGCTGTTCCAGCGCTTCGAGCAGGGCGATGGCCCGCGCACCGCGGTGCGCCAGGGCGGCAGCGGCCTGGGTCTGGCGATCAGCCAGGAGCTGGCGATGGCGATGGGTGGGCGCATCCAGGTCGAGAGCCGGCTCGGGCATGGCGCGCGTTTCCGCGTGGGTCTGCCGCTGCGCTGGCGCCTGGCGCAGGAGCCGGCGGCGCCAGCGGTGGCGCCGCGCGCGCGCACCGCGCTGCGCATCCTGCTGGTCGAGGACGAACCGACCGTGGCGCAGGTGATGATCGAATTGCTGCGGGGCCGCGGCCACCAGGTGGCCTGGGCCGCGCACGGCCTGGAGGCGCTCACCGAAGCCAGCCAGGGCAGCTTCGACATCGGCCTGCTCGACCTGGACCTGCCCGCGCTCGACGGCCTGGCGCTGGCGCGGCAGTTGCGCGCCATGGGCCATGGCTTCCCGCTGGTGGCGGTGACCGCGCGCTCCGACGGTGAGGCCGAGGCCGCCGCGCGCGCTGCCGGATTCGCCGCATTCGTGCGCAAGCCGGTCACCGGGCAGATGCTGGAAGCGGCCATCGACGCGGTGCTGGACGGCGCGCCACCGCCGTTCTGAGCCGATGCAGGCCGCGGTTGCCAGCGCCGGCGTTTATCGCCGACGATGGCGCCGGTGACGCGGGACGGATGCCCGTCGGGGGAGACAGAGGCGATGCGGTCGAGACGGATCTTGGGATGGCTGCTGCTGGCGTGGTCCGCAGTCGCCGGCGCAGCAGTGCCGCCGACCCCGCAGCCGCGCCAGCTGACCGTGGCCGACGGCCTGCCGTCCAACAGCATCAATGGCTTCGCCGAGGACAAGCTCGGCTATCTGTGGCTGGCCAGCAGCGACGGCCTGGCCCGCTTCGACGGACGCGGCTATCGCATCTGGCGCATCGAGGACGGCCTGCACCACAACAAGATCTGGTCGGTCCACGTCGACGCGCAGAACCGGGTCTGGTTCGGCACCGACGGCGCCGGCATGGGCATGCTCTCGGCCGATCGCCGCCAATTCCGCTACTACGATCGCAGCACCTATCCGCAGATCGGTTCCACCACCGTGTGGACCATCGCCTCCACGCCGGACGGCAGCGTCTGGTTCGGGACCTCCTCCGGCGGCCTGCACCAGTTGCAGCCGGACGGCCGCCTGCGCCGCTTCATGCCGATCCCCGGCGATGCGCGCAGTCTGCCCTCGGCCAGCGTCACCCATCTGGCGACCACGCCGGACGGCACCTTGTGGGTGGGCACCCGCGGCGGTCTGGCGCGCTGGACCGGCCACGATTTCCAGCGCGTTGCCGCCGACGCATTGCCGCGGCCGGAGGTGCAGGGGCTGACCCCGGAGCGCGACGACACGCTGTGGGTCTCCACCCTGGGCGGGGTGCGCCTGGTGCGCGCCGACGCCAGCGTGGTGGAGCCGTACTGGCGCAACATGCCCGGCGAAAGCGTCCTGGGCATGCTGATCCACGACCGCCACGGCACGCGCTGGTTCGACACCCGGGACGGGCTGGGTCGCGAGAGCGAGTCCGGGGTGATCCGCAACGTGCCGCTGTACAGCAATTCCGCGCACGGGCTGGTCAAGCCGAACTGGTCGCTGGCCTTCGAGGACCGCGAAGGCGGCCTGTGGTTCGCCAGCACCAACGCCGGCCTGTGGCACCTGCCGGCCAACTGGCAGCAGTTCTCGGTGCTGTCCTACCGGGTGGACGACCCGGAGTCGATGGGCAATCCCTACGTGCTGGCCACCGCCGCCTCCCGCGACGGCGGCGTGTGGCTGGCCGGCACGCGCGGGGTGCTGGACAAGCTGGATCCGGCCACCGGCGCCGTGCATCGCCACATGCGGGCGATGTTCGGTCTGGACTGGGCGCGCGCGATCGCCGAAGACCCGCAGGGCCGGCTGTGGGCGGCGACTGGGGGGGCGGTGCTGCGCTACGACCCGGCCAGTGGCGAGGTGCGGCGTTGGGAAAAGGACGCCGGCGCCGATGCGGCGATGCTGGACCAGGTGGAACGGATCGTCTTCAGCAGCGACCGCCACCTCTGGATCTTCAGCGAGATCAGCGGCGTGCAGGTGCGCGACCTGGATGGCCACGTGCTGCGCAACATGGCGCCGGGAAGCGCCGGGTTGCCCGCGGATCTGACCGTGCAGGAGGCCAGCCTCGGGCCGCAGGGCCAGCCCTGGCTGCTGGGGCAGCACGGCCTGCTCGCCTGGAACCCGGAGCGCGCGCGGTTCGAACCGGTGCCCGGCGCGCCGCAGAGGCCCCTGAGCGCCATGGCGATCAGCGACGGCAACGTGGTCTGGCTGGCCAGCGTCGGCTGCCTGGAGCGCTATCTGTGGGAGGGCGGCCGGCTGAGCCTGCTCGACCGCATCGACGCCGAACAGGAGTTTCCGGCGCTGGCGCCGAACGGCCTGGTGGTCGATGCCAGTGGCGTGGCCTGGCTGAGCAGCATGCGCGGCCTGATCCGGGTCGATCCGGCGAGCAAGGCGATCCGCTCCTATGGCGTGCACGACGGCCTGCCCAACCAGGAGTTCCAGACCCGCAGCCTGGTGCAGGCGCGCAGCGGGCAGATCCTCGGCGGCACCCCGGACGGGGTGGTGCTGTTCGAGCCGTCGCAGGTGGTGCCGTCGCAGCGGCAGCCGCCGCTGGTGATCGAGCGCATCGGCGTGCGCCGCGGCGAGCGCGGGCTGGATCTGTTGCATGCCGACCGCATCGTGCTGCAGGAAGGCGACCGCGATCTGCACGTGGTCGCGCGCCTGCTGTCGTTCTCCGACACCGACGCCAACACCTACCGCTTCCGCCTCAGCGGCTACGACCCGGACTGGGTCGACGTGGGGGCCAGCGGCGAGCGCTTGTTCTCGCGGCTGCCGTCGGGCCACTACACCCTGGAGATGCAGGCGCGTACTGCCGACAAGGTGTGGTCGAAGGTGGTCACGCTGCGCTTCCGCGTGCTGCCGCCGTGGTGGCGCAGCCCCTGGGGCATGGCCGGGCTGGCGGCGCTGGCCGCCCTGGCGCTGTGGCTGCTCGCCTACCTGTACCGGCGGCGCCTGCGCCGACGCGCCGCCTGGCAACTGGCGGTGCACAAGCAGGAGGTGGCCGAGCAGGCCTCGCTGGCCAAGACCCGCTTCCTGGCCACGCTCGGCCACGAGGTGCGCACGCCGATGACCGGGGTGCTGGGCATGAGCGAACTGCTGCTGGCCACCTCGCTGGATGCCAAGCAGCGCCGCTACACCGAATCGATCCACGACGCCGGCTCGCATCTGCTGCGTCTGGTCAACGATGCGCTGGACCTGGCGCGGATCGAGGCCGGGCGCCTGGAACTGGAGCAGCAGCCGTTCGACCTGGGCCGGCTGATCGCCGAACTCGAGGCGATGATGGGGCCGATGGCGCGCAGCCGCGGGCTGGTCTTCGCCCTGGACAACGCCATGCCGCCGCAGGTCACCGCGCGCGGCGACGCCACGCGGGTGCGGCAGATCCTGCTGAACCTGCTCAACAACGCCATCAAGTTCACCGAGCACGGCAGCGTGCAGTTGCGGGTGGCGCCGTTGCAGCCGCAGCAGGGCGTGCGTTTCGAGGTCGCCGACACCGGGCCGGGCATCAATGCCGAACAGCAGGCGCGATTGTTCCAGCGCTTCGAGCAGGCCGACGGGCCGCGCACCGCCGCGCGCTACGGCGGCAGCGGCCTGGGCCTGGCGATCAGCCAGGAACTGGCGGTGGCGATGGGCGGGCGCATCCACCTGAGCAGCCGGCTCGGTGCCGGCACACGCTTCGTGGTCGATCTGCCGTTGCCGTGGGCGCCGGTGCCGCTGCCGCAGGCACCGCGCGACGCCAGCGCGTCCGCCGGCGCCGCAGCGCCGCGGCGGATCCTGCTGGTCGAAGACGACCCGACCGTGGCCGAAGTGGTCGGCGGCCTGCTGCGCGCGCGCGGCCACCACGTCACCCACGCCGCGCACGCGCTGGCCGCGCTGACCGAAGCGGCGGCCAGCCACTTCGACATCGCCCTGCTGGACCTGGATCTGCCCGGCCTGGACGGCCTGGCGCTGGCGCGGCAGTTGCGCGCCTTCGGCTACGCCATGCCGCTAATCGCGGTCACCGCCCGCGCCGACGCCGACGCCGAACCGCAGGCGCGTGCCGCCGGTTTCAGCGGGTTCCTGCGCAAGCCGGTGACGGGCGAGATGTTGGCGAAGGCGGTGGAGGCGCCAGAAGATGGAGAAGGCAGCAGGAGCGAGGAGGACGGGTAAGTCACACCCGTCCGGTATCCGCAGCAGGTGTGACCAGCAGAGGGCAGGTGCCTTCCAGGCCGCATGCAGTCGGGACTGAAGTCCCTCCCACATGGGGCAGGTTGCGCATCCCGCTCCTACGACTCCCCAATCCCGACTCCCCAATCCCTGCTTTTCGGCTACTCCGCCACTTCCTCCACCTGCTTCGGCAGCGGCCGCGTATCCGGCAACTGCCAGAAGATCAGCGTCGAGGTCAGGGTGATCGCGCCGACGCAGACGAAGGTCGCATGCAGCGCCGCGGTGGCGCCGTGGGTGTCGCCGAGATGAGTGTTGAACGCGGCCAGCAGGCTGCCGGCGGCCGCAGCGCCGAAGCCGGTGGCCAGCATCATCACCATCGACAGCAGGCTGTTGCCCGCACTGGCCTGGTCGCGGTCCAGGTCGCGCAGGGTCACCGTGTTCATGACGGTGAACTGCAGCGAGTTGACCGCGCCGAACAGCGCCAGCTGCAGCAGCCGCCAGCCCAGCGGCTGGCCGGCGTCGAACAGCAGGAAGCTGGCCATCGCCGTGCCGACCAGCACGGTGTTGGTCATCAGCACGCGGCGGTAGCCGAAGCGCTCCACCAGTTTCACCGCCGCGCGCTTGGAGGCCATGCCGGCCAGCGCCACCGGGATCATCATCAGCCCGGCGTTCATCGGACTCATGCCCAGGCCCACCTGCAGCAGCAGCGGGATCAGGAACGGCATGCTGCCGCTGCCCACCCGCGAGAACAGGTTGCCGAGGATGCCGATGCGGAAGCTGGTGACCTTGAACAGATGCAGCGGGAACAGCGGCGCCGCCGCGTTGGCCGCGTGCAGCCAGTAGCCGATCAGCGCCGCCAGCCCGGCGATCGCCAGCAGCATCACGAAGGCGTGGCGCAGGCCCAGCTCGGAGATGCCGTCCAGCGCCAGCGACAGTGCGACCATGCCGAAGGCCAGCATCGCGTAGCCGACCAGGTCGAAGCGGGTGCGCTGCTCGCCGTAGAAGTCCGGCATGATCTTCAGCGCGGCGGCGAAGCCGATCGCGCCGATCGGCAGGTTGATCAGGAACACCCAGTGCCAGGACGCCACCTGCACCAGCCAGCCGCCCAGGGTCGGTCCGACCAGCGGCCCGATTAGCGCGGGGATGGCGATGAAGCTCATCGCGCTGAGGAACTGCGCGCGCGACACCGAGCGCATCACTGCCAGCCGGCCCACCGGCAGCAGCATCGCGCCGCCGATGCCCTGCAGCACCCGCGCGGCCACCAGGTACGGCAGCCGCGGCGCCGCCGCGCACAGCAGCGAGCCGAGGGTGAACAGCACGATCGCGGTCAGGAAGGTGCGGCGCGTGCCGTAGCGGTCGGCGATCCAGCCGGAGGCGGGGATGAACATCGCCACCGCCAGCGCGTAGCTGAAGACCACCGACTGCATCTGCAGCGGGCTCTCGCCCAGGCTGCGCGCCATCGCCGGCAACGCGGTGTTGACGATGGTGGCATCGAGCATCTGCATGAAGATGGCCAGCGAGACCAGCCACAGCAGCGGACGGAAGCTGCGCGCGTTGGGAACGGCGATCGGATCGGAGGAGGGCGCGGACATCGGCACGCAGGGTGACGCGGGGGGAACACTAGGATCGCGCAGATCGCGTCGCCGTGCCGTGCAGTCGCGCGCGTGACGCGTTGACGATGCAGCGCGCGCTCAGCGATCAGCGCTGTCGACGCAGGGGTGGACGACGCCTTGCAGGCACCCACGTAGGAGCGGCTTCAGCCGCGACGGGCATTCCCAAAACGTCCTGTCGCGGCTGAAGCCGCTCCTACGCAAAAGCGCAAGAGATCGAGCGCACAGTCAGATCGCCGACCGTGCGCGAGACTGCAATCCCGAATCCCGAATCCCGAATCCCGGCGTTCAACCACGCCGGCTATGCCGCTGCACCGCCTCCACCAGCGCGCCGACATGTTCGGGCTGCATGTCCGGCGACAGCCCATGGCCGAGGTTGAACACATGGCCGTCCAGCGAACCGCCGTTGCCGTCGGCATAGCTGCGCAGCACGCGCTGCACTTCGTGGTCGATCGCCTCCGGCGCGCCGTACAGCATCGCCGGGTCCAGGTTGCCCTGCAGGGCGACGCGGCCGCCGGTGCGGCGCGCGGCGTCGGCCAGGTCGATGGTCCAGTCCACGCCCACGCCTTCGGCGCCGGAGCCGGCCAGCTCTTCCAGGTAGGGTGCGTTGCCCTTGCCGAACAGGATCAGCGGGGTGCGTTCGGCGCCGTCGCCGCGCGCCAGTTCGCGGGCGATGCGCTGCAGGTAGGGCAGGGAGAACTCGCGGTACATCGCCGGGCTCAGCACGCCACCCCAGGTGTCGAACACCTGCAGCGCCTGCGCGCCGGCCGCGCGCTGGGCCGCCAGGTAGGCGATCACCGCGTCGGTGTTGACCGACAGCAGTGCGTGCAGCGCCGCGGGGTCGTTCAGCGCCAGCGCCTTGATCCGCGCGTAGTTGTCGCTGCCGCCGCCCTCGACCATGTAGCAGGCCAGGGTCCAGGGGCTGCCGGAGAAGCCGATCAGCGGCACGCTGCCATCCAGTTCGCGGCGGATCACCCGCACCGCGTCCATCACGTAGCGCAGCTCGGTCTCCATGTCCGGCACGCCGAGCCTGGCGATCGCCGCGGCGTCGCGCACGGGGTGGCGGAACTTGGGGCCTTCGCCTTCGACGAAGTACAGCTCCAGGCCCATCGCATCGGGAATGGTGAGGATGTCCGAGAACAGGATCGCCGCGTCCAGCGGGAACCGCGCCAGCGGCTGCAGGGTCACCTCGCAGGCCAGTTCCGGGGTCTTGGCCATGGCCAGGAAGCTGCCGGCGCGGGCGCGGGTGGCGCGGTACTCGGGAAGGTAGCGCCCGGCCTGGCGCATCAGCCACACGGGGGTCTGGTCCACGGGCTCGCGGCGCAGCGCGCGCAGCAGGCGGTCGTTCTTGAGCATGGGGATTCCTTAGCGCGGCGCGTCGGCGCCACGAGTGAACATGACCTGGAAGCCGCGCTTGAGCTGGGCGTCGCGGGCTTTCTCGAAGGCGGCGTTGGCGTCTTCCTGCTGCAGGTAGAGTTCGCGCCGCAGCTGTGCGCGGCCGCCGATCTGGCCGCTTTCGCGCAACAGTTCCCAGCCGCCGAGCAGGTCCGGCTGCAGGGTCAGCTGCAGGTAGCGTGGCGGCTCGTTGCCGTCGGGGCGTTGCTGGAGGAAGACGCGCATGCGCCGATTGTAGCGGGTGCCGGTGCAGGCGACGTGGCCCGATCGGCGGAACGCAGCGGCCGCTCAGCCGGCACGGAAGCCGCGCCGGTAGGCCGACGGCGGCAACCCCAGGTCGCGCGTGAAATGCAGGCGCAGCGCGCCGGCGCTGCCGAAGCCGCAGTCGGCGGCGATGCGCTCCAGCGGCAGGTCGGTGCGCTCCAGCAACTGCTGGGCGCGCACCAGCCGCTGGTGCGCCAGCCACTGCACCACGGTGGTCCCGGTCACCTGGCGGAACTGCCGGGTGAAGCTGCGCCGGCTCATCCGCGCGTGCGCGGCCAGCGCATCCAGCCGTTGCGGCTGGTCCAGGCGCTGCAGCATCCAGTCCAGGGTCGGGCCCAACTGGGCGTCGCGGCGGCTGGCCGGCAGCGGCTGTTCGATGTATTGCGCCTGCCCGCCCTGGCGATGCGGCGCCACCACCAGGCGCCGGGCGATGCGGTTGGCGACGTCGGCGCCGTGGCGGCGCCGCACCAGGTGCAGGCAGCAATCGATGCCGGCCACGGTGCCGGCCGAGGTCAGCACGTCGCCGTCGTCCACGTACAGCACGTCCGGCTGCAGCCGCACCTGCGGATGGCGCTGCGCGAAGCGCGCCAGCGCCGCCCAGTGGGTGGTGGCGGGGCGGCCGTCGAGCAGGCCGGCATCGGCCAGCACGAAGGTGCCCAGGCACAGCCCGACCACCTGCGCGCCGGCGGCGTGGGCGCGGCGCAGCGCCTGGCACAGCGCCGCCGGTGCCGGCTCGGCGGCATCGCGCCAGGACGGCACGATCACCGTGTCGGCACCCTCGAGCGCCTCCAGGCCGTGCTGCACCTGGATGGCGAAGCCGGCGTCGGTGCGCAGCGGACCCGGGTCGGCGGCGCACACGCGCAGCTCGAAGGCCGGCAGACCGGGGTCGGGCCGCGCTTCGAACACCTGGCAGGGCACCGCCAGGTGAAAGGGGCTGATGCGGTCGAAGGCGACCACGGCGATGCGATGCGGCGACATGGCCCGATTCTAGCGAAAATGGTGTTTCGGGCCACTCGTCGGTGCGGGTGCGGCGGCCACACTGGCCGCTCCTTCGCCCCGGAGCCACCGCATGTCCTCTCCCCGCCGCGCCCTGCTGGTCATCGATGTCCAGAACGACTACTTCGAGGGCGCGCTGCCCATCGCCCATCCGCCCGTGGCGCAGTCGTTGCCCAACATCCTGCAGGCGATGGATGCCGCACAGGCGCACGGCGTGCCGGTGCTGGTGGTGCAGCACACCGCGCCGGCGCAGGCGCCAGTGTTCGCCGACGGCAGCGCCGGTTGGGCGTTGCACCCGCAGGTCGCCGCGCGGCCGCATGCGCGCCTGCTGCGCAAGACCTGGCCCAGCGTGTTCGCCGACACCGACCTGGCCGACTGGCTGCAGCAGCACGCGATCGACACGCTGACCGTGGCCGGCTACATGACCCACAACTGCAATGCCTCCACCGTGTACGAGGCCTTCCATCGCGGGCTGGCGGTGGAAGTGCTGGGCGACGCCAGCGGCGCGCTGCAGTACACCAACGCCGCCGGCCAGGCCAGCGCCGAGGAGATCCACCGGGTGTTCGGGGTGGTGTTCCACAGCAACTTCGCCGCGGTCGCCGACACCGCGCAGTGGATCGCGGCAGTGCAGGCAGGGCAGCCGCTGCCGTGCGACAACGTGCTGCAGTCCAACCGCCGCGCGCGGGGCCTGGCATGAGCGGCGTGCCGCGGGTGCTGCGTGCGCGCGACTTCACCGGCACCCGCGCCTGGGAGGCGCTGCCGGTGGCGCTGCTGGACGGGATCGGCGTGCGCATCCATTGGACCGACCAACCGTACGTTTGGCACGTCAACGATGGGGCGGAAGTATTCGTGGTGCTGGACGGGCAGGTGCGGATGCGCTGGCGCGTGCACGGCACCGAGCAGGTGGCGCTGCTGCAGGCCGGCGACGTGTTCCATGCGCCGGAGGGCACCGAGCACGTGGCGCACCCGCAGGGCCCGGCGCGGGTACTGGTGGTGGAGCGCGACGGCAGTCCGTGAGCGTTCGGGCACACCCCTGGCCGGCCTGCGCCACGGTCCTCGCCCACGCGGTGGGCGGAGACATGGGTCTGTCGATGACGTGTGCACGGCGCGACACAAACCGCATCTAAGCATGTGCGTTCTATCACGGAGCCATCACTGTCGATCTGGCGTCATTGGGACAGGCTATGCCGCTGCGTGCGCACAGAGATCCTGGTGTCACGGCATCGCCAATCACCACGAGTGCGGACGCGGCCTGCATGCGAAGCCAGAGCGATGGGCGGTTCCCTGGGCAGCACCCAAACGTCGGCGCGGAACGCGATCACGCCGCGCGCCACGCTGCCATCCACGAAGACAGTGCGGCGCCGCGCGCAGCACGCCTGCGTGCGACGGGATACGCGATGCCACACGCTGCGCGCGGTGTGGGCCGGGTGGCGCTGCTGGCAGGCCTCGTCGCAGTCAGCCTGCTGATCCTCGGCGTGTGGGTCTGGCGCGCACATCGCCAGCAACCTGCGCCGGCGCCCGAACCCTTGCGCGTGCAGACCCTGATCGTCGCCCCGCACCGGGTGCCGGACATCATCGAGACCTCCGGCACCCTGCTGTCGCCGCAGACCGTGGAGGTGCGCGCGCAGGCCGACGGGGTGCTGCAGTCGGTGCTGATCCATGACGGCGAACAGGTCCACGCCGGGCAATTGCTGTTCACCATCGATCCGCGGCCGCTGCGCGCGGCGTTGGCGCAGGCGCGCGCCACCCTGGCCCGCGACCAGGCGCTGGCGGCGGATGCGGCCGATACCGAGGCGCGCTACGCCAAGCTGTCCAGGACCGGCGCGGTCGATCCCAAGACCTACACCACCGCCGCCGACACGCTACGCTCGCTGCGCGGCACCGTCGCCGCCGACCAGGCCCAGGTCGAGCAGACGCGGCTGTCGCTGGCCTACACCCAGGTCCGCGCGCCCATCGACGGCCGCGCCGGCGCCATCGCGGTCAAGCCGGGCAACCTGGTGTCCAGCGGTTCCAGCACCGCGCTGGTCACGCTCAACGTCAGCACCCCGATCGAGGTGCGTTTCGCGCTGGCGCATGTGCAGGTCGATGCCGTGCGCGCCGCGCCGCTGGGGCATCAGGGCCTGGGGCTGCCGGTGCTGGCGCTGGATGCGGTGAGCGGCACGCTGCTCGATCGCGGCGAGGTGGCGTTTCTCGACAACGCCTTCGACACCAGCAGCGGTACGTTGGAGTTGCGCGCACGCTTCGCCAACGCCGGCGCCACGCTGTGGCCAGGGCAGTTCGTCACCGTGCGGGTGATCCTGGCGGAGGACCCGCAGGCGCTGTCGGTGCCCGAGAGCGCCCTGCAGCAGGGACAGCAGGGGCCGTACGTGTACTGCGTGGTCGATGGCCACGCTGCGGCGCGGCCGCTCAGCGTGGCGCGGATGGTCGACGGGCAGGCGGTGATCGCCAAGGGCCTGCGCGCGGGCGACCGCGTCATCCTCACTGTGCCCAACGAACTGCGCGACGGCAGCGCGGTGCAATCCGGCAACCCGCACGCCACGCCGAACGCGGCGGCGACGGGACGGCATGCGTGAACCTGTCGGCGCTGTTCATCCGCCGCGCGGTGATGACCTCGGTGCTGATGATCGGGCTGGTGCTGGCCGGCGGCATGGCCTACTTCGCGCTGCCGGTGAGCGAGCTGCCCGACGTCAGCTTCCCGACCATCACTGTCAACATGTCGCTGCCCGGCGCCAATCCCGAGACCATGGCCGCGGCCGTGGCGACGCCGCTGGAGCGCCAGTTCAGCGGCCTGCCCGGGCTGGACACGATGAGCTCGACCAGTAGCGTCGGCAGCACCCGCATCGTGTTGCAGTTCGCGTTGAGCCGCAATGTCGATGCCGCCGCGCAGGACGTGCAGAACGCGGTGTCGCAGGCGGCCGGCCTGCTGCCGCGCGAGATCAATCCGGCGCAGATCCAGAAGGAGGATCCCAGCGCCGCGCCGATCATGCACCTGATCCTGCGTTCCAAAACCATCGCGCTGCCGCTGCTCAACCAGTTCGCCAAGGACCGCGTGGCGCTGCGCCTGGCCTCGGTGCCGGGCGCCGGCCAGATCGACGTCAACGGCGCGCAGAAGTACGCGGTGCGCCTGTTCGTCAATCCGCACCTGCTCGCCGCCCGCCACCTGGGCTTCGACCAGGTGGTCTCGGCGGTGCAGGCGGGCAACAGCAACGCGCCGGCCGGCACGCTGATGGGGCGCGCGCGGTCCTACACCGTGCGCGCCGACGGGCAGCTCAAGCGCGCGGCCGATTTCGACGCCATGGTGCTGAGCTATGCGGACGGTGCGCCGGTGCGCCTGCGCGACGTCGGCCATGCCGAGGACAGCGTCGAGAACCTGCAGACCGCCGCCTCGCTCAACGGCCAGCGCGCGATCGAGATCAACATCCACCGCCAGCCGGGCGCCAACACGCTGTCGGTGACCCAGGGCATCCAGGCGGCGCTGCCGGGGATCCGTGCGCAGTTGCCCGGCGACGCCCAGCTCGACGTGCTCTACGACCGCGGCGACTACATCGGCGCCTCGGTGGAGGACGTGGAGTGGACCCTGTTCGGCTCGCTGGTGCTGGTGATCGTGGTGATTCTGCTGTTCCTGCGCAGCTGGATGGCGACCCTGATCGTGGCGCTGGTGCTGCCGACCTCGCTGATCGGCACCTTTGCGGTGATGCGCCTGCTGCACTTCAGCCTGGACAACATCTCGATGCTGGCGCTGACCCTGTCGGTCGGCTTCGTCGTCGACGACGCCATCGTGGTCATCGAGAACATCGTCCGCCACGCCGAGCAGGGCGCCAGCCGGATGGATGCGGCCATCGCCGCCTCGCGCGAGATCGGCTTCACCGTGCTGTCGATGACGGTGTCGCTGTCGGCGGTGTTCCTGCCGATCGTGTTCATGGGCGGACTGGTGGGGCGGTTGTTCTCCGAGTTCGGCATGGTGATCGCGATCGCGGTGATCCTGTCCGGCATCGTCTCGCTGACCCTCACCCCGATGCTCGCCAGCCGCTGGCTGGACCCGAAGAAGAGCACGGGCTGGGTGTTCGAGCGCTTCGACCGGCTGGTCGATGCCAGCGAACGCGGCTACGCGCGCTCGCTGGCCTGGGCGACCGAGCGCATCGGCCTGATGTGCGTCATCGGCGTGGCCACCCTGGTCGGCACCGCCGGCGTCTACGCCGTGGTCGAGAAGGGCTTCATCCCGCAGGTGGATTCGGGAAAGATCGACGGCGACACCCGCGTGCCCGAGGGCACCGCCTTCGCCGACTTCGTCGCCAAGCAGGCGGCGGTGGTGAAGATCATCCAGCGCAATCCCAACGTGGCCAACGTCGAATCGGTGATCGGTTCGGACAATTCGCTCAGCAACAGCGGGCGCCTGCTGATCGGGCTCAAGCCGCTGTCCGAGCGCAGCGGCAGCGCCGAGGAGGTGATCCAGGACGTGCGCAAGCAGGTCGCCGCGATCCAGGGCATCACCCTCAACATGCGCAATCCGCCGGCGATCGACATGGGGCCGACCGCCTCGAACGGATCGCTGCAGTACGTGCTGCAGTCCACCGACCAGAAGGCGCTGTACGCCCAGTCCGACACCATCCTGCAGCGCCTGCGGCAACTGCGCGACGTGCAGGATCCGCAGAGCGACCTGCAACTCAAGAACCCGGAGATCGAGGTGGTGCTGCACCGCGAGCAGGCCGCCGCGCTGGGCGTCACCGCCGCCGGCCTGCAGGACACCCTGGCCAGCGCCTACGGCGGCCGCAAGATCAGCACCATCTACGGCGACACCGATCAGTACGAAGTGCTGCTGCAGGTCGATCCCGCGGCGCAGGCCGACCTCAACGGCCTGGATGCGCTGTCGTTCAACGGCAACCAGAACCCAGGCATCACCGCGATCGGCACGCAGACCTCCAACAGCAGCTCCGGCACCAGCGCGGTGCTGACCGCGGCCGGCGGCCCGATGGTGCCGCTGCGCGCGGTGGCCGACGTGCGCATGGGCGTGGGGCCGGTGGCGATCAACCATTACGCCGGCCTGCCGGCGGTGACCCTGTCGATGAACCTGGCGCCGGGCGTGTCGCTGGGCGAGGCCGCCGCCGGCATCGGCAACCTGATGGCGCAGACCCTGGGCAAGGACGACGCCCGCGCCATCAGCGGCCAGTTCGCCGGCTCGGCGCAGGCCTTCGAGAATTCGATGAAGACGCTGCCGATGCTGCTGCTGATCACCGTGCTGCTGATCTATGGCGTGCTGGCGATCCTGTACGAGAACGCGCTGCACCCGATCACCATCCTGACCTCGCTGCCGCTGGCCGGGTTCGGCGCCATCCTCATGCTGGTGCTGTTCCGCCAGGAGCTCAATCTCTTCAGCTTCGTCGGCCTGATCCTGCTGGTCGGGCTGGTCAAGAAGAACGGCATCATGATGGTGGACTACGCATTGGACCTGGAGCGCTCGGGCGAGGAACGCTGGCAGCAGCCGCGTGCGGCGATGCTGGAAGCGGCCACGGTGCGCTTCCGCCCGATCATGATGACCACCCTGGCAGCGGTGCTGGGGTCGTTGCCGATCGCGCTGGGTTTCGGCGCCGGCGCCGAGGCGCGGCGCCCGCTCGGCATCGCGGTGGTCGGCGGCCTGCTGTTCTCGCAGGCGTTGACCCTGTACCTGACGCCGGCCTTCCACATCGCGATGGCCGAGTGGCTGGCGCGCCGCCGCGCACGTCGCAACGGCGCCGCCCCGCCGTCGGCGCCGACGCGGCCGGAGCCGGCCTGATGCGCGCGCTCGCACTTGGCGCCGCGTGCCTGCTGTCGGCGTGCAGCCTGACGCCGGCCTACGTGCGTCCCGCCGCACCGATCCCACCGTCGTGGCCGGTGGGCGATGCCTACCTGGCGCAGCACGAGGCCACGCTGCCGTCGCTGAGCTACCGGCAGGTGTTCGCCGACCCGCGGCTGCAGGCGCTCGTCGCGCAGGCGCTGGACCACAACCGTGACCTGCGGATCGCGCTTGCCGACATCGCCCAGGCGCGGGCGCAGTACCGGATCCAACGCGCGGCCCTGCTGCCGGAGGTGGGGACCAGCGCGACCTACACGCGCTCCTATCGCGGCAAGGGCGCGGCGCCGGCCAACGACGCCACGCAGGGCGGCAACGCAGCGGCCGCGCCGGCTGCCGGTTATGCCAGCAACTACGACCTGGGCGTGGGCGTCACCGCGTTCGAACTGGATCTGTTCGGCCGTCTGCACGCGCTGAGCACGGCCGCGCAGCAGCGCTACCTGGAACAGGAAGCCGCGGCCCGGGCCACGCGCCTGACCCTGGTCGGCGACATCGCCACAACCTGGCTGAACTACGCCAGCGACCGCAGCCTACTGACGCTCGCGCAGGACACCGAACGCAGCGCCGGCGCCAGCGTGGCGCTGACCGCGCAGCGGGTGGATGGCGGCATCGTGCCGCACTCGGACCTGGACCAGGCCAACCAGGTGCTGCATGCCGCGCAGGCCGACCTGGCCGCGCAGACCACGGCGCTGGCGCAGGACGCCAATGCGCTGCAGTTGCTGGTGGGCGCTCCGGTCGATCCGGCGCTGTTGCCGGGTTCGATCGAGGAGGTCGCGGCCAGCATCGGCAACCCGCCGGCCGGCCTGGACACCAGCGTGCTGCTGCGTCGGCCCGACGTGGTGCAGGCCGAGTATGAATTGCGCGCGGTCAATGCCCAGATCGGTGCGGCGCGCGCGGCGTTGTTTCCCAGCATCAGCCTGAGCGGCCTGCTGGGCCTGACCAGCACCGCGCTGTCGCAGCTGTTCACCCACGACGCGCGCACCGCATCGGTGGGCGCCGGCGTCGCCTACACCGTGTTCGATGGCGGCGCGGCGCGCGCCAATGTGCGCTACACCGAGGCGCAGCGCGATGCCGCGGTAGCCGGCTACGAAAAGACCGTGCAGACCGCCTTCAGTGAAGTGGCCGATGCCCTGGCCCGGCGCGGCACCATCGATGCGCAGTTGCAGGCGCAGCGCGCGCTCCTCGCCGATGCCGCCAACACCTACGACGCCAGCGCACAGCGCTACCGCGAGGGCGTGGAAAGCGCGCTGTCCAACCTGGATGCGCAGCGCAGCTACTACGCCGCGCAGCGCAGTCTGGTTGCGGTGGAACTGACCGCGGCCACCAATCGGGTGACGCTGTACCGCACCTTGGGCGGGGATGCGTCGCTGGAGGTGGCCCAGCCCTGAGTGCGCTCGGCGAGGGTGGGCAGCACGCTGCAGCCGGGAGCGCTGCAGGGCGTGCCGCCCAACGTGCGCTTACTTCAGGTGCTCGCGCAGGCCGTCGCCCGCCTGCTGGATCGCGGTTCGCACCGCGGGCACGTCGCGCAGGGCATTGAGCAGGCCGAAATCGTGGATCAGCCCGTTGTAGCGGGTCACCGTGACCGTCACGCCGGCCTGGTCCAGCTTGCGGCCGAAGGCTTCGCCCTCGTCGCGCAGCACGTCCAGTTCGGCGGTCTGGATCAGCGTCGGCGGCAGGCCGGCCAGTTGCGCCGGGGTGGCGCGCAGCGGCGAGGCGGTGATCTCGGCGCGGGCCTTGGGGTCGGTGGTGTAGTTGTCCCAGAACCAGGTCATCATGTTGCGGGTGAGGAAGTAGCCGCTCTGGAACTGCTGGTACGAGCCATCGTCGAAGCGGGCGTCGGTCACCGGCCACAGCATCAGGTCGTAGCGCAGCGCCGGCGTCCCCGCGGCCTTGGCCTGCAGCGCCACGGCCGCCACCATGTTGCCGCCGACGCTGTTGCCCGCCAGCGCCAGGCGCTTGCCGTCCACGCCGATCTGCGCGCCGTGCTCGGCGACCCAGCGGGTGGCGGCGTAGGCCTGGTGGATGGCGACCGGATACTGCGCTTCCGGCGACGGCGTGTAGTCCACATAGACGGCCACCGCGCCTGACGCGTTGACCAGGTCGCGGATCAGGCGTTCGTGGGTCGGGAAGTCGCCCAGCACCCAGCCGCCGCCGTGGAAGAACATGAAGGCCGGCAACACCTGGCCGGCCGTGTGCGGCGGCCGCACGATCACCAGGTTCAGCGGCTTGCCGTCGGCCTGGATGGTGGTGCGGCTGACCTCGGCCGGCGGCAACGGCGTATTGGCCTGGGCATCGCGCAGCACCTGCCGTGCCTGCGCCGGCGTGAGCTGCTCGATCGGCTTGCCGCCGCTGCCGTTGAGCGCATCGAGGAACGTCGCGACCGGGCGCAGCGGCGCGGGCTGGTCGGCCGGCGTCGCGGCGGTGGCGGTGCCGATCGCACCGGCCAGCAGCGAGGTGGCGAGCAAGGGAAGCAGGGTCTTCATGGCGGTTTCCTGTGGCATGCCGGGCGGTGTGCCGGCGACAGGAGTGACTTTGCGCGCCAAGACGATACGATAGGTGGCGAATCGTCCATAAAACTTTGCCCGGAGTCCAAAATGGCCGACCGCCTGGCCGCCTTGCTGACCCACTTCTCGGTCAGCGCCGAGGTCTTCCACGCTGGCACGCTGTGCGGGCTGCACCGGCTCGACGACGGCGACCGCGGGCAACTGCACCTGCTGCGCCAGGGCCACGTGGTCGTGCACAACGGCGATGGCAGCGTGCTGCGGATCGACCGGCCCAGCCTGCTGCTGTATCCGCAGCCACTTCCGCATCATTTCGAGACCGATGCGCACCGCGGCGCGGATTTCGCCTGCGCGCACCTGCGCTTCGGCGGCGGCGCGGCCAATCCGCTGGTGCGCGCCTTGCCGGCCTCCATCTGCCTGCCGCTGGACGCGCTGCGCCAGGGTGAGACGCTGCTGCACCTGCTGTTCGAGGAAGCGTTCGCGCAGCATTGCGGGCGCCAGGCGGTGTTGAATCGCTTGTTCGAGGTGGTGCTGGTGCACGTGATCCGCGAACTGATGGAGCAGGGGCTCACCGACGGCGGCATGCTCGCCGGGATGGCCGATGCGCGGCTGCGGCTGGCGCTGACCGGTATCCACGACGCCCCGGCGCAGCCGTGGACGCTGGAGAGCCTGGCCGCGCGTGCCGGCATGTCGCGCAGCGCGTTCGCGCGCAGTTTTCGCGAAACCCTCGGCTGCACGCCGGGCCAGTACCTGCAGGACTGGCGCATCGCCCTGGTACAGCGCGGCCTGCGCGAGGGACGGCCGCTGAAGCAGCTTGCCGACGAGGTGGGTTACGGCAGCGAGGCCGCGGTGTCGCGTGTGTTCAAGGCGCAGGTCGGGCAGACCCCGCGCGCGTGGCGGCAGGCACGCTGAGCGGGGGCAGTCGCGGGTAGCCGGGCGCGCGCGGACACGCGCCCGGCGGCCTGCTCGCTCAGCCGGCGGCCAGCACCGCCAGCACTTCGGCATCGTCCACGTCGGGCACGATCTCGGCGTGGCCGATGCCGCGCCACAGCACCAGCCGCAGACGCCCGGCCAGGTTCTTCTTGTCCAGGCGCATACGCGCCAGCAGCGCCTCCGGCGCCAGCCCGGCCGGCAGCGCGGTGGGCAGGCCGAAGTCCTGCAGCAGCGCGCGCAGTTTCTCCGTGTCCTGCGCGCTGGCCATGCCCAGCCGGACCGACAGTTCCGCGGCCAGCACCATGCCCACCGCCACCGCTTCGCCGTGGTTGAGGTTGGCGTTGTCCGGGGCGCCGTAGCCCTGTTCGGTCTCGATGGCGTGGCCGAAGGTGTGGCCGAGATTGAGCAGGGCGCGCTCGCCTTTTTCCAGCGGATCGCGGGCGACGATCTCGGCCTTGTGCTCGCAGCTGCGCGCGATCGCCTGCGCCAGCGCCGCCGGCTCGCCGGCCAGCAGCGCGCGGCGTTCGGCATGCAGCCATTCGAAGAACAGCGGGTCGCGGATGGCGCCGTACTTGATCACCTCGGCCAGCCCGGCGCGCAGTTCGCGCGGCGGCAGGCTGCGCAGCGTGGCGGTGTCGGCCAGCACCGCGCGCGGCGGATGGAAGGCGCCGACCAGGTTCTTGCCCTGCGGGATGTCCACCGCGGTCTTGCCGCCGACCGAGGAGTCGACCATCGCCAGCAGCGTGGTCGGCAGTTGCACGCAGTCCACGCCGCGCATCCAGCAGGCGGCGGCGAACCCGGCCAGGTCGCCGACCACGCCGCCGCCCAGGGCCAGCACGCAGGCGTCGCGGGTGGCGCCGAGTGCGGCCAGCGCGGCGATCGCCGCGGCGAAGTTGTCCAGGGTCTTGGAGGCCTCGCCGGCGGGAATCACGAACGCGCCGATCTGCAATTCCGGGCGTGTCGCCAGCAGCGCGCTGCGGACCTGCGCGGCGTACAGCGGCGCCACCTGACTGTCGCTGAGCAGCAGCACGTGGCGGCCGCGCACCTGCGCGGCGAGGGCGGTGCCGTCGTCGAGCAGGCCGGGGCCGATGCGGATGGTGTAGGCCGGGTCGCCAGCGACCTCGACCGTGCGCGATGTTGCGGTCATGCAGTGGGTTCCGGAAGTTTCCACGACGCGGCCAGGCGCACGACCAGTTGCGCGGTGGCCTCGGCCGGGGTGAGGTGGTCGGTGTCCAGGATCAGGTCGGCGACCTCGCGGTACAGCGGTTCGCGCACCGCGTGCAGGTCGCGCAGCACCTGCTCGCGGTCGCCACGCTGCAGCAGCGGGCGGCTGCGGTCGCGGTGCAGGCGCTGCAGTTGCGCGGCCACGCCCACCCGCAGGTACACCACGAAGCCGTGCTCGCGCATCTCGCGGCGGCTGTCGGCGTTGAGCACGGCGCCGCCGCCGGTGGAGATCAGGTGGCCGGGCGTGCTCAGGATGCTTTCCAGCACCGCGCGCTCGTGTTCGCGGAAACCGGCTTCGCCGGCGTGCTCGAACAGCGAGGCGATGCTGGCGCCGGTGCGCTCGACGATGGTCTGGTCGCTGTCGACGAAGACCAGGCCGAAGCGCTCGGCCAGGCGGCGACCGATGACGCTCTTGCCGGCGCCCATCGGGCCGACCAGCACCAGGTTGGGGGCGGGATTCATCCGCCGATGCTAGCAGACACCGGTGCCGCCCCGCGCGCTGCGCAGGCGCGTGCGCGGGGCCTTGCGCGGCGAAGCGTGCGTCGCGCGGTGCATGGCGCGACAATGGCGCATCGTCCGCCGAGTGCCTGTCGCCATGCCCGATCTCTACGCCGAAGCCCTGTCCACGTTCGCCGACCTGTTCGCCGAGGCGCGCACCAGCGACGAGGCCGAATACAACGCCATGGTCGTGTCCTCGGCCACGCTGGAGGCGCGCCCCTCGTCGCGGGTGGTGCTGCTGAAGGCCTACGACGCGCGCGGTTTCGTGTTCTACACCCACCTGGACAGCCAGAAGGGCCGTGAGCTGCAGGCCAATCCGCAGGCCTCGCTGCTGTTCCTGTGGCGGCGCATGCGCGAGGACGGGGTGCAGGTACGCATCGATGGCGAGGTGCAACTGGTCGCCGCGGCCGAGGCCGACGCCTATTTCGCCTCGCGCCCGCGCATGAGCCAGATCGGCGCCTGGGCCTCGGCGCAGTCGCGCACGCTGGCCTCGCGCGAGGAGTTCGAGGAACGCGTGGCCAAGGCCGAGGCCACCTTCGAGGGCCGCGAAGTGCCGCGCCCGGACGGCTGGGGCGGGTTCCGCGTGGTGCCGCGCAGTGTCGAGTTCTGGTACGGCGCCAAGTACCGCCTGCACGAGCGCTGGCGCTACGAAGCCGACGCCGCCGGTCACTGGAGCAAGCGGATGCTGTTTCCGTGAGGGGGACCGGCCCGGCCTGCCGCGGCGCCGCCGCCGCGGTCGACCCGTGCCCGCACGAGGCGCGGTGAGCATGGGCCCGCAGCGCATCGTCTGCCTCACCGAAGAGCCGACCGAGACGCTGTACGCGCTCGGCGAGCAGCAGCGCATCGTCGGCATCAGCGGCTTCACCGTGCGCCCGCCGCAGGCGCGCCGCGACAAGCCCAAGGTCAGCGCCTTCACCAGCGCCAAGATCGGCGAGATCCTCAAGCTGCAGCCGGACCTGGTGATCGGCTTCTCCGACATCCAGGCCGACATCGCCGCCGAACTGGTACGGCATGGCGTGGAGGTGTGGATCGCCAACCACCGTAGCGTCGACGGCATTCTCGACTACGTGCGCCGGCTCGGTGCGTTGGTCGGCGCCGGGCCGCGCGCCGATGCCTACGCCGACGACCTGCAACGCGGCCTCGACGCCATCGCCGCGCAGGCCGCCACCCTGCCGCGGCGGCCGCGCGTGTACCTGGAGGAATGGGACGAGCCCATCATCACCGGCATCCGCTGGGTGGCCGAATTGGTCGGCATCGCCGGCGGCGAGGACGTGTTCCCGGAACTGTCGGTGCAGCCGCTGGCCAAGGCGCGGATCCTTGCCAACGGCGACGAGGTGGTGCGGCGCGCGCCGGACATCATCCTCGGCTCCTGGTGCGGCAAGCGCTTCCGCCCCGAGCGCGTCGCCGCGCGGCCGGGCTGGGCGGCGATTCCAGCGGTGCGCGACGGGCAACTGTTCGAGATCAAGTCGCCGCTGATCCTGCAGCCGGGGCCGGCCGCGCTCACCGACGGCGTGCGCGCCATCGCCGACATCATCCAGGCCTGGGCCAGGGGCGTTGGCGCGCGCTAGGGCGGGCCTGCCTGCCAAGCCGCAGTCGAAGCGGTCGCGATGCGTCCGTGGCCGCGGCATCGTGTGTCGCGGACGAACGGCCGCTTCGCATCCTCTTGGCCGTTTCGCATCCTCTTGCGATGCGCCCGTCACGACGACGCGGCAGCGACCGGGCGCGATGATGCCTCTAGCCAGACGCCGGCTGGGTACGGCCGGCGATGCCCAGGCCGAGCAGGGCCATGAGCGCGGCGACGGCGAAGGTCGACAGGTAAGCCGCATTGGCCGAGTACGCCAGCAGCGCGGCGAACAGCGAACCGCCGACCGCCAGCGTGGTGGCCACCGCGATCGCCTCGCTCAACTGCAGCGCCGAACTGTTGCGGCCCTGTCGCGCCGGCGGCGACAGGGTCAGGGTCAGCACCGCCAGGGTCGGATAGATCAGGCCCATGCCGAGGCCGGTGGCGGTCCAGCCGCCGATCGCCAGCGCGGCGGGCACCGCCGGCAGCAGTGCCAGCGTGGTGGTCGCGATGCCCAGCGCCATCAGCGTGCAGCCCAGCCGCAGCCGCCGCAGGCGGGTGGCGTCGCGGCCGTAGTGGCCCTGGTACCAGGAGCCGGCGAACCAGCCCAGCGCGCCAGCGCTCAGCGCCACGCCCGCCCACACCGGCGACAGCCCGCGTTCGCGCGACAGCAGCAGCGGCAGGAACGCCTCGCAGCCGAAGAACGCCGACCCGGCGACGCCACGCAGCGCGATCACGCTGGGCAGGCCGCGCGCGGCGCGTAGCGTGCCCGCAGGCAGCAGCCGCCAGGCGCACAGCACCAGCAGCGCCAATGCCGATGGCAACAGCAGTGCCGCCCACAGCCCGCGTTGCTGGCCGCCCAGGTACAGCAGGCAGACGCCGGCCGCCGCGCCCAACGACCACAGCCGCGACGCGCCGCTGGCACCGTCGGTGCTGGCGGCGGGCGGCAGGCGCCGCAATGCCGGCCACAGCAGCGCCGCCGCCGGCAGTGCCAGCAGCGGCACCGCCAGGAACACCCAGCGCCAGCCGACGTGTTCGACGATCAGCCCGCTGATGCTGGGGCCGATCAGCGACGGCACCACCCAGCCGGCGGAGAACGCAGCGAACATGCGCGGGCGGATCGCCTGCGGATACAACCGCGCGACCAGCACGTACAGCACCACCGAGATCGCGCCGGCGCCCAGGCCCTGCACCAATCGACCGGCCAGCAGCAGCGTCATCGACGGAGCGAAGCCGGCCAGCAGCAGGCCGAACACGAAGCAGGCCAGCCCGGCCCACAGCGGCGCCGCCGGCCCGTGCAGGTCGCTCCAGCGCCCGGCCACGGTCATGCCGATCACGCTGGTGGCCAGGGTGCCGCCGAAGGCCAGCGCGTACAGCCGCAGGCCGTCCAGTTCGCGCGCCACGGTCGGCATCGCCGCGGCCACCGCCAGCGCCTCGAAAGCGATCAGCGAGACCAGCGCGACCATGCCGATGGTGGTGGCGCGATAGGCCGGCGCCAGCACGGAGCCGGCAGCGACAGGGGCGGGTGGGGCAGCGGCGGCGGTGGCGTGGTCTTGCATCGGGATACCTGGAAAAGCGGTTGGATGGCTGCCGGTGGCGACTTGCGTGGGCGCCTGCAGGCCATGCAGCATGCAACCTCAACCGGACTCGAGGTCAAGCGATGCAGGAAGAACTGAGCGTGGGGCAGGTTGCCGCGCGCAGCGGCGTGGCCGTGTCGGCGCTGCATTTCTACGAGAGCAAGGGGCTGATCCGCAGCATGCGCACCGCCGGTAACCAGCGCCGCTACACCCGCGACGTGCTGCGCCGGCTGGCGGTGATCCGCGTGGCGCAACGCGTCGGCGTGCCGCTGGACAGCGTCAAGGCCGCCTTCGCGCAGTTGCCCGACGCGCGCACCCCGACCCGTGCCGAGTGGGCACGGATGTCGGCGGTGTGGCGCGAGGAACTGGACGCACGCATCCTGCAGTTGACCCGCCTGCGCCACCAACTCACCGACTGCATCGGCTGCGGCTGCCTGTCGCTGCGCCGCTGCCGGCTGAGCAACCCGGCCGATACCCTGGCCGCGCACGGCGACGGCCCGCAGCGCTGGACGGAGGAGTAAGCGCTGCGTCCGCGCGCAGCAGCCGCGTGCAATGCCGCCACGTCCACCGCTGCCGCGTCGGGACTGAAGTCCCTCCCACAACTGACCGCGCTCGCTGTACGTCGGTCGGTCTGTCGATCTTTCCGCAGGCGCGGCTTCAGCCGCGATCGGGTGTTCCCGGTAATGCCAGTCGCGGCTGATCCCAAGCAGGGGACCAGACCTGCGCTTACGACACCCGACGGCGCCATGATGTGCGATCGAGACGCTGTGGGAGGGACTTCAGTCCCGACTGCATGCCGCGTGCGGCGCATCATCTGATCGCACACAAGCGGCAATGCCGCGATGTCCACCGCTACCGCGTCGGGACTGAAGTCCCTCCCACAATGGACAGCGCTCGTTGTGCGTTGGTCGTTCTGTCGCTCCTACGGCGGCTTGTGTTGCCTGCGCAGCGTGGGCGCCGGCTAGAAATTACGGGTGAAGCGCACCGTGCCGCTGCCGTCGGCGCTGCGCACCTGCACCACGAAGCGCAACTGGTCGTGGGCGCTGCTGCGGACGGTGCCGACGTAGTCGGTGTAGGCGTCGGTGCGGACCGCGCGCAGCGCCACCGGCTGGCGCTGGCCGCTGAGGTCGGTCGCCACCGCCTCCACCGTGCCCAACGCCGGCGCTTCCTCGCCGCCGTGCAGGGTGCGCAGCGCGATCATCACCAGGGCGGTGTCGGCTTCGCGGGCGATGCCGTAGCGGCGCGCCACGTCGTCGCTCATCGCCAATGTGGGCAAGGCGTTGTAGTGCACGCGCAGCGCGCCGAAATCCGCCTGCGCTGGGGTGGCGGCGAGCAGTGTCGCCGGACGTGGGGTGTCCTGGTCCGAGCAGGCGGCCAGGGCCAGGCACAGCAGCGCAGCGGGCAGGACACGCATCGGCGTTCTCCGGATCAGTCGTCGTTGGCGGCGGACAGGGCGCGGCCGCGCGCGGCCGCCGCGGCAATCGCGGCCGCGGTCAGCGTCTCGAAGCCGCCGTGCTGGAAGGTCTCGATCGCGGCCTGGGTGGTGCCGTTGGGCGAGGTCACGCGGCGGCGCAGTTCGCTCGGCGCCTCGCCGGACTCGGTGAGCATGCGCGCCGCGCCGAGCACGGTCTGCAGGGTCAGGGTGCGCGCGGTGTCGGCGGGCAGGCCCTGGGCGATGCCGGCCGCTTCCATCGCCTCGGCGAGCAGGAACACGTAGGCAGGCCCGCTGCCGGAGACCGCGGTGACCGCATCGATCAGCGCTTCGTCCGCGACCCACACGGTGACGCCGGCCGCGGCCAGCACGCGCTCGGCGTGGGCGCGCTGGCCGGCATCGACGCCGGCGCTGGCGAACAGGCCGGTGACGCCGGCGCCGAGCAGGGCAGGGGTGTTGGGCATCGCGCGGACCAGGGCGTGGCCGCCGCCGAGCCAGCGGTCCAGTTGCGCGGTGGTGATGCCGGCGGCGATGGATACCAGCAGCGGCCGCTGCGCCTGCGCCAGCGTGGCCAGTTCGCTGCAGACCCCGCGCAGCACCTGCGGCTTGACCGCGAACATCCACAGCGCCGCGCCGTCGGCGGCCTCGGCCGCGGAGGCGACCGCGTGGACGCCGTAGTCGGCGACCAGCGCCTCGCGCAGCGCCGCCACCGGCTCGGCCACGCGGATGCGGTGCGGATCGGTGCCTTGCCGGACCAGCCCGGCGATCAGGCTGCGCGCCATGTTGCCGCCGCCGATGAAGGCGATATCGGCCGCGTGGGAATCGGGGGAAGCGGAAGCCATGTGCGCACCGTCGCGAAGAGGGAGCGCCATGGTAGCGGCTGCGCTGCGCCGCGTTGCTGCGGTGCGGCGCGGCCCGGATCACGCTGCGGAAAAACGCGCCGGCCGCCATGCGGACCGGCGCGACGGACTCAGTTGGACTCGGTGAAGGTGATCGACGGCGTGCTGCCGCCGGCCGTCGAGCAGCTGCCCAGGTTGAGGTTGTTGGTCTCGCCGGTGCTGCCGGCGTTGGCCGCACAGGTCGGGGCGGCGGTGGAGCCGTTGGTGGCGGCCACCTTCACCGTGATCGACGAGCCGGAGTTGAAGTTGGCGCTGGAACCGCCGGCGTTGCCGACCACGTTGAACTCGGCGTCCTTCCACACCGTGGCCAGCTTGACCACGCTGTCCTTGGCGCTGACGCTGTAGGCGGTGCCGTTGTTGGTGAAGGTGATGGTGTCGTTGCCGTTGGCGGTGGCCGAACCGGTCAGCTTGAGGTTGGCCAGCTGCGTGGCCGGCACGTCCGGCGCGCTGACCGCGTTGCTGTTGCGGTAGCAGTCCGAGCCGCCGCCGCTCATCCAGCCGCTCGGGCAGCTGCTGCCGTAGCCGATCAGCCAGTACTGCATGAACACCGCGGCCTGGCCCTGGGTCTCGTAGTCGGTGGCGTAGACGAACTGCTGCCACACGGTGCAGCCGGAGCGGCCGCCGCAGACGCTGGTGGTGGCGTTGTAATTGGAGTTGATCTGCAGCGAGTACTCGTTCGGGCCGAGGATGCCGCCACCGCCGAAGGCCGCCACGCCGACGCCTTGCTCCGACGTCACGCCGGTGACCTGCGGAAAGCTGCCCACGGCCTTGCTGATCAGGGTGCTGGAGCGCAGCGCGTAGTCGTAGCCGTTGCCGGTGGTTTCGGTGGCGCCGAAGCGGATCTTGTGCGGCACCGGATGCAGGTGGCGGGTCAGGGTCTTGCAGACGTCCGTTTGCCACTGCGTGTCGGGGTAGCTGGCATGGAAGCAGCCTTCCGCCGGCGTCGGTTGATGCGCCATGGTTTCGCGCCAGGCGGTGCGCGCCTGGACTTCCGCCGGCGACATCATCGCTTCTTCGTTGGTCCAGGCCGGCGTCGCCGTCGGCGCGGCCATGGCCGCGGGGACGTGCAGCAGACCGATGAAGCAGGAAGCGAACAGCAATCGGGTGGATGCTTGCATCTGTGACCTCGTTCGAGCCGAGCGCATTCGGCGATGGACTGCGGAGGACCCGCGGTCGGCCGCCATGTGAAGCGAAGCGCCTGCGTCTGAAACGTGACTGAATTAACGGTTCGCAACCGTGTCGCATGGTCCAGGAAGCGCTGTCGGCGCGAACCTTTCATTCATCCTGAAAACTTATGTTTTTCAATAAGATCGGCTACGACAAAATTCCGATGTTGGTGAATCGTTTTTGAAGGTGTCGTAGACAAATCATCACGATGTCACGGGCGATGCGGTAATGCGGCACGGCAGCAGCCGGTTCAGCCGGAAACGCGCGGGCCGCGTGCGCCGAACAGGGCCGTGCCGACCCGCACCATGGTGGCGCCGGCGGCGATGGCGTCGGCGAAGTCGCCGCTCATGCCCATCGACAAGGTGTCGACCTGCGGATGGGCGGCGCGCAGCCGCACGAACAGCGCATGCATGCGCGCGAATGCATCGATGCGGCGCTCGGTCTCCGGCCACGGTGCGGGAATGGCCATCAGCCCGCGCAGGGCCAGCGCCGGCTGTGCGGCGATGGCCGCGGCCAGGGTGTCCACGGCGTTGGGCTGGCAGCCATGCTTGCTGGCCTCGTCGTCAATGTTGACCTGGATCAACACATTCAGCGGCGCGCGCGCGGGCGCAGCCGCACGGCCCTTGGCCAGGGCGGCGACCAGCTTCGGCCGGTCCACCGTCTGCACCCAGTCGAACAGCGTCGCCGCCTGTTCGGCCTTGTTCGACTGCAGGTGGCCGATCAGATGCCACTCCAGTCCGGCCTCGGCCAGCGCGGCGATCTTGGCCGCCGCTTCCTGCACGTAGTTCTCGCCGAAGGCGCGCTGTCCCTGTGCGGCCAGCGCCGCCACGGCCTCGGCCGGCTGGGTCTTGGACACCGCCAGCAAATGCGCGTGCGGGCGCCCTGCGGCGTCGGCGGCGCGGTCCATGTCCAGGCGGATCTGTTGCAGCGGCGAGAGGGGCACGGGCGGCGTTCCGGCAAAGGGAAGGGCGCTATACTGCCGACCGGGGAATCATCCTTCCAGTCGCAGCCCAAGGGGAAAAGCAGCGTATGGATATCGCTGAACTATTGGCGTTCTCGGTCAAGAACAAGGCGTCCGACCTGCACCTGTCCGCGGGCCTGCCGCCGATGATCCGGGTCGATGGCGACGTCCGCCGCATCAACATTCCGGCGCTGGACCACAAGCAGGTGCACGCGCTTGTCTACGACATCATGTCGGACAAGCAGCGCCGCGACTACGAGGAATTCCTCGAGGTCGACTTCTCCTTCGAGATTCCCAGCCTGGCGCGCTTCCGCGTCAACGCGTTCAACCAGAACCGCGGCGCCGGCGCGGTGTTCCGCACCATTCCCTCGGAAGTGCTGACCCTGGAAGACCTGGGCTGCCCGCCGATCTTCCGCCAACTGATCGACCAGCCGCAGGGCCTGATCCTGGTCACCGGGCCGACCGGCTCGGGCAAGTCGACCACGCTCGCCGGCATGATCGACTACATCAACAAGAACGAATACGGCCACATCCTCACCGTCGAGGATCCGATCGAATTCGTGCACACCTCGCAGAAGTGCCTGATCAACCAGCGCGAGGTGCACCGCGACACCCACGGCTTCAACGAGGCGCTGCGCTCGGCGCTGCGCGAAGACCCGGACATCATCCTGGTCGGCGAGTTGCGCGACCTGGAAACCATCCGCCTGGCGCTGACCGCGGCGGAGACCGGCCACCTGGTGTTCGGCACCCTGCACACCAGCTCGGCGGCCAAGACCATCGACCGCATCATCGACGTGTTCCCTGCCGGCGAAAAGCCGATGGTGCGCTCGATGCTGTCCGAATCGCTGCGCGCGGTGATCTCGCAGGCGCTGCTGAAGAAGGTCGGCGGCGGCCGCACCGCGGCCTGGGAAATCATGGTCGGCACCCCCGCCATCCGCAACCTGATCCGCGAGGACAAGGTGGCGCAGATGTACTCGGCGATCCAGACCGGCCAGCAGAACGGCATGCAGACCCTGGACCAGCACCTGCAGGACCTGGTCAAGCGCAGCCTGATCACCCGCAACCAGGCCCGCGAGTACGCCAAGGACAAGCGGTTGTTCGAGTGAGGCCGGGAATCGGGAATAGGGAATCGGGAATGGGAAGAGCAACGGCCCCATCCTTCCCGCTTCCGGATGCCCGCTGTTGCGATTCCCGATTCTCCATTCCCGATTCTCAGCTCCGAAGGAGCCGACCATGAGCACCATCGACTTCACCTCCTTCCTGAAACTGATGGCGCACCAGAAGGCGTCGGACCTGTTCATCACCTCGGGCATGCCGCCGGCGATCAAGGTGCACGGCAAGATCACCCCGATCACGCAGACGCCGCTGACGCCGCAGCAGAGCCGCGACCTGGTGCTGAACGTGATGACGCCGTCGCAGCGCGAGGAGTTCGAGAAGACCCACGAGTGCAACTTCGCCATCGGCGTGGCCGGGGTCGGGCGCTTCCGTGTCAGTTGCTTCTACCAGCGCAACCAGGTCGGCATGGTGCTGCGCCGGATCGAGACGCGCATTCCCAGCGTGGACGAGCTGAACCTGCCGCCGGTGATCAAGACCCTGGCGATGACCAAGCGCGGCATCATCATCTTCGTCGGCGCCACCGGCACCGGCAAGTCGACCTCGCTGGCGGCGATGATCGGCTACCGCAACCAGAACTCCACCGGGCACATCATCACCATCGAGGACCCGATCGAGTTCGTGCACAAGCACGAGGGCTGCATCATCACCCAGCGCGAGGTCGGCATCGACACCGACAGCTAGGAGAACGCGCTGAAGAACACCCTGCGTCAGGCGCCGGACGTGATCATGATCGGCGAGGTGCGCACCCGCGAGGGCATGGACCACGCCATCTCCTTCGCCGAGACCGGCCACCTGGTGCTGTGCACCCTGCACGCCAACAACGCCAACCAGGCGATGGACCGCGTGATCAACTTCTTCCCCGAAGACCGCCGCAGCCAGTTGCTGATGGATCTGTCGCTGAACCTGCGCGGCGTGGTCGCGCAGCAGCTGATCCCGACCCCGGACGGCAAGGGCCGCCGCGTGGCCATGGAGATCATGCTCGGCACGCCGCTGGTGCAGGACTACATCCGCGAGGGCGAGATCCACAAGCTCAAGGACGTGATGAAGGAGTCCACCAATCTGGGCATGAAGACCTTCGACCAGAGCCTGTTCGAGCTGTACCAGGCCGGCGAGATCAGCTACGAGGATGCACTGCGCCACGCCGATTCGCAGAACGAGGTGCGCCTGCGCATCAAGCTGGCCCAGGGCGGCGACGCACGCACCCTGGCGCAGGGCCTGGACGGGGTCGAGATCGCCGAGGTGCGCTGAGCCGTCCGGCAGGCGCGCGCGTCGGCGCCCGGGGCGGTTGAGGGCCCCACGTCGCGGCGGCACGCTCGGCGTCGGTCACGGGTGTCGTGTTTCAGTCCAGCGTCTGCTTTCCGTCGATGGAGGACGGACGCTTCAGCCGAAGGGAGAAAGCCGCGATGAACGACGTGCCTGAACTGCTCTGGTCGACCCAGCCGCATGCCGGCTACTACATCAACTCGGTGGCGGTGTCCGACGATGGCAATGTCATCGTCGCCGGCACCTTTTTCCACCAGTACGGCGGCTTGTCGCAGATTCCCGGGCTGGAGGCAGTGCCGGTCGAGCAACGCAAGATCTTCGAGCGTATCGCGCCTGCGGCCACGCGCAGCGACGTGGGCGGCAACCAGCAGGGATGCTTCGGCACCTATGCCTGGGATCGCGCCGGCAACCGTCTGCTGACGAAGGAGTTCGACGGCTGGCAGGGCGTGTACTGGGTCGACGTTGCGGCGGACGGTGGCACCATGGCCAGCTGCGGCTGGAAGAGCCAGTCGCCGTATGCGGGCTTCGTCGGTGCCTGGGCGGTTCCCGGCGGCGACGAGCTGCTGTCCTTTGCGCTCCCCGTCCGCGGCAACATGGTGGCGATGGACGCGGGCGGGCGGACCTTGCTGGCCGGCGCCGAGCAGGGCTATCTGTTCTACCGCGAGGGCGATGCAGCATTCTCCGCCACGCCCGCGTGCATCGCGCTGACCGCCGGGGGCACCGGCGACAGCGCCGACAGCGTCATCGCCACCGGCATCGCCGCCGATGGCACGGTCGGGCTGGTGGCCAGCGCGCAGGGCGAGATCATCCTGTTCCCGATCGCGGCGGGACAACCGGGGACGCTGACGCGCTGGCAGTTGCCCAAGCAGGCCCGCGTGCATGCCGCGGCGCTGTCGGGCGATGGGCGCCGGGCCTATGCCGGTGCCAGCGACGGCACGCTGTACGCGTTCGACGTGGCGGCGTTCCAGAAAACCCCTGCGCCGGCCTGGACCCAGACGGTGCCCGAAGGCGCCACGACCATCTACGGGGTGGCCTGCGATCGTGCCGGCGACAAGGTCGCGATCGCCGGCAATCTCAGCGGCGGTGGCGTCGTTGCCGTGTACGCCGATGCCGGCACCGCCGCGACGCTGCAGTGGACCGCGCACAGCGCGCACTCGCCCAACGACCTGGCGTTCGACCCGGACGGACGGTGGCTGGGGCTGGCCGATGGCCATCCCGACGGCACGCCCGGCGCGTTCACCCTCTGGAACGCGAACGACGGCACGCAGCAATGGTCCTATGGCACGGACAACATGAGCTGGCCGATCCGTCTGAACAGCGGTGCCACGGTGGTGGTGGGCGGCAGCGACGACAGCACGGTCACCGCCTTCGTCGGCCCCGGTTCGGCCATCGGCCGTGGCCGCGCGGAGTCGGATGGATGACAGGCAGGGACGCCGAGGCGCCGTTTCGCACGCGCGCCGCGGCGCCGCGCCGCCCTGGCGCGCTGGTGCTGCTGTCGGCGGTGCTGGTGGTGGCGTGGCTGGCGGTCTTCGACCTGGCGCGGGTGCTGGGTTATCAGCCGCACACCAGCCTGTGGTTCCCGCCGGTCGCGGTGACGCTGGCCACGTTCATGGTGCTGGGCTGGCGCGGCGCGCCGGCGATCGCCATGGCCTGCGTGCTGGCCACGCTGCTCAGTTTCTATCGCGCGAGCGACCACGCGGCCGTCCCCGATCGTGCGGTGCTGGCCTATGCGCTGCTGTTCACCGCGCAACAGTTCTGCATCTGGGGTGGGCTGGCCTGGCTGCTGCGCCGCGTCGGCCGTGGCGTGTCCTCGACCAGCCTGCCGCGCGTGGTCACCTCCTTCATCCTGGGCGGCGGCGTGGCGGCGCTGCTGTCCGCCTGCCTGGGCGGGGCCGGGCTGGCCGTCACCGGCGCCATCGATCTGCCGACCCTGCTTGCCCAGTCGATCCCCTGGGCGATCGGCGACTACGCCGGCCTGCTGGCGCTCGGCCCGCTGGCGATCGTGGCGGTGCTGCGCCTGGCCGAGGCGCTGCGGATCGTGCCGCAGCCGGGCATCCCGCGCTTCTCGGGGATGATCGCGCCCACCGGCAGCGTGTCCGGCTATCTGGTCAAGCTGGCGCTGCTGCTCGGCGTCACCCTGGCGGTGATGGGGCTGGCGGCTGCGTTGCCGCGGCAGCCGGCGGTGGTGTTCGCGCTGTTCGTGGTGGTGGTCATCCAGTTGTGGATCGTGCATACCCACGGGATGCTGCAGGCGCTGGTGGCGATCGCCGCCTTCAGCCTGCTGATCGCCCTGGCCACGCCCTTGCTGCGGCTCGAGGCGCAGGCGCTGGCGCTGCAGTTCGCCATGATCAGCCTGGCGGCGAACAGCTACTTCGGGCTGGCGGTCCCGGGGCTCTACGCCGACAACACGCGGTTGCGCCATGCGCTGGTACGCGATCCGGTGACCGGGGCGCTGTCGCGGACCGGATTCCTGGAGCAGGTGCTCAACGATTTGCAAGTGGCCGCGCAGGACCCGCGTCCGCTGGCGGTGATCGTCGCCGACATGGACAACCTCAAGGCGATCAACGACCAGTTCGGACACGCCGCCGGCGATGCCGCCTTGCGCGCCTTCGTCAAGCGCTGCCGGCGCTGCCTGCGGCCGGGCCAGTTGCTGGGGCGCCGTGGGGGCGACGAATTCGCGCTGTACCTGCCGCTGACCACGCCGGAGCGGGCGTACGCGCTGATCGACGCGCTGCGCGGGGCGCTGGCCAAACCCGGCGACGACGACGGCTTCGCGACCGGACTGTCGGCCAGCTTCGGCCTGGCCCTGTGCAGCCTGCGGGATCTGGATGCGGAAGCGCTGGAGGAACTGCTCGCACGCGCGGATGCGGAGATGTACGCGGACAAGCGGCAGCGCCGCACCGTGGCGGTGCGCTGAGGGTTCCGCTTAGAAGGTGCCCCGGCAGGGGCGAATGAGGGGTGGTGCGGAGCCTCGTGTTCTTGTTTCGGCGGGCCGCGTTCGCGCCGTACCCTCACCCCAACCCCTCTCCCGGTGGGAGAGGGGCTTTAGCCGTTCCTTCTCCCCTCGGGAGAAGGTGCCCCGAAGGGGCGGATGAGGGTACGGGCGGAGCCTCGTGGTTTGGTTCGGCGGGACGCGTTCGCGCCGCACCCTCACCCCAACCCCCGCTCCGCGCCCCGGCCCGCGCTTGCGGCGCGGGCGCTCCAGGGTGCGCGCGTCAGTGACGCGCAAGCCGCACCCTGTCGCCCCACCGGGAGAGGGGCTTTAGCCGTTCCTTCTCCCGCCGGGAGAAGGTGCCCCGCAGGGGCGGATGAGGGTACGGTGAGCCAGAATGCCACTCATGCAAACAGACAACCCCTACGCCGCTCCCGTTGCCACGCTGCCCGACACCGAGAGCGCTGCGGCAACCGCCGACCCCTTGTCCATGCTGTTCGCGCCCTCGACGGCCAAGCTGGCGTTGCTGTGCGCGACCAGCTTCGGCTGGTATGCGCTGTACTGGTTCTACCGCAACTGGCGCGCCTTGCGCCTGCTGTCCGGGCGCCGGCGCATCTCCCCGGTGTGGCGCTCGGTGTTCTCGTTGATCTGGGTGTTCGCCTGCTTTCGCGGGCTTGAACGCACCGTCGGCGCGCAGCGCGGCGCGCTGGTCGGCTGGCTCGGGCCGGCGCTGGCCTATGTCTGCCTGAGCCTGCTGGGCGCGTGGCCCTCCGCGTTGTCGCTGTTGACGCTGCTGACGTGGACGCCGGTCCTGCTGGTCAACCAGCGCCTGGCGCGGTTCAAGCAGGCGCGTGGGCTGCCGCGCAGCGCGGCGGAGCGGTTCAACGCCTGGACGTGGACGTGGCTGGCCATCGCCGGGCCGGTGGCGTTGCTGGTGGTGGTTGGAATGGTGATGGCGATCGTGGGGTCGCCGCATCACATTGAGGTCGACTTGCCGGCTCGATAGGACGGCGGTGCGCCGGCGGGGGCTGGCTGCGCGTTTGTCCATTCCTCTGCACGCATGCAGGTCGCCATCAAAGTTTCATGTGCAACCACCTCCTGGCTGGTGTCTAATACCGCCCCCCACGCTGTGCCCCTCCCGTGAGCCTTCCCGATTCCGATCTGCGTCCGGACCTGGACCCATTGCCCGACGACGGCACCGTCGTCACCGCCGGACCGCTGACGCCGCCGCCGGATTCGGCCGGCACCGTGCAGGATGCTCGCGCGCTGCGCCACAGCGTGGCCGAGGACGTGCAGGGCATGCTGCTGGCGACCCTGGTGGCCTCGCTGGGGCTGGCGGTGTTCGCCCATGGCGGCCTGATGATCGGCGGCATGGCCGGCGTAGCCTTCCTGCTGCACTACGCGCTGGGCTGGAACTTCGGCCTGATGTTCGTGCTGGTCAACCTGCCGTTCTATTGGCTGGCGGTGCGGCGCATGGGCTGGGAATTCACCCTCAAGACCTTCGTCGCGGTTGCCGCCTGCGGCCTGCTCACCGATCTGCTGCCGCGCTGGGCGCAGTGGGCGAGGATGACGCCGCTGTTCTCGGCGCTGGTCGGCGGTGCGCTGGTCGGGCTCGGCATCCTGTTCTTCATCCGCCACCGCGCCAGCCTGGGCGGCGTCGGCATCCTCGCGGTCTACCTGCAGCGCAGCCGCGGCTGGAGCGCGGGCAAGGTGCAGATGAGCTTCGACGCGGCGCTGATGGCGGTGGCGTTCTGGCTGCTGGCGCCGCAACAGGTGCTGTACTCGGCGATCGGCGCAGTGGTGCTGAGCCTGGTGCTCATGTTCAACCATCGCGCTGGCCGCTACATGGGCGTGTGAGTCCACGGCCGGTCGCCGTCGCGCGATCGGCGATGTGCGCATCGCCGCACGCAGGTGTTCCTCGCGGATGCGCGAACGTCTCGCGGTCTGCACGCACCGCATCTGGTCACGCATGACATCCATGCACCGGCTGCAGGCCAACGGCGCACTGTCGCGCCTTGCTGCGCGCGACAGCCACCGCGCTGCACGGCAACTGTCTACGGAATCTCCGCGGTGTCTACGGAATGGTCTTGCCGCCCGAGTGTGACGCAGCGCATGCTGACTTTGCAGAAAGGGTGAGTGCGCACAGACGGCGTATGCGATCGCGGGGGAGCGCGATCCACCTGCACGACATGACCACGATGTTCGACGCCGCGCCTGCGCGGCGGCGCGGTGCTGCCTGTCCGGCGCACTGCGGCGGATGCCGGCGCCTACAGCTTTTCCACGGAACGAGGACAGTGCGATGAAACGTGCGATGGGATTCGCGGCATTGGTCTGTGTGGTGGTCGCGGCATGCTCTGCCGTGAATCCCGGGTCGGGCCCGAAGCCCGGCAGCGGTGTCGGTACGCCCACGCCGGGGCCCGCGCCAGGTCCGGCGCCGAGCGCAGCGGCGTGCGCGCCACCTACGGCGCCAGCGCCATCATGGTTCCCACATGCGCAGACGCCGGCACCGGATTCTGCGGGCTTCCAGTCCAGCAGCAACTGCGCTTTCCATCAGTGGTCGTGGAACGCCTTCCTGTGGCTGACCCAGGACGTGGGCGGGCAGCCGCGTTTCCTGACCATGCCCAGCGACGGCATCGGTGGCGTCGCCGACGGCGTGCTCGATCCGCTGATCGGTCGCTCGCAGCAGGCGCGCACGGTGGAACTGATCGACCAGGCAGGCCCGGATGGCGTGCTGGTGGATCGGCATGGGCGCGCGGTCTATTACTCGATCCATTCCAACGACGTGTTCGGCCAGTTCATGGCCAGCAATCACCTGCAGGATCCCAAGGCGTTGCGTGCCTTCGATCCGAAGACGCCCTTCCCGGTCGGCAGCATGACCCTGAAGGCGGCATGGAAGGTGGTGCAGCCGGGCGAGGACGTGTCCACGTTCTATACCCGGCAGGCCACGATCGCCAAGCTGGCCATGCGCAAGGGCAAGATCGTCGCCACCAGCGATACCGAAATCCAGACCGTGGCGCTGGTCGGTTTCCACATCGGCGGCACGGTCAACGGCCATCCGGAGATGATCTGGGCCACGTTCGAGCACCAGGACAACGCGCCGGACCTGCCGAAGCCGGCGGAGGAGATGCTGCCCAACGACGTCGTTTCCGCAAAGGACTGGACGTTCTACCAGGCAGGTACGCCGATGAAGCAATGCAACGTCAACGCGGCCGGTGCCGGTGCGCTGACCTTGAACGTGCAGACGCAGACCCTGAGCCCGGTCACGCAGGTGTGCCGCATGGTGCCGTTTGGCGGGCAGAAGCCGTGTCCGAGCGGTCAGGACTGCAACATCGCCAACATCCAGTCGATCAACGCGTCGGTGCAGGGCCAGTTGAACGACGTGTGGAAGAACTACTTCGAGGTCGGCGCGATCTGGTTCGTCGCCGAGGATGCGCTGGCGCCCAACTGCACGTTCCAACCGGGTTCGGCTCTGGAATGCATTCCCACGCCGACACCCGATGGTGCGCCGCCGCTGCTCACCGGCTCGATCAAGCTGTCCAACTCCACCATCGAGACCTTCACCCAGGTGCAAAGCACGCAGAACAACTGTTTCGCCTGCCACAACACCACCCAGGTGATCTCGCCCGATCCGCGCGCACAGTCGTTGCCGGGGCTGAACGTCAACATCAGCCACGTGGTGATCAACGACTACTTCCAGGCGCAGGTGCCGCAGAAGGCACCGCCGGCGGCGCGGCCGGCCACGCCGCGCTGAGGCGCGTCCCTCTCACCCGGATCAGGAGCAAGTCATCATGACCAGCAACGTGTTTCGCGTGCATCCGGCGATCGGCATCGGCCGCGTCGGCGACAGCCAGGAGTTCTATCTCGCGCCGGTCACCGCGGCCGGTACCCGCGATGCCGACGGCCTGTTCGGCGGACTACCGGTGCAGCCGGAGACCGAATCCACGCCGATCACCGCCGCGCAGTTCCGCGACGCCGACGGCAACGTCAAGCGCCAGGCCGCGCGCTTCCACATCTACGCCTACCCCAGCGGTAGTTCCGGCACCTATCCCAACGGCGGCGGCGTGCGTGTGGACGTGGGCAGCACGATCGACGGCAAGACGGTCAAGGACATCGTCTGGACCGTGCATCTGGCCAACAAGAAGCTCAACAACTATTCGACGGTAAGCCAGGGCGGCCAGTTCCGTGGTATCGGCGCCTACGAGTCGCCCGGGCTGCTGGAACTGCGCAACCCGAACTATCCCGATGCCGCAAATCCCAGCGATCCCAACGATCCGACACGGTTGCGGCAGTTGGTGATCGATGCGGGTCCGCGCGCGCTCAGCGCCGCCGCCGCGGGCAGCAGCGTGGTCGCCTTCGACATGACCACCACCGCCAGCTACGCAGATGCCGGGGGCACGATCCAGCAGCAGCCGGCCTATCCGGTCAGCTTCCCCTCGATGTTCCATACGCTGCACGAACCGCTCGGCAAGCTCGATTCGTTGGGCGACATGCGCGTGGAGGCCAACGGCGCGCTGATCGTGGCCGGCGGCTTCGCCCGGACCTCGGCGGTGATCGGGGCCAAGGGCAGCTATCCGCCGCTGGAGGACGCGACCGAAAACGGCCTCTGGTACGACGATGCCGCCGACGGCCCGGTCAATGCCGTGCTGATCTTCAACGACGGCACCACCGCCAGCGTGCAGGGCGCCTGGTACGTCACCGGCGACCCGGGCTATGCGCCGCAGACCCGCAACGTGGTCTCCACCTGGGACGACGTCTACGACGTGTGGGTACGTACACTGGGCCTGGTGCCGTCGCTGTACGCCAACGGCGGGTTCCTGCCGACCTATCAGCCGTCCTTCAGCGACGACATCCAGCCGATCTTCCACGCGGCGATGCTGCAGCGCTGGAACACCAACCTGCCGTCGGGGGCGGTCAAGGGCCACGACACGATCGGGCAGATCCTGCCGACCGACGATCCGAGCGCCAAGATTCCCAACCTGAAGACGCTGATCCGCGATCCGGCTTCCGCCGCGGACACCGAGACCGGCTCGCCGATGATGCCGCTGTCGCTGGGCGATGCGCAGAAGAGCTTCCTCAGCGTCAGTTCCACCCAGTATTTCCTGCTGAGCCAGTGGCACGGCAACAACTACGTGCAGATGGGCGCGTCGACGCTGGGCCCTGGCGAAGCGCTGGACCGGGTCACCCTGCAGAACTGCCTGGGCGGCCGCTACAGCCCGGGCATCGAGGTGTCGTTCCCGATCCGCGACGTCAATCTCTACGTGCAGGACTGGCAGGCCAAGGATTGCGGCCCGTTCCGCATCAACCAGGCGCCGCTGGACTACAGCAAGGCGAGCAAGGACAGCGCGTTCCTGAGCTTCGGCTATGTGCCACTGCAAACGCATCCGGTGGAGCCGGGCGATCTGTCCAAGTTCATGTCGGTGCCCTGGCACACCGACTACAACTCCTGTGCCACCCATCTGCCCGATCCCAATCCGGGGCAGCAGACGGTCAATCCGAACAACACCCTGTTCTGGTCGTGGCCGGCGGAGCGGCCGTTCGCCGTGTACCCGGCGGCGCTGTGCCAGGTCGATCCGGACGACGACACCTGGTACCTGGGGCCACAGGTCTACTCGGTGCGCGGCGCCGGCACCGACAGCGACTATCCGGCGCAGGCCGGGCGTTTCCAGTGCTACGAGGATTTCGTCGCCAACTGGGCCAAGGTCGGCTTCCTGATCAGCGGCAACCAGATCGCCGCACCGAACGGCATGCCCGACTATCCGCCGGATATGTTCCTGGAAGTGGCGAGCGGGTTTGACCCGGGCAAGGAATTCGTGGCGCCCTGGCCGATGGCGGACGTACCCGCCTTCACGTCCGCGGCGAAGCCGAAGTGCCCCAATACCGAGGCCGAAGGGCTTGCTTAGTCCGGTTGACGCGGTCGCCGACGACGCTCGCCACGCCGTGGTGATCGTCGGCGGCGGCGCCGCCGGCTGCGCCACCGCGCTGGCGCTGGCCGCGCGCGGGGTCGAGGACGTGGTGGTGGTGGACATGGGCCGCGCCGCGGGCTGGCGGCTGGGCGAGGCGCTGGCGCCGACCGCCAGCGCGGCGCTGCAGCGGCTGGGCGTGTGGGAGGCGTTCCTCGCGCAGCGGCCGCTGGCCTCGGCCGGCAGTTGCGCCAGTTGGGGCCGGCCGGAGCTGGGCTACAACGATTTCATCGTCGCCGGCCAGGGCAAGGGCTGGCACGTGGACCGCGCCGCCTTCGACGCGATGCTGGCCGCGGCGGTGCCGGCGCAGGGCGGCACGCTGCTGCGCGGCCTGCGCCTGGGCGCGGTCGGCCGCGCCGCCGATGGCGATCACGTGCTGGAGCTGCACGGCGAGCAGGGCGACGTGCGCCGGCTGCGCGCCGGGTTCCTGGTGGATGCCAGCGGCATCGCCGCCGCAGCTGTGCGGCGGCTGGGCGTTGCCCGCAACGAGGTGGACTGCCTGGCCTTCGTCGCTGGCGTGTTCGCGCTGGAGCAGGCCGAGGCGATTCCGTCGCAGGCCTTGCTGGAGGCCTGCGCCGACGGCTGGTGGTATGCGGCGAAGTTGCCGGACCAGCGCCTGATGCTGGCCCTGGCGATGGAGCCGCGCCGGCAACGGCACTTCCTGGACCGCGACGTGTGGCTGGCGGCGGCGCAGCAGACCCGGCACGTCGCGCAGTGGTTTTTGCAGGGCGCGGCGCGCGCGCCCGAGGCCGATGGCCTGATCGCGGCGCTGGGGCCGTCGGCGATTCTCAGCCGCGTGGTGGGTGAGGACTGGCTGGCAGTGGGCGACGCGGCCAGCGCCTACGATCCGCTGACCGCCCACGGCATCGTCAAGGCCTTGCAGGACGGCGAGGCGGCCGCGCACGCGCTGGCGGCGCATCTGCAAGGTGCTGGCCCGGCACCGCTGGCGGCTTACCAGGACGGCGTGTTCGCGCGTTTCCGCGCCTACCTGCACGAACGCGGGGCCTTGTACGCGCGCGAGCGGCGCTGGGCGCAGGCGCCGTTCTGGCAGGCGCGGCTGGCGGGGTGATGCGGCGGCGCTGGAGCAAGGCGCCTGGCTTGCCCGGTGCGTCGGCAGCGCGTCTTTGAGCACGATGGGAGAGGCAGGCACGCGTAGGCGTGACGCCAGCGATCCTTTCATCACGACGAAAGGCAGTGCGCAGGAGCGGCTCAGCCGCGACGGGCATGGCCGGTAACGCCGCGTCGCGGCTGATCCCAAACAGGGGACAAGAGCCGCTCCTACGCGATAGCGGTGGGACAGCGCCGTGGTGTGACGCTCAGTCCCGGCACAGCGGGCCGCTCAATCGTCGCTGTTGCCGTCGCCGCGCGCCGGACACGGCGTCGGCACGCCCAGCCGTTGCGCCAGGCGCCGCGCGTCGAACGGCGCGTGCACCTTCATGTCGTTGTCGAAATAGCAGTACACGTCGCGCCGCGCCCGCGTCGGCGCAGGCGGGCCGACGCGCTGCGCATCGGCCGGCTCGCCGCCGCGGTGCCAGGCGTCGATGCGCCTGGCCCAGGCGTCGAGCGCCTTGTCGTCGTAGCCGCTGGCGTAGAGCTGCGCATCGCCGTGCAGGCGCAGGTACAGGAAATCGGCGGTCACGTCTTCCAGGTACGGCCACTTGCCGGCGGTATCGGCCTGCACCAGCGCCACCCGATGTTTCCGAAGCAAGGCCACCGCCTCCGGCGTGGCGAAGCTGGGGTGGCGCACTTCCAGCGCATGGCGCAGGCGCCGGTTGCGGTCGATCCGCAGCACGCTGCGCTCGCGCATGCGCGCAGTGTCGCGTTTGCGCGCCAGCGCCAGGGCGGCCTCGCTGGTGCGCGGCAGCAGCGAAAGGAACGCGTCCAGCAGGTCGTGATCGAAGGCCAGCGACGGCGGCAGTTGCCACAGCAGCGGACCCAGTTTCGGGCCCAATGCGAGCAGGCCGGAGGCGAAGAAATTGGCCAGCGGCTGCTCGCAGTCGCGCAGCCGCTTCAGGTGGGTGACGAAGCGCGGCCCCTTGACCGCGAACACGAAGCCGCGCGGCGTGGCGTCGTGCCAGGCGGCGTAGCTCTTCGGGGTCTGCAGCGAATAGAACGAGCCGTTGAGTTCCACCGAGCGGAAGCATCGCGCAGCATATTCCAGCTCCCGCCGCTGGGTCAGCTCGGACGGGTAGAAGACGCCACGCCAGCGCGGGTAGCGCCAGCCGGAAATGCCGATGCACAAGGCCATGCGCCGACCATGCCGTCGCTGTCGTGCAGCGCTCGTGCAGGCTGCGCCAAGGCAGCGTCGTGCCGGTTCTCGCGTGCCGGCGGCCTCAGCCGGCGCGCATCCACGGCGGGTCCAGTTGCGCGATGCGCGCGAACGCCGGGCAGTCTTCGCGGTGCGCGCCGGGCAGGTAGCCCAGGCTCATCAGGAACTCGCCGGTGATCTCGCCGCCGGTGAAGCGGAAAGTGCGCTTGAACAGCTTGATCCACTCGGCCTTGCTGCGCGGATGCTGCGCGTCCAGCCACGCGGCGAAGCTGCCGTGGCTGACCCGCAGCCCCTGGATCACCTGCGCGTTGTGGATCGCTGCCTGCACCTTGAGCCGGTTGCGGATGATGCCGGCATCGCCGAGCAGGCGCAGCACGTCGGCCTCGCCGAAGGCCGCCACCGTGTCCACGTCGAAGCCGGCGTAGGCGGCGCGGAAACCGGCGCGCTTCTTCAACATCAGCTCCCAGCTCAGCCCGGCCTGATTGATCTCCAGCACCAGCCGCTCGAACAGGTCGGCTTCGGCGCGTTGCGGGACGCCATACTCGTGGTCGTGGTAGTGGCCGTGCACCGGATGGCCAGGGGCGATATCGCAATAGCTGCTCATGCGGCGGGTGTCCGTCAGTCGATCTGGTCGTTGGGGTCGGCGGGGTACAGCTCGGTCCGCTGGGTGCCGGGCAGTTGCAGGTCGGGCCAGCGCCGCGGCAGCACCTGCAGCTTGCCGTCGCGCAGTGCCTGGTACAGCGCCTCGGCGTTGTCGCCACGACGCGGGAAGAAATGCGTCCGCGCCACGTCGCGCCAGCCGCTGCCCGGGTCGGTGTGGATGCGGCATTCGACGCCATAGCCGACGCTGGCATTGCACAGCAGCACCTCGTCGTGGCCATCGCCGTCCAGGTCGCGGCGCAGCGCCACGCAGTGCGCGTGCCCGCGCCGACAGTTGGCGTCCTCGATGCGTCCGGCCAGCAGCGCCTGCCACCACGCGGCGTCGGGATCGGCGCTGCCGGCGGCCAACACGATGCGCTGGCGCACCTGCAGCGGATCGTCGCTGCGCGGCGTTTCGTCGTCCTCGTCGCCCCAGCGCTTCTGGCGCTGCAGCATCCGCTGCAGGCGCTCGCGCTGCACCGGATCGTCGGCGAACGCCGGCACCTCGCGCAGCGCCTGCACCGCGCGGTAGCCACGGCGGCCGCTGTCGAAGCGCAGGTAGGCCAGATCCAGTTGCGCGGCGCTGGTGCGGCCATCGGCCAGGCGCTGCAGTTGGTCGCCGACGACCAGGCGGTAGGGGTCCAGCAGCGGCGAACTGGTCGCCAGCGCCAGGCCGATCACCACCCACGACAACACCCGGTTCACCGGCGCCAGCGACTGCAGCCAGCGCGCGCCCGGGCGCAGCACCGCCCAGGCGTAACCGCATGCGTAGCCGCAGGCGACCACCGCGACCAGCACGCCGGCAAAGCGCTCGGTACTCCAGCCGTACTGCGCGATGCGCAGCCACAGCGCGTACAGCGCCAGCCCTGCGTACAGCGGCAGGCTCAGCAGTCCAGCGTCGATCACCCGTTGCAGCCAGGCCGGGTAGGGCGCGTCGGCGGTGCCGTCCTGGTACACCGCATTGACGAACACCACCAGCGTGACCACCACGGCGGCCAGGATGCTGGCCGCCGCACGCGTTTCCCACAGCGGCTGCAGGCCGGTGAACGGCAGGCTCAGCGCGAACAGCACCGCCACGAACGCCAGCAGCGGCAGCAGCCCGGTGCAGATCGCGAACAGGATCTGCCGCATCACCTGCACCGCGCGCTGCTGGGTGCGGCCGATCAGGATGCCCAGGCCGAACATGGTGCCGGTGGCCAGGTAGACGAAGGCGGTCTGCCGGAACAGGTCGCGGAACAGGGTCAGCTTGACCAGCGCGAACAGCGCGCCCCACAGCCACAGCACCAGCCAGCAGATCCCCACGAACAGCAGCGCCAGCGCCAGGGTCAGCGCGTTCTGCCAGGCGTGCTCGAACAGGTCGCGGTACGGCGCCTGCCAGCGCCCGTGCTGCAGCCGGCACTGCAGCCACGGCAGCAGCACGAACATCGCCAGCGCCAGGGTCGCGCCGAACGGGCCCAGCACCTCGCCGGGGCGCAGGCCAGGCGCGCCGGTGGCGTTCCACACCGCCCAGGCGGAGAGGGCCGCCACCAGCACCGCCACTGCGATGGTGTGCTGCCACAGGCGCAGCGCGCCCAGGTGCCGCACCGACAGCAGGGTCATGGTCGGCACGGTCAGTACCAGGGTGTACCAGCACACCTGTCCGCCGAGGGAGCCGAACGGCCACAGGCCGCGCTCGGCGCCGCGCTGCGCCAGGTACAGCAGCGCGCCCTGCAGCAGGGCCACCAGCACGATGAAGGCGCGGGTCTGGCGTGGCAGGTCGGGGGGCGTGTCCATGCGTGCGTGCTCCTGGGCGACCGGTCGCGGCCGCGGTCGGCCGGATTATGGCAGCCCGCCGCCGCCCGGGCAGCGCGCACGCGGGAGGGACGATAGAATGGGGCCATGTCCGCTTTGCCCACGCCTCTGGCCAACCAACTGCTGATCGCGCTGCCGGCGCTGTCCGATCCCAACTTCGCCCGCAGCGTGGCGCTGATCTGTCAGCACGACGAAAACGGCGCGATGGGCGTGGTGGTCAACCGCGCCTCCGAATACACCCTGGGCGAAGTGCTGGAGCAGATGGGCATCGAGACCATCGACGCCACGCTGCGCGAGCAGGTGGTGCTCAGCGGCGGCCCGGTGCATCCGGAGCGCGGCTTCGTCATCCACGACGGCGCGCACGGCTGGGATTCCAGCCTGGCGTTCGCCGACGGCCTGTACCTGACCACCTCGCGCGACGTGCTCGAGGCGATGGCGCGCGGCGAAGGCCCGCGCAACGCGGTGGTCGCGCTGGGCTGCGCCGGCTGGGGCGCCGGCCAACTGGAGTACGAACTGGGCGAGAACAGCTGGCTGACCGCACCGGCCGATGCCGAACTGCTGTTCGAGCTGCCGCTGGAGCGGCGCTGGCAGACCGCGGCCGGGCGCATCGGCGTGGACCTGTTCCGCCTCACCGACTACAGCGGGCATGCCTGAGTCCGGCCTGCCTGAGGCTGGTGCGCCGGCGCCCGCGACGATCCGCCGCGACGGCACCGTGCTCGGCTTCGACGTCGGCCACCGCCGCATCGGCGTGGCGGTCGGCAGCCCGTTCGGCACCGGCGCGCGCGCGCTGGCGGTGATCGACGTGCACGCGCAGGGGCCGGACTGGCCGGCGCTGGACCGCCTGCACGCCGAATGGCGGCCGCACGGCCTGGTGGTCGGCGATCCGCTCACCCTCGACGGCGCCGACCAGCCCAACCGCAAGCGCGCGCATGCCTTCGCCCGCGAACTCGGCACGCGCTACCGCCTGCCGGTGGTGCTGGTCGACGAGCGTTCCAGTTCGGTCGAGGCCGCGCAACGCTTCGCGGTGGACCGCGCCGCCGGCCGCAAGCGCCGCCGCGATGCCGCCGCGCTGGACGCGGTGGCCGCCGCGGTGATCGTGGAGCGCTGGTTGGCCGCGCCCGACGACGCCACTCCCCTTTCCTGATCCCCTGCCCGGACTCGCCATGACTGATCCGCAACTCGATTCGAACGGGCGCCTGCGCCACCTGCTGACCCTCGAAGGCCTGCCGCGCGCGACCCTGCTGCAACTGCTGGACCGCGCCGGGCAGATCCGCGACGCGGCGGTGGGCCGGGTCGGCAAGCGCAGCGTGCTGGCCGGCACCGCGGTGTGCACGCTGTTCTTCGAACCGTCCACGCGCACCCGCAGCTCGTTCCACCTGGCCGCGCAGCGGCTCGGCGCCGACGTGCTGAACTTCGACGCCTCCACCTCGTCCACGCGCAAGGGCGAGACCGCGCGCGACACGCTGAAGAACCTGGAAGCGATGGGCGTGCGCGGCTTCGTCGTGCGCCACCCCGAGGACGGCGCGGTGGAGCGCCTGGCCGAGGCGGCGGGCGAGGGCACCGCGCTGATCAACGCCGGCGATGGCCGCAGCGCGCATCCGACCCAGGGCCTGCTCGACATGCTGACCCTGCGCCACGCCAAGGGCGGCGATTTCTCCAAGCTCAAGCTGGTCATCGTCGGCGACGTCAAGCACTCGCGGGTCGCGCGCTCGGACCTGCACGCGCTGCGCACCCTCGGTGCCGGCGAAGTGCGCGTCTGCGGCCCGCGCGCGCTGCTGCCCGACGACGGCACCCTCGACGGCTGCGTGGTCGGCGAGGACTTCGACGCCATGCTCGACGGCGTGGACGCGGTGATGATGCTGCGCCTGCAGCGCGAACGCATGGAGGAAGGCCTGGTGTCCTCGCTGGAGGACTACCACGGCCAGTACGGCCTCACCGCCGAGCGGCTGCGCCGCGCGTCGAAGGACGCGGTGGTGCTGCATCCGGGCCCGATCAACCGCGGCGTGGAGATCACCGACGAGGTCGCCGACGGCGCGCAGTCGTGCATCCTGCGCCAGGTCGCCAACGGCGTGGCGGTGCGCATGGCGGTGCTGGAGACGCTGCTGGGCTGAGCGTGGCGAGCGTCACCCTGCCGTCGTAGGAGCGGCTCCAGCCGCGACAGGCATTCCCGGTAAAGCCTGTCGCGGCTGATCCCCGAAAAGGGGACAAGTGCCGCTCCTACCCCGTCCTGCCAGGCATCCGCTGCCGAAGGTGGCGATCGGCACATTCGCGCCACCGCGATTCGGCCTACCATCGGCGGCGATCCTCCCCACGGACGCCACCATGATCCTTGTCCTGCGCCGCGCTGCGTTCGCCGCGGCCTGTGTTTCCCTTGTCGCCGCCGCCCAGGCCGATGCCGCCACTGCCGCCGCCGCGGATGGCGCCGGCACCTACGATCCGCAGGCGCTGTTCGCACCGCTGCAGTTGCCGCAGCCGGCCAATGCCTACCGCAGCGGCGGCGGCGTGCCCGGCCCGCAGTACTGGCAGAACCGCGCCGACTACGACCTGCACGCCACCCTGGAACCGGCCACGCACACGCTGCGCGGCCAGGAGACCATCACCTACAGCAACCGCAGCCCGGACACGCTGGACGTGTTGTGGCTGCAGCTGGACCAGAACCTGTACCGCGCCGATGCCCGTGCCCGCACCCTGCGCGCCGCGCGCGCCGACCGGCCTGCACCGCAGAGCACCGACGGCTACCGCATCGCCAAGGTCGAACTGGAGCAGGGCGGCAAGCGCGTGCCGGCCACCTTCCTGATCGACGACACGCGCATGCGCGTGGACCTGCCGCAGCCGCTGGCCAGCGGCAAGGCGCTGAAGCTGCACATCGACTACGCCTATACCGTGCCCGGCACCTGGGGCGGCCGCACCGCGGTCACGCCCACCGCCGATGGCGACATCTACGAGATCGCGCAGTGGTATCCGCGCATGGCCGTGTACGACGACCTGCGCGGCTGGGACACCCAGCCCTACCTGGGCGCGGAGTTCTACCTGGAGTACGGCGATTTCGACTACGCGGTGACGGTGCCGTGGGACTACCTGGTCGCCGGGTCCGGCGAACTGGTGAACCCGGCGCAGGTGCTCACCGCCACCCAGCGCCAGCGTCTGGCGCAGGCGGCCGCCAGCGACAGCACCGTGACCATCCGCGGCACCGATGAAGTGGGCACGCCGGCCAGCCGGCCCAGCGCCAGCGGCACCCAGACCTGGCGCTTCCACATGGACCACACCCGTGACGTCGCGTTCGCCGCCTCGCCGGCCTTCGTCTGGGATGCGGCGCGGATCAACCTGCCCGCGGGCAAGCATGCGCTGGCGATGTCGGTGTATCCGCGCAGCGCGGTCGGCAGCGACAAGTGGGGCCGCTCCACCGAGTTCGTGAAGGCCTCGATCGAGCACTTCTCGCAGTGGTATCCGTACCCGTGGCCGGCGGCGGTGAACCTGGGCGGCCACGGCGCCGGCATGGAGTACCCGGGCATCGTCTTCGACGACATGGAGGACGGCGGCAAGCAACTGTTCTGGATCACCGCGCACGAACTGGGCCACGGCTGGTTCCCGATGATCGTCGGCTCCAACGAGCGCCGGCATGCGTTCATGGACGAAGGCTTCAACACCTTCATCGACGTCTACGCCTCCGACGCGATCAACCATGGCGAATTCGCGCCCAAGCGCGATGGCGAATATGCGCCCGGCGGCGGCAACCCGGTGGACGAGATCCTGCCGCTGCTGGCCGACGCGAAAGCGCCGACCCTGCTCGATCGCGCCGATGCCACCAGCGAGACCTACCGGCATCCGCTGACCTACTTCAAGGGCGCGCTGGGCCTGGTGCTGCTGCGCGAACAGATCCTCGGGCCGGCGCGCTTCGATCCGGCGTTCCGCAAGTACATCGCCACCTGGGCCTACAAGCACCCGACGCCGTCGGACTTCTTCCGGTTGATGGAGAGCGAATCGGGCGAGGACCTGAGCTGGTGGTGGCGCGGCTGGTACTTCAACAACTGGCAGCTGGACATGGGCGTGCGCGCGGCGGCCTACGTCGACCACGACCCGGCCAAGGGCCTGCTGGTGACCCTGCGCAGCCGCCAGAAGCTGGTGATGCCGGCGACCCTGCGCATCGACTTCGCCGACGGCAGCCACCTCGACCAGCGCGTGCCGGTGGAGACCTGGATGCAGCAGACCCAACCGCAGATCCGCGTGCCCAGCACGCAGAAGGTGCTGCACGTGACCCTGGATCCGGACCACGTGCTGCCCGACGCCGACCGCAGCGACAACCGCCTCGACACGGTGAGCTGAGCCGCGCGCGGCGGGCTGCAGCACCGCCACGCCCGCGCAAACGTGCTGCGGCCGCAACATTCGCGGCCGCCGGCCATCGGCGCACGCTTGTCCCTGTGCGGCGCGCCGGTGGCGTTGGCGTTGCGTGCGATGCGCGTGCGTTCGCCGTCGTTGCCGGCGGCCGGCGCCCACCGTGGCGCGGGTGCGGACGGCCTGTCTCCGCCTGTCGCTGTCTGTCTCCTGCGGACCGTGCGTGTCCGCTTGTCCTGTCCTGTGCGGCGAACGGAGTGTGGGATTCCAGTTCGGCGTCGCGGCGATTGCGTGGGCCGCCGCGCGCATTCCAAGAATGCGCCGGCCCCCACGCCCCCGTGCCGGCGCATGCGCGCACTGCCATGCGGCCTGCACTCATCGCGACAGATGGGAGAGACATCATGCAGCAGCAGTTCCGCAAGGGCGCATTGGCGCTCGCTCTGGCCTTGTGCGCCGCTCCGGCCTTCGCCGGCCCGGTCGGTTATGGGGCCAACACCACCGGCGGCGGCAGTGCCATCCCGGTCAACGTCGCCACGATGGAGGCGATGCAGGCGGCGATCGACAACTATGCCGGCTCCGGCGGCCTGGTGCTCAACTACACCGGCAGCTTCAACTTCGCCAGCATCACCGACGTGTGCACGCAATGGAAGCTGCCGGCCAAGACCGTGCAGATCAAGAACAAGCGCGACATCACCATCAAGGGCGCGAATGGCTCGTCGGCCAACTTCGGTGTGCGTGTGGTCGGCAACGCGCACAACGTCATCATCCGCAACATGACCATCGGCCTGCTGCCGGGCGGCGAGGATGCCGATTCGATTGCGCTGGAAGGCAATTCCAGCGGCCAGCCGTCCAACATCTGGGTGGACCACAACACCATCTTCGCCTCGCTGACCAAGTGCGCCGGCGCAGGCGACGCCTCCTTCGACGGCGGCATCGACATGAAGAAGGGCGTCAACCACGTCACCGTGTCCTACAACTACATCCACGACTACCAGAAGGTCGCGCTCAACGGCTACAGCGACAGCGACACCCAGAACGCCGCCGCGCGTACCACCTACCACCACAACCGCTTCGAGAACGTGGAATCGCGCCTGCCGCTGCAGCGGCGCGGCTTGAGCCACATCTACAACAACTACTTCAACAACGTCTTCACCTCCGGCATCAACGTGCGCATGGGCGGCGTGGCGCTGATCGAGGCCAACTACTTCGAGAACATCAAGAACCCGGTCACCTCGCGCGACAGCAGCGAGATCGGCTACTGGGACCTGATCAACAACTACGTCGGCAGCGGCATCACCTGGACCGTGCCGGAGAGCACCAGCAAGCCCTACGCCAACGCCACCACCTGGATTTCGTCCAAGACCTATCCGGAGCCGCTGGGCTATCTGTACACGGCGATTCCCGCCGCGCAGGTCAAGGCCAAGGTCATCGCTACCGCCGGTGCCGGCACCAACCTGGCCGAGTGAAAAACACCGCCTCCGCTTGCCGCAGCGAGCGGAGGCCGTCGCCGGACGCGTCATGAAAACGTCGCATTTGTGCCGTTTGCAGCATCTTATGCTTCGAATCGAAATCCCCAAATTGGTGCGTGGCTGTGGCGCGCTTGCACCTGAAGGTGCCAAATTTATCGTTGTTTCACATGGGTTTGACGCGATTAGCGGCTTTCGCCGTGCGCGCGCAGCATCGTGCACGCCATGGTCACGATGCTGAGGAAGTCCTGAAGAGTGTGCTTGGTTGCGCATCAAGAATGGCGCGCCGCCGCCGTTACCTGAAACGAGTGCCCGCAGGTGACATCTGCCGATGCGGTCGGGGCTGGAAGTGGCTTTGTCTTCCTCTCCGTCGCATCGCGTCGGGCCACAGGCCTGTCGCTGTCCTGCGCGATCCCGGTCGTGGCGCGGGCTCCTCTCCTTTCCTTACTTGGTGGCCCCTCATGATCGGATTCCTTCAGCGCTACAACGTCGGGACGCGGCTCGCGTCCGCCTTCGGCGTCCTCATCCTGCTGTCCTGTGCGCTCGTGGTCGCCGGCTTGCTGACGTTGAAACAGGCGCGCGAGATGATGGACACCATCGTCAATCGGCGCATGCAGATCCTCGATTACACCGGCGAGATGCGTAACGCCAGCGCGCAGGTAGCGGTCAATCTGCGCAACATCGTGCTGCCGACCACGCAGGAAGAGAACGAGCGGTTCGCCAAGGTCGTCGACCAGCAGCGCCGCTACTACAGCGAGATCCACGACAAGCTCTACGCGATTCCGGTCAGCGACGCCACCGGCGCGCAGATGCGCAAGGCCATCGACGACGCCTACGAGCGGACCCGCCTCGCCAACCAGAAGGTCCTGGACCTGGGCATGGCCAACAAGGCCGATGAGGCATTGAAAGTACTCATGGCGGAGGCCGGGCCGGCGACCCAGCAGTGGCAGGAGGCGATCAATACCTATGCCAACCGGCAGCGCACGCGCGGCGCCGAGGCCTACGCCAGCGCCAACGTGGCGATGGATCGCGGCCGCGGCCTGCTGGTGACCGGCGGCGTCCTGGTGGTGCTGGCCAGCGGCCTGCTGGCCTGGCTGATCACGCGCAGCCTGACCGTGCCGCTGACCCGCGCCACGCGCGTTGCCGAGGCCATCGCCAGCGGCAAGCTGGACAACGACGTGCGCACCGACGCCCGCGACGAGACCGGGCGCCTGCTGGTCGCGATGCAGGGCATGCAGCAGCAGGTCAGCAACCTGATCGGCGCGCAGCTGGAGATGGCCAAGCGCCACGACGCGGGCGAGGTCAGCCATCGCATCGAAGCGCAGGCCTTCCCCGGCGACTACGGCCGCATGGCCGCCGAGACCAACGCGCTCGTCGCCTCGCACCTGGCGGTGAAGACGCGCCTGGCGCAGATCATGGGCCGCTACGCGATCGGCGACCTGTCGCAGGACATGGACCGCCTGCCGGGCGAGGAAGCGGTGCTGAGCCAGACCATGGACGAGGTCAAGGCCAACCTGTCGGCGATGAACGGGCAGATCAAGCAACTGGCGACCTCCGCCGCCGATGGCGATTTCAGCGCACGCGGCGATGCCGAACGCTTCCAGTACGACTTCCGGGTGATGGTGGAGAGCCTGAACCAGCTGATGGCCACTGCCGACGGCAACCTGCAGGCGCTGTCGGCCTTGCTGCAGTCCATCGCCGCGGGCGACCTGACCGCGCGCATGCACGGCGACTTCCGCGGCGTGTTCGCGCAGATGCGCGACGACGCCAACGCCACCGCCGAACAACTGGCCGGCATCGTCGGCCGCATCAAGCATTCGGCGGTGTCGATCAATGCCGCGGCCACCGAGATCGCCGCCGGCAACGACGACCTGTCGCGCCGCACCGAACAGCAGGCCGCCAGCCTGGAAGAAACCGCTGCCTCCATGGAGGAGTTGACCTCCACCGTGCGCCAGAACGCCGAGCATGCCCGCCAGGCCAATCAACTGGCGGTGGGCGCGGCGTCGGTCGCCTCGCAGGGCGGGGCGGTGGTCGGCCAGGTGGTGACCACCATGAGCGGCATCGAGGATGCGTCGCGGCGCATCGCCGACATCATCAGCGTCATCGACGGCATCGCCTTCCAGACCAACATCCTGGCCTTGAATGCCGCGGTGGAAGCGGCACGCGCCGGCGACCAGGGCCGCGGCTTCGCCGTCGTCGCCAGCGAGGTGCGCACCCTGGCGCAACGCTCGGCCAGCGCCGCCAAGGAGATCAAGGGCCTGATCGACGACTCGGTGAGCCGTGTCGCCGAGGGCTCGGCGCTGGTCGACCAGGCCGGCAAGACCATGACCGAGATCGTGAGCTCGGTGCAACGCGTCACCGACATCATGGGCGAGATTTCCGCGGCTTCGCAGGAGCAATCCGCCGGCATCGAGCAGGTCAACCAGACCGTGACGCAGATGGACGAGAGCACCCAGCAGAACGCCGCGTTGGTGGAAGAGGCCAGTGCGGCGGCGCGCTCGATGGAGCAGCAGGCGGTGGAGCTGAGCCAGGCAGTGGCGCTGTTCAAGCTGGACGCCTCGGCGGCCACGCCGGTGGTCCAGGCGCCGCGTCAGCACGCCGCTCCGGCGCCCGCAGGCAAGCGCAGCGTCGGTCCGGCAGTCGTGAAGGCCTTGCCCGCACGACGTGCGGCGCAGCCGGCAGCGGCGATGGCGCTGGACAAGGACTGGCAGGAGTTCTGAGCCGCACGAGGTGTGTCATCGGGCGGGCGGCGCAGTGCGCGCCGCTCGCTCTGTCGAAGGCCGGCGGCCCTGGTGCCGCCGGTGTCGTGTCAGGTCGATCCGGGCGCCGCGCGCGGCGGCCGAGCGACCGCACCCGTGTCGATGGGCGACTGGCCGGAGGGCGTCGCCACCGCGTGCCTTTGCGCCGTGCATCGCTGTCACGTTGCTTCCCTGTGCAGGTGCGCGCGTAGCCTGCTCCATGCGTCCTCCATGCGTCGCCGTCATCCCTGCATTCATCGCGCTTCACCGTCGACGTGCCTCCATGTCGCGCATGCGCCTAGCGCCGTCGCGTAACTCCTTCTCCGACCGATGCGGCAATGCGAACGCGATCGCATTCTTCGCCTGTGCCGCGCATCCGGATGGGGGTGTGCGCCATCGGATCCCCCCATTTTCCGTTCGCCGCGCGCGTGTGCTGCGCGCAAACGTCACGCCGCTTGTTGCAATAAGAAATGCACACGCCTTTCACGCAAAACTGCCGCTTCGCGCGTTGCGCGCATGGGCCCTCCACATCCCTGTCATATGCCTGAGGGTGTTCAATAAATTCTTTGCAATCGCCTCTCAAGTCCGGCCACGGGGGGCCGTTACATCGCCCGCACATTGAGCGGGATGCGTCATCAAGCGTTTGATTCGAAACGCTTTTTCACGGGTTCTTCATCCTGATTCGATGCGGGCGTGCACAACGGCGACTGGTCGGCGTGCGCGGTCCGGGGCAACCGATCGCCCCTTTCAAATTCCCCCAAACAGGCCATTCCATGATTGCATTCCTTCAGCGCTACAACGTCGGTGCCCGGCTCGCCACCGCGTTCGGCCTTCTCATCCTGCTGTCTTCGGCGCTGGTCGTCGCCGGGCTGTTCACCCTGTTCCAGGCGCGCGAGCGGCTGGACGGCATCGTCCAGCGCAATATCGCCGCGATCCGTGCCTCCAGCGAGATGCTCAACGCGAGCTCTGCCGTGGCGATCAATGTCCGCAACATCGTGTTGCCGACGTCCCAGGAAGACAACATCCGCTTCGCCAAGGTCATCACCGAGCAGCGCGCGCGCTATCAGGCGGCACGCAATCGGGCGGGTGCCATTCCCAGTGGTGCGCAGAGCCAGGCCGTGCTGGAGGAGGTCGATCGCGCCCGCGCGGTGACCGTGGACGTCAACAACCGCGTCATCGACCTGGGCATGCACTACAAGCCGGATGAGGCGCTGGCCCTGCTGATGGGGAAGTCTGCGCCGCTGACACAGAAATGGCAGGATGCGATCGCCCGCTACGCCGATCTGCAGGCCACCCGCAGCAACGAGGCCTATGCGGCCGCGACGGCGGCGATGGCGCGTGGGCGTGCCATGCTCATCGCCGGCGGCCTGGCGGTGGTGCTGGTCAGCAGCGTGCTGGCCTGGCTGATCACCCGCAGCCTGACCGTGCCGTTGAATCGTGCCACCCGTGCCGCCGAGGCCATCGCGGCCGGCCGCCTGGACAACGACGTGGCCACCGACGCGCGTGACGAACCTGGCCGCCTGCTGCTGGCGATGGGCGGAATGCAGACGCAGTTGCAGCGCTTCTCCCGCGAAACCGCGTTGATGATCGAACTGCATGCCGACAAGGACATCAGCCACCGCATGCCACAGGATTTCCCGGGTGTGTACGGCGAGCTGAGCAAGGGCATCAACACCATGATGTTCGAGCACCTGGATGCCATCGTCGAGGCGGTGGAGATCCTCAACGAGTACGCCAACGGCGACCTGCGCCGCGACGCGCGTCGCCTGCCCGGCAGCCGTGCGGTGCTGCACGAGTCGATGGATGCGGCCAAGACCAGCCTGCTGGCGATCAATACCGAGATCAAGCGCCTGGCGGCCGCGGCCGCGGCCGGCGACTTCAGCGCCCGCGGCGATGCCGCGCACTTCCAGCACGACTTCCGGCTGATGGTGCAGGACCTCAACGCGATGATGGAGGTCAGCGACCGCAACCTGGGCAAGCTGTCGTCCCTGCTGCAGGCCATCGCCGCCGGCGATCTCACCGCGCGCATGCACGGCGAGTTCCACGGGGTGTTCGCGCGGATGCGCGACGATGCCAACGCCACCGCCGACCAGTTGACCGGTATCGTCGGCCGCATCCAGACCGCCGCGGTCAGCATCAATGCTGCCGCCACCGAGATCGCCACCGGCAACGACGATCTGTCGCGCCGCACCGAGCAGCAGGCCGCCAGCCTGGAGGAGACCGCGGCCTCGATGGAAGAGCTGACCTCCACGGTGAAGCAGAACGCCGAACACGCGCGCCAGGCCAACCAGCTCGCCAGCGGCGCGGCCTCGGTGGCCTCGCAGGGCGGCGTGGTGGTGGGCCAGGTGGTCGAGACCATGAGCGGCATCGAGGCGTCCTCGAAGAAGATCGTCGACATCATCGGCGTGATCGACGGCATCGCGTTCCAGACCAATATCCTGGCGCTCAATGCCGCGGTGGAAGCGGCGCGTGCCGGCGAACAGGGCCGCGGCTTCGCCGTGGTCGCCAGCGAAGTGCGGACCCTGGCGCAGCGTTCGGCCAACGCCGCCAAGGAGATCAAGGGTCTGATCGACGACTCGGTGACCCGTGTCGCTGAGGGCTCGGCGCTGGTCGATCGCGCCGGCAGCACCATGCAGGAGATCGTGGCCTCGGTGCAGCGCGTCACCGACATCATGGGCGAGATCTCCGCGGCCTCGCAGGAGCAGTCGGCCGGCATCGAGCAGGTCAACCAGACCGTCACCCAGATGGACGAAAGCACGCAGCAGAATGCGGCGCTGGTGGAAGAAGCCACCGCGGCCGCGCGTTCGATGGAGCAGCAGTCGGTGGAGCTGACCCAGGCGGTGGCGCTGTTCAAGCTGGAGGGCGCGCCCGCTGCAGCGCCGTCGCCGGCACCGATGCAGCCACGCGCCAGGACTGTCGTGCCGACAGCTACCCGCAGCCCGCGCCCGCTGGCCGCGGCCGCACCGGCACGGCGCGCGCCGGCGTTCGCCGCGGCGGTGGCGCTGGACAAGGACTGGCAGGAGTTCTGAGCCGACGCGGTCCGGTGTCCCGGATCGCGCGTGCGGCCGTCTTCCTGGGAAGGCGGCCGCTTGCGTTTGTGCGTCGCTGCGCGATGTGCGCGATTCGGCCGCTGGATGCGAGCAGGCGGAGGCCGGTGCGAAGTGCGAGGCGACGCCTCGCCTTGCCGCTGGCGAATTGCCCTCTGCAGTAAGAAGAAGCGGCGCGAATGCGGAGGACATCGCCCTCGCCGGGCGCTGCGGCGGCCGCTCCCGATCGGGCGGCCGAGGTCATCGACGCCCGCACTCAAATAGCGCCGCGGCCGCAGTGGGCGGCCGCGGCGCCCAGGTGGCGCTTACTGCGGCGGCTTGGTCTGCGGGGTCTTGATCACGTACGAGGTGATGTATTCGCCGTTGGAGCCGTAGACCACCACGATGGTGGTGGTGGCGTCGCGGTAGACCACGGTGGCGTTGCACGGGCAGCTGGCCGCGGCGGTCACCATGCCCAGCGGCTGGTTCTTCGCATCGTTGACCGCGATCATCTGCTCCTCGGCGGCGCTGCCGATCGGCAGCCGCGTGTCGGTGCCCGGCGTGGCGCTGAGCACGGTGATGACCTCGTCCTGCAGCGAGTTGATCTGCACGAAGCGCAGGCCGGCCTTCTCGAACGTGTAGACCTTGAACAGCGGCGACAGGCTGACGTTCTGCTTGCCGATGGGCAGGCGTTCGCCCATGCCCTGGATCGCGTCGGCGGCGTTGAGCGGCGCGCGCTGGGCGGCCTGCAGGCAGGGCGCGGCCAGCGCGGCCGCCAGCATGGTGAGGGTCAGCAGCGGTTTGATCATGGTGTCTCTCCTTGTCTGGATGTACGGACCTGTACGCCATGGGACGAGCGACAGCCGTGGTCCTTTCCGGCCGGAGCGCCCGCAACGGGCCGTCTCCCGGTCCGTCGTCGCCTGCGGTCCTCCCGGTTCCGCGTTCGCCCTCATCGGCAGGTGCGGAAATAGGAGACTTTTCAAGCGTTGAGTTCAGTATTTCTGACGTTAGCATTGCTGTCAACAAGCAAAATCAACCATATGAGCCGAAATGACGTTGGCGCCGCATGTAAGGTAATTCCGTATATTGGTGGCGTCGGTTCGTTCCGCCGTGTCGTTTCCAGGGAAGGGTGGCCGTCGGCATCGCGTGCGCGGCGTTGTTGGTGCCCACGTGCGCGGATCCGCGCTGCGTTGCAGCAGCCATCCCGCTGCGGCGGGCCGATCCGCGGCCGCAAGCGGCCAAACGCGTGCGCAGCCGCACGTCGTCGCCGTCAGCCTGTATCGTGTCGCGTTTTCCGCACCCGACCGAGCCGATGCCGCATCCGTCCGCGCCTGTCCCGCCTGCCGCCGCTCCCGCCCTGCGCCACGCGCTGAAACCACGGCAACTGATCATGATGGGATTGGGCAGCGCGATCGGCGCCGGCCTGTTCCTGGGCTCCGGCGTCGGCGTGCACGCGGCAGGGCCGGCGGTGTTGATCTCCTACCTGGTCGCCGGCGCGCTGGTGATCATCGTGATGAACGCGCTGGGCGAGATGGCCGCGGCCAAGCCGGCCAGCGGCGCGTTCTCGGTCTATGCCGCCGACGCGATGGGGCCGACCGCCGGCGCCACCGTGGGCTGGCTGTGGTGGCTGCAACTGGTGATCGTGATCGCCGCCGAGGCGGTGGGCGCGGCCGGCCTGCTGGCGACGGTGTGGCCGGGCTTGCCGGTGCCGATGGCCGCGATCGCGTTCATGGCCGCGTTCACCGCGATCAACCTGTTGGGCGTGCGCAACTTCGGCGAGTTCGAATTCTGGTTCGCCATCCTCAAGGTGGCGGCGATCGTCGGTTTCATCCTGGTCGGCATCGCCTTGCTGGCCGGCTGGCTGCCTGGTGTTCCCTCGCCGGGCCTGTCCAACGTTACCGGCAACGGCGGCTTCGCGCCGAAGGGCCTGGCCGGCATCGGCGCGGCGCTGCTGGTGGTGGTGTTCGCCTTCGGCGGCACCGAGATCGTGGCGGTGGCCGCGGCCGAGACCGCCGACCCGGAGCGCAGCATCGCCCGTGCCATCCGTACCGTCGCCTGGCGCATCCTGGTGTTCTACATCGGCTCGCTGAGCGTGATCATCGCGGTAGTGCCATGGCAGAGCAAGGCGCTGAGTTCGCCGTTCGCCGCGGTGCTGCAGGTGGCCAACATTCCCGGCGCCGCCACCGGCATCACCCTGATCGCGGTGATCGCGTTGCTGTCGGCGCTCAACGCCAATCTGTACGGCGCCTCGCGGATGATCTTCTCGCTGGCCCAGCGCGGCGAAGCGCCGCGCGCGCTGGCCGCATCCAGTCGGCAGCAGGTGCCGTGGCTGGCGGTGCTGGCCAGCGTGCTGTTCGGCTTCGTCGCCGCGGTGCTGGAACTGCTGTATCCCAACCGGGTGCTGCCGGTGCTGCTGAACATCGTCGGCGCCACCTGCCTGCTGGTGTGGACGATCTCGCTGCTGTCGCAACTGATCCTGCGCGCGCGCGCCGACCGCGCCGGCACCCGCCTGCCGTTTCGCATGCGCGGCTATCCGGTGCTCACCGTGCTGGCGCTGGCGATCCTGGCGCTGATCTTCGGCCTGCTGGTGGCCTCGCCGGACACCCGCACGCAGTTCCTGTCGATGGCGGCGCTGACCGCGGTGATTGCCGTGGTCAGCGGCGTGGCGCGGCGGCTGCGCGCGGGGTAGGGCGCGCGCTCCAGCGGTGGCGGCATGCCGTTGTGGGAGGGACTTCAGTCCCGACGCGTGAGGGTGTCGGACGGCGTTTGCTTCGTTCGTCGCGGCTGCATGACAGCGCTTCGCGCGCGTCATGTGTGTCGCCGCAGCGGCGGCGCGTGTTGCTTTTCATGGAGCAACCGCGGCAGGTGTCCGCGGCAAGGCCTGTCGCGGCTGAAGCCGCTCCTACAGGGGAATTCTGCGAGCTGCCCGATGCCCTCGTAGGAGCGGCTTCAGCCGCGACGCGCTGCGATGGACGACACCGCGACCGACCCGCGATCGCTGCATGCGCGGACTGGGTGCCCATCCCGCGGGCTTGATCGCCATGGGCGATCCACCACGTGCACGCGTGCCGCTCAGCCCAGCAGCAGGCGCGCACCCAGGGCGCACAGCAGCGCCGGCGGCATCACCAGCGCACCGACCTTGAGGAAGCGCCAGAAGCCCACGTCCTCGCCTTCGCGGCGGATCGCGGTCAGCCACAGGATGGTCGCCAGCGAGCCGGTGATCGACAGGTTCGGCCCCAGGTCCACGCCGATCAGCAGCGCGTCCACCACCAGTTGCGGTGGCTGCGCCTGGGCCACGGTGGTGCTGGCGATCAGGCCGGCCGGCAGGTTGTTCATCAGGTTCGAGCCGAACGCCAGCAGGGTGCCGGCGATGCCGGCGGTGGCCTGCGGCGAGTGTGCGGCAGCGTCGGTCAGGGTGCGCGCGAGCAGGCCGATCACGCCGGTGCGCGACAGCGCCTCCACCAGCACGAACAGGCCGGCCACCAGCGGCAGCACCGACCACGACACCGCCTTGGCCATCGGCAGCGGCGACTGCCGGCCGCCCAGGCACACCACGCCCAGCGTCGCCAGGCCGGCCAGGCAGGTCGGCAGGCCCAGGTCCAGGCCCAGCGCGGAGACGCCGACCAGCAGCACTGCGGTGGCGAGGATGCCGACCAGGGCGAAGGTGCCGCCGCGGGTCAGCGGCACCGTGTCCACGCGCGCGGCGCAATGGCCGGTCAGGTCCTTGCGCTCGGCCCAGCGCAGCATCACGAAGGTCACCCCGATCGCCAGCAGCGACGGCAGCGCGAACGCGGCCATCCACGCGCCCAGGGTCGGCATCTTGCCGCCGTACAGCACCAGGTTGGCGGGGTTGGAGATCGGCAGCACGAAGCTGGCGGCGTTGGCGATCAGCGCGCAGGCGAACAGCAGCGGCAGCGGCTTGGCGCCGGCCTTGCGCGCGGCCGCGTACACCGCCGGGGTCAGCACCACCGCGGTGGCGTCGTTGGACAGGAACGCGGTGACCACGATGCCGACGCCGAACACCAGCGCGAACAGGCGCTGGGTCGAGCCCTTGGCCAGGTTCACCGCATGCATCGCCACCCAGTCGAACAGGCCTTCGGCGCGCGCGGTCTCCGACAGCAGCATCATGCCGATCAGGAACAGGTACACGTCCAGGCCCTTGAGTACCGCCTGCCAGGCCTCACCGCCGGGCATCAAGCCCACCACCATCAGCAGCAGCGCGCCGCCCACCGCCCAGCACGCCTCGGGCAGCTTGAACGGCCGCGCGATCACGCCGGCCGTGGCCAGCGCGCAGATGCTCCAGGTGGCGAGATTGGCCGTGTGCGCGACGGGCATGCTCATGCCGCCGCTGCCGTGGCACGGGCGCCGAGGCGCGCGCGCGAACAGGCCGCTGGGGCGAGGCAGGGGAGGGCGATGGGAGAGGGCACGGGCATGGGGCGGCGGGCAGCGCAGTCCGAGGGGCGTGCAGGATAGCAGCGGGGCAGGTGCAGGCCGGGCCGACATGGGGGCTTCGGCGCCCGCGGTTTAGCTTGCGTAGACACGCGCAGCGGGGCGTTCCGCACATCCCTGCACGCCAGGACCGCGCGGCGCCGCGGTGCCGCTACCCCAGATGGCGTGCGATCCACCCTTGCACGAACGCCACGGGTCCGGTCCTTGGCGGCGGCGTCAGCCCGGCGCTGCGCACGAAGCCGGTGGCGGCCTGGGCCAGTGCCTGGTTGGCGCGACGCACGGCCTGCTGCGCGGCCGCCTGCTGCTGGCGCAACTGCACCAGGTGCAGCGACGGCCGCCCGGGCGGGGCGAACTTCTGGTCGCGACGCAGCGCATCGGCGGACAGGCGGCTGGCCTGCGCGGCCTGATGCAGGGCGTCCAGTGCGTCCAGCACCTGCAACAGCCAGCGTCCGCTGTCGCTGAGCTGCAGGGGAGAGGCATCGTCGTCGCATGCCGGCAGCAGCAGCGGTGGAATCGCCGCACCGGGGATCGTCGCCGCACCTGGATCCAGGGCGCGCAGGCGGGCGTGGAAGGCGGTCTGCGATGCGGAAGGAATGGTCGCCATGCCGGCCCTGTGCGCGAAAGCGCGGACTGTACGCGCTTTGGCGCATCGCCGACAGGTGATGGCGTCGCGCGCTGGGGATTGTCCTGCGTCACCGCAGGACCGCTGCGCCCTGCCTGCAGCGCCGCGCTCCATGTTTGCCGCGTCGCGCCCGATCGCACCCTCATGTTGCTGGCCGCCGACGCATGCCGCGCGTCTGGGGCTGGCGGAAGCCGACAGGCCTGGCCGTGGCGCATTGGCGCGCATAGATCTGCGTCGTTGCGTTCGCTGCAGGCATGCAAGCTCATAGCGCGACATGCGCGGTAGTGCGAGCGGGCCCTAATGCGGTGGCGACGCTGCCGCCTCCATCCGGTCGAGATACTGCAGTTCGTGCAGGGCGACGGCATTGCCGGGTTCCAGCTCCAGCGACTGCTGCAGGGCCGCGCGGGCGCCGGCCTTGTCCGGTGTGTCGATCAACAGCGAGCCGATGCCACGCAGCGCGATCGCGCGGCCTGCGCGCGCCCGTGGCGAAACGTCGGCCAGCGCCAGCGCCTGCCGATAGCTGGCGAGCGCTTCGTCCGTGCGCTTGAGGTTGCGCAATGCATAGCCGCGTTCGGTATAGGCGGAGAACAGATACGGCCCGAGCGCGATCGCTTGGTCGAGCCATGCCAGCGCCTCCGACCACTGCCGTTGTGCGGCGGCGGCAAAGCCGCGCATCTGCAGCGCGTTGGCGCAACTGAGGTCGATCCATTCGGTCGGCTGGCCGTCGTCATGGGCGGCCATGTAGGCCTCGTACTCGTGCACGTCGGCGACGCTGATCACGCGCAGGCCGGGCCGTTGCCAGCTGCTGCAATGGGCGATGATCCGGTCCAGCAGGGCGATGTCCGCCGCATCCATGCTGTCCAGGCGTGTCTGCAGCGTGGCGATGTCCTTGCGGTACTCCACGCCTGGGCGTGCGGTCGCCGCCTTGCCTTGCAGGTAGGTGGTGACCGGCTCGGTCAGCGCCTGTGCCGCCGCGCCATGGCCGGCGCAGGCCAACAGCGCGCACACTGTGGCGCGCAGCATCCCCTTGTGTCGCATGCATCCCCCTGCATCGAACGGTGGTGGAAAGTCGCTGTCAGGTAAGCACCCCGGTTACACCAAGGCAAGCGCGCAACGCATGGCCGCCGCACTCAGTTGTCGGCGGTGGTCGGCGTGGCGGCGTCGCTGCGCTTCTGCGCGAACAGCCACTGCCACATCTTCGGATCGCGGTAGGTGGCATCCCAGGCGTTGTGGTTGCCCTGCGGGTATTCGGTGTAGCGCACGTCGGCGTCGAGGTTCTTGAACGCACGCACGATCTTGCGGTCGTCGTGCGGCAGCACCACGTCGTCCTGGGCGCCGTGGAAGATCCACACCGGCACGTGCCGCAGGCGCTGCGCCAGCGCGCTGTAGGGATCGGCCAGATAGGCCACCGGCGTCACCACCAGGTACTCGCGGTCCTCGTGCGGGGACAGGATCGCGCCGCAGATCGGCACCAGCGCGGCGAAGCGCTGCGGCTGCTTGAGGGCGATCTCCCAGGTGCCGTAGCCGCCCATCGACATGCCGGTCAGATAGGTGCGTTGCGGGTCGCCGTTGAACTCGGCGCTGCTGTCGTCCAGCGCCTGCAGCGCCATGGTCGCGTTGGCGCCGTTCCATTCCTCGCCGTCGGGCGCCTGCGGCATCACCACCAGGGCCGGGAAGTCGGCCAGGTGGCGACGCAGATAGGGCCCCAGGCCGGACGTGGTCTGGTCGCGGCCGTCGTCGCCGCGCTCGCCGGAGCCGTGCAGGAACAGCACCACCGGTACCGGGCCCTGGCGATGCGCCGGCGCCGGCACGAACACCTGGTAGCGGTAGATGCGTCCGTCGAGGGTGAGCTGGCGGCTGACGAAGTGGCCGGTGGCGGGGTCGCTGGGCAAGCTGCTGCAGCCGACCATCGACAGGCACAGCAGAAGCAGCAACGAACGCATCGACATGGCTGGCCCTCGGGTGGTGAGCCCGCAGTATCGTGGCCTTGGCGTCTTTCCGACAACCCGGACAGCGGCGGCGGACATGCGCCAGTCAGCCGCCGGCCAAGGCGCGTGCCGGCGGTGTGCGCGTCGTGCCGGGGTGGCTGCGGCGACGCGTGCAGTCGCCGCGCACGCGCACGTTCTACAGCAGGACCAGGGTGGCCAGGCCGAGGAAGCTGAGGAAGCCCATCACGTCGGTCAGCGTGGTCAGGATCACCCCGCCTGCCAGCGCCGGGTCGAAGCCCAGGCGCTTGAGCGTCAGCGGCACCAGCACGCCGCCCAGCGCGGCGGTGAGCAGGTTGATGGTCAGGGCCGAGCCGATCACCAGCGACAGCAGCGGCTGCTTGAACCACAGCAGCACGATCAGGCCCAGGCCGATGCCCAGCGCCAGGCCATTGATCAGCGCCACCGCCAGTTCCTTGCGCAGCAGCACGATCACGTTGGAGGCGCCGATCTGGCCCAGGGCCAGGCCGCGCACCATCAGCGCCAGCACCTGGGTGCCGGCGTTGCCGCCCATACCGGCCACGATCGGCATCAGCGCGGCCAGCGCCACCAGCTTGGCGATGGTGCCCTCGAACTGGCCGACCACGCTGGAGGCGATGAAGGCGGTGCCGAGGTTGATCGTCAGCCACAGCAGGCGGCGCCGGAACGCGCGCCGCACCGGGCTGAACAGGTCCTCGTCCTCGTCCAGGCCGGCCGCGCTCATCGCCTGGTGCTCGGCCTGGTCGCGGATGATGTCGACCACGTCGTCGATGGTGATGCGGCCGAGCAGGATGTTGTTGTCGTCCACCACCGGCGCGGAGATCCAGTCGTGGTCGGAGAACTGCCGCGCGACCTCGTCGGCGCCCTCGCCGACGTCGATGGCTGGCTGCTCGTCGTCGATCAGCCGGTTGATCGGGGTGGAATCCTCGTGGGTCACCAGCGCCGCCAGCGACACCCGCCCCAGGTACTGGTGGCGGCGGCTGACCACGAACAGGTGGTCGGTGTGGTCGGGCAGCTCGCCGCGCAGACGCAGGTAGCGCAGCACCACATCGACGTTGACGTCGGCGCGCACGGTGACCACGTCCGGGTTCATCAAGCGCCCGGCGCTGTCCTCGGGATACGAAAGCACCTGCTCGAGCCGCTCGCGGTTCTCGCGGTCCATCGACTTGAGCACTTCGTCGATGACCGTGTCCGGCAGGTCCTCGACCAGGTTGGCGAGGTCGTCGATGTCCAGGTCTTCGACCGCGGCGACGATTTCGTCCGGGTCCATGTCCGCGAGCAGGCTTTCGCGCACTTCCTCGCCGACGTGGAGCAGCACCTCGCCGTCGTCCTCCGGATCGACCAGCCCCCACACCACCTCGCGCTTGCCCGGCGGCAGCGACTCCAGCAGGTTGCCGATCTCGGCCGGCGCCAGCGTATTGACCAAGCGCCGCACCGGGCCCAGGCGCCCGCTGTCCAGCGCATCGGACAGCATGCGCAGCTGCCGCGCGGTCTTGTCGTGGCGGACGGCGTCGGCCATGCGCTGCTCCCTTCGGTAGAGGCCGCGCTCCGGAGAAACGCGGTCGGTCAGATGTTCATCCCAACATTATCGCCTGCATGTTGCGGGAAGCACAGTGTTGGTGGAGCCGGGAGTGGGGAATCGGGAATCGCAAGTGCAGAGCGAAGCAGGGTCAGTGCGCTCGGAGAAAGGCGAGGGAGTAGGGAGCGATCAGCTTGCTTTTGGGGACGTGGGTGAGAGGCAAAGGGTAGGTGGGGAGCAGGGAGCACTGAGGAGGAAGTAGAGAGCAGGGCAGAGAGCGGGAACAGAAGGCAGGAAACAGAAGTCAGAAAGTTGGGGAGAGGGATGCTGACGGGAGATGGCGCATCTACGCAGACACGCGGGCGGCGGCTTTTTGTGGGAGGGACTTCAGTCCCGACGCGATAGGGGGCCAGGCGTCGGGACTGAAGTCCCTCCCACAAGGATGCGATACAGGCTGAAGGAGTCGAAGGCGGAGATCGCGATGCGTGCCTGCGCGTGCGGCGGCCCGGTGTTCTGTAGGAGCGGCTTCAGCCGCGACGGTGGTGCCGACCAGGTTTGTCGCGGCTGAAGCCGCTCCTACGAAATGCAACGCAGCACACGCACGGGAACTACCCGATCGCGCAGCCCAGCCAACGCTCGATGCCCTTGCGGTCGCGGGCCTGCAGCAGTTTGGTGCCGCGCTGGCGCAGGGCCTGCAGGTCGGTGTCGCGGATCACCTGGCGCACTTCCAGCATCGTCGCCGGGTGCAGGCTGAACTCGCGCAGCCCCAGCGCCAGCAGCATCGGCGTCAATGTCGGGTCGCCGGCGATTTCGCCACACACCGCCACCGGCTTGCCGTGGGCCTGGCCGGTGGCGATCACCTGCGCGATCAGGCGCAGCACCGCCGGATGCAGCGGCGAATACAGCTCGGCCACCGCCTCGTTGTTGCGGTCGGCGGCAAGCAGGTACTGCACCAGGTCGTTGGTGCCGATCGACAGGAAGTCGATGACGTCGATGAAGGTGTCCAGCGCGAGCGCCGCCGCCGGCACCTCGATCATCGCGCCGAGTTGCACCTGCTCGGCGATGGCATGACCGTCGCGGCGCAACTGCGCGGCGATGCGCTTGAGATGGCGGCGCATCGCCAGCAGTTCCTCGCGCGCGCTGACCATCGGCACCAGCACCCGCACCGGCCCGTAGGCGGAGGCGCGCAGCAGCGCACGCAACTGCGTGTCGGAGACCTTCGGCCGGGCCAGCGACAGGCGCACGCCGCGCAGCCCCAGTGCCGGGTTTTCTTCATTGCTCATGGTCAGGCCGGTGCGATCGGCCTTGTCCGCGCCCAGGTCCAGGGTGCGGATGGTGACCGGCCGCCCGCTCATGCCCAGCACCGCGTCACGGTAGGTGTGGAACTGTTCTTCCTCGTCGGGCAGGGCGTCGCGCTGCAGGAACAGGAATTCGGTGCGGTACAGGCCCAGGCCGTCGGCGCCGAGGGCATGCGCGCGGGTGACGTCGTCGCGCGACTCGGCGTTGGCCAGCAGGGTGATGTCCACGCCGTCGCGGGTGCGGCTGGGCTTGGAGCGCAGCTTGCTCAGGCCGCGCTGCAGCCTGGCCTGCTCGCGTACGCGGCTGCGGTAGTCGCGCAGGTCGTCCGGGGTCGGGTCGACCAGCACCGCGCCCTGGGTGCCGTCGACGATCAGCACGTCGCCGTCGTTGATCTTCTGCAGCGCGTCGGCGACGCCGACCACCAGGGGCAGGTGCAGGCTGCGCGCCAGGATCGCGCTGTGCGACAGCGTGCTGCCGGCGCTGGTGACGATGCCGACCACGCCCTGCGCCTGCAGTTGCGCCAGTTCCGACGGTGCCACGTTCTCGCACACCAGGATCTCGCCGGCCAGGCCTTCGCTGTCCGGCTGGCGCTTCTGCAGGAACGCATGGATCCGCCCGATCACATGGTCCAGATCGTCCATGCGGCTCTTGAGGTAGGCGTCTTCCATGTCGTCGAACACGGTCGCCAGGCGGTCGCGCTGCAGGCGCAGCGCGTAGTCGGCGCTGTAGCGGCCGGTGCGGATCAGTTCGTCCAGGCCGTGCAGCAGTTCCGGGTCGTCCAGCAGCAGCGCGTGCAGGTCGAGGAACTCGCCGACCTCCTTGGCCAGGGCGCCGTGCAGGCGCTGGCGTAGGCCGTGCATCTCCTCGCGCGCGGCGTCCACCGCGCGGTGCAGGCGATCGAGTTCTTCGGGGATCTGCGCTGCGCCGATGCGTTGCTCGGCCACATCCAGCGCATGCGGCAGGCGCACCCGCGCCCGGCCCAGGGCATTGCCGCGCGAGGCGCCATGGCCGGCGATGCGCACGCTCACCGCGCGTGCCCCGTGCGGCGGCACCGCGTCCCTGCCTGCGGCCGCCGGCGGCGCATGCTCAGCTGTCCTCGTCGAAGCGCCGCTCGAACAGGTCGACCACGGCCTTGAGCGCCTCGGCTTCGTCGGCCCCGTCCACCCGCACCGTCACCGGCGTGCCTTGCGCGGCGGCCAGCAGCATCACGCCCATGATGCTCTTGGCGTTGACCTCGCGGCCCTTGGCCGCGAGCGTGGCATTGCAGCGGAACGAGGACAGCGTCTGCACCAGCTTGGCAGTGGCGCGGGCATGCAGGCCGAGGCGGTTGGAGACCAGCAGTTCGCGTTCAAGCATCGTCGATCACCACGCCGTTGCGCGAGCCGGCGGCGGCGGTCGCGGGCAACTGCTCCAGTCCTTGTTCGGGGTAGTTCATGATCCGCAGCAGCATCGGCAGGCTCAGCGCGGAGACGCGCCGCACCGGCGTGCCCAGGCGCGCCAGCCGCGCGGCGAGGTTGCTCGGGCTGGCCCCGTACAGATCCGTCACCACCAGCACGCCATCGCCATCGTCCACCCGCCGCAACGCCGCAGACGCCTGCGGCAGCAGCGCGTCGAGGTCGGCATCGAACGGCACGTCGAACGCTTCGGTTTTCAGCGGCAATTGCCGCAACAGCCGGGTCGCCACGCTCAGCAGCGCGGCGCCGATCCCAGGGTGGGTGATGAGGAGAATGCCACAGGCCATGGGAGAACGTTAACAGGTCAGGCAGGGCGCAGGGAATGCCTGTGGGGAGCGGAGATTGGGGATTCGGGATTGGGGATTCGCAAGAGCCAGAGCAATGCCGCTTTTGCCAATCCCGAATCCCCGATCCCGAATCCCGGCTTTTCGATCAATCCTGCTCGCGATGGAAGGTCGCCACTTCCGGCCAGCCCTGTTCGCGGGCGTGGCGGGCCAGGCGTTCGGCCAGGTAGACCGAGCGGTGCTTGCCGCCGGTACAGCCGAAGGCGATGGTCACGTAGCTGCGGGTGTCGTTGCGCAGCCGCGGCAGCCAGGTGTCGAGGAAGTCGATCAGCTGCGCGGTGTAGCGCTGCACGTCCGGCTGCGCGTCCAGGTACTCGCGCACGCCGCTGTCGCGGCCGGTCATCGGGCGCAGTTCCGGGTCCCAGTGCGGATTCGGCAGCACCCGCGCATCGAACACGAAATCCGCCTCGGCCGGCACCCCGCGCTTGTAGGCGAAGGACTCGAACAGCAGCGACAAGGTGTTCTCGGCGGACAGAGCGAACTCGGTGGTGACCCGCCGGCGCAACTGGTGCACGTTGAGCGTGCTGGTGTCGATCACCGCATCGGCCGCCTCGCGCAGCGGCTCGGTCAGGGCACGCTCGCGCTCGATCGCCTCCGGCAGCGACAGACCCTGGCGCGACAACGGATGGCGCCGGCGGGTGTCGGCGTAGCGCTTGATCAGCGCCTCGTCGTTGGCGTCGAAGAACAGCAGCCGCGCATCCAGGCCGAACTGCGCCACCGCCTCGCGCCAGCGCGAGAGCTGGGTCAGGTCGCTGTGGCGGCTGCGCACGTCGATGCCCACCGCCAGCTTGCTGGGGCCGGCATCCTCGCGCACCAGGCTTTTGACGAAGGCCGGCAGCAATTCCACCGGCAGATTGTCGACGCAGTAGTAGTCCAGGTCCTCGAAGGTCTTCAGCGCCACCGACTTGCCGGAGCCGGACAGGCCGCTGACGATGACCAGGGTGGAGGTGTTGGCGCCGGCGGTCATGGGGTGCGCCGCTCCAGCAGGTTGCTGTGGCGGGCGATGAACATCGCTGCCGGATCGATGCCCTTGGTGCGCAGGATGTGCAGGCGCGTGGCGGCCTCGGTCAGCACCGCCAAGTTGCGGCCGGGCATCACCGGCAGGGTGATCAGCGGCACGTCCAGGTCCAGCACGTGGCGGGTGCCGGAATCGCCGGTGAGGCGCTCGTAGCCGTGGGGCGTGGGCTCGGTCATGGGCCGGGTCAGATGCACGATGAGCCGAAGGTACTTGTTCTTCTTTACAGCCGTGTCGCCGAACATCTCACGCACGTTCAGCACGCCCAGCCCGCGCACTTCCAGCAGGTCCTGCAGCAGTTCCGGGCAGGTACCGTCGAGCACGTCGGGGGCGATCTGGGTGAATTCGGGCGCGTCGTCGGCGACCAGGCGGTGGCCGCGGCTGAGCAGTTCCAACGCCAGTTCGCTCTTGCCCGAGCCGGCCTCGCCGGTGATCAGCACGCCGATCGAGTAGATCTCCATGAACACGCCATGCAGGATCACCCGCGGCGCCAGCGTGCGTGCCAGGTGGTAGGAGAGGTGATTGAGCAGTTCGTGGCCGCGCTTGGGCGAGACCCACAGCGGCGTATCGGATTCGTCGGCGGCCGCGCGCAGGTCCTCCGGGCACGACTGGTTCTTGGTGACCACCAGCGCCAGCGGCCGCACCTGCACGATCTTCTCGATGGTCTCCCAGCGCTGGCGTGCGTCCAGCGAGTCCAGCCAGGCCAGTTCCTCGGTGCCGAGGATCTGCACCTTGTTGGGGTAGATGGTGTTGAGGTAGCCGGCCAGCGACGGCCGCCGCGAGACCGCATTGCCGGCCTCCAGCACCCGGTGCTCGCCCTTGTGCCCGGCCAGCCAGCGCAGGCCGAGGCGGTCGCGCTGCTGGTCGAACAGCTCGCGTGCGTCGATGCTGGTGTTCATGCGGCGGCCCGTGGCGCGCCGCCGAGCAGCGCATACAGTGCGGCGGCGTCCGGCGCGTTGCGCAGGGCGTCGCGGAATTCCTCGATGGAGAACTGCTCGGCCAGTTCGGACAGCAGCATCAGGTGTTGGTGGGTGTAGTGCGCCGGCACGGCCATGGCGAAGATCAGGTCGACCAGGGTGCCCTGGCCGTCGAAATCGATCGGCTGTTGCAGGCGCAGCAGTGCGCCGCGTGGGGCGTCCAGGTCCGGCGCGCGGCCGTGCGGGATGGCGATCCCATGGCCAATGGCGGTGCTGCCGAGCTGCTCGCGCTCGCGCAGGCTGGCGAAGAGTTCATCGCCGCCGGCCTGCTGGCAGGCCAGCAGACCGGCGGCGGTGTGCAGCAGGGTGTCGCGATCGGCGGCCGGAAGCACCTGGGTGCTGACGGCCGCCATCAGATCGGTCAAGGGCATGGCGGCGCAACGTGGAGAGGATCACGCGAGATTGTCGCGCACCTCGGCCGCATGATGGTCGTGCTTCTTTTCCTTGTGCTTGATGATCAGCCGGTCCAGCTTGTCGGCGAGCAGGTCGATGGCCGCGTACATGGTCTGTGCGCTGGCGTCGGCGTGCAGGGTGCGGCCGGGGACATTGACGGTGGCCTCGACGTGATGGTCGGGCTTGCGCAGCGCCAGTTGGGCGCGGACCTCGATGGTTTCCTCGTAGTGTCGCTTCAGCCGTTGCAGCTTGGTCTCCACATACTCGCGCAGGGCGGGGGTGACTTCGATCTGCTGGCCGTAGGTCTCGATACGCATCGGATACTCCTTGGTTCGGGTTTCACACCTATGAACCATCGCCGCCGCTAGCCGATTCGAACGCGTTCGTGGGAGGCGGAGATGTTCATGGCCTCACGATACTTCGCCACGGTGCGGCGCGCTACAGGCACGCCGGCACTTTTCAGCAGGTCGGCCAGCTTGGCGTCAGAAAGCGGCTTGCGCGGATTCTCCGCATCGATCAGCCGGCGGATCATCGCCTGGATCGCAGTGCTGGAGGCTTCGCCGCCGCTGTCGGTGTCGATGCCCGAGGCGAAGAAGGCGCGCAGCGGGATGGTGCCGCGCGGGGTGCGCACGTATTTGCGGGCGATGGCGCGCGAGATGGTGCTTTCGTGCAGGCCCAGTTCGCCGGCGATCTCGCGCAGGGTCAGCGGCCGCAGCGCCTGTTCGCCGAACTCCAGGAAGCCGGCCTGCTGCTTGAGCAGGCACCGGGTCACCTTGAGCAAGGTCTCGCCGCGCGCCTCCAGGCTCTTCAGCAGCCAGCGCGCTTCCTGCAGTTGCCCGCGCAGGTAGCCGGCGTCGCTTTCGCCGCACTGGCGGATCAGCCGCTCGTAGCCGCGGTGGATGGTGACCTTGGGCTGGGCATGCGCCGACAGCGCCGCATGCCAGACGCCACGCTGGCGCCAGACCACGCAGTCCGGCACCACGTAGGTGTCGCTGCCCAGTTCGCCGATCTGCTTGCCCGGGCGCGGGTCCAGCGAGCGCAGCAGCGTGACCGCGGTGTCGACCTCCGCCGTCGGCCGCTTGAGTTCGTGGGCCAGTCCGGCCACGCCACTGCGTGGCAGGCGTTCCAGCGGGCCATGGGCGATGGTGCGTGCCAGGGCCAAGCCCGGCGTGTCCTCGGGCAGGGTGTCCAACTGCAGGGTCAGGCACTCGCCGAGGGTGCGCGCGGCGATGCCGGCCGGGTCGAAGCGCTGGATCTGGTGCAGCACGGTGAGGATCTCGTCCTCCTCGGCGGCGATGTCCGGGCGCAGGGTCTCGGCGATCGCGGCCAGCGGCTCGCGCAGGTAGCCGTCGTCGTCGAGCGCGTCGATCAGCGCCGCGCCGATGCTGCGGTCGCGCGCCGACAGCGGCGACAGGTGCAACTGCCACAGCAGGTGATCGATCAGGGTGTCCGGCTCGGCCACGCGCTCGGCCGCGCTGCCGAGGTCGTCGTCGTCGAACGAACCGCCGCTGCCGCCGGCCCAGGCCGGCTCGGCGTCGGCCCAGTCGGCGCCGTCGCTGACCGGCGCGGATTCGCCGCGGTCGCCATCGCCATCGCTGCGTGTGTCGCCTGTCGCGTGGTCGAGCTCATGGCCATGATCGGCGCCGTCGCCGCGTTCGAACGCCGGTGCGGCGTCCTCGGACCATTCCAGCAGCGGATTGCTCTCCACCGCCTCGGCGATCTCCACTTCCAGTTCGGCGCTGGACATCTGCAACAGCTTGATCGCCTGCCGCAACTGCGGCGTCATGACCAGGTGCTGTCCCAGCGATGTCTGCAGCCGTGCTTTCATGCCTGTACCGAGCGCGGAAGGAGCGTAGCCGGCGCGTGCGCGGTCAGAGCCTGAAGGTTTCCCCGAGGTAGACGCGGCGCACGTCGCTGTTGGCCAGCAGCGCTTCCGGCGCCCCCTGCGCCAACACGCTGCCCTCGTTGAGGATATACGCCCGGTCGCAGATTCCCAAGGTTTCGCGCACGTTGTGGTCGGTGATCAACACGCCGATGCCGCGCTGCTTGAGGTGGGTGACGATGCGCTGGATTTCGCCGACCGAGATCGGGTCGACGCCGGCGAAGGGCTCGTCGAGCAGCATCAGACGCGGCTTGGCCGCCAGCGCGCGGGCGATCTCGCAGCGACGGCGCTCGCCGCCGGAGAGGCTGGCGCCGAGCTGGTCGGCGACGTGGCTGATCTGCAGTTCGTCCAGCAGCGCCACCAGCTCGCGTTCCTGGCCGGCGGCGTCCAGGTCCTCGCGCAGTTCCAGCACCAGGCGGATGTTGTCGGCGACGCTGAGCTTGCGGAACACCGACGGTTCCTGCGGCAGGTAGCCGACGCCGAGCTTGGCGCGCTTGTACATCGGCAACGCGGTGATGTCGTTGCCGTCGAGCACGATGCGCCCGGCATCGGCGTCGACCAGGCCGACGATCATGTAGAAGCAGGTGGTCTTGCCGGCGCCGTTGGGGCCGAGCAGGCCGACCACTTCGCCGGCCTCCAGGGTCAGTGCGAAGTCGCGCACCACTTCGCGCTGCTTGTAGCGCTTGCGCAGGCCTTCGGCGAGCAGCATCACTGGCCTCCTTGCTTGGCCGGCTTGGCGGGTGCCGCGGCCGGCTTGGCGGCGGGCTTGGCGCCGTTGGCAGGCGTGGCGCCCGGAGCAGCGCCGGCGTTCTTCGGCTGGATCACCGTATGCACGCGCGTGCCGTCGCCACCGCCCTGCATGTCGCCGGTCTTGGTGTTGTAGACCATGCGCTGCCCGGCATTGGTGCCCTTGGGCGAGGTCATGCGGTAGTTGCCGGTGAGGATCACCGTGTCGGTGGGCACCTTGTAGTCGATGTTGTCGGCGACCGCGTCCATCGGCGAGCCGTCGTCCAGTTCCTGCTTCAGGGTGGCCTGCTTGCCGGTCAGCACGACGCGATCGATGTCGCCGTTCTTGCGGAACAGGTCGGCGGTATCGGCATGGATCTCCAGCGTGCCCTGGATGATGACGACATTGCCGAAGAAGCGGACCTTGCCGTCGTCGGCCATCATGTTGCCGTCCTGCGCATCGGACTTGATGTCCATCGGCTGGTTGCGGTCGGTCGACTTGGCCAGCGCCAGGGTCGGCAGCAGCAGGGCGAGCAGGGCGAGCTTAGCGGGCAGCATTCGGTTCATAACGGGACTTGACCTGTGAAAGGAGCTTGTACTGCCGGGATTTCAGGTCGACCTGGAAGCCGACGCCGGTCTGCATCATACCGGGCCGGGTCATCGTGACCGGGTCGGCGGTGCGCGCGCTGTTGGTCTGCGGGAAGACGTCCAGGCTCTGGGTACGGAAAGTAGTGGGCGGGATGCTGGGCACCTTGGGGCTGTCGCCGGCGACGTCGCCGCGCAGGCGCAGTTCGTCGCCGTCGGCGCTGACCCAGCCGGTCTTGCTGCGCATTTCCCAGTGCTGGCCGTTGGCGTCGGGCAGCAGGAACAGCGGGGTCACGATCGACATCGTCTGGTCGGCGCGGCTGCGCTCCATCTGCGGCGCGCGCAGGGTCATCGCTTCCTTGCCCTGCTTGTCCAGGCTGACGATCTCGAAGTCGCGGGCGATGTAGTCCACGCTGGCTTCGTCGGAAGGATTGCGGCTCGGCTTGCTGCGTTGGTTCCAGGCCGACCAGCCGCTGATCAGCGCCCCGACCAGCAGCAGGCCGCCGAGGGTGGTGCGCCAGTTCATGCGCCGTGCTCCTGCAGCAGTGAGGGGACGTGGCCCTGGGCGGCCAGCAGAACGTCGCACAGTTCGCGGGCGGCGCCTTCGCCGCCGCGGGCGCGGGTGGTCCAGTGCACGTGTTCGGCCGTCCAGGGATGCGCGTTGGCCGGGGCGACGGCCAGGCCGACCATGCGCAGCGGCGCCAGGTCGGGCAGGTCGTCGCCCATGAAGCAGACCTGCTCCAGGCTGATGCCGCGCTCGTCGCACAGGGCCTGCACGCCGGCACGCTTGTCCTTGACGCCGATCTGCACCAGCAGGCCCAGTTCCTGGCCGCGCTTCTCCGCGGCCAGGCTCGGCCGCGCGGTGATCAGCGCCACCTCGATGCCGTGCCGGCGCAACTGCACCAGGCCCTGGCCGTCGAGCACGTTGAAGGCCTTGCTCTCGTTGCCGTCGCGGTCGTAGTACAGGCGGCCGTCGGTCAGCGTGCCGTCGACGTCGAAGCACGCCAGGCGGATCCGGGCGGCGCGGTCGATCAGGTCGGCGGGAAGGTCGGCCAGCGGGGAATAGGGCATGTTCGGGATATCGGGGCGGGGAGGCCGGCTTTCCAGCGGCCAGGGCCAGCGGCGTGGGGCACCGCGGGCAGTGAACGGGTTCAGCCTGTTAAACCACTCTGGCGCGCAACAGGTCGTGAATGTTGAGCGCGCCGACCGCGCGGCCGGCCGCGTCGACCACGATCAGGCCGTTGATCTGGTGGGTCTCCATCAGCCGTGCGGCCTCCGCGGCGAGCTGGTCGGCGCCGATGGTACGTGGCTGCCGGGTCATCACCTCGGCGATGCGGGTCTGGCGCACGTCCAGCGCGCTGTCCAGGGCGCGGCGCAGGTCGCCGTCGGTGAACAGCCCGAGCAGGCGATCCTCGGCGTCCACCACCGCGGTCATGCCCAGGCGCTTGCGGCTCATCTCCACCAGCGCCTCGCTGAGGCTGGCGTCCTCGCGCACCTTGGGCAATTCGTCGCCGCGGTGCATGACGTCGGTGATGTGCAGCAGCAGGCGGCGGCCGAGGCTGCCGGCCGGGTGCGAGCGGGCGAAGTCGTCGGCGGTGAAGCCGCGCGCGTCCAGCAGCGCCACCGCCAGCGCATCGCCCAGCGCCAGCGAGGCGGTGGTGCTGGAGGTCGGCGCCAGGTCCAGCGGGCAGGCCTCGGCCGGCACGCTGACGTCCAGGTGCAGGTCGGCCTCGCGCGCCAGCGTGGACTGCGCGCGTCCGGTCATCGCGATCACCGCGTTGCCCTGGCGCTTGAGCACCGGCAGCAGCATCAGGATCTCGTCGGACTCGCCGGAGTATGACAGCGCCAGGACCACGTCGGCATCGGTGATCATGCCCAGGTCGCCGTGCCCGGCCTCGCCCGGGTGCACGAAGAACGCGGGAGTGCCGGTGGAGGCGAGAGTGGCGGCGATCTTGCGCGCCACGTGGCCGGACTTGCCCATGCCGGTGGCGACCACGCGGCCGCGCGAACCCAGGATCAATCGGCAGGCGGCGGCGAAGTCGGCACCGATGCGCGCGCCGACCGCCGCCAGCGCGGCCTGTTCGATCTCGACCACGCGACGGCCGCTGGCGACCAGGCCGGCGTCGTCGGGCATCGTGGGAGACAGGGGCGATACATCCATGCGGGTGCCGGTCGGAGGGTAGAATGGCCGATCATTTTATTAGGAAAGCCCGGTGGACGCCGAAACCATCCGTAAACTCATCGAGGCCGGCCTGCCGGACGCGCAGGTGCAGGTGCAGGGCGACGACGGCGTGCACTTCGAGGCCACCGTGGTCAGCGCCGCCTTCGCCGGCAAGCTGCCGCTGGCCCGCCACCGCATGGTCTACGCCACCCTGGGCGATCTGATGGGCGGGGCGATCCACGCGCTGGCCCTGAATACCCTGACCCCCGAGCAGGCCGGGCGCGCCGCCGGCTGAGCCGCCGCGCCCGTTTTTCCCTTTTTCCCTTCCCCCACGAGACCCATGGCCAAAATCGTAGTGACCGGCGGCAACGCGCTGCACGGTGAAGTGAACATTTCCGGCGCCAAGAACGCCGTGCTGCCGATCCTCTGCGCGACCTTGCTGGCCGATGCGCCGGTGGAGATCACCAACGTGCCGCAACTGCACGACGTGATCACCACGGTGAAGCTGCTCGGCGAGCTTGGCGCGGAAGTCACCATCGACGAAGGCACGCTGGCGCGCGGCAGCGCGATCACCGTCGACCCGCGCAAGGTCGACCAGCACGTCGCCCCGTACGAGCTGGTGCGCACCATGCGCGCCTCGATCCTGGTGCTGGGCCCGCTGCTGGCCAAGTTCGGCGCGGCCGAAGTGTCGCTGCCGGGCGGCTGCGCGATCGGTTCGCGGCCGGTCGACCAGCACATCAAGGGCCTGCAGGCGCTGGGCGCGGAGATCAGCGTCGAGAACGGCTACATCAAGGCCAGCAGCAACGGCCGGCTCAAGGGCGGCCGCTACGTGTTCGACATGGTCAGCGTCACCGGCACCGAGAACGTGCTGATGGCCGCGGCCCTGGCCGAGGGCACCACCGTGCTGGAGAACGCGGCGATGGAGCCGGAGGTCAGCGACCTGGCCGACTGCCTGATCGCGCTGGGCGCGAAGATCGAAGGCGCCGGCACCTCGCGCATCGTCGTGCACGGCGTGGAGCGCCTGTCCGGCGGTCGCCACGCGGTGCTGCCGGATCGCATCGAGACCGGCACCTTCCTGGTCGCCGCGGCGATGACCGGCGGCAGCGTCACCGTGCGCCGCGCGCGCGCCGACACCCTCGACGCGGTGCTGGACAAGCTCACCGAGGCCGGCGCCAGCATCGAGACCGGCGAGGACTGGATCCGCCTGGACATGCACGGCAAGCGCCCGCGCGCGGTCAGCCTGACCACCGCGCCGTATCCGGCATTCCCCACCGACATGCAGGCGCAGTTCATGGCGCTCAACTGCGTGGCCGACGGCGTCGGCGTGATCAACGAAACGATCTTCGAGAACCGTTTCATGCACGTCAACGAACTGCTGCGGCTGGGCGCGGACATCCAGATCGAAGGGCACACCGCGATCGTGCGCGGCGCCGAGCGGCTCAGCGGCGCGCCGGTGATGGCCACCGACCTGCGCGCCTCGGCCTCGCTGATCCTGGCCGGCCTGGTTGCCGACGGCGACACCACCATCGACCGCATCTACCACCTGGACCGGGGGTACGAGAACATCGAGGAGAAGCTGGGGGCGCTGGGCGCGTCCATCCGGCGCGTCGCATGATCCTCAGCGGCCGCTTCAGCCGCCGGCGCAAGGTGTTGCTGGCGATCGTGGTGGTGCTGCTGGCCTGGGTCGGCTATGCCTGGTACACCGGCATCGCCATCACCCAGGGCATCGAGGAGCGCGACATGGACTGGAACGGCGACGGCCAGGTCACCCGCGACGAGATCTGGCAGTCGTTCTACGCGGTCGGCGTCAGCCGCACCCACAACGGCCCGCGCGAGTGCAGCACGTTCTACTGGCGCAGCACCGGCGCGCAGATCCGCGTGGATTGCCGCACCACCTTCAAGGCCGCGCCGGCGGAGAAGAAGTAGCGGCGTGGGGCAGGGCGCTGCCCAGTCGGCGCCCGCGTTGGGAGTGCGGTGGGGAAAGGCACGGCCGGTCGTTACGATCCATGTGCCGTGGTTAGCAGTCGACGTGCGCCGCTTGGGGTCTGCCGCAAGTCGCCAGCTGGTTTCCGCAAGACGATTCGCATCCGCGCGTCGGGGCTGAAGCCCCTCCCACATGGGAAGCACCATGGGCAGGGAGTTGCTGTTGCGAATCCCGAATCCAGGCTCACCGCGTCGCGGCTGAAGCCGCTCCTACATGGGAAAAACCCGGGCGGGGGGCCGCTGTTCGATTCCCCAATCCCGGCTCCCCAATCCCAGCCCCCACACGGGAACGATCACGCGCGGGGAACCGCTTTCACGATTCCCCATTCCCAATTCCCCATTCCCGGCTCTTCAGCGCAACGCCTTGATCGTCAGGTCCAGCGCGTCCTGGCCGTTCTCGCGCTGCAGGATGCGCACCGGCACCGGCATGTCCGGCACGATCCAGGCCACGATTTCCTTGGAGCCGTCGGTGCGGCTGACCTTGGTCGCCTGCTCGGTCTTGCCGTTGACGGTGACCGCTTCCTTGCCGGCGATGCGGTAGGTCATCGGCTTGGCGCGGCCCTCGTCGACCATGCGGTAGCTCGGGGTCTTGCCGGCGTTGACGTCGCGCGCGATCGCCAGGTTGATCAGCAGCGCGTCCATGTCGCCCGGCTGCAGTTTCACCGGGCCGCGGCGGTCGGCCTTGAGGTCGCCGCCCCAGGTCGCCTGGCCGGTGCTCCAGTCGTAGTTGGCGGTCACCGCCTTCTTCTTGATCAGGAACACCGAGCGGTCGTCGCTGCTGAGCGGACGCAACTGCCCGCCTTTTTCCTCGAACACGGTGCTCTGGCTGAGGTCGGCGACCTGGTTCTTGATCGCCAGGCTGTAGCGCCAGCGGTCGCCGCCTTGCTTGGCCAGGGTCATCACGCCGTTGGCCTGCATGCCCATGTAGCTGGCCTGGTAGTCCGCGGTGAACGGCTCCAGGGCCAGGGCGGGCAGGCTGGCGGTGGCCAGCAGGGCAGCGGCGAGGGCGGTCAGCGGGCGGGCGATGCGGGTCATGGTCAGGCTCCTTGGTATTCGGTCAGGCGCAGGTCGATGCGGTCTTCGCCGTCTTCGCGCTGCAGGATGCGCACCGGCGTCGGCACGCCGTTGGCGATCCACAGGATGGTCTCATTGCGGCCGCCGTTGGTGCGCGACACCCGCAATGCGTCGTAGCTGATGTCGCCGACCTGCACGGTCTCGGTCTGGTCGGCGGCGCGGTACACATGTTCGCGTACCCGGCCGACGTCGACGAAACGATAGGTCATGGTCTTGCCGGGCTGCGCGTCGCGCATCAGCGAGAGGTTGAGCAGCAGCGCGCTCTGGTCGCCGGGCTGCAGCGGGATCGGCGCCTGCCGGTCCTTCTTCAGGTCGCCGTCCCAGCGCGCCACGCCCTGCTTCCAGTCGTACACCCCGGTGACCTTCTTGCCGAAGAACACCGCCTTCTTGACCGTGCTCTGGCTCTGCGGGACGTAGCGGCCGTCTTGCACGGTGAACACCGTGCTCTGCTCGATGTTCAGCCCAAGGATGCTGGCGAAGCCGCTGCGGCCGTGCACGCCCAGGTCGACCCGCCACTGGTCGCCGCCGGTATGCACCACGTCCATGCGCGCGTCGCCGGCCGGCTTGCCCTTGTATAGCGCGTCGTAGGTGGCGACGAAGGGCTGCAGCGGCGGCGGCGTCCATGCCTCCGCCGGCAGCGCCGGCGCCGCTGCGGTGGCCGGTGCGGGCGCGGCGGTGGCGGGCGGTGTCGGAGCAGGAGCGGTCTGCGGCACCGGCTGCGCGACGGGTGCCGGCGCGACCTGCGCAGCGACGATGGGCGCCAGCAGGCCGAGGCCGGACGCGACGAGGAGGGCGAACGGACGCGGAGCGAGCTTCATGGGATCGGCTGGCGTGAGCGGGAGGGAAGAGGGGAGGGGCCGCGGACAGGTGCGGCAGCGCATTCAGGGAAGCAGCACGTCGTCGCAATCTAGGCGCATCGGACTAAACCGGCACTGACCGTCCAGCCACACCTTGCCGTCCCGTTCAGCCAGGCGGCCTGCTGCCGCCAGCCGCAGCACCGCGCACAGCAGCCGGTGCTCGCGCGGCAGCAGGCGCTGCGCCAGGTCGTCCGGGCCGTCGCCGGCCTGCACCGGCACCCGTACCTGCGCGATCACCGCACCGGCATCCAGTTCCGGCACCACGAAATGCACGCTGGCGCCGTGCTCGGCGTCGCCGGCCGCCAAGGCCTGGGCGTGGGTGTGCAGCCCGCGGTACTTGGGCAGCAGCGAGGGGTGGATGTTGAGCAGGCGTCCGCCGAAACGCTGCACGATGCCGGCACCGAGGATGCGCATGTAGCCGGCGCAGACCACCCAGTCCGGCTGCGCCGCGGCGACGGCGTCGCCCAGCGCCTGGTCGAACGCGGCGCGGTCGGGGAAGGTCTTGGGCTGGGCCGCCCAGCGTCGGTCCGGCGCCACCATCGCCAGCGCCGGCGCCTCGGGACGGTCGCCGAATACGCCGACCACCTCGGCATCGAGGGTGCCGGCGGCGATCGCAGCGAGGATGGCCTGCAGGTTGGAGCCGCGGCCGGAGGCGAGCACGGCGAGGCGAAGCGTCATCGGACAGGGTTCCGGAACAGGGCGCCCACCGCGGGGCGTTGCAGCGTCAGCAAGGTGGCGATGCCCAGCGCAGTGCCAAGCGGGAAGCCGAAGCAGGTGATCGCGGCGCCGGCGTAGCACAGCCCCAACCGGCGACGTTGGCGCAAGGCCTGCGCTACCAGGATGTTGAGGACCAGGGAAAGCAGGATGACGCCCAGCAGGAACGACAGCATCGCGATCGCGATGACGCCGCCCTGGGCCTCGTCCGGGCTCTGGCCGACGGCGTTGAGCTGCGCCTCCTCGTGCACGCCGTAGGCCAGGACGGCACTCACCAGCAGCATCGCCACGATCTGCATCCCCGCCATCACGCCATACAAGGTCGACAGCGTGTTCAAGTCGAAGTTGGCGCGCGCCACCTCGGTGTCGGAGTGGCCGCGTGCGGGAAGAGGCGGTGGCAGCGACATCGTCGGTCTCAGCGCGGCGTGGAGGGGAGCGACGGCGCGGCACGTCGCCATGGCCAGGCGCTGGCGCAGCCCAGCGTGGCCAGCAGCATGTCCATGTGCGCATCCCAGGGATCGCCCTGCTGGCCGTTGTAGGACTCGGCCTGCTGCGGCGACAGCAGCAGCGCGATCAGCCACTCCAGCCATTCGTAGACCAGGCTGGCGCACATGATCGTCATCGTCGCCAGCACGAAGGCCTGCCGCGCCGACAGCGCCGGCCAGCGCTGGCGCGCGTGGTCGCGCAGCGCCGGCGCGAAGCACACCCCGAACAGCAGGTGGATCAGCCGGTCGGTGTGATTGCGCTGCCAGCCGAACGCCGCGCTCGGCGACCAACCGCCGGTCAATGTGCGCAGCCATTGGTCGTAGGGCACATTGGAATACAGCCAGTGCGCGGCGACGTTGTGCACGCTGATGAAGAGGCAGATGGCGGCGAAATGGCCGGTGCGCAGCGGCCAGCGCCGGTCGTGCCAGACCAGCCAGGCCAGGCCCAGCACCGCCAGGGAGCTGTGCATGGCCTGTTCCGCCGGCCACAGCGGCCGCAGCCAACTGGCGGCGAACACCGCCAGCGCCAGCGTCAGCCAGGCGCGCTTGGCCGCCGCCATGCGGCTCAGCCGATGTGGACGCGTTCGCCAGCGTCCGCGGCGGCGACCACCGCGCCGATCTGCCAGTGCGCCAGACCCAGGGTGTCCAGGCTGCGCTCCAGCGCGGCCACCTGCTCCGGCGCGGCGACCAGCACGAAGCCGATGCCGCAGTTGAAGGTGCGCCACATCTCGCTGTCGGCCACCGCGCCTTCGCGCTGCAGCCACTCGAACACCGGCGGCAGGGTCCAGGCGCTGGCGCGGATGTCCAGGCCCAGGCCGTCGGGGATGACGCGAATGATGTTCTCGGTCAGGCCGCCGCCGGTGATGTGCGCCATGGCATGGATGCCTTCGCCCTGTTCGCGCAGCAGCGACAGGATCGGCTTGACGTACAGCGCGGTCGGCGCCATCAGCGCGTCGGCCAGGGCCACGCCGCCGACCTGCAGGTCGGCCGGGCGCCCGGCGCGGTCGTAGATGCGGCGGATCAGCGAATAGCCGTTGGAATGCGGGCCGGAGGAGGCGATGCCGATCAGCACGTCGCCCTGGCGCACCCGGGCGCCGTCGAGCAGCTGCGACTTCTCCACCGCGCCGACGGTGAAACCGGCCAGGTCGTACTCGCCCGGCGGGTACATGTCGGGCATTTCCGCGGTCTCGCCGCCGATCAGCGCGCAGCCGGCCAGTTCGCAGCCGCGGGCGATGCCGCCGACCACCGCCACGGTGGTCTCCACGTCGAGCTTGCCGGTGGCGAAGTAGTCCAGGAAGAACAGCGGCTCGGCGCCCTGCACCAGCACGTCGTTGACGCACATGCCGACCAGGTCGATGCCGATGGTGTCGTGGCGGCCGAGCTGCTGCGCCAGTTTCAGCTTGGTGCCGACGCCGTCGGTGCCGGACACCAGGACCGGCTCGCGGTACTTGCCGGACAGGTCGAACAGCGCGCCGAAGCCGCCCAGCCCGCCCATCACCTCGGGGCGGAAACTGCGCTTGACCAGGGGCTTGATGCGTTCGACGACGGCATTGCCGGCATCGATGTCGACGCCGGCGTCGCGGTAGGTCAACGGGGCGGCGGCGGGGGGCTGGGAAGTGGTCACGGGCGGCGGGGTCGGCGGAAAGACGGCGATTTTAACAGGCCGCATTGGCGCTAGGCCCGCATTCGGGCAACAATTCGCCCCGGATACGTCGAGTACTGGACCCTTCATGCGCCGCAGCCTTGCCTTCCTTCTGTCTTTCGCGCTGTGCCTGCCTGCCGTGAGCGCCCTGGCCCAGGCCGAGCTGCGCACCGAGGGCGACGTGGCCGGCGCCACCGGCCCCTACGACGCCGAAGTGCCGGTCAACAGCCAGAGCGAGGCCGACCGCAACGGCGCCCTGTCCCGTGCGCTCGGCGTGGTGCTGGGCAAGATCTCCGGCGACAAGGGCGTGATGTCGCGGCCCGGGGTGACCCAGGCGCTGCGCAACGCCAAGAACCTGGTCGACACCTTCGACTACCGCCAGGACCAGGGCACCTCGCCGAGCGGTGCGCCCACCTTCCGCACCATCCTGGTGGCGCGCTTCCGCCCGCAGGACGTGGACGGCCTGGCCGCGGCGCTGGGGCTGCCGGTGTGGCCGCAGCCGCGGCCCAAGCCGGTGGTGTGGCTGGCCATCGACGACGGCAGCGGCCCGCGCCTGGTCGGCGTGCAACAGTCCAATGCCGCGCGCAGCCTGCTCGATCGCGCGATCGAGCGCGGCTTCCGCCTCGGCCTGCCCACCGGCAACGCCGCCGAGCAGGCCCTGGCCGGCGCGATCTGGCGCCAGGACACCGCCGCGGTGGCCAGCGCCTCGTCGCGCTACAGCCCGCCGATGCAGCTGATCGGCAAGCTGTACCGCGGCAAGGCCGGCGGCTGGACCGCGGACTGGACCTTCGTCGATGGCGGCAAGGTGCTGTCGACCTGGTCGGCCAGCGACGCCGATGCCCGCCGCGCCATGGCCAGCGGTGCCGACGGTGCCGCCGACGCCCTGGTCAAGCGCTACGCCAAGGCGGTCAGCGCCGGCCCGGCCGGGATCTACCGGGTGGTGATCACCGGCATCCGCAGCGCCGACGACTACCTGCGCGCCTCCGCCGCGCTGCAGAACGCCTCGGTGGTGCGGCGCATCGTGCCGATCCGCGCCGATGGCGATCGCCTGGAACTGGATCTGGACCTGCTCAGCGGCGTGTCCGGGCTGAACCGCATGCTCGGCCCGGACGCCGCGCTGCAGCCGGTGGTCGCGCCGGTCGAGGGTCCGGTGATCCTCAACAGCGAGCCGACGGAGTACCGCCTGAAATGACGTTGTCGCCCGAAGCCGAGATCGCGCTGTTCCTGCGCCGCCTGAAATGGACGGCGGTGATCGTCGGCGTGCTGTGGGTGGTGTGGCTGCTGGCGCCGATCCTGACCCCGTTCGTGCTGGCGCTGCTGCTCGGCTGGCTCGGCGACCCGCTGGTGGACCGCCTGGAACGCGCCGGGCGCTCGCGCAACATGGCGGTGACCCTGGTGTTCGTGCTGATGGTGCTGCTGCTGGTGCTGGCGCTGGTGATCCTGGTGCCGATGCTGGAGCGGCAGATCGTCACCTTCATCGACGTGCTGCCGCAGGCGCGCGACTGGTTCATGGGCACCGCGATCCCCTGGGCCGAACACAAGACCGGGCTGGAGCTGATGGGCTGGCTGGACCCGGAGCGGCTGATCGACTGGATCCGCGGGCACTGGCAGCAGGCCGGCGGCGTCGCCGCGACCTTCTTCGGCTACCTGTCGCGCTCGGGCTTCGCGATGGTGACCTGGGTGGTCAACCTGGTGCTGCTGCCGATCCTGACCTTCTACTTCCTGCGCGACTGGGACCTGCTGGTCGCGCGCGTGGCCGCCACCATCCCGCGCAACCACGTCGCCACGATCACCCGCCTGGCACTGCAGTCCAACGAGGTGCTGGGCGCGTTCATCCGTGGCCAGTTCCTGGTGATGCTGGCGCTGGGCGTGATCTACGCCGGCGGCCTGACCCTGGTCGGGCTCAAGCTCGGCCTGTTGATCGGCATCGTCGCCGGCCTGATCAGCTTCATTCCCTACCTGGGCGCGACCACCGGCATCCTGCTGGCGGTACTGGCCGCGCTGGTGCAGGCCAAGGGCTTCGACCTGCAGTTGCTGATCCTGGTCGGCGTGGTGTTCACCGTCGGCCAGTTGCTGGAGAGCTACGTGCTGACCCCGCGCATCGTCGGCGACAAGATCGGCCTGCACCCGGTGGCGGTGATCTTCGCGGTGATGGCCGGTGGCCAGCTGTTCGGCTTCCTCGGCATGCTGCTGGCGTTGCCGGTGGCGGCGGTGGCCAACGTGCTGCTGCACTACCTGCACGAGCAGTACCGGCAGAGCGACCTGTATGCGGGCGAGAAGTCGGCGATCCTGCTGGACACCGCCACCGAGCGCACCACCATCATCGAACTGCCGCCGCGCAGCCCCGATCAACCGTGAGCGTGCCGCAACTGCCGCTGGCCCTGCGCTATCCGCCGGAGCAGCGCCTGGACCGCTATCTGGGCGCGCCGGATGGGCTGCTGGCTCAGCTGCAGGCAGTCGCCGACGGCGCCGCCGACGACTGGGTGTACCTGTCCGGCCCCGCCGGCACCGGCAAGACCCACCTGGCCCTGGCGCTGTGCGCGGCCACCGAACAGGCGGGGCGCAGCGCCGCCTACCTGCCGCTGCAGGCCGCCGCCGGCCGCCTGCGCGATGCGTTGGAAGCACTGGAGGGCCGCGATCTGGTCGCCCTCGACGGCCTGGACGCGATCGCCGGGCAGCGCGAGGACGAGGTGGCGCTGTTCGATTTCCACAACCGTGCGCGCAGCGCCGGGGTGACCCTGCTGTACACCGCGCAGGCCATGCCCGACGGCCTGGCGCTCAGCCTGCCCGACCTGCGCTCGCGGCTGTCGCAGTGCACCCGCATCGCCCTGGCGCCGCTTGACGACGCCGGCCGCGCCGCGGTGCTGCGCGAGCGCGCCCAGCGCCGTGGCCTGGTGCTGGAGGATGCGGCGATCGACTGGCTGCTGACGCACGCCGGCCGCGACCTGGCCGGCCTGATCGGTCTGCTGGAACGCCTGGACCGCGAATCGCTGGCCGCGCAGCGGCGGGTGACGGTGCCGTTTTTGCGGAGGGTGGGAATCGGGAATGGGGAATCGGGAATGGGTAAAAGCTGAAGCGCGATAACTCACGCGGTACGCAGAAGCCGGAATAGCAAAAAAAGCAGCATGCAATCGATGCACCGGTTGCCGCAGCTAACAAAGATGTAGCGGGGCGGGATTTGAACCTGCCGCCTGTGGTGGGCGAGGACGTCTGCGGTGGTTGAGGTTGCCGAAGCTCGAGGGGACTCAGCTTTTCCCCATTCCCGATTCCCGTTTCCCCATTCCCAGCACTTCATCCAACTCTGCCAACCGCTGCGGCGTCCCCACGTCCGTCCAGCGTCCGTGGTGCCGCAGCCCATGGAGTTGCCCCTGGTCTGCATGCGCGCGCAGCAGCGGCACCACCGAGAAGCGGGGCGGCACGCCCGGCGCGGTCGGCGCCGGGGCGGCGATGGTCTGCCAGTCGCGCAGCAGGGCAGGGCGGTACATGCCGATGCCGGCGTAGGTGAGCAGCGGTTCGCCGGCGTTGTGCACGTGCCCGTCGTCCTGCAGGGCGAAATCGCCATGCGCGGCATAGGCCGGCGGATCCACCAGCACCAGTTGCGCCAGGCCGGGCGGCTCGGGCGCCAGCCGGGCGAAATCGAAGTCGGTCCAGATGTCGCCGTTGACCAGCAGGAACGGCGCCTCGCCGAGCAGCGGCAGTGCGTGCAGCATGCCGCCGCCGGTTTCCAGCGGCGTGGCGCCTTCGTAGGAATAGGCGATATGCAGCCCGAACGCGCTGCCGTCGCCGAGCGTCTGCGGGAACTGCTCGGCCAGCCAGGACGTGTTGATCACCACCTCGTGTACGCCCAGCGCAGCGAGCTTGCGCAGGTGCCAGACGATCAGCGGCGTGCCGCCCACCGCCAGCAGTGGCTTGGGCGTGTGCGCGGTCAGCGGCCGCATGCGCTCGCCGAGGCCGGCGGCGAAGATCAGTGCCTTCATGCGCCAGCCGCCGCGCGCTGCGCCAGGGCCGGCTTGATCCGCGTCTGCAGCAGTTGCGCCAGCGGCTGCAAGGTGGAGTGCCGCGGCAACGCCTCGTCGAGGTAGGCGATGAAGCGCGGCACGTTGTCCAGGTACCAGGCCTTGCCGTCGCGATAGTTCAACCGCGCGAAGATGCCCAGGTTCTTCAGATGGCGCTGGATGCCCATCCACTCGGCGTCGCGCAGGAACTGCGCCAGCGGCGGCACCGGAATGCCGGCCTGCAGCGCGCGTGCGTGGTAGCCGGCCAGCCAGGCATCCACCCGTGCCAGCGGCCAGCTAACCGTGGTGTCCTTGAACAGGCTGACCGGGTCGTAGGCCACCGGCCCGATCACGCAGTCCTGGAAATCCAGCACCGCCGGACCAGCGGCCGCCGGCATCAGGTTGCGCGGCATGAAGTCGCGATGCACCAGCACCTGCGGCTGGGCCAGCGCGTTGTCCATGAGCTGGCGCTGCACTGCGTGCAGGGCCGCGCACTCGTCGTCGTCCAGGCCGATCCCGAGATGGCGTTGCAGGAACCACTCCTCGAACAGCCCGGCATCGCGCTGCAGCAGCGCCTCGCCGAACACGCCCATGCCTGGCGGCGGCGCGATCGCCTGCAGGCGCAGTAACTGGCCGAGCGCAGCATCGAAGTGCGCGTCCGCGGTGGTCGCGTCCAGGCGTTGCGCCAGGGTCGGTTGCCCCAGGTCTTCCAGCAGCAGGAAGCCGGCCTCCGCGTCCTGCGCCAGGATTTCCGGGACCCGCACGCCGCCGCCGTGCAGCAGGGCGTGCATGCGCAGCCACGGCCGCACGTCTTCCAGGTCCGGCGGCGAATCCATCACGATGCGGCTGACGCCGTGGCCGTGGCTGCGCCAGTAGCTGCGCTGGCCGGCATCCACCGAGGCGCGCTCCAGCGTCGCCTGTGCATCGCCCAGCGCCGTGCGCGCCCAGGCCAGGCGGTGTGCGGCGCGTGCCGCAAGGACATCGGGAACGGTTGGGCTGGCGCTCATCGGCAGGCTGCGGCGGAAACGAGCCGCACAGCGTAAACGGGCGCCGCCGCCGTGGCGAGCGGCGCGCCGCGCCTCAGCGCTTGCTGGAGAACAGCCGCAACAACGCGAGCAGGGCGATGGCGCCGAGCAGCGCACCGAGGAAGCCCGCCGGCTCGCCGCGGCTGTACCAACCCATGTAGTGGCCGAACCAGCCGGCCAGCAACGCACCGGCGATGCCCAGCAACACGGTGAACAGGCAGCCGGAGCGCCCGCTGCTGGGGCCGAGGAAACGCGCCAGCAGGCCGACCACGAAGCCCACCAGGATGATGTAGAGCCAGCTGTCGCTGCCGAACAGAGTGTGAATGGGAAGCGTTCCGGACGCGGAAGGGAATCAGCGTCGGATCGTGCCAGATCGACGGTGATGGCGTCGATGCTTGCGTGCGCCGCGCAGGCGGCACGCCCATGGAAGGCGGCCGCCCGCGCCGCACGGATGACACTATCGGAAAGGCGCCGCGTCGGAGCCGACGCCTCTCCCACCGCAAACCGGGGACGGATCAGTCACTCAGGAACCGGCTTCGCCAATCCCCAATCCCGAATCCCCGCTTTTACACAGCCGAATGGCTGGTCATCCCGGTCCCTCAACAACAGCCATGTCCGCCATGCTGCTCGCCGCCGGCCACCGCCGCGCTGCCGGTGGTCTCGCCGCGCAGGCTGGCGGCATGGTGGGCGGCGATCACCCGCGACACGCAGGCGGTGACCCGCTTGCCCATCGGGATGTGCAGGAACTCGTTGGGGCCGTGCGCGTTGGAATGCGGGCCGAGCACGCCGGTGATCATGAACTGCGCGCCGGGGAACTTCTCGCCGAGCATGCCCATGAACGGGATCGAGCCGCCTTCGCCCATGTACATCGCCGGCTTGCCGAACGCCGCCTGCGAGGCCGCTTCGATCGCATCGGTCAGCCACGGCGACTGCGCCGGCGCGTTCCAGCCGGAGGAGGACTTCTCCAGCGCCAGCGACACCTCGGCGCCATACGGCGGGTCGCGCAGCAGCACTTCCTTGAGCAGTTCGCCGGCGCGCTTGCCGTCCAGCGTCGGCGGCAGGCGCAGCGACAGCTTCACCGCGGTCTCCGGGCGCAGCACGTTGCCGGCCGAGGCCAGCGGCGGCAGGCCGTCGGCACCGGTCACCGACAGCGCCGGGCGCCAGGTGCGGTTGAGCACCAGTTCGGACAGATCCTCCTGCATCGGCCGCATGCCGGGCAGGAACGGGAACTTGCTGTAGACCTCGTCGCCCAGCACCTCGGCGACCTTGCGCGCCTGCGCCAGCCGCTCCTCGGGGATGTCGGCGTACAGGCCGTCGACCTTGATCTTGCCGGTGGCTTCGTCCTCCAGCCGCGACAGCAGGTCGCGCAGTACGCGGAAGCTCGACGGCACCACGCCGGAGGCGTCGCCCGAGTGCACGCCTTCGCTGAGCACCTTGACGCTGAAGTTGCCGCCGGCCAGGCCGCGCAGCGAGGTCGTGCACCACAGCTGCTCGTAGTTGCCGCAGCCCGAATCCAGGCACACCACCAGCGAGGGCTTGCCGATCCGCGCCGCCAGGTGGTCGACGTAGGCGGGCAGGTCGTAGCTGCCCGATTCCTCGCAGGCCTCGATCAGCACCACGCAGCGCGCGTGCGGGATGCCCTGGTCCTGCAGCGCCTGGATCGCCGCCAGCGAACCGAACAGGGCATAACCGTCGTCGGCGCCGCCGCGGCCGTACAGGCGGTCGCCCTTGAGCACCGGGGTCCACGGGCCGAGGTCGGCGTCCCAGCCGGTCATTTCCGGCTGCTTGTCCAGGTGCCCGTACAGCAGCACGGTGTCCTCGCCGGTGACGTCGCTGCTGGCCGGGACTTCCAGGTAGATCAACGGCGTGCGGCCTTCCAGTTGCACCACCTCCACCTGCAGGCCTGGGATCGCCTGCGCCCGCGCCCAGCGCTCCATCAGCGCCACCGCATCGGCCATATAGCCGTGCGCGACCCAATCGGCGTCGAACATCGGCGATTTGTTGGGGATGCGGATGTAATCGACCAGTTGCGGGACGATGTCGTCATCCCACTTTTCGCTCAGGAAACGGTCGATCTTGGCACTGTCCATGAAAAAGCTCCGAAATGATTGCACACGTGTGCAGCCATTCTACGCCCCGGTGCCCTTGTAGGGTTTTTCCTACACGGCGACGCGCCGTTTACCTGCTGTTTGTGACGCGCTCCGACGATAGGCTGTACCCATGTGGCGAGCGATGCTGACCACGCCGGCAGGAAAGGCCGGCGAAGTCCCCATCCAAGTCACAAGGAGCGTTGCCATGCAGTCTTTTATCGTGGTCCTGAAGTCGCTGGTCGTTGCCCTGATGCTGTCCGGTTCCGCGCTCGCCGCGGACAAGGTCAACATCAACTCCGCTGGAGCGGAGGAAATCGACCAGGTGTTGGTGAACGTGGGAGCCGCCAAGGCTCAGGCGATCGTCGACTACCGGCAGGCGCACGGACCCTTCAAGAGCGCCGAGGAACTGGCACTGGTGAAGGGCATCGGACTCAAGACGGTCGAACGGAACCGCGACCGGATCGATGTGGGCGCCACGAAGGCACCCGCGCCGACAGCCGCCAAGCAGGCAGCTGCCAAGCCGGTGGAAAGGCGTTAAAGGGATTTGCAACGAAAGGATAGGGCCGGCGCTGGATGCGCGGCCGCAGCCTCACTGAGCAGGACGCGAAGGGGGAAGGCAGGACGCCGACAGGGAGGTACATCGTCGCCCGGCGTTGCACAGTGACGTGCAGCCGGGCGATGTTTTTTTTGGGGCCATGGCGCGTCTTGCGTTGCCCCCGCATCCCCGCGGGCGGGCCAGGAGGCCGGCGCCGTTGCCGCGATCGTGCAGAATGCGCGGATGGATGGGTGCACGCTGCCTGCGCGGGTCATTCCCGCCAACGAGTATCGCCGCGAACGCTGGCGCAACGGCCTGGGCTGGACCCGGGAGATCCTGCGGCTGCCGACTGTCGGCGACGACTGGCTGCTGCGTCTGTCCATCGCCGAGATCGAGCAGGACGCGGCCTTTTCGCCCTTTCCCGGGATCGACCGCGAACTGGTCCTGCTGCGCGGCAACGGCGTACGCCTGCGCTTCGACGACGGCGAGGAGCAGGTGCTGCATGACCCGTGCGCGCGCCTGCGCTTCGCCGGCGAGCGGCCGCTGCGCGGCGAGTTGCTGGACGGGCCGACCCACGATTTCAACCTCATGTGGCGACGCGACCGGCTGCGCACGCAACTGCTGCACCGGCCGCTGGTCGGGCCGATGCTGTTCTTCGCCGAACCCGGTGTCGCCTGGGCCGTTCATCTTCTGGCAGGGCAAGCGCAGTTCGATGCGGCCAGCGGACTGCCGCCGTTGGCGGTCGGCGACAGCGCCTGGTTGGCCGCCGATGCCAGGCGCCGCTTTGCTTTGAGCGGGGGTGGGGAGTTGCTGGCGATACGCATCGAGGCCTTGGCGACCCCCGCCGATTGAGCCTGCGACGCCGTGCGCGCGGCTCTTGCGGCGTCGGCGCTGACCGCGTCCAATGCGCGGACGCGGCCACCCGGGCCGAACAGCGGAAGCCGACAGGTGGTCTCGGATAACAGGTGGATGGCGAAAATTCTGGTGGCGGACGCGGACGCGGCCTTGCGCGACCGGATCCGCGGTTACCTGGCCTGTTTCAATCTGCAGACCCACGACGCCGACAGTGCGCCGCAGCTGCAGGCGCAACTGGCGGCTGGGCATTACGACGCCGTGGTGCTCGATGCCGGCCTCGACGGCGCCGAGGGTCTGCGCCTGTGCCGGCATCTGCGCGACCGCGGCGACATCGCCATCGTGATGATGGCCGATCGCGCCGAGCCGGTGGACCGGGTGATCGGGTTGGATCTGGGGGCGGACGATTTCCTGGTGCGGCCGCCCGACCTGCGCGAACTGGTGGCGCGGCTCAATGCGGTGTTGCGCCGGGTTCGTGCCACGCAGCCGCCGCCGGCGGCGCAGGGCGGCTGGCAGGTCGATGCTGCGCGTCACCAGGCGGTGGCGCCGGACGGGCGGACGATTCCGCTGTCGCCTGGCGAACTGCGGTTGATGGCGGTGTTCCTCGAGCAGCCCGGCGAGGTGCTCACGCGCGAGACGCTGCGCACCGCACTCGGCGATGGCGAGGCCAGCGCCGCGGCGGGCAGCCGCGGCATCGATCTGCAGGTCTCGCGGTTGCGCCAGAAGCTCGGCGACGACCCGCTGGTGCCGCAATGGATCCGCACCGTGCGCGGCAAGGGGTATCTGTTCGAGCCGCATCAGGTGGGGGTGCCCGCCGCCCGCTGAGCGGGGCCGGCCTGGCCGCGTGCCCACAGCGGCGTGCCCGGTCCTGCCGGACCTGCGTCTTTTCCGCCTCGCAGCGTTGCTGCCTCACCGATGGCCGGCCTCGTCTGGCCCGGGCATGCGCCGGTGCGCGGGTGTCGCGCGACACCAGCCGCTGGCAGGCCCTTCGGCACGCTAGATGTGAATTCAGCGTGTGTTTCAGTTCTGATACAAAGCCGATATCTTGCTGACAAGCCATGCCTCGACACTGCCGATGTCGGGTTGACCCGTCGGAGCAGCCATGACCGCAGCGATCGCTGCATTCCACGACTGCACTTCATGACACTAGGGGGTTCGCATGATCAGCAGCATCAGCAGTGGCAGTTCGGCCTATGCTGCCAGCCGCTTCAGTACGGCCAGCAGTGCGTCCGCACAGACGACGCAAACCACGCAAACCGCGGAGCAGAATCCGCTCCAGAAGTTGTTCAAGAGCATCGACAGCGACAATGACGGCAGCCTCAGCAGTTCCGAGCTGAGCGCGGCGCTGAAGTCCAGCGAGAGCGACAGCAGTTCCAGCATCGACATCGATGGCCTGATGAGCATGCTGGACCAGGACGGTGGCGGTACCGTCAGCGAGAGCGAGTTCTCCCAGGCCCTGGCGCCGCCGCCGCCGCCGCAGGGCGGTGCCGACAAGGACGCCAAGTCGATCCTGAGCAGCCTGGATACCGATGGCGACGGCGTCATCAGCAGCAAGGAACTGAGCGCCGCCGCCAATGGCAGCGACAGCAGCGACCTGTTCGCCAAGCTCGACAGCGACAAGGACGGCGGCATCAGCCTGCAGGAACTGAAGAGCGGCATGCGCCCGATGGGGCCGCCGCCGCCGCGGGGTGGCGAGGGCGGTGCCGGTGCCGGTGCAAGCAGTGCCGATGCCAGCGCCACCAGCAGTTCGAGTTCCAGTTCTGCCAGCAGTTCCGATTCCAGCTCCGCCTCCAGTACCAGCAGCGCGCAGGATGCCTACGCATTGCTGCTCAAGTTGGCGTCGGACCAGTATCGCAGCTACGGCAGCAACGCCAGCGCGTCGACCTCGTTCTCGGTCGCCGCGTAACCGCGACGGTCCGCCTTCGCGGCGGACCGTGGCCATCGGCGCGCGACGCGTCCCCGCGCCGCGCGCGGCGCAAGGCGGGAATCGCTGCCACGCCTCCCGCCATATGCGCATCCGGCCCGCATGCGACGGCCCAACACTGTGCGCTGCCTGCGCTGTACCCGATGTTGCGCGATCACGCCTTCGAGCATCGCGCAATGGTGGTGGGATGCGATCGGTGTGGTCGGGGCGTCACTGCAGGCAGCGACGGCAGGCAGCGGGGTTCAGCGTGCCCGCACGAAAGCGGCCACCGCGAGCGGCGCACGCTCATGCGTCGCGCAATGCGGCGAAGGCGCTGCTGAGCCGTTCCCGCACACCGCCGGCGTGGCGCAGCAGGAAGCGCACTGCCAGCCCCTCGCGCTCGGCGCAGGCCAGTCCGGCCTCGACCCCAAGCACGCCCAATGCCGTGGCCCAGGCGTCGGCGCGCATCGCATCGGCAGCCGCCACCGTGACCGCGGCCAGCGTCGCGGCGATCGGGCGGCCGCTGCGCGGGTCCAGCAGGTGTCCGTAGCGGCGGCCGTCCTGCTCGAAGTGGTGCCAGCGATCGCCGGACGTGGCCACCGCCAGGCCATCGACCGCGAGCGCGCGTGGCGCCACGTCGCCGCGCCGTTCCTCTGCAGGCGCAGCCTCGATCAGCACGCGCCACGCCTGACCATCCGGCTTGCGACCGTAGCCGTAGAGGTCGCCGCCGACCTCGACCAATGCGCTGTCCACGCCATGCGCACGCAGTGCCGCCGCCGCCAGGTCGACACCGTAGCCCTTGGCGATCGCCGACAGATCCAACTGCAGCCCGCCCGGCTGCTGCCAGCGGCCAGCGCCGTCGACGTGCAGCCGGTGCCAGTCGCCGGCGGCGCGGGCCTGTTGCAGTGCCGCGGCGCCCGGCACCCGTCGATCGCCGGCCTCGGCGCCGAACCCCCACAGGCCGACCACGGCGCCGATGGTGGGGTCGAAGGCGCCGTCGCTGCGCTGCGCCACCTCCAGCGCGCAGCGCAGCACCGTGTCCAACGCGGCCGGCAAGGCGTGCCAGCTGTCGGCGTCGGCGCGGTTGTAGCGGACGAGATCAGACTGCGCGTCCCAGGTGCTCATCTGCGCGACCACCAGATCGAGCCGGGCCTGGATCGCGTCGCGCAGCGTCGGTAGGTCATGCTCGCGCGGTGCGACCAGTCTGGCGCTCCAGTGCGTGCCCATGCTGCGGCCGTGCAGGGTGGCGATTCCGGCATTGGGGCGGGATGCGGCGGGTGAGTCTGGGCGGCTCACGCGTCGACCACGTGCAATGGTGTATTGCCCGGACGCCCGCACCCGGCGCTGCGCGAACCCACGTTGGCGGTGCGGGCCGCGTCCGCGTGGCCGCGCACGCTCAGGTCTCCGACCAGTCGCGCAGCAGGTTGTGGTAGACGTTGGTCAGGCGCAGCAGCGCCGCTGCGTCCGCGCCGCTGGCGGTCAGCGCCTGGATCGCGGTGTCCAGGTCGAACAGGGTCTGCCGGCGGGCGGCGTCGCGTACCAGGCTCTGCACCCAGAAGAACGAGGCCAGCCGCGCGCCGCGCGCCACCGGCGCGACCCGGTGCAGGCTGCTGGACGGATACAGGATCAGGTCGCCGGCGGGCAGCTTGACCTCGTGCTCGCCGTAGGTGTCGTGGATCAGCAGTTCGCCGCCTTCGTACTCCTCCGGCGCACTGAGGAACAGCGTGCAGGACAGGTCGCTGCGCACGGTCAGCGCCGGCTGCGCGGCGGTGGCGGCCTGGGTCATCACCGCGCCATCGACGTGCAGGCCGTAGCTGCCACCGCCGGCATAGCGATTGAAGCGCGGTGGGATGGTGCGCAGCGGCAGCGCCGCGGCGAAGTACAGCGGGCTGCGCGCCAGCGCGCTCAGCACTGCCTGGCCGAGTTCCTGCTTCAGCGGCGAGGCATCGGCCAGTTGCAGGTTGCGCTTGACCTGCGCGCCCTGCGTGCCGACGGTTTCGCGGCCGTCCACCCAGTCGGCGGTCTCCAGTGCCTGGCGGAACCGTGCGACCTCATCGGCGCTGAGGATGTCGGGAATGTGCAACAGCATGCGGCGCTCCGGTGGTGGACGCCCAGGATAGGGCGTCCACCGCGCATTGGCAGGCGCGGTCGGTCAGAACCGGACCTCGGCGGTCAGCAGCACCGAGCGTGGCGCGCCGGGTGTGTAGCGGAAGCCGCTCTTGTTGATCGCGGCGACGTAGTCCTTGTCGAACAGGTTGTAGGCGTTCAGGCGCAGCGCCAGGTGGTCGTTGACTGGGTAGCTCAGCACCGCGTCCCACACCGTGTATGACTTCACGAACGCCGGCGTGCCGACCGCGCTGTCGCGGCCGCGCTGCATCTCGCCCGAGTAGCGCACGCCGCCGCCGACGGTCAGCCCGAACGGCAGGGTGTAGGTGGTCCAGGCGGTGAACGCGCTGTCCGGGGTATAGGCGAGATCCTGGCTGCCGTCCTGCGAAACTGTCGTGCCTTGCCGCACCCGCGCATCCAGCTTGGTGTAGCCGCTGGACACGGACCAGCGCTCGGTCAGCTTGCCGACCGCCGACAGCTCGATGCCTTGCACGCGCTTTGCGCCGCTCTGGTAGTACAGCCCGTCGCTGCCCTGCACGATCTCGTTGTTCACGTCGGTGCGGAACAGCGCCAGCGTCGCGAACAGCGCATCGTCGAGGAAATTCCACTTCGTGCCGACTTCGGCGGTCTTGGCCTTCTGCGGATCGAAGCGCGGATTGTTGGCGTTGTTGGCCGAGGCGCTCAGTTCCAGCGTGCTGCCGCCGGGCGGCTGCTGCGAGGTGGCGAAGTTGGCGTACACGCTCACGTCCTCGTTGGCCTTGTAGACCGCGCCGAGTTTCCAGCTGAACAACGTGTCGGCGATGTCGGTGTCCAGGCCGACCACGGTGGTGCAGGGCGCGGCGGTGGAGGTGGCGGAGGTGCACACCAGGCTGTCGAAGTCGGTCTTGTAGCGGTCCGCGCGCACCCCGGCGGTGACCAGGAAACTCTCGCCGAACTTCAGCGTGTCGAAGGCGTAGGCCGAGTAGGTGGTGGTGGTGCCGTGGCTGCGCGCGCCATTGCGCGCGGAGCGCAGTGGCGTGGTGTTCCAGTCCGGCGCATACAGGTTGGCCGGATTGGCCGCCAGCCAGGCGGCGCGGTCGACGAGGTTGTGGCCCCAGCTGCGCAGTTCCTCGCGCGAGGCTTCCACGCCGGTGCTGAGGGTGTGCCGTACCGCACCGGTGGCGAAGTCCACGCGCAGGTTCAACTGGTCGGCGAGGATGGTGTACTGCTGGTCCTTGAAGGTCGGCAGGCTGCGCAGCACCGTCCAGGTCGATGCATCGGCCGGATTCGGCGTGCGCAGGTTGGCGGCGTTGGGCATGAACGCGAACAGCAGGTAATCCTGTTCGTTGCGGCCCCAGCGCGCGGTGTTGGTCAGCTTGACCGTGTCGGAGACGTCGTGCTCGATGCGGAAGGTGGCCATCTTCGCGGTCACGTCGTCGTGGTCGGCGCGGGTGCCGTAGAAGTTGCGGCTATCCACGCGCGCCGCGCTGCCGAGCCACGGCCGTGTGGGATCCGGCGAACTGTAGCCGGGCAGGCCGATGGTCGGCACGCCGCCATCGGGGACGTTGTCCTGCTTCACATACAGCAGGTCGAGCAGGTAGCGCGTGTCGGTGCCCAGGCCGAACGCCAGCGACGAGGCCAGGCCCCAGCGCTTGTTGGCGACATGGTCGCGGCCGATGGCGTCGCTGTCCTGGCCCATCACGTTGACCCGCAGCGCGCTGCTGGCGCCCAGGGCCTGGTTCCAGTCCGCGGTCGCGCGGCGCTGGCCATGGTCGCCGCCGGACAGCGTGGCGCTGCTGGCGTTGTCCAGGTGCGCCTGCTTGCTGACCAGGTTGATCGCGCCGGTCGGCGCACTGCGGCCGTTGTCGGTGCCGGCCGGGCCTTTCTCGACCTCGATCTGCTCGATGTTGAACACGTCGCGCGAGATCGAACCGAGGTCGCGCAGCCCGTCGACGAAGATGCTGCTGGAGCTGTCGAAACCGCGCATGTAGATCGCATCGCCGGTGCTGGTGTTGCCGTTCTCGCCGACGTAGAACGTGCCCACGCCCGGGCTGTTGCGCAGCGCTTCGGTGAGGGTGGTGGCGCCCTGTTCGTTGAACAGGTCCTTGCCGATGATGTTGAGGGTCTGCGGGGTGTCGATCAGCGGCTGGGTGAACTTCGGCGAGTCCGGCGCCTCCACCAGGTAGCGCTTGGCGCGCTGCGCCTGCACGTCGACCTTGTCCAGGGTGGTGGGCTGGTCGCCGGTCTCCGCATGCGCGGGGGAGAGCAGGCTCAGCCCGCCGAGCAGCACGGCGGTGCTGAGGGTCGGTGCGGCGGCCTGGCGGGTCACGGTGTGTTTGCGGCGCTTGATCGGAGAGGTCATGGGCGGTTCGGTGGCAGGATGAAGGGCGGCCCGATCGCGTGCGCCGTCGTCCTTGCTGGGAGCGACGACGGCTCGGTCGGGCCGTTGGCCGAAGGGGTGTCTGCCGCGGATGCGCTGCAGGCAGGGCGTTCATTTTCCATGCAAATGCGAATTGTTTGCAATATCTTTGTCATCGCTGCCGGTCCGGTACTGCTCGGATCCCGGACGTTGCCAGACCACGCGGACACAGCGGCCAAGGGGCTAGGCCTGCGCGAGGACGGGGCGTGGGTGCTGTGGCGCGTGCCGCCGGGCGCCTGTGAGGCACGGCGCTGCGGATGTGGGAACGTCCCGGGCAAACGGGAGAGGTGCGTGGGCGTCAGGCGGCCGATGCTGCCTGGAGGCTATCGCGGCAGGCGGCGGAATCGTCGCTGCGGGACGCTGCGGCGACGGAACAGGTCGTGGACCATCTTGCGCGTCACCAGGGGGTGTCAGTGCCGGCGACCAGTCTTTAGGCCGCTGCACGCCGGCCGTGCAGGTGGCAGCATGCGCCTGAGCGCTTGGGATGGACCGCGTGCGGCGCCGTCCTGCGGCGCCGCACGCGCAGGCTTCAGGCTGCCGCGGCCTGGGCCAGGCGCGGGCCTTCGCGCAGGGCGCGGCCGATCAGCCCGACCAGCAGGTCGAGCTCTTCGCTGTCCATCGCGAAGTGCGGGGTGAAGCGCAGCGAATTCTCGCCGCCGTGGATCACGTTGACGCCGTGCTGGCGCAGCCACTCCTCGGTGGAGCCGGCGCCGTAGCACTTGTACTGCGGGGCCAGCGCGCAGGAGAACAGCAGGCCGGTGCCCTGCACCTGGGTGATGGCGCCGCCGAGCTCGGCCTTGAGCTTCTCCAGCTTCTGCACCGCCTCGGCGCCGCGCTCGCGGATGTTGGCGCGTACCTGCGGGGTCAGTTGCGCCAGGGTCGCGGTGGCCACGTCCAGCGCGCGCGGGTTGCTGGTCATGGTGTTGCCGTAGGTGCCCTTGCGATACACCTGCGCCGCGTGCTCGGTCACCGCCAGCACCGACAGCGGGTACTGCGCGGCGTTGAGCGCCTTCGAATAGGTTTCCAGGTCCGGCACGTCGAGTTGCTCGAAGCCGGGATAGTCCACCACCGACAGCACGCCGTGCGCGCGCAGGCCGGCCTGGATCGAGTCGACCAGCAGCAGGCTGCCGTGGTTGCGGGTCAGTTCGCGCGCGGCGGCGTAGAACGCCGGCGGCAGCGCGCGGCCGGGGTCGCCTTCGCCCATCACCGGCTCCAGGAACACCGCCTCGATGAAGCAATTGTGCTGCTCGGCCTCGGCGAAGGCGCGGCGCAGCGCCTCCACGTCGTAGGGCGCGATGGCGATCAGCGCATCGTCGCCGCGGTAGCTGGCCAGGTGCTGCAGATAGGTCTTGCGGCTGGAGTCGGAATACATGCCGGGCCGGTCGGTGCGGCCGTGGAAGCTGCCCTTGACCACCAGCCGCTTGATCTTGGCGCCGGCGTGGCGCGCGCCCGGATCGGTCTGCAGCTTGGCGTTGATGTCGACGATGCGCGCGGCCAGGCCCACCGCTTCGGAACCGGAGTTGAGGCACATGAAGCGGGCATACGGACAGCCGCCGCGGCGGTGGCCGATCTCTGCGCGCAGGGCGCGCTCGAAGCGCAATTGCGACAGGTTGGGGGTCATCACGTTGGCCATCACCTGCGGCCGCGCCATCGCCTCCAGCACCGCTTCCGGGGTGTGGCCGAAGCCGAGCATGCCGTAGCCGCCGGCGTCGTACAGAACGGCGCCCTTGAGCGTGACCACCCACGGGCCGCGCGCGCTCAGCGCCACGTAGGGGGTCACCGCGTCGTCGGCGTAGAAATTGACGAACCCGGCCTGCAGGTGGCGGATCTGCTCGGCTTCGTCCAGTTCCAGCAATTCGCCGAATTCGGCAGCGATGCGCGCGTAGTCGTCGCCCGCCGCCTCGATCGCCGCGCGCAGCGCCGGATGCGAGGCCGCCAGGCGTTCGATGCTGGCGTCGTCCAGGCCATGGGTCAGGCGGTCGCCGGCATGGGCACGGAGCGGGGCGAGGGGGCCGAGTACGGTCATGGGCGATCTCCTGAAGGCGGGCTGTCTGGTGACGATCCTGTCTATTATCGGGACAGGATCGTCGAATGGCAGCGTGAATCCGTGCAGGAATTGACGCGATTTCGTCGATTCGACGAAAATCGCCGGTCATGAAGATCACCGCCTCCGACGACGCCCTGCTGTCGCTGCTGCGCGAGGATGCGCGCGCCTCCACCGCCCAGATCGCCCGCCGCCTCGGTCTGTCGCGTACCACCGTGCAGAGCCGGATCGAGCGGCTGGAGCGCGAGGGGGTGATCTGCGGCTACACCGTGCGCACCCGCGACGACTACGAACAGGGCCACATCCGCGCGCACATCCTGATCACCGTGCTGCCGAAGAAGATGACCTCGGTGGTCAAGGCGTTGCGCGAGATCGATGCGGTGCGCGTGCTGCATTCGGTCAGCGGCTCCTTCGACCTGATCGCGCTCGGCGTGGTGCCGGGCGTCAACGACATGGACGAACTGACCGACCGCATCGGCGCGCTGGACGGGGTGGAGCGCACCACTTCGTCGATCATTCTGTCCACCAAGTTCGAGCGGTGAGAGGCCGGGATTTGGGGATTGGCAAGAGCGCGATCCCGCTTTTGCTTCAACGAATCCCCAATCCCGAATCCCCAATCCCGGCGCCGCTACAATGCTTGGCCCCATTCCCGATCTCCCCACGGCGCCTTGAAAAAGTCCGATTTCCACTACGACCTGCCTGAAGACCTGATCGCGCAGGAGCCGCTGGCCGAGCGCTCGGCCAGCCGGCTGCTGCTGGTGCCGCCGGCGCCGGCACCCTTCGCCGATCGGCATGTGCGCGACCTGCCCGAGTTGCTGCGTGCCGGCGATCTGCTGATCTTCAACGACACGCGGGTGATCCCGGCGCGGCTGTTCGGGCAGAAGAGCACCGGCGGGCGGGTCGAGATCCTGATCGAGCGGCTGCTCGGCGGCCAGCGCGCACGGGCGCAACTGGGCGTGAGCAAGTCGCCCAAGGCCGGCGCACGCATCGCCCTGGATGCCGGCGGCGAGGCCGAGGTGCTGGGCCGCGATGGCGAGTTCTACCAGTTGCAGTTCCATGTGGACGGCGCGCTGGAACACTGGCTGCAGCAGGCAGGACGCTTGCCGTTGCCGCCGTACATCCGCCGCGAGCCGGGCCTGGACGACCGCGAGCGCTACCAGACCGTGTTCGCGCGCGAGGCCGGTGCGGTCGCCGCGCCGACCGCCGGGCTGCATTTCGACGCGCCACTGCTGCAGGCGCTGCAGCAGCGCGGAGTCGAGGTCGGGCACGTGACCCTGCATGTGGGCGCCGGCACCTTCCAGCCGGTGCGGGTGGAAGCGCTGGAGCAGCACCAGATGCACCGCGAGTGGCTCAACGTCGGTGCCAGCCTGGTCGAGCAGGTACGGCGCACGCGTGCGGCCGGCGGCCGCGTGATCGCGGTCGGGACCACGGTGGTGCGCGCGCTGGAGAGCGCCTCCAAGGACGGCGAACTGCATCCGTTCGCTGGCGAGACGCAGATCTTCATCCTGCCCGGCTACCGCATCCGCAGTGTCGACGCGATGGTGACCAACTTCCATCTGCCCGAGAGCACGCTGCTGATGATGGTCTCGGCCTTCGCCGGCCGCGACCGCATCTTCGCCGCCTACCGCCACGCCATCGCCCAACGCTACCGCTTCTTCAGCTACGGCGACGCGATGCTGCTGTGGAGCAGCGAGACGTCGGCAGAGCGCGCTGTCTGATTCGCAGGGTGCGTCGCGATCACGCGCAGCGGGTGTGGCATGACCTGCATGCATGCCCCGCTGCGCGAACCGCGCATCCACAGCGCGAAACGCCATGCTTCAAAGCCGGCAACGCCCTGCACTGGGGACGTTGCCGAGGGACCCAGGTGCTCTTGCCAGTCCCGAATCTCCACTCCCCAATCCCGACTACTTGATCGGCTCGTCCAGCATCAGTTCGCGCACGAACCGCACCGGCGGCGCGCCGTAGGACAGCACCTGGTCGTGGTAGGCCTTGAGGTTGAACTTGTCGCCGAGCTTGTCCTGCATCGCCTTGCGCAGATCCAGGTGCTCCTGCACGCCGACGAAGTAGGTCGGCAGCTGCGCCGAGGTCAACTGCGCGCGCACCCACTTGCCCTCGGCCTCGCTCTGCTGCTGGAAGGTGTCGTGGACCATCAGGTGCAGCGCCTGTTCCTTGCTCCAGCCGTCCACGTGCACGCCCTGGTCGAGCAGGGCGTTGGCGATGCTGCGCAGGTAGAACTTCAGCTGCACCAGGTGGAACAGCGGATCGTTGTCCAGGTAGCCCTGCTCCTGCATCATCCGCTCGGTGTACACCGCCCAGCCTTCGGCGAACACGCCCGAGCGCAGCACGCCGCGCAGCGTGGACGGGAACTTGGCCGAATGCCAGCCTTCCACGTAATGCCCGGGCACGCCCTCATGGATGCTCAGCAGGTGGATCATGCGGCTGTTGTATTCGCGCAGGAACGAGTCGGCCTGCTGCGCGGTCCAGTCGTCGGGAATCGGCGACACCGCGTAGAAGGTCTTCAGGTTCTTGTCCAGCGGACCGGGCGAATCGCAGTACGCCACCGCCACGCCGCGCTGGAATTCGGGCATCAGGATGATGTCCACCGGCGCGTCGGGCAGGGTCACCAGATCCTTCTTGCGCACGAAGTCGGTGGCATCGGCCAGCGAGGCCTTGGCGGCCTCGACCACCTTGTCGCGCGCCGGATGCTGCGCATAGGCCAGCTCCAGCGCCGCCTCGATCGCCTTCTGCTGCTGTTCGTCGCTTGGCGCATCCACCAGCGCCGGCGCGCCGGGTTTGTCCTTGAGCACGGTGCGGGCGATGCCGTACATGTCCTGGCGCACGCGCGTGAGCTCGGCCTCGGCGCGCTGCTTGATCTCGGCGCGCGACAGCGAGGAATTGAGCGCGAACTTCAGCTTCTGGTCGTACTTCTCCGCGCCGAGGCGGAAGTCGCCCTTGGCGTTGGGCACCAGGGTCTGGTCCAGCCAGGTCTGCTGTTCGGCCACGGCCTTCTTCAGGCCCTCGATCGCCGCCTGCAGGCGCTGCGCGTCGGCCTGCGGCAGTTCCTGGATGTGCGGGACGATGAAGCTGTCGACGATGCTGAGGATGCCGCGGTTCTGCTTGGCCACGGTCCTGGCGCTGATCTCCGACACGCGGGCCGGGTCGAGGTTGGCGCGCGCCTGCGCGAACAGCGCCGGGATCTTCTCCATGCGCGCGGTGGCCGACTTCAGCCGCTCCGGCAGCGGCGCGAACTCGCGCGCCATCAGTCCGTAGATCGCGCCGCCGGCCAGGCCGTTGTAGACCTGCGGATCGGTCGCCCAGCCTTGTGCCACCTCGCTGTTCCAGATGTCCGACTGCAACTGGTTGCGCAGGATCGCCGCGTCCACCTGGTTCTCGCGCGAGAGCTTGGCCACGTCGAGCTTGTCCAGTTCGGCCAGCAACTGCTTGCTCGCGTCCAGGCTCTTCTGCCGGCCGGCGGCGCTGAGGTCGTCCAGTTCGCTGTCGTAGCGATGGTCGCCGGTCTGCGTGGCGCCGACCGGGGAGAGCTGCATCCAGGTGTCGACGGCGCGCTTGGACAGCGCGGCGAAGCTGGCGTCGGCGGCTGCATCGGGCGCGGCCGCGGCCTGGCCGGGGGCTGCGTTGCTGGCGGCGGGCGCGTCGGCGGGTTTCTGGCAGCCGGCGAGGGCGGCGAGCAGGGCGGCGGCGAGCAGGTGCTTGCGCATCGGGGTTCCTGGAGTGGGTCGATCCACCAGGGTAGCCGCGCCGTGCTGCCGGCGCCCCTGCCATTGGATTACCCTGGACGCCTTCGCCATTCAGGAGCACCGCAATGCAGGACAAGGGACGTCGCCATCATGGCCATGTCGCAGCAGCGGCTGGCACGCTCGATGTCGTAGCGCCTGCGCGTCGGCGCTGGTGTCGCTGGGGCGCTTCCCTGGCGCTGGCGGTGTCGATCGCTGCCTGCAGCCGCGGCGGCGAGAGCGCGGCGCTGCCGGCCGCCCATCTCTATTCCGCCGATGCCGCCAGTAGCGCGGCCAGTGCCGCCGAGGCCGCAGCGCAGGCGGCAGAGGCCGCCGTCGCAGCGCCGCCGCCGAGTCCCGGCGCTTTCGCCATGCCGTCCCTGGCCTATGAGCACGAGGTCGATGTGGCATTGCCGGTGGCGCAGATTCCCGCACGCCTCAAACAACTCCAGGAAAGCTGCCTGAAATCCAGTTTCGGCGCGTGCACGGTGTTGCAGGTCGAACAGCGCGGCGGCGAGCGGCCGCGCGGCGAACTCAGCGTGCGGATCGCGCCCACCGGGGTCGAGCCGTTGATCGCGCAGGCGGGCCAGGGCGGCCAGATCGAGAGCCGTACCACCCACGCCGAGGACCTGGCGCAGGCGGTGCAGGACAACGACGCGCAGCGCCAGCGCCTGCAGGCCGAGCAGCGGCGCCTGCAGGAGTTCCAGCAGCGCCGCGATCTCAGCGTGGCCGACATGATCGCGCTGTCGGAGAAGCTGGCCGCGGTGGAGACGCAACTGCTCGCCACCAGCCAGGAAGCCGCGCAGCAGCGCCGGCGCCTGGATACGCAGCGGGTGACCCTGACGTTCTCGGCGCCGACCGCCGAGCGGAGCCGCAGCGACATCGGCGAGGCGCTGCACGACAGCGGCGAAATCTTCGCCGGATCGATCGCCTGGGCGATTCGCGCGGTGGTGGGGCTGGCCCCGTTCGTGCTGCTCGGCTATGCGCTGTGGCGGCTGATCGCCTGGCGCCGGCGTCGGCGCCGTTCGGCCTAGCGAAGCGGAAGAGGCGGTTCCCGTCCGACGGGGTCGGGCGGGCACGGATGGAGGTGATGCGTGAGCGCAGTGTTGCCACGCGTTGCCGACGGAACGGTGGCACGTCGTCCAGCAGCCGTGGACGATGAGGGGTTGCGGGTCGCGGCTGGAGCCGCTCCTGCCGTTCTTCTCGTCTGACACCCAAGCTTGAGCGACAGCAAAACGACTCCTGCTGGGGCTCGCGATACATTGGCTGGCTGCACTGTGGGAGGGACTTCAGTCCCGACGCCTTGAAGTCGGGTGCCTGAGGCACGGCGCGCGCCGCTGCAAAGCAAGGATGCTGGCAATAGGCATCCAGGACGCAGCGCCACGCGGCGCAACGCCCCGGATGCAGGCCTCAGCCTTCGTCCTGCTCGAACTCCACGACCACGTCCAGCTCGAACGCCAGCGCTTCCACCGCCTCGCGCACCTTCTGCGCGGTGGCGGCGTTGCCGGCGTCCACTTCCACTTCGTGGGTGCCCGGGCCCTGGTCGTCGGGCAGGCCGGCGGAGCTGGAATCGTCGTCGTCCATGTGCGGCATCAGGTCGTCGATTTCCTCGACGTGTTCGATGCCGTCCAGGCTCGACAGCAGGTTGATGATGGCGCGGGCGTCGTCCTCGCTGCCAGTGATGCGGATGCGGACCTGGGGCATGGGCCTTCCTCTTTGGGGGAAGGCGCAGGCTAGGCAGGCATCGGCTAAGGCGGGGTGATGACGCGCTCAGCGCACCGTTGCCACCACGTCCGGGCCGGCATGCTCGGCCACCGGCAGCAGCAGCGCCTCGGCGGCCGCGCGCAGCATGGTCGGGGCGATGTAGCGGCGATGCGCGGCAGCGATCAGCGCCATGTACAGGTGGCCGAAGCGATTGCGGCAGGCCACGCGCGTCTCCAGGCTCAGCTCGGCGCTGCCGTCGTCGCGCAGCGTCACGCCGACGCAACTGCGGAACACCAGGTGGCGGTCGTCGGCACCGAGCAGCACCTGCACGCGCCGCGCCTGCGCTGATGAATCCTGCGCCAGCACCGGGAAGCGCCCGGCGAACAGTTGCTCGCGCTGCGGCGACAGCAGCGAGGACACCGGACAGCCCAGCGGCGAGGTGCGCAGCCGCAGCGGCGCCACCAGCACGTTGCGCAGGCGCATCAGCCAGGTCACGCCACGCGGCGGGTGCTGCAGGAAGCCGTCCAGCAACGCCGCCATCAGCGCGTGCGCGCCCAGCGGCCGCAGCGCCTGCGCCGGTACCTCCAGCCGCACGCTGTCCTGATGATGGTGCGTGGGCAGTTGCTGTTCGAGCAGGGAGCCGGGCAGCAATTGCGGCGTCACCCGCGCGCGAGGCAAGCGTGGCGCCAGCGCGGCGAAGCCGGCCGGATGCCGCCATGCGCCCAGCCGCTGTCGCAGGCGTCCGCTGAGGGCGCGTAGACCGGCACACCATGCCAGGCGACGGCTGCCAGGCGAGGCCGCCAGCGACAGTCGCACGGTCGGTACGGGCAGCGCCTGCGCTTGTGGCGACGCCAGCAGCTCCGCCACCGGGGCCGGCAGCAGTTCGGTGAGGGTGGCGATGTCGGCGGTGCCGGCCAGCACCTGCGCGCGCACGACGTCGGCCAGCGCGCCGCCGGCTTCGTCGCTGTGGCAGGACAGGGCAAAGAACGCCGGGTGCTCGGACTGCGCGCGCAGCGGCGCGAACTGGTGCCAGGTGCCGCCGCCGAAGCGCACGCTGAACAGGCAGTCGGCGGGCAATTCGACATGGCGCAGCGCGGCGAGGAAATGTTGCGGATCCTGCGCCAGCTGCGCCGGCGAGGCAGTGCTGAAACGCAGCAGCGCGCCGCCGCTGCCGGTGATCGCGGTGAACATGCGATGCCCGGCATGGCAATGGAACGGATGGCCACCGCTGCCGACCGCGAACGAGTACAGCGCGGTGGACTCGCCGCTGCCGAAATCGGTGCCGGCCAGGCGTGCCGAGGGTTCGTCCAGGGCGTCCCGGAATTGCGGATGCGCGCGCTGCCGCAGGCAGGCCTGGGCGATCAGCGGATCGCCGGCGCCGACACCGAGCTGGGCGATCAGGATGACCTCCACCGGCAGGCCGCCGCTGTAGGAGGGCAGGCGCACCGAGGGAAATCCGGTTTGCGCGGCGGCGTGTTCGCTGAGCGGTGCGGCGGTCATCGGCGGACTCCTGTTGCCGTGGTGGAAGGATCAGGCGGTGCGCTTGGCCTGCCGGCGCGACTCGCGCTTGAGCGGGCCGGCGCTGGGGCAGATTTCGAAGGCAAACCCGCTGAGCGTGTTGACCAGGTTGTCGGGGGTGAGCCGGTACACCACGAACTGGCCGCGGCGCTCGCTCGTCACCAGTCCGGCCGCTTCCAGCACCGACAGGTGCCGTGAGATCGCCGGCGCGCTCATCGCGAAACGCTGCCCGATCTCGCCTGCGCTGAGTTCCTGCGCGGACAGGTAGGCGAGGATCTCGCGGCGTGGCCGCGAGGCGAGAGCTTCGAAGACGCGATCGACGGACATTGGGGTTTATCTAATTAACGAATTAGTTAATTAATGACGTGTTGCCGGGCGTCTGTCAAGTGCCGAAGCGGCGCCGCCGATCCAGCGGTGGCGTTGCATACGATGCATCGTGGTTGCAGCGCTCGGCCGCGAATGGGCGCGCTGTGGCATGACGCGGTTTCCTCCAAGAGCGTTCGTCATCCATGAAGAACGCCACCGTGTTGCAAGAAGTGACGGGCGCAGCACCCGCGTTTCGCTCAGCTTTCCTTGCGTGTCGTCACCAGGCGCAGGAAGGCTTCGTGCTGGTAGCGGCTCATGCGCAATTGCTGTCCCGTATCCATGGTGACCACGTGGTGGCCGTTGAACCAGGGGTGGATCGCCCTGACCCGGCGCAGGTTGATGATCGCCGAGCGATGCACGCGGGCGAAGTGGCGCGGGTCCAGCCGCGCGGCCAGCGTGGCCATGGTCTCGCGCAGCTCATGGGTACGGTCGGCCAGGTGGATCAGCACCGTGTTGCGACTGGCTTTGATCCAGACGATGTCCTCTACCGCGACCAGCACCACCGCTTCGTCGACGCGCACCGGAATCCGTTGCAGGTAGTCGTCGCGCTGGCGCAGGGCATCCAGGGTCTGCAGAATGCGGGCCTCGGCAGCGGAAGCAAGGCCGCTGCCGGCAGACATGCGCCGCTTCGCGCGCTGCAATGTCTCGGCGAAGCGTTCGCGGCTGAAGGGTTTGACCAGGTAGTCCACCGCATTGGCCTCGAATGCACGGACCGCGTATTGCTCGTAGGCGGTGACGAAGATCGTCGCCGGCATGTTGGCCGCCCCGATCGTGGCCAGGACGTCCATGCCGGTCATGGCCGGCATCTGGATGTCCAGGAACACCAGGTCGGGCGACTGGCTGCGGATCGCGATCACCGCAGAGGCGCCATCGCCGCATTCGCCGAGCAGTTCGATGTCCGGATCGGCGCGCAGCAGCCGCACGATGGCGTGGCGTGCGATCGGCTCGTCGTCGATCACCAGCGCGGTGAAGTTCATGCGACCACGTGCTCCGGTGCTTCCTCGGCGTCCAGTTCGCGGAACGGCAGCCGGATGCGGCAGGCGACTCCTTGCGGATAGAGCATGTCGAGCCGGATGTCGGCGTTGTCGCCGTAGAGTTCCTTCAGCCGCAGGCGGGTATTGGAGAAACCGATGCCGTGTCCGGCCGCATTGCTGTTCTCCTCCAGCGTGCTGTTGCCGTTGCGTACTTCGATGGACAGCGTTTCGCCTTCGCGCCGGCTTTCGATCTCGATGCGGTCGCTGCCGACACGCTGGCCGATGCCATGGCGGATCGCATTCTCCACCAGCGGTTGCAGGATCAGGCTGGGCACCGCGCAGTGCAGGGTGCCGGGGGCGACATAGATCTGCGTGCTCAGGCGGTCGCCATACCGTTTGCGCTGGATGCCGAGATACAGATCGATCAGGGCCAGTTCGCGTTCCAGGGTGATTTCCTGGCCGTCGTATTCTTCCAGGAACGCGCGCAGCAGTTCGCTCAACCGCAGCAGCATGTCCTCGGCGGCGACGGTGTCTTCGTCCAGCAGGGTGACGATGGCATGCAGCGTGTTGAACAGGAAGTGCGGTTGCAGCTGGCTCTTCAGCGCTTGCAGGCGCGACTGCGCGAGTTCGGCGGCCAGACGGCTGGCTTCCACCTCGCGCCGGGCCTTCTCGGCGTGGAAGTGCAGCGCTTGCTGGATCGCGAACAAGGTCCAGTAGGTCAGCAACCCGATGGCGAAGTGCTGCTCCAGGAAATACCCCAGTTGTTCAGCGAAACCGCTGGGCTCAAACAGGGTGGAGAACAGCGCGCCGATGACCATCGCGGCAAACGTCACGCACAGGCTGGCGACCGCCTGCGCGCCAAGTCCATGGAAGCGCTGGGCGCCGCGGACAGGGAAGCGTTCGGCGAGCCGGAAGACGGTGGGCGCCAGGAGTGCCCAGCTGTACCACTGGATCAGCGACCATCGGATGAGCACCTCCAGAGGCCACCTGCCGGCAGGCGCACCGTTGTTGATGATGTTCTGGAGCATGAACACCATGGCCACCAGCGTCCACAGCGCGAGATAGCGCGACAGGCTGATTTCGGTATTGCCGAGTCGGACGTTCATCCAGGGGTGGTCGAGGGGTGACGAGGGCATCCTAGGCGCAGCGGCATGCCCTGCAAAGCGCCGGCGCGCGCGCACTACGATTGGGAGTGCACTGGCGACGATTCGTCCCGAATCGATTTGCAGCCGTGCGGCCACGCGGCCTGATGGGCACGCCAGCCACGAGGGAATCTGCTCCCCTGGCGGCTGGCGAATCCTTCCCATCGGAGATTCCGTCATGCACTCGATCCGCATCCTTGCCTTGACCCTGTCCCTTTCCCTGTCGCTCGCGACCGCACCGGCTGCCGCCGCCGAGCCGGTTCGCTATCTGGAACTGAGCAACCGCGCCTATGACGCGCTGACAGCGCTGGCGGTCGCTGCGCCGGGTACTGGAGCGTTCCGTGACGTCGCGCTCGGCGCGCCGTTGCGAGGCGGCGGCGACGCAGCGACCTTTCCGCTCGCAGGTAAGGCCTGCCGCTACGATCTTCGCTTCACCTTTCGCAATGGACGTTCGATGCTGTATCCGGATGTGGACGTCTGCGCGCACCGCGTGCGCATCCGGCCGCTGCCGCGCCTTGAATAGCGCGGCTCAGCGGGACATGTCGTCGCTCCTGCACATGACGTTCTGTGGCTATTGGAGGAGCCCTGAAGCCGCGTCTAGGAACGCATATGACCAGGGGAGCTAACTGATCTTCGGCGGCAACCCGAGCAGTTCCGCCGGCAGCGCCGGCAGCGGCGTGCGTTCGTCCAGCGCCTCGCGCTTGAGCCAGTCGACGAAGTGGCTGGCGGCCGGGCTGAGCAGGCGGTGGGTGGGATGCACGATGTAGTAGGAATAGCGCGCGGTCAGCGCCGGCCCGGGCAGGCGCACCAGTTCGTAGCGTTGCAGGTAGGGCTGGGCGATGTGCTTGCGCGCCAGCACCGCGCCCACGCCGTAGACCGCCGCGCGCATCGCGTCGGTGCTGTCGTTGAAGGTGTGCATCGGCGGCAGGGCCAGGCCGCGCACGCCGGCGGCGCGGAACCAGTCGCGCCAGCCCTGCGGCGACATGTCGGTGAGCAGCGGCAACTGTGCGATCTGTTCGGGCCGGTGCAACGTCGCCAGTTGCGGCAGGGCCGGCGAGGCCACCGGAAACAACGCATCGTCCATCAGGTGGTGCGAGGTCAGGCCCGGCCAGGCGCCCTGGCCGTAGCGGATGCCCAGATCCGGGCCGCCCTCCTCGAAGCGCGAGAACGCCGCATCGGTCTGGATGTCCAGGCGCACGTGCGGGTAGGCCTGGCAGAAGCGCGGCAGGCGCGGCAGCAGCCAGCAGTACGAGAGCGAGCGCAGCGTGGTGATGCGCAGCGGCGCGGTGTCGGCCTGCGGATGCAGGTTGCCGGCCACCGCGGCGATGTCGGCCAGCGCCGCGCTGGCGGCATCTGCCAGTTGCCGGCCTTCGGCGGTCAGCTTGACTCCGCGCGCGTGGCGCTGGAACAGCGTGGCGCCGAGCAGGGCTTCCAGGCGGCGCACATGGTGGCTGACCGCACTGGCAGTGAGATGCAGTTCCTCCGCGGCATGGGCGAAGTTCTGGTGGCGCGCCGCGGCGGCGAACACGCCAAGCGCGGGCAGCAGGGACGGGCGCAGTTGCACGGTCAGACACGCGGCAGATTTGTGGCTTGGGACGATACTACGCGCTTGTCGGCCCCACGGCGCGGGGCGATGCTGGCAGCCGAACACGACATGCGCGGCCCGGGGCGATGCGAGGTCGGTGCAGAGGCGCCGACCGGCATCCGCCGCCGACAGCGGATGCGTGGCGTCGCACGAGCGCTGCGGCGCGTTGCCGATCGACCGCGAGCCTCCTCCATGCCTACCGCCGAACCCTCCCTGCAGCCGGCCATCGCCTCGGCCTCTCCCACGCCCGTGTCCGACCCTGCAGTACCGCGCGACTGGCGCACGCCGCTGGAGCTGGGGTTCCTCGGCGTTGTGTGGGGCTGCTCGTTCCTGTTCATGCGCGTGGCCGCGCCGCAATTCGGCGCGTATGCGCTGGTGGAACTGCGCCTGGCGCTGGGCGCGGCGGTGCTGCTGCCGTTCCTGTGGCTGGCACGGGCGCGCTTCCCGCTGCGGCGCTGGCCCACCCTGGCGGCGATCGGCTTGCTCAACTCCGCGCTGCCGTTCCTGTTGTTCGCCTGGGGCGCGCAACACGCGCCGGCCGCGATCGGTGCGATATGCAATGCGATGACCGTGCTGTTCACCGCGTTGATCGCCTTCCTGTTCTTCGGTGAGAGGATCGGCACGCGCCGCGCGCTGGCGCTGTTGATCGGCTTCGCCGGGATCGTGGTGCTGGCCACCGGCAAGTCGGCCGGGATCAGTGTGGGCCCGGCCGCGCTGGCCGGCACCACCGCCTCGCTGCTGTACGGCATCGGCTACAGCCTGGTGAAGCGGCACATGAGCGACCTGCCGCCGGCTGCCGCCGCCGCGTCCACGCTGGGCTGCAGCGCGGTGCTGCTGGCGCCGCTGGCGTGGACGCATTGGCCGGCCGCGCCGGTGCCAGCCGCCGCCTGGGCCTGCGCCGGCGGCCTGGGCGTGCTCTGCACCGGGCTGGCGTTCCTGATGTACTACCGCCTGATCCAGCGCATCGGCCCGGCCCGCGCATCGACGGTGACCTACCTGGTCCCGGTGTTCGGCGCGCTGCTGGCCTGGGCCATCCTCGGCGAGCCGCTGACCTGGACCATGCTCCTGGCGGGCATGCTGATCCTGGGCAGCGTCGCCTTCAGCCAGCGCGCACGCTAGCAGCGCAGCTTGCAGGCGTGCGCGAGGATGCCGATGCTGGTGTGCGCCGCACCTGCCGTGCGGCACATTCCCTTGGCCTGGAGAACGACGCAATGACCGATTCCCTGCTCGCATCGCAGTTCGCGTTCAAGGCCTGGGCCAACGCCGAGATGCTGCAGGCGCTGGAGCAGATCGATGCGGTCGCGTATCCGGCGCAGCGGCAGCGCGCGATCCGGCTGTTGAACCACACCTACGTGGTGGACCGGATCTTCGCCGCGCACCTGGACGGCGGCACGCACGCATACACCGCGAGCAACACGCCGCAGACGCCGGAGCTTGAGGTGCTGGGCGCGGCGGTGGCCGAATCGGACCGCTGGTATGCCGACTATGTCGCCCGGCTCGACGCGCCCGCCTTGCAGCAGACGCTGTCGTTCCGTTTCACCGATGGCGATGCCGGCCGCATGAGCCGGCAGGAAATGCTGTTCCACGTGCTCGCGCATGGCGTCTTCCATCGCGGCAACATCGCCATGCTGCTGACCGAATGCGCCGTGGAGCAGCCGCGCGAACTGTTCACTCGCTTCCTGCACGCGCAGCAGCCGCAGCGGCGCAGCGTCGGCGGCGCCTGAGCGCGCGCCGCCCGGCGCGCGCATGACGCGTCACTTCGGCGGCGTACGCACCGGCAGCGGCACGTTGCACAGGTCGATGTGCCCGGCCGGACGCTTGTAGAAATCGTCGCGGCGGTTGCGCCGCGCCTCGGCCACCTCGCGGAAGGTGCGGCTATCGGTGCGCAGCAGTTGCAGCGGGGTACGCTCGGCGTCCGGCACGTCGCTGGCCAGGCGGATCGCGCGAATCGGCGTGCGCTGCTCGGGTTTTTCGTAAAAGCCCATCGGGTCCGGCCCGCGTGGGATCACGCTGAGCAGTTCCATGCCCTTGACCACGCGGCCGACCACGGTGATGTTGCGGTCCAGTTGCCGCGGCGACTGCCCGGTGACCACGTACAGTTCGGCGCCGATGCTGCTGTCTTCGTCGTTGTTGCGGCCGGCACCCACGGTGCCGTAGCAATGCGCCAGCCAGGCGGTGCCGTCCTTGGGATCGCGCGCCACCGGAAAGCCGTCGACGAAGCCCACCTGCGGCGCCCAGCCGTCGCGGTCGGGCAGGGGCTGGAACGCCAGGCCCGCGGCCGGGCGCTGGAATTCGGCGGGCAGGTGGGTCTTGGCGCTGCCCAGCGACTTGGCCTTGCCCGGTTCCTCGCCATCGGGATCGCCGAACTGCACCACGAAATTGTCCTGCGAGCGGTAGATGCTCAGGCCATCCCAGAAGTGCTCGTGGGCCAGGGTACGGATGTTGCCGACGTGCTGCGGCGCGAACGCGGGTGCCAGCTCGATGATCACCCGGCCGGTGTCCAGCTCCAGGTACAGCGTGTTGGCCGGATCCAGCGTGCGCCAGTCGCTGGGCTTGGACGCGTCGAGGATCTGTTGCGGGCTGCGGTACGGCACGGCCGGCGGTGGTGCCCCAGCCCATGCGGCGGAGGCGGACAGCGACAACGCGAGGGCGAGCAGGGAAGTGCGCAGCGGCATGAGGGCGGCCCGATCGGTGAGCGCTCGATTCTCACCGAAGCAGTGGCCGCTGCCAATGCGCCGGCGGCACGGCGCGATCGCCGTGCCGACGACAGGTCCGCTTACGACAGCGCGCGCTTCTGCGGTTCCTGCGCCTCCTGCACCGGCGCCTGGGTCGGCGTCGGGGGCAGTGCGGCCAGTTGCCTGGCGCTTTCGGCGGCCGGGATGGTCGCCGCCTGCGCGGCGTCCACGTAGGCCACGCGCTTGTCGGCGGACATCGGGTCGCCCTGCACCGCGAACACGCGGCCGTTCTCGTTGCGTAGGACGTGATCGACCTGGGTCAGGCCATCGCGCCGCGCCGCCAGCAGCAGGCCGCTCGCGACGTTGGCGTCGTAGGGCGTGAGCTTGCGCTCGATCGCCTGCTGCATGGCCTGCTGTTGCGGATCGGCGGAGGCGCGCGCATCGGGCGCGGCGCCGGTGGTCGGGGTGGCGCGCGTGGGCGCTGACGGTGATGGCGGGTCGGCGCGGTCGACCTGCGCGTCGATGCGCGCCAGGTCGCCGCCCGGCGTGCCGCCGGCGCTGCTGGACACGTGGAACAGGCGCTCGCTCAGCCCGTACTGGGAATTGCCCAGGTTGCGCGCCAGGCCGATCGCGAAGTCCTGCGGACTCTGCTTTGCATACTCGGCAGCCTCATGCGCGGTCATCGGACTGGCCTGGGCGGCGCGCTGGTACTGCTGGCGCAACGCGTCCATCTGCTGCTCGGAGAAGCGCAGGGTGGCGTTCTGGCCGGCCGCGATCGGCGTATCGGCCGAGGCGGTGTCCTTGCCGGTGAGCGCGGCGTTGAGCAGTTGCGCCTGGTTGTGGTCGACCTTGTCGAAGGTGAACTGATAGCTGCGCTCGTCCACGCGCTCCTTGCCCGCCGGGTCGAACTGACGGGTCAGGGTCATCGGCACGTTGCCGGCGTACTGCACCTTGCCGACCACGCTGGAACTGCCGTCGGCATAGGTGGTGCGCACGTTCTCGCCAGTGTTGCGCTGGCCGCCCAGGTCGGCCTTGAACGGACCCAGGCCGAGTTGCGCGCGGGTCTCCGAACTCATGGTCAGGCTGTCGACCTTCTGCACGTCGGTGACCCCTGGCGCGTTTGCGGCGAGTCGGCCGCTGGCCAGGAAATCGCGATAGGCGGCCTGCGCCTGCGGCTCGCGCAGGTCGAAGGTGGCGGTGCGCATGGTCGCCTGGCCCAGCGCATCCTGGCGGCCGAGCATGGCCTGGGCGACGTCGGTCTTCAGGCCCACGGCCTCCAGCCGCTCCACCGCCTGGGTCGGGCCGACCGCGACGCGCACGTGGTCGGCATCCACGCGTTGCACCGCATAGCTCATGCCGGCCGCGTCGGTGCGCTCGCTGGACGTAGCGATGCCGCGGAACGCGGCCTCCATCGAGGTCTTGGCGAACACCTGGCCGTCGAGCTTGACGCTGCCGCCTTCCGGGATGGTGCCTGGGTCGAAGGGGTTCACCCGCGCAGCGGCGTCGGCCGTGGCCTCGCCGCGCAGCCGGACCTCGTAGCGGCCACGCTCGCCGGTGGCCTGGGTCAGGCTGCCGTCGGCGGCCAGGCGCCCGGCCTTGAAGTCGCCCTGGATGCGATGGCCCTGGGTGAACTCCATCTCGACGTTGAACACGGTCTTGCCGTCTTCTTCCTTGCGGCCGGCGCCGACCTTGCCGGTGTGTACCGCCGCGTACTCCAGCGGGCCGTACTTGGCTTGTGCGGCCGTGCGGCTGTACTCGACCGAGGCCGAACCAGCCTCTGGATCGCGCTTGAACGCGCCGGTCGAGAACTGGTTGCCGGAACTGGCGAAGCTGGCCTCGGTGGCCTCCCCGGGCTGTGGGGTAGCGGGCGTCGAACTCATGCGTGACCTCCTGGATGGCATGCACGAAGGAAGGTCCCGCAGTGTAGCCAGCGCGACGTTGTCGAAACGTTTGCCGCCGCAGCGCCGGGCAGGGCGGCGCACATGACCAACGGCACAGGGACTATGTCGAACTCTGCACTAGTATCCACCTCAACCTAGCGGGGGCGTCATGGTCGAGCCGGATGCACAGCTGAAGAAATTCCAGAAGGAGCTGAGCGCCGGCACCGTGTCGTTGGCCCTGCTGGCGGTACTGGCTGCGGCCGAGGCGCCGCTGTACGGCTACCTGATCGCCAAGCGCTTGGAGCAGGTGGGCGAGGGCGTGCTCAGCGGCAAGCAGAGCGCGCTGTACCCGGTACTGCGCAACCTGGAGGCGGCCGGCCTGCTGTCCAGCCATGTCGAGCCGTCGGTGGCCGGGCCGCCACGGCGTTACTACCGCATCACCGCGGCGGGTCTTTCCACGCTGCGGCAATGGGCCGCGGCGTGGCGCGCCACCCGCGATTCCGTCGATTCCGTGCTGAAGGGGATTTCAGAATGAGCAGCGCACACACCGCACCGCGGCCCTTGCCGACCACCATTCCCGACTACCTCGCGCAACTGCGCGCGGCACTGGCCGGCGCCGACCCCGCGCTGGTCCAGGACGCGCTGTACGACGCGGAGGAATACCTGCGTTCGGAGCTGGCCGAGCAGCCGGGCAAGAGCGAGGCCGAGGTCATCGCCGGCGTCGCCGGCAGCTACGGCGCGCCGGAGGAAGTGGCCGAGATCTACCGCGATACCGAGGTCACGGTCAGCCGCGCGCTGAAGCCGCCAGCGCCGCCCAAGCGCAAGTCGCTGTCCGGCCGCTTCTTCGGCGTGATCGCCGACCCGCGCGCCTACGGCAGCCTGTTCTACATGCTGCTGTCGCTGGTCACCGGCATCTTCTACTTCACCTGGCTGGTGACCGGCGTCAGCGTGTCGGCGGGCTTGCTGATCCTGATCGTCGGGGTGCCGCTGCTGGTGCTGTTCTTCGGTTCGGTGCGGCTGCTGTCGCTGGTGGAGGGCCGCGTGGTGGAGGTGCTGCTGGGCGAGCGCATGCCGCGCCGGCCGCTGTACAGCGCACCCGAACAGCCGTGGCTGCAGCGCATCGGGCAGATGTTCACCGATGCGCGCACCTGGACCACGATGCTGTATTTCCTGCTGATGCTGCCGCTGGGGATCTTCTACTTCACGGTATTTACGGCCTTGCTGAGTACGTCGCTGCTGATGCTGCTGGCGCCTGCCGCGCTGTTTGCCCCGGACGTCGCGGATCTGACCGTTCATGTCGGTCCGTTGCACTGGATCGGCAGCGAGGCGTGGCTGCCGTTGCTGCTGGCCAGCGTGCTGGGCGCAGCGCTGTTCTTCGTCACCCTGCATCTGTCGCGCGGCTTCGGCAAGGCGCATGGCCTGCTGGCCAAGCACCTGCTGGTGCGCAGCGCAGAGGCCTGATGCCCTGATGCACGATTGCCCGCGGCGGGGTTGCCGCGGGCGAGATGCCGCTCAGCCGGCCTTGCGGCTGCCGCGGCGCTTGAGCGGGGTGACGTTGCCGGCCGCCGGCGCGCGGCTGGCGCCGGCATTGGCGGCGATGAAGCTGCGCACCTGCGGATACACGATGTCGCGCCAGCGGCGGCCGCTGAAGATGCCGTAGTGGCCGGCGCCTTGCACTTCCAGATGCTGGCGGCGCGCGGCGGGGATGCCGGTGCACAGGTCCTGCGCGGCGGCGGTCTGGCCCAGGCCGGAGATGTCGTCCAGTTCGCCTTCGATGCTGAGCAGCGCGGTGTCGCGGATCGCGGCCGGGTCGACCCGTTCGCCGTCGATCACCCATTCGCCGCGCGGCAGCAGGAACTCCTGGAACACCACGCGGATGGTGTCCAGGTAGTAGGTGGCCGGCATGTCCAGCACCGCGTTGTACTCGTCGTAGAAGCGGCGGTGCGCCTCGGCGTCCTGCAGGTCGCCCTTGACCAGGTTGGCGTAGAAATCCCAGTGCGACATGAAGTGCCGACTGGGGTTCATCGCCAGGAAGCCGATGTGCTGCAGGAAGCCCGGGTAGACCTCGCGGCCGTGGCCGGGGTAGGCCGGCGGCACGGTGTGGATGACGTTGTGCTCGAACCAGGACAGCGGATTGCGCGTGGCCAGGTTGTTGACCTCGGTGGGGCTGCGCCGCGCGTCGATCGGCCCGCCCATCATCACCAGCGAGCGCGGCGTGGTCTCGCCGCGCCCGGCCATCAGCGACACCGCCGCCAGCACCGGCACGGTCGGCTGGCACACGCTCATCACGTGCAGCGACTCGGCGCCGATGTGGCGGATGAAGTCCTGCACGTAGCGCACGTAGTCGTCCAGGCCGAAGTCGCCTTCGGACTGCGGCACCATGCGCGCATCGATCCAGTCGGTGACGTAGACCTTGTGGTCGCGCAGCAGGGTGCGCACGGTGTCGCGCAGCAGCGTGGCGTGGTGGCCGGACAGCGGCGCCACCACCAGCACGGCCGGCTGCTTCTTGAGTCCGTCCACGACCTTGGCGTCGTCGCTGAAGCGCTTGAAGCGCAGCAGGCGGCAGAACGGCTTGCGCAGCACTTCCTGCTCGACGATCGGCAGCGCGTGGCCGTCGACCTCGACATGGTCCAGCGCCCAGGCCGGCTTCTCGTAGTCCTTGCCCAGGCGGTGCATCAGCTCGTTGCTCGCGGCCAGGCGCTCGGCGCCGGGCAACGTCGACCACAGGCTGTTGGGATCGGAGAAGATCTTGGCGTTGGCTTCGGCCTGGTGCACCCAGGGGGCGAGCAGGTTACGGGTCAGTTCGTGCCACTGGTAGAGCATGCCGGTGTTTCCATCCTGAGCGTATGCTGCCGTGCAGCATAACGCATCCGCGCGGTTTGCACCTTAATGGGGCACCAGACCAATCGTCTCCAGCGCCGCCGCATCGCCCGCCAGCGCTGGCGCCAGCCAGCAATGACTGCCCACCGGGCGCAGCCCGAGCGCACCGAACTGGCGCCGGTACCAGCGTGCCGCGCGGGGCTGGAAGCCGGCGTGGTCGCCGTCGAAGTCGTCTTCGGCGGCGAAGGTCTCCAGGAACGCCACGCCGCCGCACAGCTCCACCAGGCCGGGCAGGCCCTGGCGCAATTCGCGGCTGGGCACGTAGTGCAGCACGTCCGAACACACCAGCAGGTCCACCGGCGCGCACGGCCGCAGCCAGGCGAAATCGCCGAAGCGCGCCGGGTGCAGATTGCGGTGGCGGCCATAGCGGGCGACGGCGTAGTCGCTGCTGTCGAAGCCGAGATAGCGCAGCTTCGGCCGCAGCTTCAGCAGTGGCGCGCGCCAGGCGCCTTCGCCGCAGCCGATGTCGAGCACGCTGCGGATCGGCCGTTCCAGGTAGTACTCGGCCTGGGCCACGGCGAGTGCGACCTTGCGCGCCAGGCGCGCGGCGTCGCCGATGCCGTCGCGGCGATACCAGCGCTGGAAGTAGTCGGCGTCGTACTGTTTGTCCATGCGGGCGTGTGGTCCGTGCGGGCGCCGGACGAATCGGCGAAAATGGCCGCACATCCTACGCCAGCGACCCGGAGCCAGCGCATGCAACTCTACCTGTGGATCAAGTCCCTGCATCTGCTGTTCGTGATCGCATGGATGGCGGCGGTGTTCTACCTGCCGCGGATCCTGGTCAACATCGCCGAGAGCGCGGGCCAGCCGCAGGTGCAGGAGCGCCTGGCGCTGATGGGGCGGCGCCTGTACCGCTTCGGCCACAGCATGTTCGGCCTGGCGCTGCTGCTGGGGCTGACCCTGTGGCTGGGCTACAAGGTGTTGCCGGACTTCCCGACCATGGTCGCCCCCGGCCACAGCGGCTGGCTGCACGCCAAGCTCGGCCTGGTGGCGCTGATGCTGGCCTATTACATCTTCACCGGCCGCTGGCTCAAGCGCGTCGGCCAGGCCGGCGCGCTGCCGTCCTCGCGCGCCCTGCGTCTGTTCAACGAGCTGCCGGTGCTGGCGCTGCTGGTGGTGATCTGGTTGGTGCTGGCGAAGCCGTTTTGATTGGAGCCGGGAATGGGGAATGGGGAGGCGGGAATCGGTAAAGCAGCGCAACGCTAGCTGTTAGCGCGCGAGCCGGATTCGCCCCCACGTGTCACAGCCGAGGCGGCCGGCTTTTCCCATTCCCCATTCCCGTTTCCCGATTCCCCCGCAGCGGCAGCGCCGCTGCGCGATCACGCCGTCTCGTACGCGCCGTAGCTGCGCAGGCGCGCGTAGCGCTTCTCCAGCAGTTGCGCGATCGGCAGCTGTTCCAGGGCGTCCAGTTCGTTGAGCAGGACCGCCTTCAGGCGCTTGGCCATCTGCGTGGGGTTGCGGTGGGCGCCGCCGATCGGTTCGCGGATCACCTTGTCGACCAGGCCCAGCGCGGACAGGCGCTTGGCGGTCAGGCCGAGTTGCTCGGCAGCGTCCTTGGCCTTGGAGGCGTCCTTCCACAGGATCGAGGCGCAGCCTTCCGGCGAGATCACCGAGTAGGTGCCGTATTCCAGCATCAGGGTGCGGTCGCCCACGCCGATCGCCAGCGCGCCGCCGGAGCCGCCTTCGCCGATCACGGTGCAGATCACCGGCACCTTCAGTTCGGCCATTTCCAGCAGGTTGCGCGCGATCGCCTCGCTCTGGCCGCGCTCTTCGGCGCCGATGCCGGGGTAGGCGCCCGGGGTGTCGATGAAGGTCAGCAGCGGCAGCTTGAAGCGCTCGGCCAGCTTCATCAGGCGCAGCGCCTTGCGATAGCCCTCCGGACGCGGCATGCCGAAATTGCGCGCGATCTTGCTCTTGGTGTCGCGGCCCTTCTGGTGGCCGATGATCACCACCGCGCGGCCGTCGATGCGGCCCAGGCCGCCGACGATGGCCTTGTCGTCGGCGAACGCGCGGTCGCCGGCCAGCTCCTGGAACTCGTCGCAGAACACGTTGATGTAGTCCAGCGTGTACGGGCGCTGCGGATGCCGCGCCAACTGCGAAATCTGCCACGAGGACAGGTCGCGGAAGATCTGCGCAGTGCGCACCCGCAGCTTGTCTTCCAGCGCGCTGACCTCGGCATCGACGTTGACCGCCGGACCGGTGCTGGCACTGCGCAGTTCCTGGATCTTGGCTTCCAGATCGGCGATGGGTTGCTCGAAGTCGAGGTAGTTCGGGTTCATTGGAAGCCGTGGAGAACGTGAAGCGGAGGAGTTTAGCCGAATGCGGGGGTGTGGCCCGTACGGGGGGGGACGGGGATAAGGCCGTGAATGGGGAATCGGGAATGGGGAATCGGAAGAGCGGGGCGGTTCCTTGCGATCCTCACCACTGCCGGGAGGCCGGCTTTTCCGATTCCCGACTCCCGATTCTCGATTCCCGGCTTACGCCCATGGCGGGCTGTACTTGACCTTCACCGCGCGCACCGCCGGGTCGCCGCGCAGGGCGTCCAGCAGCTGCGGGTCCACGCGCACCGAATGGCTGCCGTTGAGGTCGAGCATGCCGGCGATGCCGCCCTGCGCCGACTGCAGCAGCAGGTCCAGGCGCAGGGGGGTCTTGCCCGGGCGGTGGCGGGCCAGCAGGCCGTCGATGCGCGGCCAGGCGCTGCGCTGGCGCAGGTCCAGGCGCAGCGACAGGCGCTGCGCGTGATGCGTGCAGATCTGTTCGTAGTCCCAGCACTGGCGGATGCGCATCGCGTAGCCGCCGTTGAATTCGTCCTCGCGCACGCCGCCCTTGACGATGAGGATGCGGTCGCGGGTCAGCAGGTGGCCGAACTCGGCGATGGCGTCGGAGAACGCGCTGCACTCGATGCGGCCGCGGCCGTCCTCCAGTTGCACGAACACCTGGCTGTCGCCCTTGCGGCGCACGCCGACCACCTGGCCGGCGAGGATCGCGCTGACCTCCGGGCGCCAGGCGCGCTTCTCGCCATCGCCGCCGCCACCGCGGCCGCCGCCGGATTGCGCGCAGATCTTCTCCAGCGCGCTCAGGTCGCAGCCGACCAGCTCGCGCACTTCGTCGCGGTACGGATCGAACGGATGGCCGCTGAGGTAGAAGCCCAGCGTCTCGCGCTCGCCGGCCAGCAACTGGCCCAGCGGCCATTCCTTGCTTTCCGGCAGGTCCAGGCGCAGCGCCGGGGCGCTGGTGTCGGCGCCGCCGAACAGCGAGTTCTGCCCGGAGGCGCGCTCGCGCGCCATCTGCTCGGTGGCCTTCATCACCTCCGGCAACTGCAGCATCAGCGTGGCGCGGTTGGCGCCCAGCCCGTCCATCGCGCCGGCGTTGATCATCGCCTCGAGGGTGCGCTTGTTGAGCTTGGCCGATTCCACGCGTGTGCAGAAATCCAGCAGCGAGGCGTACTCGCCGCCGCGCTCGCGCTCGGCCACGATCGCCTCGCAGGCGCCGCGGCCCACGCCCTTGATCGCGCCCAGGCCGTACTGGATGGTGTCCGGGGTGGCCGCCTCGAACATGTAGGCCGAGGCGTTGATGCGCGGCGGCAGCACGGTCAGGCCGAGGTTGCGCACCTCGTCGAGGAAGCCGACCACCTTGTCGGTGTTGTCCATGTCCGAGGACAGCGTGGCCGCCATGAACTCGGCCGGATAGTGGCGTTTCAGCCACGCGGTCTGGTAGCTGACCAGCGCGTAGGCCGCGGCGTGCGACTTGTTGAAGCCGTAGCCGGCGAACTTCTCCATCAGGTCGAAGATTTCGTCGGCCTTGGCCTCGCCGACGCCGCCCTTGGCCGCACCCTCGCGGAAGATCTCGCGGTGCTTGGCCATTTCCGCCGGCACCTTCTTGCCCATCGCGCGGCGCAGCAGGTCGGCGCCGCCCAGCGAGTAGCCGCCGACGATCTGCGCCATCTGCATCACCTGCTCCTGGTACACCATGATGCCGTAGGTGTCCTGCAGGATCGCTTCGGTGCGCGGATCGGGATAGACGATCTCCTCCTGCCCGTGCTTGCGCGCGTTGAACGAGGGAATCAGGTCCATCGGGCCGGGGCGGTACAGCGACACCAGCGCGATCAGATCCTCGAAGCGGTCGGGGCGGGCGTCCTTCAGCAGCCGGCGCATGCCCGAGGATTCGAACTGGAACACCGCGCCGGTGTTGCCCGAGGCGAAGATGCCCTTGTAGGTCGGCGCGTCGTCGAGCGGGATCGCGGCGATCTCCACCGGCGGGATGCCGGCGCGCGCGTGGCGCACGTTGATCGCCTTCACCGCCCAGTCGATGATGGTCAGGGTGCGCAGGCCGAGGAAGTCGAACTTGACCAGGCCGACCTGCTCGACGTCGTCCTTGTCGAACTGGGTGACCGGGTTCTTGCCGAAGTTGTCGACGTCGTGTTCGGCGAACAGCGGGCAGAAGTCGGACAGCGGCGTCGGCGCGATCACCACGCCGCCGGCGTGCTTGCCGGCGTTGCGGGTCAGGTCCTCGAGCTGCCGCGCCAGGTCCATCAGGTCGCGGACGTCGTCCTCGGCCTGGTAGCGCTGGATCAGCTCCGGCGAGGCCATCTCGCTGTCCTTGCCTTCGCCCATCGCATCCTTCAGGGTGATGCCGAGGATGTTGGGGATCAGCTTGGCGACGCCGTCGACCAGGCCGTACGGGAAGCCGAGCACGCGACCGCAGTCGCGTACCACCGCCTTGGCGGCCATGGTGCCGTAGGTGATGATCTGGCTGACCCGGTCGCGGCCGTACTTGCGCGCCACGTAGTCGATCACCTCGTCGCGGCGATCCATGCAGAAGTCGATGTCGAAGTCGGGCATCGACACGCGTTCCGGGTTGAGGAAGCGCTCGAACAGCAGGTTGTACGGCAGCGGATCCAGGTCGGTGATCTGCAGCGCCCACGCCACCAGCGAGCCGGCGCCGGAACCGCGGCCCGGGCCGATCGGGATGCCCTGGTTCTTGCCCCACTGGATGAAGTCGGCCACGATCAGGAAGTAGCCGGGGAAGCCCATCTTGATGATGGTGTCCAGCTCGAACTCGAGCCGGTCCACGTAGTCCTGGCGGGTCTTGCCGGGCGCCAGCGGGTTCTTCTCCAGGCGCGCGGCCAGGCCGTCGCGCGACTGGCTGCGGATCCAGCTGTCCAGCGTCTCGTCGTCGGGCACCGGGTAGGCGGGCAGGAAGTAGGTGCCCAGCTGCATCTCGATGTTGCAGCGTTGCGCCAGCGCCAGGGTGTTGTCGATCGCGTCGGGGATGTCGGCGAACAGCGCGGCCATCTCCTCGGCCGACTTCAGGTACTGCTGGTCGCTGTAGTCGCGCGGGCGCTTGGGGTCGTCGAGCACGCGGCCGGAGGAGATGCACACGCGCGCCTCGTGCGCGGCGAAGTCGCTGGCGTACAGGAAGCGCACGTCGTTGCTGGCGATCACCGGCAGGCCGCGGGTGCCGGCGGCGTGCAGGGCGAACTGGTTGAACGCCTCCTCGCCGTCGCGGCCGGTGCGGGTCAGTTCCAGGTGCAGGCCGTCGCCGAAGATGCGCTGCCAGTCGGCCAGTTGCTGCTCGGCCAGGTCGTGGCGGCCTTCGCTGGCCAGGCGCCCGGCCAGGCTCTCGCGGCCGGCCAGGGCGAACAGGTTGTCGCTGCCGGTCTGCAGCCATTCCGGGCGCAGCGCCACGCCGCCTTCGTTGCGGTGGCCTTCCAGCCAGGCGCGGGTCAGCAGCCGCGACAGGCTGAGGTAGCCGTCGCGATTGCGGCACAGCACGGTCAGCCGCCACGGCGCCTGGGTGCCGTCGGCGATCAGCAGGTCGGCGCCCGCGATCGGCTTGATGCCCACGCCTTCGGCGGCCTTGTAGAACTTGACCAGCGCGAACAGGTTGTTGAGGTCGGTGACCGCCAGCGCGGGCAGGTCCAGTTCCACCGCGCGGCTGAGCAGGTTGGCCTGCTTGGCTTTCTTCGGGTCAGCCTGATCCGGTTTCTCGGGCACACGGATGGTCGAATCCGCCAGCGAGAACTCGGTGTGGATGTGCAGATGGGCGAAGCGGGAAGTGGACATGCGGAACCAGAGCGATGCCCGGGCAGGGTAGCGGCGGGGGGCGAGCCGGGCAAGGCTTGACAGCGACGGGCGGGGATTGGGGATTCGGGATTTGGGATTCGCGGCGTTCTCACTGATTCCTGAGCCGCACGCGATGCTGACGGTGCCGTGCGCGCGTCTACGCGAGCTGCAGCGACTCCAGCGAATCCCGAATTTCCACGGCCGGCTCCCGGCCCGCCAGGGCCATCCGCACGGGCGCGAAGCTGCGCCGGTGCTGGATGCAGGGGCCGTGCGCGGCCAGCGCGGCCAGGTGCGCCGGGGTGGCGTAGCCCTTGTGCAGGTCGAAACCGTAGTGCGGGTGTTCGTCGTGCAGGCGTTGCATGATCCGGTCGCGGGTGACCTTGGCCACGATCGAGGCGGCCATGATCGCGCGGTCGCGGGCGTCGCCGCCGACCAGCGCCTCGGCGGCGCAGGGCAGGCCCTTGGGCACGCGGTTGCCGTCGATGCGGGCGAAGCCGGCCACGTGGGCCACGCCTTCGACCGCACGGCGCATGCCCAGCATGGTCGCCTGGTAGATGTTCAGCCGGTCGATCTCCTCGGCCTCGATCAGCACCACCTGCCAGGCCAGCGCCCGTTCGACGATGCGCGCATACAGCGTTTCGCGGCGCGCCGCGGTCAGCTGCTTGGAATCGTCCAGCCCATTGATGCGGGTGCGCGCCGGATCGAACACCACCGCCGCCACCGCCACCGGCCCGGCCAGCGGACCGCGCCCGGCTTCGTCGACGCCGGCGTAGAGCCGGGAATCGGGAGTGGGGAATGGGGAATGGGACAAAAGCGACTGCTGCGGCGACGGCGGGGGAAGGGAGCGCTTCATGCCGTTGCTCCTGTCGATTCCCGATTCCCGATTCCCGATTCCCGGCTCCCAAGCAATTCGAGCACCGCATCGGCCGCCCGCGCCGACGCGTCCTGGCGCAGCAGCAGGTGCAGGCGTTCGTACTCGGGCTGCAGCGCCGCCACCGCCTGCGGGTTGCGCAGCCAGTGCAGCAGCGCGGCGGCCAGGGCGTCGGGGGTGCAGGCGTCCTGCATCAGTTCCGGCGCCAGGTCGTGGCCGGCCAGGATGTTGGGCAGGGCGTAGCGGTCGACCTTCAGCAGGCCCAGCGCCTTGACGATGCGGTAGGTCAGCGGAGCGACCTTGTAGCCGACCACCATCGGCCGCTTCACCAGCATGGCTTCCAGGGTCGCGGTGCCGGAGGCCAGCAGCACCGCATCGGCGGCGAGCAGCGCGGCGCGCGCGCGGCCGTCCAGCACCTGGGTGGCGGATGGCGGCAAGGCCGAACGCGCGAGTTGCGCTTCGATCAGCGCCTTGCACGCGGCATTGGCGGCCGGCACTAACACGCGCGCATGCGGAAGCTGCTGCAGCACCTGCGCGGCGGCGGCGAAGAAGGTGTCGCCGAGCTTGCCGATCTCGCCCAGGCGGCTGCCCGGCAACACCGCCAGCACCGGCACGTCGGCGGCCACGCCCAGGGACGCACGCGCCGCGCCGCGGTCTTCGTGCAGCGCGATCGCATCGGCCATGGGGTGGCCGACGAAGCGCGCGTCCACGCCGTGCCTGGCGTAGATCGGCGGCTCCATCGGGAACAGGCACAGCACCCGGTCGGCGCTGGCGCCGATCTTGGCCGCGCGCTGCTCGCGCCAGGCCCACACCGACGGGCTGACGTAATGCACGGTGCGCAGCCCGCGCTGCTTCAGCCAGCGCTCCACGCCGAGATTGAAATCGGGGGCGTCGATGCCGACGAACACGTCCGGGCGCCAGGCCAGCAGCCGCTCGCGCAGCGCGCGGCGCAGCTTCAGCAGGCGCGGCAGGTGCCGCAGCACTTCCAGCAGACCCATCACCGCCAGCTCGCTGGCGTCGAACCAGGTCTGGCACCCGGCCTGGCGCATCGCCTCGCCCCCGACCCCGGCGAACTCGGCGTCGGGATAGCGCGCGCGCAGCGCCTCGATCAGCCCCGCGCCCAGCAGGTCGCCGGAGGCTTCGCCGGCGACGAGGGCGATGCGCAGCTTCGCTGCGCGGGGAGTGGGGAATGGGGAATGGGGAATGGTTGAAGCAACAGCGGAGCCGGGGCCGGGCGGGCGACCGCTCTTCCCATTCCCCATTCCCGATTCCCCATTCCCGGCAGTCATCGCAACAACGGCCGCTCGCTGGATTCGATGAACTCCAGCATCGCGCGCACGTCCTCGCTGCCTTCGGCCAGCACCGCCAACTGGTGCTTGGCTTCGGCCAGCGGCAGGCCGGCCACGTACAGTGCGCGGTAGGCGCGCTTGATCGCGGCCACGCGCTCGGGATCGAAGCCGCGGCGCTTCAGCCCTTCGCTGTTGATGCCGCGCGGGCGGCCCAGCGAATTGCCGCCGACCATGGTGAACGGCGGCACGTCGCCGTTGATCAGCGCGCCCATGCCGAGGAAGGCGTGATCGCCGATGCGGCAGAACTGGTGCGCGCCGGCGAAGCCGCTGATGATGACGTGATCGCCCACTTCCACATGCCCGGCCAGGGTGGTGTTGTTGGAGAACACGCAGTGGTTGCCGACGATGCAGTCGTGGGCGACGTGGGTGTAGGCGAGGAACCAGTTGTCGCTGCCGACCCGGGTGATGCCGCCGCCGCTGCCGGTGCCGCGGCTGACGGTGACGAACTCGCGGATCACGTTGCGGTCGCCGATCACCAGTTCGGTGCGTTCGCCGGCGAACTTCTTGTCCTGCGGGTCGCCGCCGAGCGCGACGTGACCGACCAGGCGGTTGTCGCGGCCCAGCCGGGTCGGGCCGACGATGCTGCAATGCGAGCCGATCTCGCAGCCTTCGCCGATCTCCACCTCGGCGCCGATCACGGTGAAGGCGCCGACGCGCACGTCGGCGGCGAGTGTCGCGCCCGGGTCGATGATCGCGGAAGGGTGAATCAGGGGAGCGTTGGCGCTCATTGCAGGTCTCCTGCCAGGGTCATTCGCGGGTGCCGGCGCACAGCACTTCGGCGCAGGCCACGACCTTGCCGTTGACCTTGGCCTCGCCGTAGTACACCGCCATGTTGCGGATCACCCGCTTGATCTCCACGTGCAACTCCAGCACGTCGCCGGGCACCACCTGACTGTTGAAGCGGGCGTTGTCGACCTTGACCATGTAGAACAGCTTGGACTGCGCGTCGCGGCCCATCGCCAGCTGGGTCAGGATGCCGCCGGCCTGCGCCAGCGCCTCGATGATCAGCACGCCCGGCATGATCGGCTGGCCGGGGAAATGGCCCTGGAAATACGGCTCGTTGATGCTGACGTTCTTGTGCGCGACGATCCGGCGGTTCTCGAAATCCAGCGAGACCACCTTGTCCACCAGCAGGAACGGATAGCGATGCGGAAGCAGTGCGCGGATCTGGTTGATGTCCGGCAGGGTGGCGTCCGGCAGGGGCTGATCGTGGCTCATTCCTTCTCCTTGCTGACAGACAGGATGCGACGGGCCAGGGCATCGAGCTGTTTGAAGCGCGCGGCGTTCTTGCGCCACGTGCGGTTGTCGGTCAATGGGGTGCCGGACGAGTACTCGCCCGGCTCGTGGATGGAGTTGCGTACGACCGACTTGCCGGTGACCACGACCTTGTCGCAGATCTCCAGGTGGCCGACCACGCCGACCGCGCCGCCGAGCATCACGTAGCGGCCGATCCTGGCGCTGCCGGCGATGCCGGTGCAGCCGGCGATGGCGCTGTGCGCGCCGATGTGCACGTTGTGCGCGACCTGCACCAGGTTGTCCAGGCGCACGTCTTCTTCGAGGGTGGTGTCTTCCAGCGCACCGCGGTCCACGCAGGTGTTGGCGCCGATCTCGCAATCGTCGCCGATGCGGACGCCGCCCAGCTGCGGCACCTTGATCCAGCGGCCGGCGTCCATCGCCAGGCCGAACCCGTCGGCACCGAGCACCGCGCCGGGATGCACGCGCACGCGCTGGCCCAGGCGCACCCGGGTGACCAGGGTGACGCGGGCGATCAGTTCGCTGCCGGCGCCGACCTGGCAGTCTTCGCCGATCACGCAGCCGGGGCCGATCACGCAGCCCTCGCCGATCACGCTGCGCGCGCCGATGCTGACGAACGCGCCGACGTGCGCGCTCGCAGCGACCTGCGCGCTGGGATCGATGCTGGCGCTGGGATGGATGCCGGGCGGCCGCAGCGGCGCCACGTCGAACAGCGCGGCGATCTTGGCGAAGGCGACATACGGGTCGCGCGCGATCAGCGCGGTGCCCGGCGCGGCCTCGGCGTCGTCGGCGCGCAGCACCACGATCGCCGCGGTGCTGTCGGCCAGTTGCGCGCGGTAGCGGGGATTGGCCAGGAAGCTGAGCTGTCCCGGGCCGGCTTGCGCCAGCGTGGCCACGCCATGCACCGCGACGCTGCCGTCGCCATGCACCTGCAGGCCGAATCGCTCGGCGATCTCGTCAGCGGTATAGGTCGAAGTATTCACCGGGAGATTCTACCGTGTGCCATCAACACGGTCATACGTACGCCCGCGTAGGGCGCGCTGGCACAGCATGCGCTGCCCGACCCTCATCCGCCCCTACGGGGCACCTTCTCCCGGTGGGAGAAGGGAGTCGCGTCAGCCCCTCTCCCACCGGGAGAGGGGTTGGGGTGAGGGTGCGGCCACAAGCGACAGACTCCCAGGCGCTGGATTCGGAAGGCAATGAACCATGGCTTGCGATTCGCAGGGCGAGGCGCGCGCCGACAGGCGCAGTGATGTGGAAGGCCAAGGCCCGGCATCTGGTGGGCAGTCGGACGGCCGCGTAGGGCGATCGCATGCGGCCGCGCAACAGGCCACGACCACCTGTCGGGAGCGATCAACCGACTGGAGCAAAGCCCCCTTTGGTAAAGGGGGCGCGCCGAAGGCGCGGGGATTCGGAAGGCCAAGCCCCGGCCAGGTTTTCGTGTAGCGAAAACCTGGGCTGCCAGGGTGAAACCCTGGCAGCGGGCGGGCAGTTCTTTAGAACTGACCGCCGAACGTGAACTGCAGACGCTCGATCTCGTCGTTGTCTTCCTTCTTCAGCGGAATCGCGTAGCTGATCGAGATCGGGCCGACCGGCGCGCGCCACAGCAACGCGATGCCGGTGGAGGCACGCAGCTGATTGGACTTGAAGTTGTCCACGCCGTTGAACACGTTGCCGACGTCCACGAACGCCGAAATGCGCGCCGACGGGCTGTCGAACAGCTTCGGGAAGTACATTTCCGCCGAGCCCACGGTCTTGAACGAGCCACCCAGCGGCTGGCCGCGGCTGTACGAGGCGGTGGCCTCCGAGCGCGGGCCGAGGGTGTTGTCCTCGAAGCCGCGCACCGAGTTGGTGCCGCCGGCGTAGAAGTTCTCGTAGAACGGCAGGCCGGACGCCGTCACGCGGCGGACCAGGTTGGTGCCGTCGCAGGCCTGCGCCGTGTACACCGGCGTGCCGGAGCTGTTGGTGGTGGTGGTGCCGCAGATATCGCGCGACACGTCGCTGCCGTAGCTGTCGCCGTAGCCGAATTCGGCACGCGTATTGAGCACCAGTGCCGGCGAGATCGGCCAGTACTTGGAGATCTGGTAGTTGAGCTTCCAGTACTCCACGGTCGAGCCGGGCAGGGTGGCTTCCAGACCCACGCGCTGGTACATGCCGCGGGTCGGCATGAAGTAGTCGTTGCGGGTGTCGCGGGCCCAGCCCAGTTCGCTGCGCCAGGCGTGGAAGGTCTTGGTCCCCATCGCATCGATGTAGTTGATGATCGCCTGCGGGGTATAGCCGGGGTAGGTGGTGATCTGGTTGCTGTCGATGCCGAACATCAGCGAGACGCTGTCGGTCTCGGTGATCGGCACGCCGAAGATCACCTGCGCCGCGCCGTTGGTGCTGTTGTACTGCGCGGTGCCGAAGTCGGAGTAGTCCAGCTTGCGCCACGACAGGTTGTAGCCCAGCGACACGCCGTCGTCGGTGAAGAACGGGTTGGTGTAGGAGAACGCGTAGCGCTCCTGGTAGCTGCTGCGCGAGGCGTCCACCGCGACGCGGTTGCCGCCGCCGAGGAAGTTGTTCTGCGACAGCTGCACCGAGGTGGTGACGCCGTAGGTCTGCGAGTAGCCCAGGCCGAAGGTGAAGCTGCCCGAGGTGGTCTCCTTGACGTTGTAGACCACGTCGACCTTGTCGTTGCTGCCCGGCACCGGCGGCGTTTCCACGTCCACCGACTCGAAGTAGCCCAGGCGCTGCAGGCGGATCTTGGAACGGTCGATCGCCGCCTGCGAGTACCAGGTGTCCTCGAACTGGCGCATTTCGCGGCGCAGCACTTCGTCGGAGGTGCGGGTGTTGCCGCGGAACACGATGCGTCGTACCGACACGCGCGGGCCCGGGGTCACCTGCAGGTTCACCGCCACCGTGCGCTTCTCGCGGTCGGTGGTCGGGATCGGGGTGACCTTGGCGAAGGCGTAGCCGATGTTGCTCAGGGTGTTGGTGATCGCGTCGGAGCTGTATTCCAGCAGCGCGCGCGAGAAGGTGTCGCCGGCCTTGGGGATCACCAGCTTCTCGATCTCTTCCTGCGGCAGGATGGTGTCGCCGGTGACCTTGATGTCGGAGATCTTGTACTGCTCGCCTTCGGTGATGCCGGCGGTCAGGTACATGTCGCGCTTGTCGGGGCTGATCGCGACCTGGGTGGAGTCGACGCTGAAGTCGACATAGCCGCGGTCCAGGTACCAGGAGTTGAGCTTTTCCAGGTCGCCGGAGAGCTTTTCCTTGGAGTACTGGTCGTCGCGGCGGTACCACGACAGCCAGTTGTGCTCGCGCGACTCCCAGTTCTCCAGGATGTCCTTGTTGAGGAACTTCTCGGTGCCGATCAGGTTGACGTGGCGGATCTTGGCCGCCTTGCCTTCCTTGATCGCGATGGCCACGTCGACGCGGTTGCGGTCCAGCGGGCTCACCGTCGGGGTGATCTCGACGTTGTACTTGCCGCGGTTGTTGTACTGGCGGGTCAGCTCCTGGGTCACCCGGTCCAGGCTCAGCCGGTCGAAGGTGCCGCCCTCGCTGAGGCCGATGTCGGACAGGCCCTTGAGCAGTTCCTCGCTCTTGATGTCCTTGTTGCCGGTGACGGTCAGCTTGTTGATCGCCGGACGTTCCTTGACCGTGACCACCAGGATGTTGCCCTGGCGGTCGACGCGCACGTCCTCGAAGAAGCCGGTGCGGTACAGCGCGCGGATCGCCTCGGCGACCTTGGCCTCGTCCACGGTGTCGCCGCGCTCTACCGGCAGGTAGGTGAACACGGTGCCGGACGAAATGCGTTGCAGCCCGTCGACGCGGATGTCGCTGGCGGTGAAGGGCTCCGCTACCTGGGCCAGGGCCGGCAGGCTGAGGCTGGCGGCGAGGGCGAGGGCAAGCAGGCGGCGAGTGGGAAATCTCGTCATGTCACGTCCGGTAGAGGTCGATATCGTTGTTGCATGGGCGCCGGCGCAAGACGACAGCGGGTCGAGTGGATCGGCGCGGGTCATCGCAGGGCCTGCCCGAAGAGGTCGTTGTAGAACGCCAACCCCATCAGTCCTGCCAGCAACGTCAGGCCCACGAACTGCCCCGCCGCCATGGCGCGCTCGCTCAGCGGGCTGCCCTTGACCAACTCGATAAGGTAATACAGCAAGTGCCCGCCGTCCAAGATCGGGATCGGCAGCAGGTTCATGATCGCCAGGCTCAGCGACAGCAGCGCCAGGAAATTCAGGAACCCGTCCGGCCCTTCCTTGGCCGAGATGTTGGCGACCTTGGCGATGGTGATCGGGCCGGACACGTTCTTCAGCGAGGCCTCGCCGGTCAGCATGCGGCGCAGGATGCCCAGGGTGTCGCCGGCCAGCCGGCCGGTCTCGCCGAAGGCCATCGGGATCGCCGCCAGCGGGCCGTAGCGCAGGGTGGCGTCGTAGGCGGGCCGGCGCTGCTCGCCGATGCCGACGCCCAATTGCCAGGTCGGCACGCCCTTGCCGGCGGTCTGCTTGAGATGGACCTCCAGCGCCAGCCGCTCGCCGTTGCGCTCGACCTCGATCAGGCCGTTGCCGCCCTCGCGGCCCAGCGCCTGCACCCGTGGCGCGACTTGGTCGGCGCTGGTGATCGGGCTGCCGTCCACCGCCAGCACACGGTCGCCCGGGCGCAGCACGCCGTCGGCGGCCGAGCCGGGGGCGACGTTGGCGATGACCGCCGGCTGCAGGGTGAAGCGCCAGGTCAGGCCGGCCAGGGCTGGCACCTGCCGCTCGTCGAAACCGACCGGGAGCTGCGACAGGCGCAGGGTCCGGGTATGGCTGGCGCCGTCCTGCGCGTCCTCGGTCTGCACCGGCACGTCCGCGCGGTCCATGGCGGCGACGGTCAACTGCATGGCGGCCTCGCTCCAGGTCGCGACGTCGCGGTCGCCGACGCGGACGATGCGCTCGCCGGCCTGGAACCCGGCCTGCTGCGCCAGGCCCTCGGCGCGGCCGACGATGGGCGCGTAGTCCTGCTTGCCGATGACGAACATCGCCCAAAGGAACGCCACGCACAGGATCAGGTTGGCGATGGGGCCGGCGGCGACGATGGCGATGCGCTGCCACACGCTCTTGTTGTTGAAGGCCTGCGCGCGCTCGGCCGGGTCGACCTCGGCCTCGCGTTCGTCGAGCATCTTCACGTAGCCGCCGAGCGGGATCGCGGCGATCGCGAACTCGGTGCCGTGGCGGTCGTAGCGCGACCACAGCGGCTTGCCGAAGCCCACCGAGAAGCGCAGCACCTTGACCCCGCAGCGGCGGGCCACCCAGAAATGCCCGAACTCGTGGAATGTCACCAGGATGCCCAGGCTGACCAGCATCCACCAGATGGAGCCAACGAAATTACCCATGCGCGTGGCTCATGGCGGCGTGGGCATCAAGCATGGGCGAAGTGGCGGGCAATGGCGAGTTCGGTGATCTTGCGCGAGTGCGCATCCGCCGCCAGCAATGCGTCCAGGGAATCGGCCGCGACCGCAGGCAGCTCGGTCAGGGCGTTCTCGACCAGCGCAGGAATCGATAGGAAACCGATTCGGCCCTGAAGAAAGGCTGAAACAGCCACTTCGTTGGCCGCATTCAGGATCGCCGGGGCGCTGCCGCCGGCCTGCATCGCGCGCCAGGCCAGGGCCAGGCAGGGGAAGGCGTCCAGGTCCGGCGCCTCGAAGTCCAGCCGTCCCTGCGCCAGCAGGTCCAGCCCGGCGACCCCGGAGGCGATGCGCTCCGGCCAGCCCAGCCCCACCGCCAGGGTGGTGCGCATGTCCGGCAGGCCCATCTGTGCCAGGGTCGAACCGTCGATGAATTCGACCAGCGAGTGCACCAGGCTCTGCGGGTGCACCAGCACCTCGATGCGCTCGGGCGCCAGCGCGAACAGGTGGTGGGCCTCGATCACTTCCAGGCCCTTGTTCATCAACGTCGCCGAATCGACCGAGATCTTCGGCCCCATCGACCACTTCGGGTGCGCCACGGCCTGCGCCGGGGTCACCGCCTGCAGGCGCGCGCGGTCCCAGCCGCGGAACGGGCCGCCGGAGGCGGTCAGCAGCACCCGCCGCACCTCGGCGCCGGTCTGGCGCGAGCGCAGGCACTGGAAGATGGCGTTGTGCTCGCTGTCGATCGGGATGATCTCGGCGCCGGCCGCCGCGGCGGCGGCGGTGACCAGTTCGCCGGCCAGCACCAGCGCTTCCTTGTTGGCCAGCAGCAGGCGCTTGCCGGCGCGGGCGGCGGCCAGGGTCGAGGCCAGGCCGGCGGCGCCGACGATCGCGGCGACCACGCTGTCGCAGGCGTCGCTGGCCACCAGTTGGTCCAGTGCGGCGTCGCCGGCATGCGCCTGGGTCGACAGCCCGGCCGCGCGCAGGCCGTCGCGCAGCGCCGGGTACAGCGCCTGATCGGCGATCACCGCATGCGCGGGCCGGTGCGTGGCGCACAGCGCCAGCAGCGCGTCGACGTTGCGCCCGGCCGCCAGCACGCCGGCGCGCAGGCGCTGCGGATGGCGCGCGATCACGTCCAGCGCCGAGGCGCCGATCGAGCCGGTGGCGCCGAGCACGGCGATGGTGCGGACCGCCGGGTCCTTGCTGTGTTGCGTGTTCACTGGCCTCAGAACCCGAAGATGTCCTTGCCCAGCGCGAAGATCGGCAGCGCCGCCAGCACGCCGTCGATCCGGTCCAGCACGCCGCCGTGGCCGGGAATCACGTTGCCCGAGTCCTTGGCGCCGACATGGCGCTTGAGCAGGCTCTCGAACAGGTCGCCGATCACCGAGGCCAGCACGGTGACCGCGGCCACGATCAGCAGCCCGGGCAGGTGCGGCAGGGTCACCCCGGCCAGCCAGCCGAAGCCGGCGGCCACCAGCAGGCCGGCCAGCAAGCCGCCGACCAGGCCCTCCACGGTCTTGTTGGGGCTGACCCGCGGCGCCAGCTTGTGCTTGCCGAACTGGCGGCCGGCGAAATAGGCGCCGGAATCGGCGGCCCACACCGTCGCCAGCGCGGTCAGCAGCCAGCGGTGGCCGTTCGGCTCGCTGGCGTGGATCAGGCCCAGCGCGGCCCAGGCCGGCACGATCGCCAGGGTGCCGGCGGCGAGCTTGAATACCCGCGCGTAGGTGGCGTGGTCGGAGCCGAAGCGGTAGAAGCCCAGCCACAGCAAGGCCACGCACCACCAGCCGGCGCCGATCAGGGTGGTCAGCTGGAACAGCACCAGCGAGCCGGCCGAGGCCCACACCAGCAGCACCATCAGCAGCAGGTTGAGCATCAGCAGGATGGTGCGCGGCAAGGTGTCGTCGACCTCGGCCAGCTTCAGCCATTCCCACAGGCCGATCAGGAAGATCAACGCGGCCAGCGCGACCAGCCACTGGGTCGGCAGCAGCAGGATGGCGCAGATGGCCAGCGGGGCCATGATCAGCGCGGCGATGACGCGGGTACGGGTCATGCGGAAACGTTCTCCGTCGCCGCTTCGGCGACCTGCGCGCTGGTGAGGCCGAAACGCCGCTCGCGGCGGGCGTAGTCGTCCAGGGCTTGTTGCAGCACCTCGGGGCCGAACTCGGGCCAGAGGGTCTCGGTGAACCACAGTTCGGTGTAGGCCAGCTGCCACAGCAGGAAGTTGCTGATGCGCAGGTCGCCGCCGGTGCGGATGAACAGGTCCGGCGGCGGCAGGTCGGCCAGCGCCATGCGCGCCGACAGCGCGTCCTCGTCGATCTGCTCCGGGCGCAGGCGCCCGGCGGCGACGTCCTCGGCCAGCGCGCGCGCGGCCAGGGCGATGTCCTGGCGGCCGCCGTAACTGGCGGCGATCGACAGGTGCAGGGCCTGGTTGTCGCGGGTGCGCGCCTCGGCCTGGGCCATGCGCTCGCACAGCGACGGCGCGAAGCGCGAGCGGTCGCCGATGAAGCGCACGCGCACGCCGCGCCGCTGCAGCTCGTCGACCTCGCGGTCGAGCGCGTGCAGGAACAGCTTCATCAGCGCGTCCACTTCCTCCTGCGGGCGCCCCCAGTTCTCGCTGGAGAACGCGAACAGGGTCAGCGCGCCGATGCCGCGCTCCAGGCAGAAGTCGATGGTGCGGTTGACCGCACGCGCGCCGGCGCGGTGGCCGATCACGCGCGGCCGGCGCCGGCGCTGCGCCCAGCGGCCGTTGCCATCCATGATGATGGCCAGGTGGCGGGGCAGGGACATGGGGATGGGGTCGGAAGGCATGGCCGGCAGGCGCAGGCTCAGACCGCCATCAGTTCCTGTTCCTTGCCCTTGACCACGTCGTCCACGTCCTTGATCGCCTTGTCGGTCAGTTTCTGGATGTCGTCCTCGCTGGCGCGGGCCTCGTCCTCGGTGACCTTCTTGTCCTTCAGCAGATCCTTGACCTGCTGGTTGGCGTCGCGGCGGATGTTGCGGATCGCGACCTTGGTGTCCTCGCCTTCGCCATGCACGACCTTCGACAGCTCGCGGCGGCGCTCCTCGGTGAGCGCGGGCAGGTTGAGGCGGATGGTGGTGCCGGCGGTGTTCGGGGTCAGGCCCAGGTCCGAGGCCAGGATCGCCTTCTCGACCGCGCCGACCATCTGCTTTTCCCACGGGGTGATGGTCAGCGAGCGGGCGTCGGCGACGGCGACGCTGGCGACCTGGCTCAGCGGCATCTCCGAGCCGTAGTAGTTGACCTTCAGGTGCTCGACCAGGGCGGTCGACGCGCGCCCGGTGCGCACCTTGATGAGCGTATGACGCAGCGCGTCGATGCTCTTGGCCATGCGGGTCTGTGCGTCTTGCTTGATTTCGTTGAGCATCGCCGGTGTCCGTGCTGAATCTGAATCGGACGATTATAGCCTGCTGGGAGTGGGGAATCGGGAATGGGGAATGGCAAGGCGGATTCCAGCGCGATTGCCTGAACGGAGGCGGGTGGCGATTGGATGCGCGCTATGCTGCGGTGCGCAACGCTCTGCGATTCCCCACTCCCGATTCCCTATTCCCGGGGCTTCAGCCCCTTCCCTTCACCAACGTGCCGATCTCGGCGCCGCGGAGGATCTTCAGCAGTTCGCCGGGCTGGCCCATGTTGAAGATGCGCAGCGGCAGGTCGCTGTCGCGGGCCAGGGCGAAGGCGGCGGTGTCCATCACTTCCAGGTTACGGGCGATGACCTCGTCGTAGGTCAGGCTGTCGAAGCGCACGGCGTCGGCGTGCTTCTTCGGGTCCTTGTCGTATACGCCGTCGACCTTGGTCGCCTTCAGCAGCAGGTCGGCGCCGATCTCGATCGCGCGCAGTGCCGCGCCGGAGTCGGTGGTGAAGAAGGGGTTGCCGGTGCCGGCGGCGAAGATCGCGATGCGGCCCTTTTCGAGGTGGCGGATCGCACGGCGGCGGATGAAGTCCTCGCACACGTCGTTGATCTTGATCGCGCTCATCACCCGCACCTTGGCGCCGAGCTTTTCCAGCGCGTCCTGCATCGCCAGCGCGTTGATGACGGTGGCGAGCATGCCCATGTGGTCGCCGGTGACCCGGTCCATGCCGTTGGCGGCAAGGCCGGCGCCGCGGAAGATGTTGCCGCCGCCGATCACCAGCGCCACTTCCGCGCCGGCCTGCTGCGCCTCGATCACCTCATGGGCGAGGCGATTGATGATCTTGGGGTCGATGCCGTAGTCCCCGTCTCCCATCAGCGCTTCGCCGGACAGTTTCAACAGGATACGGCGATAGGCGAGCTGGGACATGGCGACCTCGTTGGGGGATGACGGGCAAACCACACGATTTTAGCCGATGCGCGCCAGCGCGTCTGCGCCGTCGGCGATGCTTCAGCGTTGCGCCTCGCCGCACGAGCGCGCGGTGACGCGATTGCGACCGCCGTGCTTGGCGCTGTACAGCATGTCGTCGGCCGCCTGCAGCAGTTCCTGCGCGCTGTTGAAACGCTCGCGGCCGCCCTGGGTGGCCACGCCCGCGGAGAAGCTGATGTGCAACGGCCCCTGCTTGGTGTCGGCCATCGGCCGCTGCGCGATCTCGGCGAGGATGCGCCGCATCACGCCCAGCGCGGCCTCTTCGCCGGTGTTGGGCAACAGCACCAGGAACTCCTCGCCGCCGAAGCGCGCCACGGTGTCGCTGGCGCGCAGCATCGGCTGCAGGGTCTGCGCGAATGCGCGCAGGACCTGGTCGCCGACCAGATGCCCGTGCGCGTCGTTGATCTTCTTGAAATCGTCCAGGTCGATGAAGGCCACCGACAGCGGCCAGTCGTGGCGATTGGCCAGCTCGAACTGCTGCTTGAGCAAGGTGTCCAGCTGGTGCCGGTTGAACACGCCGGTGAGGGCATCGCGGCTGGCCTGTTCGGCCAGGCGCCGTGCGTGCTGCTCGTACTCGTCGGCGCGCTGGCGCACGCGGTTGGCTTCCTGCACTTCGCGCAGGTTGCGCAGCACCATCAGTTCGCGGGCATGGCTGATGATCGCGTCGACCCGCTCCGGCTGGGCGATGCGCACATCGAAGATCGGGCTGACCGCCGGTAGCGCCTCGGCGATGTGGCCCACCACCTCGTCGAAGCGGCGGCTGTCCAGTTGCAGGTCGCGATAGGCGCACTGCATGGCGTGGGTGCGCGCGGCTTCGGGATCGTCGCCGAGCCAGATGTCGGCGATGGGGCCGGACAGCCGCACGCAGATGTCGAAGGGCTCGGTCGCGGGGCGGGTATCGCCGCCGTTGCCGATACTGCGCTGCAGGTAGGTGGGCAGCTTCCACTTGTGCGCCAGCCAGGCGCCGACCTCGGCGCGATCGGCGCCCAGGTGCTCGCGCTCCAGCGCGCTCAGTTGCTGCGGATCGCCGGCGGCCTCGTGCAGCAGGGCGGCGTAGCGGTCGTGGCAGACGTGCAGCAGGGCCAGTGCGCCCATGTCCTGCAACAGCCCGGCCAGCATCAGTTCCTCGTGCTTGCGCAGCCCCGCGGCCTGGCCGAGCAGGCGGCTGGCCAGCGCTGCCAGCACGCTGCGTCGCCACAGCCGTTCCTGCGGCTCGCCGCTGCCGCCGCGCAGGCTCTGCACCATCGAGAAGCCCAGCGCCAGGCTCAGCGCGGCGTTCAGGCCGAGCATGGTCAGCGCCTGGCCCAGGTTGTCGACGCGGCGGCGGCTGGCGTACAGCGGGGAATTGGCGATGCGCAGCATGCGCGCGCTCAGCGCCATGTCCATGGCGATGGCATCGGCGGTGGCGGCCAGATCCACGTCCGCATCCTGTGCCAGTTCGATGATGCGCAGGGCCACGCCGGGCGGCGAGGGCAGGTCGCGGGAGTGGCTCAGGATCGCTTCGAGTTCAGGATGCATGCACTTCCGATACGGCGTGGAATGAGAGATGGGGAGGGGCCTGTCCTGGCCTGCGCAGCGTACACCCGTAAAAAAAAAGCCGCGACAATGCGCGGCTCTTTTCTTCCCGGGCGCGGGATCAGGCCAGGCCGGCCTGCTTCATCACTTCGGCGGCGTAGTCTTCCACCACCTTCTCGATGCCTTCGCCCACGGCCAGGCGCTGGAAACCGACCACGTCGGCGCCGGCGGCCTTCACCGCCTGCTCCACGGTCTGGTCGGTGTTCAGCACGTAGGGCTGGCCGTACAGGGTGACTTCGTTGACGATCTTGGCGATCTTGCCGCTGATGATCTTCTCCAGGATGTCGGCCGGCTTGGCCTTGTCCTTCTCCGACATCTTGGCCAGCTCGATTTCCTTTTCCTTGGCCACGAACTCGGCCGGGACGTCGGACGCCTTGATGTGCGGCGGGTTCATCGCCGCGATGTGCATGGCGATGCCGCGGGCCAGGTCGGCGTCGCCGCCCTTGACCTCGACCAGCACGCCGATGCGGCCGCCGTGCACGTAGGCGGCGACGTTGTTGGCGCTGTCGATGCGCACCAGGCGGCGCACCTGCACGTTCTCGCCGACCTTGGCGATGACCGCGGCACGGGCTTCCTCGACGGTCTCGCCGCTGGGCAGCTTGGCGCTCTTCAGCGCTTCCACGTCGGCGGCGCCGGAGGCCAGGGCGGCCTGGACGACGGCGTCGGTGAAGGCCAGGAAGTTGTTGTCCTTGGCGACGAAGTCGGTCTCGGAGTTGATTTCGACCAGGACCGCCTTGCCGCCGTCCTGGGCCATCGCGATGCGGCCTTCGGCGGCGACGCGGTCGGCCTTCTTGTCGGCCTTGGCCAGGCCCGACTTGCGCAGCCACTCGGCGGCGTTGTCGATGTTGCCGGCGTTCTCGGTGAGCGCCTTCTTGCACTCCATCATGCCGGCGCCGGTGCGCTCGCGCAGTTCCTTGACCAGGGAAGCAGTGATTTCCACGGGATGTCCTCACGAAAGGTGGGAAAAGGCCGGCTTGCGGCCGGCCGGTAGATCTGGGAAGCGGGCGCCGCAGGCGGCGCTCGCGAAGCCGGGCGCGCCGAACGCGCCGGGTGGCGGCTGCGCATGATCGCGCAGCCGCATGGCGCGCCGGTTACTCGGCGGCGGGAGCGGTCTCTTCGGCCTTCTTGCCGTTCTTGCGCGGGCCGCGGCCCTTGTCGTCGCCGCCCTCGGCGAACTCTTCCTCGCGCACGCTGGCGGCGTTCGGCGCAGCGGCCTTGCCTTCCAGCACGGCGTCGGCGGCGGCACGGGCGTACAGCTGCACGGCGCGGATGGCGTCGTCGTTGCCCGGGATGGCGTAGTCCACCAGGTCCGGGTTGTAGTTGGTGTCGACCACCGCGATCACCGGGATGCCGAGCTTCTTGGCTTCCTTGATGGCGATGTCTTCATGGCCGATGTCGATGACGAACAGGGCGTCGGGCAGGCGGTTCATTTCCTTGATGCCGCCCAGCGAGGCTTCCAGCTTGTCGCGCTCGCGGCGCAGGGTCAGCACTTCGTGCTTGACCAGCTTGTCGAAGGTGCCGTCGGTCTCGGCCGCTTCCAGCTCCTTCAGGCGCGCCACCGACTGCTTGACGGTGCGGAAGTTGGTCAGCGTGCCGCCCAGCCAGCGCTGGGTCATGAACGGCTGGCCGCAACGCTCGGCTTCTTCCTTCACCGCGTCGCGGGCGCTGCGCTTGGTGCCCAGGAACAGGATGGTGCCGCGCTTCTGCGCGACGCTGGAGATGAAGTTCATCGCGTCGTTGAACAGCGGAACCGTCTTCTCGAGGTTGATGATATGGATCTTGCCGCGCGCGCCGAAGATGTACGGCGCCATCTTGGGGTTCCAGTAGCGGGTCTGGTGGCCGAAGTGGACGCCGGCTTCCAGCATCTGACGCATGGTGACCTGGGGCATTGCAGTGACTCCTGATGGGGAACCGGCCGTGCGCGGGCAGGAATGGGTGAAGCGCGCGCATGACGACGGCCTTGCGGGCCGCACGACGATTCCGGGGTTGGGCCTCCCTGCTGCCTCCGTGGCCGAACTCCTTGCGGAGCACCCCGGCACGGGCGATGGCGGCAGGTGTGAATTCGCCGGTGCGTCCGGCGTGGACGGTCCATCGGCCCATGACGGGCACGACGAAGCCGCGCACTATACCTGGCGGGGGCCGCTGGCGCAATGCGCCGGGCGGTTCACTCGGCGGGCAGCGCCTGCAGCGGCGCCTCGTCGTCGAGCCTGGCCGCGAAGTGGCCGCCGGGCGCGGTCGCGGCGGCCGGCAGCGGCCAGCGTTTGTAGGCGCCGGCCAGGACATAGCCGGAGAGACTGGGGAACAGCGGCAGGGTGCGGCCGTCGGCGCCGACGAAGCTCAGGTCGCTGAGCCTGGCGTGGGCGCTGCCGCGGTTGTGCACCACCAGCTCCGGCCCGCGCGCGCCTGCGCTCAGGTGGGCGCTGAGGCGCGGCGCGGCTGCCGGGTCCGCCGGGCTCAGGAACACCGGGGTCGAATAGCGCAGCAGCAAGGGTGGGGCCGGCGTGGCGGGTGCCGGTGCGGCCGGGTCGGCTGGGGCGGGACGTTCCTCCAGCACCAGGCGGTAGGCGCTTTCGTCGGCGCTGGCCGGTCTGGGACGCACCAGCCGCAGCAGTTGCCGCCCCTGCGCCGGGATGTCGATCGATTGCGGGCTGGTGCGGACCTCGTCGGTGCTCTCCAGGTCGTCCATCCCGTCGGTCTGCCGCCACCGGTACACCTGGACCTGGGCCTGCCAGGGGCGGTCCTGGGTGTTGCTCAGCCAGATCTCGGTGCTGGTCTCGCCCGGGGCCAGTTGCACCAGGGTCGGGCTGATCCGCACCCCGGCCGCGTCGGCACTGCCGGCAAGCGCCAGCAGCAGCGCCGGCAGCAGGCGCGCGCGCATGCGGCGGGCGCCGCCCACTAGAACGCGACCGTGGCGTAGCGCGCCGGGATGCCCAGCGTGGCGCCGGCCGCGGGCAGGCTCAAGGCCAGGGCGGTGGCGGCGTCGTGCGCGGGCATGCCGTCGATGCTGACCTGGTAGGCCAGCGGGCGGTTGCAGGCGACCGTCGGCAGCGCCCCGGGCTGCGCACGCGCCGCCGCGCCGATTTCGCAACTGCGCTCGATGCGGATGCCGATCCGCAGCATGGCGGCGCCGCTACCGGCCCCTGGTTGCGCCGCCGCGTCGACGCCGGCCACGCACAGGCTCGCCAACAACAGCGGTCGCAGGAACGGCACGGTCATCAAGCGGGACTCCCAGGAGGACACAGCCAATAGCGGCCCGCCCCCCCGGCAACTTGACCGGCGCCACGGCGCCGTTCAGGCCTCAGTAGGTGACGGTGACCTTGACCACGTCGCTGTAGCTGCCCGGGGCCGGAGTCTGCTGGGCCGGCACCCGACCATGCAGGGTCAGCGACTGTGCGATGCCGGTCCCGATGCCGGTCAGGGTATCCGTATTCAGGGTGCTTCCCCAGCGCTGGGTGCGTGCGGCGTCGCGGTACAGCTCGTAGGTCAGGTACTGGCCGCTGGCGCTGCGCATGCGTCGCACGTTGCCGCTGGCGTTCTGGCCGTTGTCCAGGCTCACCTGCCAGGCGGTGCGTGCGCGGCAGTTCATGCTGAGCGTGGTGGTGTAGTTCAGCGCATTGTCGATCAGGCCCGATTGGGTACCGAAATCCAGGTCGGCGATGCTGGCGATGGTGCAGGTCGGCGCGGCGGTGGCGCTGGCCACGAACGGGAACTGCACCGAGGTGCCGCCGCCCTTGCCGCCGGTGGTGCAGGAGGCAGGAATCACCGCGGGGTTGCCGATCAATGGCTCGTCGTAGCGGTACTGCAGGTTGGTGTACACGCCGCTGAAGCTGTTCTGGTAGGTCCCGGTGGCGATGCCGCTCTGCAGCGGGACGCGCGCATAGATGGTGTAGGTGGCGGTGCCGGTGCCGCCGGTCGCCAGCGACGCGTAGGTCAGGTCCACCTGCAGTGGCGTGGAGCCGCTCAGGGCGCTGCCCCAGATCAGGCTGCGCGCGCTGTCGCGGTAGAGCTGGAAGCCCAGGATGTCGTTGAGCGGGTTGAGCATGCGCCGCGGGGTGATGCCGAAGCCGGCGCCCTGCGTGCCCTCGCCGATGTTCAGGCACATGCGCACGTAGATCGTGCCCAGCACGCTGATCGCGCCGGTCTGGCAGGTCACCAGGATCTGCGCGGTGGTGTCGGTGGCGGCGGTGTCGGAGAGGGTGCCGAAGCTCGCCGCTGTCGCCTGCGCAGTACAGGTGGTGGTGGCCGCGGCGCGCTGCGGCAGCAGCGCCACGGCCGCCAGCAGCAGCGCCGTCAGCGCCAGCGGCCAGGCACGCGCGCTCATGGCGTCGTCTCCGGCATGCAGCGCAGCGGGCCCAGCCGGGTGGGCGGCGCCTGGGTCGGGCGCTCGATCCGCAGCCGGCAACGGCGTCCTTGCATGTCTACCTCCAGGTCGTTGCGGCCGGGCGCGAGCCCTTCCACATAGGCCTGGCCATCGTAGCCCACCACCGTGTCGACGCCCGGTCCGCGCACCCGGCTGCCGACCGGCAGCGGGAGGTCGGCGGCGTCGTGCAGTTGCACCAGCACACCGTCGCTGCGGCGGATCGGGAACGCCACCACCACCCCGGTGCGGTCGCGCGGTACCACGATCTGGTCGACCTGCTCCGGCCGCAACTCGGGCGGCAGGCGCATCGGGTCGATCGACAGGCGGTTGTGCTGCCAGGCCAGCAGCGGCGTGACCAGCAGGAAGCCGCGCGCGTCGGTGCGGCCGATCGGCCGGTTCTCCAGCAGCACCGGCACGTCGGCGACACCGCCGGTGGAGACCAGGGCGAAGGCCTGGTCGAGGTCGCGGCCGCGGAACCAGCCGCCGCCGATCCAGGCCAGGCCGCCCGAGGCTTCGGCATAGCCGTAGGTCTGGCCGCCGGCGCTGGCGATGCCGCCGGCGTAGCGGGCGCTGGCGCCGCGCCAGCTGGCTTCGGCCAGGCCGCCGCCGCCGTCCTGCCCACCGCGCGCCTGCAGCCGCCAGCCGCTGCCGCCGTCGGCGGCTGCCGCCTGGCTGAGGTCCGCCGTCGCACTGGTGCGCGCGCCGATGCGCTGCATCGCCACGCCTGCCTGGCGGCGGCCGTCCAGGGCGATCGACCAGCCCAGGTACACGCTGCGGTCGCTGGCCTGATCCAGATTCTGGTTGACGCTCAGGTTCAAGGACGATTGCCGCGGCAGGGTCCGGGTCCAGAACAGGCTGGCGTAGCGCTGGTCGCCGCTGTCGGGGTAGGCCAGGCGCACATAGCTCAGGGCGATGTTGCCGACCCCGTCCCAAGTGCTGCCGAACAGGGCGCGTTCGCTGACCCGCGGCGGCGCGGCGCCGTAGCGCGCGGCCACGTCGCGGTAGCCGGCCTGCGCGCGCTGGGTGTCCATGGCCAGGTTGAAGCGGCCGTTGTTCCAGCGGTAGCTCAGCGCGTACTGCAGGCCGTCCTGGCCGGCAGCGCCGCCGTGCGCCAGCGAGGCGCCGAACACGCCGGCGCGCGGCAGCAGCCACAGGCCGCCGACCCCGGCATTGCGCACGCCGGCCCCGGCCTCGGCGTGGGCCTCGGCCGTGAAGCGCGGGCCGAGGCCGCGCCGCCAGCTGGCGCTGCCGACGGTGTCGCCGGCATAGGCGAAATCGGCGACGCCGTACTCCTCACGTACCCGGCCCAGCGCCAGCGACCAGTCGGTCAGCCCGCTGGCCAGCAAGTCCTGGGTCGCATAGAACGGAAAGGCCAGCGAGCGGGTGCGACCGTAGGCGTCGGTGATCACCACCTGGGCATTGCCGGCGCCGTCCACGCCTGGCGCGGCGGACAGCTGGAACGGCCCGGCCGGCAACTGCGCGCCGTACTGGCGGATGCCATTGACGTACAGGTCCACGCTGGACGGCACCGCCACCTCGCCGAGGAACTCCGGCAAGGGGGTGATCGCGCGATACGGCTGCAGGCCGAAGTCGCTGCCCACCCGGACGCCGCCCAGGCGCACGGTGCGGCTCCAACTGGTGCTGCTGCTGAAGGTGTCGCCCAGCACCACGCTGGTCATGCGCTCGGGCAGCGACCATTGCCATTGCGTATCCAGGCGGATCGCCTGGGCACGCCAGTCGCGTTGCGGCTCGCGGTACAGGCGGCCGACGAAGGACTGCCGCAGCAGGCCCGCGCCCAGGCCGAACACGCGCAGTTCGCCGCTGGCGGTGAGATTGCTGGCGCCGCCCTGGCGGCTGGCGTAGAGGTCGTAGTCGAGCAGGGCGCCTGGGGAACTGGTCGCCGGCAGCGACGGCATGCCGCCGCGCGCGTCGATCCGGGTGGTGGCGACGTCCAGCAGCGCCACCGGTGCGTCGATCGTCACTTGCTGCAGGCTGGCGTCGTAGCGGAAGCGCACGCCGTCCAGGTCGCCCAGGGCGATCGCCGCGCTGGCGTCGCCGCCGTCCACGCGCAGGCCGAGCTGGCGCAGGGTGGCGGCACTGGCGCGCAGTTGCTCGCCGTCGCGCTGGAACTGGAACAGGCCGGGCTGGCGGGTCTGGTTCAGGGTGACCTCCAGGTACAGGGTCTCCTGCGACGGCGCCGCGACCTGGGGCTGGGGCAGGACCTGCGGCTGGGCGACGGCGAGCGCGGCAGTGCCGGCCCACAGCGCGAGCAGCAGTTCAAGGCGCCGCGGTGTCCACAACCAGCGACTGTGCGCGTGGCTCGCCATTGATCCTTGCCTCGAACGTTCCCTGTGTCTGCAGCAGCGCCGCCGGCAGCGGCCAGCGCTTGCGCTGGCCAGGCAGCACGTAGCCGGCCAGGCCTTCGGCGATCGCGGTGCGCCGGCCGTCGCCAGCGACGAACTGCAGGTCCACCAGTTGCGCGTGGCCGTTGCCCTGGTTTGCCACTTCCAGCGCCGCGGCGGCGCCGTCGCGGACCAGTCGCGCGCGCAGCGTCGGCGCGGTGGCGACGGCGGGCTGCAGGAACACCGGCACCGAATAGCGCAGCACGAACTGCAACCCGGCGCTGGCGCCGCTGGCGGGATCCTGGCTGGGCAACTCGTCGACCAGGATGCGGTAGGCGTCCTCGCCGGCGCCGGGTGCCGGATCCAGGCGGATCACGCGGACCAGCTGCCGCGAGTGCGGCGCCAGTTCCAGCATCGGCGGGCTGAGCGCGATGCGGTCGCTGGGGTCGAGCACATCCTCGCCATCGCGCTGCTGCCAGCGGAACACGCGCACCTGCGCGCGCAGCGGCACGTCGCCGCTGTTGCTCAGCCACAGGCCCTGCGCGGTCTCCTCGGCACGCAGCGATACCGAGGTCGGCGCCACCTGCAGACTCGCGGCGACAGCCGCGCCGGCCGCCGCCAGCCACAGCGCGGCGAGCGCCGGCAGGCGCAGGAAGGAAGGCAGTCGCGAACGCATGCAGGCGGCTCCGGTTACCAGGTGACGGTGGCGGTGACCACGTCGCTGTACGAACCGGCAGGGTAGTTGGTGCTGGCGACCTGGCCGTAGACGGTGATCGGTTGCACTGCACCATTGCCCGTGCCGGCCTGGGTGTCGGTGCCGATGGTCGAGCCCCAGTTCTGGGTGCGCGCGGCGTTGCGGTACAGCGCGTACGGCACGCGTGCGGTATTGCTGGCGTCGGCGCTGCCCATGGTGCGGGTGGTGACCGTAGCGCCGGAGCCGGAACCGGCATTGAGCGCGATGTTGTACGGCGTGCCGGAGGTGCAGCGCACGTTCAAGGTGCCGGTGCTGTTGATCGAGGTCTGTGTGGAATTGACGCTGCCGAAATCGACGTCGGTGGGCGCGGTCTGGATGTCGCAGACGCTGGTGATCTGGATCTTGACGTTGAAGGTGCGCGAGTCGGACTGGGCCCAGGCCAGGCCGGTCCCGGCGGCGAACAGCACGAGGAAGGCGAGAACGCGGTGGAAGAGGTACATGGCAGGGTTTCTTCGGAAATGGCGGACAACCGCCGGTGCCGCTGCCAGTGCAAAATGCGGGCCAGTTCACACTATCTTGGATCGCCATCCAGCTTTCACATGAGATGACCACCACGCCGCGCCGCGTTCATCACGGTGAAGGCGGGGATGGTCACGGAAGCGTGCCAAAAAGCCGCCGAGCCGCCCGGCGCGTTCAGCCAGGGCCGGGATGAGCGATAATGACGGCCATGACCGTCAATCTGAAAACTCCGCAGGACATCGAGAAGATGCGCGTGGCCGGCCGCCTGGCCGCCGAGGTACTGGACCTGATTGGCCCGTACGTGAAGCCCGGCGTCACCACCGCCGAGCTGGACCGCATTTGCCACGACCACATCGTCAAGGTGCAGGGGGCGGTGCCGGCCAACGTCGGCTACCGCGGCTTCCCGAAGACCGTGTGCACGTCGGTGAACAACGTCATCTGCCACGGCATCCCCAGTGAGAGCAAGGTCCTGAAGGACGGCGACATCGTCAACATCGACGTCACCGTGATCAAGGACGGCTGGCACGGCGACACCAGCCGCATGTACTGCGCGGGTACCCCCTCGGTGATGGCGCGGCGCCTGATCGAGGCCACCTACGAGGCGATGTGGCGCGGCATCCGCGCGGTGAAGCCGGGCGCCACGCTCGGCGACGTCGGCCATGCCATCCAGCAGTATGCCGAGAGCGAGCGCTTCAGCGTGGTGCGCGAGTACTGCGGCCACGGCATCGGCAAGGTCTACCACGACGAACCGCAGGTGCTGCACTACGGCCGGCCAGGCGACGGCCTGGTACTGAAGCCGGGCATGACCTTCACCATCGAGCCGATGATCAACGAGGGCACGCGCTACACCCGCGTGCTGCCGGACGGCTGGACCGTGGTGACCAAGGACCGCAAGCTGTCCGCGCAATGGGAGCACATGGTCGCCGTCACCGACGATGGGGTGGAAGTCCTGACCCTGTCGCCGGGCGGCCTCGGCGAGCCGTGAGCCTGCTGCCGGCCGGTGCCGATGCCGGCATGCCCGGCGCCGGTGTCGACGACGCCGGCTGGGCGGCCGCGGTCCGGCAACTGCTGGCGCAGACCGATGCGCGGCTGAGCAAGCGCTTCGACCAGGGCGACGATATCGACCGCCTGCTGGCGCTGCGCGCCCGCGCCCTGGACCAGTTGATCCGCCATGCCTGGAGCCGCTGCGTGCCGCGCGAGGCCGGGCTGGCCCTGTTTGCGGTCGGCGGCTATGGCCGTGGCGAACTGTTCCCGCGCTCGGACATCGACCTGCTCGTGTTCGGCGAGCTCGACCCGGCGCACGAAGCGGCGCTGGCGCGGCTGTTCCCGCTGCTGTGGGATGCCGGCGTGCCGGTGAGCCATGCGGTGCGCTCGGCCGCGCAGTGCACCGCGGCCTGCGCCGACCAGACCGTGCTGACCGCCTTGATCGAGGCGCGCCCGCTGCAGGCCGACGCCACGGCCAAGGCGGCGCTGGCGGCGGCCATTGCCCCGCAGCGGGTGTGGCCGCCGCGCGAATTCTTCATGGCCAAGCGCGAGGAGTTGCAGGCCCGCCACCAGCGCTTCGGCGACACCGCCGACAACCTGGAGCCGGACATCAAGGACGGCCCCGGCGGCCTGCGCGACCTGCACACGCTCGGCTGGATGGCGCTGCGCGCGTTCGGCGTGCGCGACCTGGAGCCGCTGATCGGGCTGGGCCACGTCGGCGGCGACGAAGCCGCGGCGCTGCGCCGCGAGCGTCGCGAACTGGCGCGCTTGCGCTACGGACTGCACCTGGTCGCCAACCGCCCGGAAGAGCGCTTGCGCTTCGATTACCAGAAGGCGCTGGCGCAGCGCCTGGGCTTCTCCGACGACCCCGAGAGCCTGGGCGTGGAGAAGATGATGCAGCGCTTCTACCGCAGCGCAGCCATCGTGCGCCGGCTCAGCGACCGCCTGCTGCAACGCTTCGAGGAACAGTTCGACGGCGAGGCGCAGCCGCAGCCGCTGCACGGCGGCTTCTCGCTGCGCCGCGGCTACCTGGCCGCCGACGACGAGCGCTGGCCGCAGGCCGACCCGGTGCAGGTGTTCGCGTTGTTCGCCACCTGGGCCGCGCACGGCGAGATCCGCGGCCTGCATTCGCTGACCGCGCGCGCGCTGGCCGAGGCGCTGCCGCACCTGCCGGCCTACGCCGACGCCACGATCACCGCGCGCGAGCGCTTCCTGGCGCTGCTGCGCGGCCCGCGCGCGGTGCAGACGCTGACCCGCATGGCGCGGCTGGGCGTGCTCGGGCAGTGGATCCCGGCGTTCGCGCAGGTGTCCGGGCGCATGCAGTTCGACCTGTTCCATGTGTACACGGTCGACCAGCACACGCTGATGGTGCTGAAGAACATGGCGGTGTTCGCCAACGCGCGCGCCGACGAGCGCTTCTCGATCGCGCATGAAGTGTGGCCGCGGCTGCGCAAGCCGGAACTGCTGCTGCTGGCCGGCCTGTTCCACGACATCGCCAAGGGCCGCGGCGGCGACCATTCGGAACTGGGCGCGGTGGATGCGCGCGCGTTCTGCGCCGCGCATGCGCTCAGCGCCGCCGACACCGACCTGGTCGCCTGGCTGGTCGAGCAGCACCTGCGCATGTCGGTGACCGCGCAGAAGCAGGACATCGCCGATCCGGAGGTGATCCATCGCTTCGCCAGCCTGGTCGGCGACCGCGAGCGGCTGGACTACCTGTACCTGCTGACCTGCGCCGACATCGCCGGCACCAGCCCCAAGCTGTGGAACGCCTGGAAGGACCGGCTGCTGGCCGACCTGTACTTCGCTGCGCGCCGCGCCCTGCGCGAAGGCCTGGAGCACCCGTTGCCGGTGGCCGAGCGCCTGCAGGAAGCACGCGAGGCCACGCGCGCGCTGATGCACATCCAGGGCCACGACGACGTCACCATCGACCGCCAGTTCGCCGGCATGCCGGACGAGAGCTTCCTGCGCTTCCGTCCCGAGCAACTGGCCTGGCAGGCGACCTCGCTGATGGAGGTGGAACTGGGCGGCACCCTGGTCAAGGTGCGCCCAGTCACGCCCGACGATGCGGCGCTGGAAGTGTTCGTGTACTCGCCGGACCGAGACGGCCTGTTCGCCGCGATCGTGATGACCCTGGACCGGCTCGGCTACGGCATCCATCGCGCGCGGGTGCTCGACGCCCCGCACAACGCGATTTTCGACACCTTCGAAGTGATGCCCGCCGATGCCTTCGCCAGCGGCGACCTGGCACAGTTGCAGGCGGGGCTGCGCGAGGCGCTGGCCGGCGACCTGGCGCGCCTGCGCCCGGCGCGACGGGTGGTGCCACGCCAGCTGCGGCATTTCCGCTTCGCGCCGCGCATCGAGTTCCGCGAGAGCCTCGACGGCCGCCTGACCCGGCTCGGTCTGGTCGCGCCGGACCGCCCGGGACTGCTGGCGGACGTGGCCCAGGTGCTGCGCCGGCACCACCTGCGCGTGCACGACGCGCGCATCGCCACCTTCGGCGAGCGCGCCGAGGATCTGTTCCACATCACCGACGAGCACAACCTGCCGTTGCCCGAGGCCGCCCGCCAGGCGCTGCAGGCGGCGCTGCAGGCATGCCTGGACCCCGATACCCCGCCTGGAGACCCCCGCTGATGGCCACCAAGAAGCCTGCCGCCAAGAAGTCCGCTGCCAAGCCGGCGGCGCCCGAGAAGACGGCCCCGAAGAAGACCGCCAAGCCCGCCGCCGCCAAGCCGGCGACGCCCACCGCGGCAGCCAAGCCGGCCAAGCCCGCGCCGAAGCCGCTGCGCGCCAAGCCGGTCGCCGTGCCCAGCGCCGACGAACTGAAGTTCACCATCGACAGCGCCTTCGAGCGCCGCGCCACGCTGACCCTGGACGAGATCGAGGGATCCACCCGGCCGGTGGTCAACCGCGTCATCGACGGCCTGGAAAGCGGCGAGTTCCGCGTCGCCGAGCCGGACGGGCACGGCGGCTGGAAGGTCAACGAGTGGCTGAAGAAGGCGGTGCTGCTGTACTTCCGGGTCAACGAGATGGCCGTGGTGGAAGCGCAGCCGGCGCCGTTCTGGGACAAGGTGGAGGCGCGCTTCGCCGGCTATCACGAAGCCGAGTTCCGCAAGGCCGGGGTGCGCGTGGTGCCGGGCGCGGTGGCGCGTCGCGGCAGCTACTTCGGCAAGGACGTGGTGCTGATGCCGAGCTTCACCAACATCGGCGCGCACGTCGGCGAGGGCACCATGGTCGACACCTGGGCCACGGTCGGCTCCTGCGCGCAGATCGGCAAGCACTGCCACCTGTCCGGCGGCGCCGGCATCGGCGGCGTGCTCGAACCGCTGCAGGCCAGCCCCACCATCATCGAGGACCACTGCTTCATCGGTGCGCGCTCGGAGGTGGTGGAGGGCGTGGTGGTCGGCCATCACAGCGTGATCGGCATGGGCGTGTTCCTGGGCCAGAGCACGCGCATCTACAACCGCGCCACCGGCGAGATCTCCTACGGTTACGTGCCGCCGTACAGCGTGGTGGTGTCCGGGCAGTTGCCGTCCAAGGACGGTTCGCACTCGCTGTACTGCGCGGTGATCGTCAAGCAGGTCGACGCCAAGACCCGCAGCAAGACCAGCGTCAACGATCTGCTGCGCGGGCTGGCCGACTGAGGATGGTGGGACCGGGCTCAGCCCGGTCTCGCTTTGGTGTGCTGCTTCCTCAATTGACGCTACATAGCCTTGAGCTCAAGGCAACAGCAAGGGCTTTCGCCTTGCGGCGAGTTACTTTTCTTTGCTTGTGCAAAGAAAAGTAACCAAAAGAAAGCACACCCTGCCTACGCGCCCTCCGCGCTGCGCGCTCCGGGTTCGCGGATGCACCGGGGATCCGCGGAAGGGGCATCCTGCCCCTGCCGCGGACGGCGCACATCCATGTGCGCCGCCCTTCGGGTGTTTCCCCGGTCCATCCGCCGCTGCGGAAGGGAACCCGGTAGATCAAAAGCAAGCGCAACGGCGGAAAAGCACATTGTGGCTTTCGTTGTCATCGGCACGCTGGGGTGCCGAACCCCCCGCGAATCCAAGGCCAGTGCGCCATCTGCGGGTAGCCCGGGCACACCATAGGGTCGTCGCACGGTGCAACGCGTGTGCCTCGCAGGACCCGCGATCTCGCGGCCAGGGCAGGGTGCACACCCAGCGTACATCGGTGGCGGGATACGCTGCCACACGCAGGTCCGGGCGCTTTTTGCGGCGGTGCGCATTGGACTAGATGCCCGGCGCAGAGCGTCTTCGGGCGCGGCCGCTGCGACGACAGGAGACACTGGTGCGAAAGATGAAATGGGCTTGCTGGATGACGGCAGCGTTCGCCTTGTCAGGGTGCGGCCGTGAGGGCGCGCCGGCACCGACGGCGCCTAAGGATGGCGACACGCCAGCGGCGGCGGCCGCTGCGCCAAATCCCGCTTCGTCCGCGACACCTGCGCCTGCGCAAGCGCCTGCAACGACGGCGCAGAGCGCCAGCGCCGCAGGCGAGCCGCTGTCCTGTGCCGACGAGATCGGCGCCGACGCCGCGGCGGCGCGCGTGGACACCTGCCGCGCGGTGTCGCCGGCCACGCATCCGCCCTGCAATGCCGCCAATAGCTGCGCGATGATCGACGACGAGATCGCCCGCAGTTGCGCGCTGCTCGGCCGCGACGGACCGACCACGGCCGGCTGCGGCCCGGCCGCCGACAGCCCGCAGGCGGCGGCCGACGTGGTGCGGCGCTATTACGCGGCGATCAACGCGCGCGACTACGCCACGGCCTGGCAGCAGTGGGGCGAGGACGGGCGCCCGGGGCAGTCCTACGCCGCGTTCAAGGCCGGCTTCGCGCAGACGCGCGCGGTGAAGGCGACGATCGGCACGCTGGGCCGCAGCGACGGCGCCGCCGGCTCGGTGTATCAACCAGTCCCGGTCACCGTGGAGGCGACGCTGGCCGACGGCACGCGGCAACGCTTCCGCGGCGACTACGTGCTGCGCCGGGTCAACGGCGTCGATGGCGCCTCGGCGGCGCAACTGCACTGGCGAATCGACTCGGCCAAGCTCCAGGAAGTGTCGGCTCAGTGAGGCATGACGGCTTCTTCTTGCGCCGGGAGGCCGATGGCGCGCGCGGCGGGTAAGATCACGCGCGCTGCGGCCTGTCGATGACGGAGTGCCCGGTTCGTCTCCTGATGGCATCGCCCGCCGAAAGGCGGTGCGCGGCGCCTTGGGCGGCGATCTGTCCGGGGCCGACCGACCCTCACCCCAACCCCTCTCCCGGTGGGAGAGGGGCTTTATTCGCTTGAAGGGATGTTTCGATGACGACGTTGTACGGATTGAAGAACTGCGACACCTGCAAGAAGGCGACGAAGTGGCTGGATCGCTTCGGCGTGGCTTACACTTTCGTCGATTACCGCGAGCACAAGCCGACCCCGGAGACCCTGCTGGAGTGGGCCGGCCAGGCCGGCGGGTTCGACGCGCTGGTCAACAAGTCCTCCACCACCTGGCGGCAGTTGCCCGACAACAAGAAGACACCCGGCTCCGATGCCGAGTGGAAGCTGCTGCTGCGCGAATATCCGCAACTGATCCGCCGCCCGGTGGTGGTGACCGACGACGGCAAGCTCAGCCAGGGCTTCTCCGACAACGGCTTCAAGCAGCGGTTCGGGGTGGCGTGACCGTCCGCCCGTACCGGGCCGAGGACTGGGCCCGCCTGCGCGCCATCCACGACGCCGCGCGCCTGGAGGAATTGCAGGCGGCGGGGCTGGTGGAGGCGTTTCTGCCGCTGCCGATCGCGGCCGAGCGCGAAGGCCTGTTCGACTACCGCGTGCAGGTCGCCGAGTGCGATGGCCAGGTGCTCGGCTTCGTCGCCGACGATGGCGAGGAACTGGCTTGGCTGTACGTGGATCCGGCCGCGCGCCGGCGCGGCGTCGGCCAGGCGCTGGTGGCCGCGGTGCAGGACGCCAGTCCGGCCGGCCTGACCCTGGAATTGCTGGAGGGCAATGCCGCGGCGCTGGCGTTCTATCGCGCCTGTGGCTTCGTCGAAACCGGCCTGCAACGTGGGCGCATGCCTGGCAACGAGGCTTTCGCGGTGCGCGTGCAGTGCATGCGCTGGCCGGGCGTGGCGCCGTAGCGAAGCCGCGACCACGCCGCGCGCCTGCCAGGCGACACTGGCCGGCGCTTCGAATCCGACAGCACCGCTCGTACACTGCGTTGCCGGCGCGGCCCGCACGCGACGCTGCCGCTGGCGATCCGCATCGCGTCTCTCTCGTGTCTTCCAACGGTGTCCTTGCATGTCCGATGTCCTTGAACTCGCCTGCGACCTGATCGCCCGCCCGTCGGTCACCCCCGACGATGCCGGCTGCCAGGAGTTGATCGCGCAGCGGCTGCAGCGCGCCGGTTTCGCCATCGAGCGGCTGCGCTGCGGCGAGGTCGATAACCTGTGGGCCACCCATCGCGGCGGCGACGGTCCGGTGCTGGCGCTGCTCGGGCATACCGACGTGGTGCCGCCGGGGCCGCGCGAGGCCTGGAGCAGCGATCCGTTCGCGCCGCAGGTCCGCGATGGCGTGCTGTACGGGCGCGGCGCTGCCGACATGAAGGGCAGCGTGGCCGCCTTCGTTGTCGCTGCCGAGCGGTTCGTGGCCGCGCAGCCGCAGCACCCGGGCACGCTGGCGCTGCTGCTGACCAGCGACGAGGAAGGCGATGCGATCGACGGCGTGCGCCATGTGGCGCGCGTGTTCGCCGAGCGTGGCGAGCGCATCGACTGGTGCATCACCGGCGAACCCTCGTCCACCGAGCGGCTCGGCGACCTGCTGCGGGTCGGCCGCCGCGGCAGCCTCTCCGGTGCGCTCAGCGTGCGCGGCGTGCAGGGGCACGTGGCCTATCCGCACAAGGCGCGCAACCCGATCCACCTGGCCGCGCCGGCGCTGGCCGAGCTGGTCGCGCGGCACTGGGACGACGGCTACGAGAGCTTCCCGCCGACCAGTCTGCAACTCTCCAACATCCATGCCGGTACCGGTGCCAACAACGTAATCCCCGGCGAACTGCAGGTCGCCTTCAACCTGCGATACACCCCGCACTGGGATGCGCCGCGGCTGGAAGCGGAGATCGCCGCGCTGTTCGAACGCCATGGCCTGGACTACGCGCTGCGCTGGCACCGCAGCGGCGAACCGTTCTACACCCCCGAAGGCACGCTGCGCCGGGTGGCGCGCGAGGTGCTGGGCGAGGTCGCCGGCGCGCCGCCGGAGGAGAGCACCGGCGGCGGCACCTCCGATGCGCGCTTCATCGCGCCACTGGGCGCGCAGTGCATCGAGGTGGGCCCGGTCAACGCCAGCATCCACCAGGTCGACGAGCACGTGCGCGTGGCCGACCTGGAGGCGCTGCCGGGCCTGTACCTGCGCCTGATCGAACGGTTGCTGCGGTAACAGTTGCGCCGGCGCGCGTGCCGGGTTACGGTCGTCCCATGACCTCGCTGTCCGTCCTCCGCTCGAGCAACGCCAACGGCCGCAATAATGCGCTGGCGAATAATCGTGCGCGGCCGATGCGGGTCTGCGACTAGGCGCTACCAGAAACACCACGCCCAGGCACCAGAAAACCCGCATCGGCCGATGCGGGTTTTTTTGTGCCTGGGTGTTCCCCTCCGCAACCACCACCCCACGATCAGGAGCTTTCCCATGTGTTCGATCTTCGGCATCTTCGGCCTGCAACCGGGCGACGACCTGCAGGCGCTGCGTCGGCAGGCGCTGGACTGCTCGCAGCGGCAGCGCCACCGCGGCCCGGACTGGAGCGGCGTGTATGTCGACGACGGCGCGATCCTGGTCCACGAGCGCCTGGCCATCGTCGACCCGGCCGGCGGCTCGCAGCCGCTGCTCTCCGACGACGGACAACTGGCGCTGGCGGTCAACGGCGAGATCTACAACCATCGCGAACTGAAGAAGCAACTCGCCCAGCCGTATGCCTTCCAGACCGGCTCGGACTGCGAGGTGATCAACGCGCTGTATCGCGAAACCACGCCGGATGCGCTGCTGAACCGCCTCAACGGCATCTTCGCTTTCGCGCTGTGGGACAAGGCCGCCGGCCGCGTGCTGATCGCGCGCGATCCGATGGGCGTGTGCCCGCTGTACTGGGGTCATGACGCGCAGGGCCGGCTGCGCGTGGCCTCGGAGATGAAGTCGCTGGCCGACAGCTGCGCCGACGTCGCCCAGTTTCCGCCGGGCCACTACTACGACAGCGCCAGCGGCGCATTGGTGCAGTACTACCGCAAGCCGTGGCGCGACTACGCGGCGGTGCAGGGCGTGGAGGTCAGCAAGCAGGAACTGCGCGAAGCCTTCGAGCGCGCCGTGCATCGCCAGCTGATGACCGACGTGCCGTACGGCGTGCTGCTCTCCGGTGGGCTGGATTCGTCGCTGGTGGCGGCGGTGGCGGCGCGCTTCGCGCGCAAGCGCATCGAGGAGAACGACGAGGCCGAGGCCTGGTGGCCGCGCCTGCACTCGTTCGCGATCGGCCTGAAGGGGTCGCCGGACCTGGCCGCCGCGGCGATCGCCGCCGAGGCGCTGGGCACCGTGCACCACGGGTTCGAATACACCTTCGAGGAAGGCCTGGACGCGCTGCCGGAAGTGATCCGGCACATCGAGACCTACGACGTCACCACCATCCGCGCCTCCACGCCGATGTTCCTGCTGGCGCGGCGGATCAAGGCGATGGGGGTGAAGATGGTGCTCTCCGGCGAAGGCAGCGACGAGATCTTCGGCGGCTACCTGTACTTCCACAAGGCGCCGAACGCGCGCGAATTCCACGAAGAATTGATCCGCAAGCTCGACGCGCTGTACAACTACGACTGCCTGCGCGCCAACAAGTCGATGATGGCCTGGGGCGTGGAGCCGCGCGTGCCGTTCCTGGACGTGGAGTTCCTGGACGTGGCCATGCGCATGGACGCCCAGTACAAGATGGCCGGCACCCGCGCCGACGGCAGCAAGCGCATCGAGAAGGCGGTGCTGCGCGAAGCCTTCGAGGGCTACCTGCCCGAGTCGATCCTGTGGCGGCAGAAGGAGCAGTTCAGCGACGGCGTCGGCTACGGCTGGATCGATGGGCTGAAGGCGCATGCCGAGGCGCAGGTGAGCGACCGCGAATTGGCCGCAGCCGACAAGCGCTTCCCGGTGAACCCGCCGCAGACCAAGGAAGCCTATTACTACCGCAGCCTGTTCGAGCGCGTGTTCCCGACCCCGGCCGCCGCCGAGACCGTGCCTGGCGGCAAGTCGATCGCCTGCTCCTCGCCGGCGGCGATCGCCTGGGACGCCAGCTTCGCGGCAATGGCCGATCCCTCCGGCCGCGCGGTGGCCGGGGTGCACGCGCAGGCGCTGGGATGACCGCTGCCAGCCTGCTGGCGATCGCCGGCGGGGTGCTGACGCTGGGTGCGATCAGCCCAGGTGCGAGCTTTTTGCGGGTAGCGCGGCTGGCGGCCGCACGTTCGCGCGCTTCCGGGTTCGCCGCGGCACTGGGCACGTTCAGTGCGGTGCTGATGAGCGGATTGGGCCCGCGCCTGCTGTGGCGGGCGGGGGAGCGACGCCATGCCGGGTGCGAAGAAGGCGCGGTGCGCAGGGGCGGGTAGGCGCAGAGTCGCGCGCGCGCCGCTGCAGCCGGAGCGAGCGGGAAGCCTGCCGCGGGCAGCGGCGTCGGTCTGGGGAGTGTCGCGCGACGACCGACGTGCGCGCAGCAGGGGCGACGAAGTCGTCGCCCCAATGTCTGCCGGCGTTGCGTGCTACAGCGGCGTGGCCGCGGGCAGGCTGGGATCGTTCGCGAACGCTGCGGGCGTGTCGGCCGAGGCCGGCATGGCACCGTCCAGGCAAAGGCTGCCCTTGCCTGCGTGGCGGGCGGCGGACAGCGCGCGGTCGGCGCGTGCGAGCAGGTCCGACACCTCGCCGCCGGCCGGCAGCGAGGCCAGGCCGACGCTGCAGGTGAACGCGGCCCCGTCCACGCGCAGGTTGCGGATGCGCTGCTGCAGGCGCTGCAGCCGTTCGCTCGCCTTGGCCTGCGACACGCCCTCGAACAGCAGGCCGAATTCCTCGCCGCCGAGGCGGCCGACACGGCAGCGCGGATCCAGCCGCACCAGCTCCGTCGCCAGCGCCTGCAGCACCGCATCGCCGACGTGGTGGCCGTGCTCGGCGCCGATCCGCTCGAAGTCGTCGATCTCCAGCATGGCCAGCTGCACGGCGTGCCGGGCGCCGATCGCTGCCTCCAGCTCGGCGATGAGCGCGCGCCGGTTGGGAAGGCCGGTCAGCGCATCGGTGGCGGCCAGGCGTCGATCGTTTTCCCGATGCGCGTAGTTGCTGCGCAGGGCGGTGACCACGACGTGGTTCATGGCCAGTCCGATGATCGTCACCGCCGCCACCAGGAGTTCCAGCAGCGGCAGGTCGGCCGCGGTCGGCACCAGGCTGTCGTGCCAGCCGAGCATGATCGCCCAGGTGCAGGCCAGGGCCAGCAGATAGTCGCGCGCGTGGCTGAACAGCACGCTGTAGCCCAGGCTCAGGGTCACCGCCACCGGCAGCATCCAGCTCACGCTGGCGCCGCCCATGTGATGCAGTTGCAGCCGGAACGCGGCATCGAATGCGATCACCGACAGGAAGGCGCCCAGCCGCCATTGCCAGGATTGCCTGGCCATGCGCATGACCAGGCCGCTGCCGAGCATGGCGACGAACGCCAGCGCGTAGCGCGGGTCCAGCGGATGGCGCAGGTAAGGGTTGCACAGCAGCAGCGCCAGCCACACGCACAGGGTCAGGCCCTGGATCGCCAGGATCGGCCGGTCGAGGGTGCGGCGGACATGAAGGTGGTAGTTCATCTGCTCTCCCAGAGCGCGCCGCGGCACTTCAGCGTCTGCGCGGCACGGCCGATCGGTGGTCCAGCGCGGTCCGTCGGTCGCTGGGGCGTCGTCACCGGTTAGCGGCCGCTGCAGGGAGAGCTTGAGCGACTTGCCGCGTTCGCCGGCGCACCCGCCGTGGTCAGCGTGGGGCAGGCGTCCGGCGTCGGGCGGGCGAAGCAGGGGATGCCGGGCGCACAGACCCGGGCGCCGTCATGCGCAGGCGCGAAGCCTGGCGGTCGCCTGCCGCGCCAGCCCGCCACGCCACCCTGCCGAGGCAGCAGTGGCGTGCCGCAGGTACGGCGGTCGCGTGCGCCTACTCGAAGCGCACGCAGTGGCCGTAGCGTTCGGGCTGGATGTCGATGCCCGAGGCATCGGCCTGGTTGTTCTTGCGCCACAGGTTGGGGCGGAAGTCCGGGCCGGTGCAGTTGGCCGCGCTGTCCACGCCGATGGTGTAGGTGTAGGGATTGCCGCGGAAGGTGTTGTTCTCGAAGGTGTTGTCCTGGCTCATGCTGTTGTCCCAGCACAGGATCTGCGGCGTGCGCTGGCGGATCGAGCAGGTCAGGTAGAGCCCGGCGCCCTTGTTGTCGATGAACTGGTTGCCCGCGAACAGGTTGCGGCGTGCGTCGGCCAGGTACACGCCCTGGCTGCCATTGCGCTCCAGGCGGTTGTCGCGGATCTCGCTGTCTTCCAGGTGCTCGGTGGTGATGCCGGCGGCGACGTTGTCGTGGATCACGTTGTCGATCAGCTTGACCTTGGCGGTGCGGTTGAACGACACCCCGTCCCAGGTCGCGCCGGACACGTCGTTGTGCGCGATCAGCAGGTCGCGGCTGTCGAACTCGCTGAGCAGGCAGGCGCTGCGGCACTTGCTCACCCGCAGGTGGGTCAGCTGGATGTTCTGGCCGTTGCGCACCACCACCAGGCTGTTGCTCAGGTACGGGCGTTCGGGCATGAATTCCTTGTCGATGGTGCCGCCGACGATCTGCAACTGTTCCACGCGCACGTCGCGGATCGGCCGGATCGGGCGCTCGTTCTGGTAGTCGCCGATGACGATGGTGGGTTGCTGCACGTGGTCGCGCATGCGCAGCACGGTGCTGTCGCCCTGGCCGCGCAGGCGCAGGCCGTCGCGCTGGATCGAGATCAGCTTGCTCACCGGGAACTCGCCCGCGCTCAGGCACACGGTGGCGGGCTTGCCGTCGTTGGGGACGCGGTCGATCGCGGCCTGCAGATCGTCGCCGGGTTCGGCGCGCACGCTGCAGTCGGCGGCGGCAGTGGGCGCGTCGGCGGCCGGCGCGGCGCTGGCGGAGAACGACACGGCCGCGGCGAGCGGCAGCAACAGGGCGAGCAGGGGAGGGCGCTTCATCGGTAGGCAGACTCGGCAGTGGGGGAGGGAAGGCGGCAGGCCAGCGCAGGCGGACAGACGCTAGCGCGGACCGAGATCAGGTCATTGTGGTGCGGTCGGGCTTAATGTCAGCGTGTACCGGGTCGGGCCGGGCAGGAACTTTGTGGCACGGCCCTGCACCCAGTCGGCGTGGCCCGCGCCCCAGAACGGCGACAGCGGGTGGCCGCTCTGGCCGCCCGGCATGTGCACGATGCCGTCGGCCTCGTGGCCGGGCGCCACCACCATGCGTTCGGAGGCGCCGAATTCCGGGCGCTGCACCCGCGGCATGTTGTCGTCGCCGGGAAGCGGGGTGTCCGGCATGCACAGCCAGCCGCGCAGCGGCCCGGGCAGGCCCTGCGCCAGCGGATGGCAGATCGCCGCGCGGTTCTCCAGGCCCCAGCGGCGCGCGTCCAGCGGGCCTTCGGCTTGCAGGTGCGTGCGCACCTCGGCGGCGGCGTCTTCCAGCAGCGCCTGCCAGCTGCCGTAGCGGCGCGGCAGCAGGTGCAGCGGCTGTTGCTGCAACAGCGGCCAGGCCACGCCTTCCAGTTGCGGCAGCGCCGGGGGCGCGGCATCGGTCTCCGATCCTGTACGCGCCGGTGCGATCAGGCCGTCGCGGATCCGGGTCAGCACCGCCAGGCGCCAGGCACGCACCAGGGTGTAGCTCACCGAACCGGTGCTGGCGCGGCCTTCCCAGTGCCTGGCCGCTTGCGAGACAGCGTGCAGCTCCGGCGTCGCCGTGCCGGCATCGCGTTGCTGCAGCAGCGCCCACCAGCGCTGCAGGAACAGGGCGCGGTCGTCGAGCTGGATCGCCAGCAACTGCCGTTCGTCGAGGTGCGGATGCAGGCGCAGGTCGTCGCGGATCTGCTGGGCGCGCGCGCCCAGCGCGTAGCCGCCGTCGCCGAGCGGTGCCAGTTCGGCGCCGCCGACCACGCGGGCATTGGCGGTCCACAGTTGCCCGTCGGCGGGGTCGATGCGCTGCGGCGACTGTGTGGTGGACAGCGGCCACGGCGCGCAGCGCGCATCCGCCGGCACCGACGCGCGCACGTCGTGCATCACCGCATCGGCGGCGCAATGCGGGCCGCGCAGCGGCAGCGGGCCGAGCACGCGCCAGCCGATGTGGCCGTCGCGGTCGGCCAGCACCAGGTTCTGCGCCGGCGTGGCGATGCGTTGCGCGCGGGCGAAGGCATCGGCAAGGGACGTGGCGCGGGCGAAGTCGGCCAGGCCCAGATTCAGCGCGCCCGGCAGTTGCGCCGCCCAACGCAATGCGAGGGCGCTGCCGTCGGGTTCATGCTGCAGGATCGGACCGTAGGCGGTGTCTTCCACCTGCAGCACGGTGTCGGGCGCGCCCGATACCCGGATCCGTTCGTTGTGCACGGTGACCGGCGTGCAGCCGGGCTGCGGCGTCGCGGCGCAGGGCGTGAGCCGGTACCAGTCGGCGGTATCGGCATAGCTGTTGGTGAAGCCCCAGGCGATGTGGCCGTTGCTGCCGACGATCACCGCCGGCAGACCGGGCAGGGAGAACCCCGACACGTCCACGCGGCCGCCCGGCGCCTGCGCATCGGCATAGCGCAGGCGTACCCGGAACCACAGGCTGGGCGCGCGCAGGGCCAGGTGCATGTCGTTGGCGACGATGGCGCGGCCGTCGGCGGTGCGGCTGCCGGCAATCGCCCAGTTGTTGCTGCCGGGCGCGGTAGGAGCCACCGCGTCGGCGTTGGCCTGCGCGGTCCCATCCGGCAGCCTGCGCAGATCGACCTGACCGGCGTCGGGCAACATCGCGTCGCCGACCGCGCTGCCGTCCAGCGCGGCGTCCCAACTGCTGCCTTCGTGGCGCAGCAGGGCGTACAGCGGCGCGGGCAAGCGCTGCTGCAGCCGGTACAGCTCCAGCTTGCGATCGAGCTGCTTGCCCTGCAGATCGAAGTACATCGCCTGGCCGGCCAGCGCCGAATCCACCGGCTGCCAGTCGCGCGGCGCGGCGAACAGCACCAGATACGGCCATGGCCGCACGCGCAACGCGTGCAGGCCCTGGTTGACGCCGGCGCTGTAGGCCTGCAGTGCCGCCGCGTGCGTGTCGGCGAACGCAGCCAGTTGCGCGCTGCTGCGGGCACGCAGGCGCTGCGCGCGGCGCGCCTTGTCCACGCCCAGCGCATGCGGGCCGACCAGTTCGGACAGTTCGCCGGCGGCGGCGCGACGCAGCAGGTCCATCTCGAAGAAGCGCTCCTGCGCATGCACGTAGCCGAGCGCGCGCATCGCATCGGCTTCGTCGGCGGCCTCGATGGTGACCGTGCCCAGTGCGTCGCGCTGGATACTCACCGGCGCCCGCAGGCCTTGCAGCGGCGCCTTGCCGTCCAGCGTGGCCAGGCTGCCGCGCAGCAGCAGCCAGACGCCCAATACAATGGCGACTGCCAGCAGCAGCGTGCCCAGCAGCAGGCGTTTCCATCGACCGCGCATCGTCTCTCTCCGGTGACAAGTCTCCGATTCTAGACACGCATGCGTGTCGTTCCCGCGTAGGCGCGGCGCGCTGTGCGCGGGGTCACGCATCCCGGGTGGTGCGACTCGGGATGTGAATGATTCCGATTGGAACGCGGCGTGGCGGCATCGGGCACTATGGCGCCCTCAGTCGACCCCACGGAGCCCGCCCATGAAGGGACACCCCGACGTTGTGCAATGCCTCAAGGAGCTGCTGCGCGGCGAACTGGCCGCGCGCGACCAGTATTTCATCCACTCGCGGCGTTACGAGGACCAGGGCCTGCTGGCGCTGTACGAACGCATCAACCACGAGATGGAAGAGGAAACCGAGCACGCCGATGCGCTGCTGCGGCGCATCCTGTTCCTGGAAGGTGACCCGGACATGCGCCCGCATGCCTTCGAGCCCGGGCGCACGGTCGAGGAAATGCTGGAGAAGGACCTGAAGGTCGAGTACGAAGTGCGCGCCAACCTGGCCGCGGGCATGAAGCTGTGCGAGCAGCACGGCGACTACGTCAGCCGCGACGTGCTGCTGGCGCAGTTGCGCGACACCGAAGAAGACCATGCCTGGTGGCTGGAACAGCAGCTCGGCCTGATCAAGCGCATCGGCATGGCGCTGTACCAGACCTCGAAGATCGACGGGCACGTGTCCGGCAAGGACGCCTGATCCAGACGCGCGCCTCCCATCAGCCGGAGGCGCTGATGCGCTGAGCGGGGACTTTCCCGCCACCGCGGCCGTGCCATCGCCGGCTGCCTGCGACCGGCCGCTCGTGCCGGTCGCCACCTCTCGCACTGGCCTGCATCGGCAGTGCCGCCCCGCATGTGCGGCGGCCCCATTCTCGATGCCGTGGCGGTTGCCGCCGCCGTCTGCTGGCCGCAAGCGCCGACCAGCGTTCTGTCCTCCTCGTTTTTTGAAACTGCCGATCGAGTCGGGCGGCGCGCCGCGCTCGGCTGTGGCGTTGGCCGGTGTGGCCCGCGCGTTCGCCCATGCGTGGCCGCTGTGTTGGCTGTCGGCTGTTGCGATGCCGCAAAGATCGGCCGGCGCACGCATGGCGCCGCTCAGGTAATCCCTTCAAATCCAAGCGGTTGCGCGCTTCGTCGCGCCCGCGGCGAACGCCGTGCGGACAATGCTTGCAAAACGGTAGTGATCGCTATACGGTAGTTTTCACTACTTAATTGCGCGATGGCGAGGGGGCGTTCGATGCAGGCGAGTCCGGGAATCAGGCGGTACGGCGTGGTCGGTGTGGTCGTTGCGGGGTGGTTGCTGGCGCCTGCTGCGGCTGGCGCCGCACCGGCTGCGGCGCAGGGGCTGTGGCTGACCGCGGCCAAGGACGCAGTGGTGGAGTTCGCGCCGTGCGCGGATGCGGCTACCGCCTTGTGCGGACGCATCGTCTGGGACAAGGACGCCGGCACCGCCACCGATACCTGCGGCGTGCAGATCGCACGTCTGGCGCGCGAGGACGGCGACACCTGGCGCGACGGCTGGGCCTTCGATCCGCGCAGCGGCAAGCGCTACAAGGCGACGCTGCGCGCCAGCGGCAAATCGCTGGACCTGCGCGCCTTCGTCGGTGTGGAAGTGCTCGGCGAGACCGAGCGCTTCACCCGCGTACAGGCGCTGCCCAGCACGCCGGTCTGCGCCAGGTAGTCACCCGCCGCGCGCGCAATGCGCCGGCACCCTCGACGTGCGGGGCCCGCGATGGCCGCCGCGCGTCCCACCTTCCTGAGCGAACAGGGGAGATTGAGATGACTGCAGTCCGCTTCATGGCGACCCTCGCGGGCGCACTGGCCCTGCACGGCGCGTGTTGCGCCCAGGCCCATGCCCAGCAGGCCGACGCCGATGGCATGGTCAACTACGAATTCCAGAACCAGATCAGGCTGATGAGCGAGCAGCGCACGCGCGGCGTGTCCGACTCGCTGATGCGTCCGTCGCTGAAGTGGACCACCCAGTTCGTGCACGCCAGCGGGTTCGTCGCGCTGCTGGAGGTGGCCAAGGTCAGCAAGAAACAGTTCCTCGATGGCGACGGCCTGGGCATCACCGCCGCGGCCGGCTACCGCTTCGGCAATCCCGATGCCTGGCATGCGGGCGTGGGTCTGGCGACGGAGCGCTTCCCCGGCGCCAGCTTCCTGGCCCCGCACCGGATCGACCTGGAGACCGGAACGCCCGAGGACATCCGCCGCACCGACTACGACAGCAATTTCGGCGTGCTCGAACTCGGCTACGGCGCGGTCGAGGGCCGCCTGCTGTACGTGTTCTCCAAGACCTACCGCGGTGCCGATACCGGCGGCGTATGCGCGCAGATCCTGCAGTTCGCCACCGACCCGACGACGGCGCTGCGCTGCTTCGCCCGTGGCGAGCACGACTCGCGCGGCACCTTGCTGGGCGATCTCAACTACCAGACGCCGCTGCTGCCGTCGGTATTGCCGTCGACCACGCTGCGCCTGCACGCCGGCTACCAGAAGCTGCGCAATTTCAGCGAGGGCAGCTTCGCCGACTACCAGATCGGCGTCACCCACAAGCGTTGGGGCCTGGACTGGAACCTGGACTGGGTCAGCACCCGGGTCAATGCGCACGAGCTGTACTGGGTGCAGGATGGCGCGCGCATCCGCAAGACCGATGGCGACACCCTGGTGGCCTCGATCGGCTACACGTTCTGACCGATGCGCAGCGAACTGCTCGATGCCGACCGGGGCGGCGACCAGCCACTGGTGCTGGCGGTGGACCTGGGAACCTCCGGCTGCAAATGCGCGCTGGTCACCCTGGACGGCCAGGTGATCGCCTGGGCGTTCGAGCCGGTGCCGCTGCACGTGCATGGCGTGTGCGCCGAGCAGGATCCGCGCGACTGGTGGAACGCGCTGCTGGTCACCGCCGCGGCGGTGCTGCAGGGCGGCGAGGCGCTGCGCCGGCGGGTGACCGCGGTGTGCTGCTCGACCCAGGGCGAGTGCACCGTGTGCGTGGACCGCGACGGCCGCGCGCTGGGCAACGCGATGCTGTGGCTGGACATGCGCGGGCAGGCGGCGATCGCGCGGCGCCTGCGCGGGCGCTGGCTCAACGTGCGCGGCTATGCGCCGCTGAAACTGCTGCGCTGGCTGCGCCTGAGCGGCGGCGCGCCGGCCGGCAGCGGCAAGGATTGCGCCGGCCACATCGCCTACCTGCGCGACCACGAGCCGCAGCGCTACCAGCGCACGTACAAGTTCCTCAACGCGCTGGACTATCTCAACCTGCGCCTGACCGGGCGCTTCTGCGCCACCGCCGATTCGGTGCTCACCACCTGGGTCACCGACAACCGCGACCCGATGCGCATCCGCTACGACGACGGCCTGCTGCGGCTGCTCGGCATCGAACGCGACAAGCTGCCGGACCTGGTGGCCTCCACCGAAGTGCTGGGGCCGCTGCTGCCGCAGGTGGCGGCACAGCTGGGGCTGTCGCCGCAGACCCGGGTGATCGCCGGCGCCATCGACAACTCGGCGGTGGCGGTGGCCGCGGCGGTCGAGGACTACGCCGCGCATCTGTACCTGGGCACTTCGTCGTGGCTGGGCGCGCACGTGCCACGGATGAAGACCGATGTGTTCAGCAACATCGCCGCCGTGCCGTGCGCGGTGAGCGGGCGCTACCTGGCCACCGCGCTGCAGTCCACCGCCGGCGCCAACCTGTCGTTCCTGCGCGACCGCATCCTGTTCCATCCCGACGAACTGCTGCGCGACGAAGAACGCCCCGACGTGTACGAGGTGCTCAACGTCATCGCCGCGCGGGTGCCGCCCGGCGCCAATGGCCTGGTCTACATGCCGTGGCTGTTCGGCGAGCGCACCCCGGTGGAGGACCACAGCCTGCGCGCCGGCTTGGTCAACCTGTCGCTGATGCACACCCGCGAGGACATCATCCGCGCCTTCATGGAAGGGGTGGCGTTGAACACGCGCTGGATGATGGAGCCGTTTGCGCGGCTGCTCGGTCGCGATCCGGGCGTGATCGCCGCGGTCGGCGGCGGCGCGCAGTCGGACCTGTGGTGCCAGATCATCGCCGACGTCAGCGGCCAGCCGATCCGGCAACTGCACAACCCGATCCAGGCCAATGCGATCGGCGCCACCTTCATTGCCGGCGTGGGCCTGGGCCGGCTGCGCTTCGCCGACCTGCCGGCGCTGCAACGCGCACGCCGGGTATACGAGCCGTCGCCGCGCAACCGCGCGCTGTACGACGACCGCTATGCGATGTTCCGCGAGTTGCAGCGCACGCTGGCGCCGATCTACCGGCGCATGAATCCCGTTCCCGAGTGCGTGCCGGAGGTTCCCCAGCATGTTTGCCCATGAACAACGCGCGCGCGTGGTCGCGCTGTGCGTGGACCTGTCGCGGCGCGGCTATCTGGCCGGCACCGGCGGCAACGTCGCCTTGCGCCTGGACGCCGAGCGCTTCGCGGTGACGCCATCGGCCATCGATTACCTGGCCATGCGCGCCGAAGACATCTGCGTGGTGCGCCTGGCCGACCTGCGGCAACTGGAGGGCGCCGCGACGCCGTCGGTGGAGACCGGGCTGCATGCGCAGGTGCTGCGCCGCCGGCCCGACGTGGCCTGCAGCATCCACACCCATCAGCCGGTGGCCAGCGCCTGCGCGCTGCTCGGTGCGGCGCTGCCGGTGGAGGAGCCGGCATTGCAGGCGGCGATCGGCATGCGCGTGCCGATGGTCGGTTACTTCCCGTCCGGCACCGGGCTGTTGGCCTGGCTGCTGGCGCGGCAACTGCGCCCCTCGCGCAATGCCTATCTGATGCGCAACCACGGCGTGCTGTGCTGCGGCCGCAGCCTGGAGCAGGCGGTGGCGGCGGTGGATGCACTGGAGCAGGTGGCGCGCGTGCACCTGGCGCGCCGCATCGAACGCCGCGCCCTGCACGACACCGGCCTGGCTGCGCCGTTGCGCGCCATCCTTTCCGCCCTGGAGTCCTGAGCGCATGCACGCCCTTTCCGTTCCCCCGAGCCCGGCACCGACCATGAGCCAGACCCCCGCCATTTCGCAATGGCCCGATGTGGACCAGTTGTACGCGCGCTTCCATGCGCTGGTGAACCAGCCGATGCGGCCGATCGGTGCCGCCGGCATGGCCAAGGTGATGCGCTATTTCGACGAACGTTGCCAGGGCTCCAAACGCCTGGGCGAGGCGGCCAAGCAGGTGATCCCCGGCGGCGTGCAGCACAACCTGGCGTTCAACCATCCGTTCCCGCTGGCGATGCACAGCGCCGAGGGCGCGCACCTGACCGACGTCGACGGCAACCGCTACATCGACTTCCTGCAGGCCGGTGGTCCGACCCTGCTCGGGTCCAATCCGCCGGAACTGCGCGAACACGTGCAGGCGGTGCTGGACCAGTGCGGTCCGGTGACCGGCCTGCTGCACGAGTACGAGGTCAAGCTGGCCGAACTGGTCTGCGCCAGCATGCCGGCGGTGGAGATGCTGCGCCTGCTCGGCTCCGGCACCGAGGCGGTGATGGGCGCGGTGCGCCTGGCCCGCACCCACACCCGCAAGAAATGGATCATCAAGATCGGCGGCGCCTACCACGGCTGGAGCGACCAGTTGGTGTACGGCATGCGCCTGCCGGGCACCGGGCGCATGGAGGCGATCGGCATCCCGCGCGGCGCCACCGCCTACACCCAGGAATGCCACCCCAACGATCTGGAGGCACTGCGCCGCAAGCTGCAGTTCAACCGCCTGCGCGGCGGCACCGCGGCGGTGCTGCTGGAACCGCTGGGGCCGGAGAGCGGCACGCGGCCGGTGCAGCACGACTACAACCGGCAGGTGCGCAGGCTCTGCGACGAGTTCGGCGCGCTGCTGATCTTCGACGAGGTGGTCACCGGCTTCCGGCTCGGCCCGGGCGGTGCGCAGGGCTACTTCGGGGTCATGCCGGACATCACCGTGCTCGGCAAATGCCTGGCCGGCGGCTATCCGATGGCCGGGGCGATCGGTGGCCGCCGCGAGGTGATGATGAGCCTGGTCGGTGGCATCGGCACCACCGCGCGGCGGGCCTTCGTCGGCGGCACGCTGTCGGCCAATCCGCTGTCCTGCGTGGCCGGCTACCACGCCTTGCTGGAGGCCCAGCGCAGCGACGCCGCCGGCCAGGCCGGCCGCGCCGGCGATCGCCTGCGGCAGGGCCTGGAGGCGATCATCCGCCGTCTCGGCCTGCCGTACGTGGTCTACAACATGGGCTCGATCGTGCACCTGCAGACCTCCGGCGTGCTGCTGCTGGACACCGGCAACCTGTACAAGCTGTGGCGCGTGCGCAACGAGGCCAAGGAGCGCAAGCACATGATGGAGGAGATGGGCGCGGCGTATTCCGCGCACGGGCTGATCACCCTGGCCGGCAGCCGCATCTACACCAGCCGCGCCGATACCGACGCGGTGGTGGATGAGGCGCTGAATCGCTTCGACGACGTGTTCAAGCTGGTGTAGCGCATGCCCACCCTCTCGCACATCGAAGCGCTGTGGCTGCAGACCCGCGAGCGGCTCGCCGCCAAGCGCCTGCTCGGCGCCGACGCGGCGGCGCTGGCGCTGCGTTGCCCTGGCACCACGGCGATGTGCTGCGGCGCGCTCGATGCGGAGCGGCCGCAGTGGCTGGACTGGCGCGACCCGGCGCTGCCGGCCGCGGCGCAGGTGCACGCGCAGGTGTACGCGCGGCGTCCGGATGTCGGCGCCAGCGCCTGGTCGGCCGGCGTGTTCGGCCTGCGCCTGGGCGACGTTGGCGGCGTGCTGCCGCAGGTGTTCGACGAGCAGGCCCGGCACATCGGGGCGATGCCGGCGCCGTTTCCTGCGGTCGACGCGTTGGCGACGGCCGCGCCGGGCAGCGGCAGCGTCCTGCTGTTCGGCGCACGCCCGCTGTGTCTGGGCATCACCGCGCAGCGGCTGGCGTTGAACGTGGAATTGTTCGAAAAATGCGCCAAGGCCTATGTGCTTGCCGCGGCCACCGGTGGGCGGGTGCGGGAACTGCCATGGTGGGTGCGGCGCATCGCCAACGGGCGGCTGCGCAAGGACCAGCGGCGTGCCGCCGCGGCCTTTGCCGCGGGCGAATTGCCGGCCGAAAGCAAAGGCTACTGAGGGTCCACTGCGATGACCGCCATGCCATCCCCATCCTCCAGCGCGGCAAGCGCCGTCCAGGCCACGCGTCCGCTCGCGGCGGCGCTGTCGATCGGCGCCATCGCGCTGCTGATCCTCGGCGTACAGCCGATCGTGCTCGGCGCGCTGGTCGAGCAACACCTGATCACGCTGCCCGGCGTGGGCGTGGTGGCGATGGGTGAGATCATCGCCCTGGGCATCGGCGTGGCGTTGGGCGATGCGCTGCTGCCGGTGTCCTGGCAGCGCGCCACGGCGGTCGTCGCGGCGCTGCTGGCCGCAGCGCTGAACCTGGCCACGGTGCAGGCGCAGGGCGATGCGGCCTTCGTCGCGCTGCGTGCGGCCGCCGGCCTGGCCGAAGGGGTGTTGGTCTGGGTGGCCACGATCAGCATCGTGCGCGCGGCCAGCCCGGACCGGGTCACCGCGGTGTTCATGGTGCTGCAGGCCTTGGCGCAGATCGCGCTGGCGGCGGCGCTGGCACTGTGGGTGTTGCCGGCGGCCGGCTGGCAGGGTGGCTTCGTCGCCATGGCCGCGACCTGCCTGCTGGTGCTGCCGCTGGCGGCGGCCCTGCCGGCAGCGGCGAGCCAGGCCCCCGCTGCCGGCATCCAGTGCGCGGCGACCGTCACCGCCAGGCTGCGCTGGTCGCCGGCGACGCTGGCGCCGCTGCTGGTGGCGTTCCTGCAGATGTCGGCGATCGGCGCGTTGTGGGCCTACCTGGAGCCGCTGGCGCTGCGCGCCGGGCTGGATGCGCACGCGGCGCAACTACAGACTTCGTGGGTGCTGGGCATGCAGATCGCCGGCGGGCTGGCGGCGATCTACTGGGTGCGGCGGCTGTCGGTGACGGCGACCCTGACCCTCGGCAGCCTGGCGCTGTGCCTGGTGGCCGCGGCGATGTACCGGGTTCCCGGCGCGCCGGCACTCGGGTTCGCGGCGGTATGCGTGGCGTTCGGCTTCGCCTGGATGTTCCTGATGCCGTTCCATGTCGGCCTGGCGCTGCGCGCCGATGCGCAGGGGCGGGTGGCGGTGCTGGTGCCGGCCGCGCAATTGATCGGATCGGCCTGCGGGCCGTTGCTGGCCTCGCTGCTGCTGCACGCCGACGATCCGGCGCCGGTACCGCTGGTGGGCCTGGGCTTTGCTTTCGCCGCGGCGCTGCTGGCGTTGTGGATCGGCCGGCGGCAACGCCATGCGACTGCCTTGCAGGCCGGCTCGCATGCAGGGTGAGGGGCGCCATGCGCGCGCGCTGATCGCCGCTGCGATGCGTGCCGGCATGCCGCGCGTGACGCAGTGCAGGGCACTGCCACGCGCAGCGGGGTCGCCGACCTCCGCCAGGCAGGAGAATGGCGATGTCGCCTGAGCCCGTGCAGGACACCGCGCCGGAGACGATCGCGGCGCTGTTCGCCGCGCATCAGGCCACCGCGCTGGCCTGGCGCGGCGCCTCGGCGAACGCGCGACGCGCCCGCCTGCGTGCGCTGCGCGATGCGTTGCTGGCGCGGCGGCAGGCGCTGGTCGCCGCCTTCGCCGCCGATTTCGCCAAGCCGGCGCTGGAAGTGGAGTTGACCGAAGTGCTGCCGGTGGTCGACGAGATCGCCACCGCGATCGCGCAGTTGCCACGCTGGATGCGTCCGCGCAAGGTCTCGCCCACCTTGCTCGCCCTGGGTACGCGCGCGCGCATCGCGTTCCAGCCCAAGGGTCGCTGCCTGATCATCGGACCCTGGAACTACCCGGTCGTCACCGTGCTGGGGCCGCTGGTGTCGGCGTTGGCCGCAGGCAACACGGCGCTGATCAAGCCCTCCGAATTCACCCCCCAGGTCAACGCGGTGCTGCAGGCGGTGCTGGAGGAGGCATTCGCGCCGGAAGAGGTGGCCCTGGTGCAGGGCGGTGCGGCGACCGCGCAGGCCTTGCTGGCCTGTCCGTTCGACCATGTGTTCTTCACCGGCTCGGCGGCGGTGGGCCGGCAGGTGATGGCCGCGGCGGCGCGGCAGTTGACGCCGGTGACGCTGGAACTGGGTGGCAAGTCGCCGGTGATCGTCGACCGCAGCGCCGACCTGCGCCGCGCGGCCGAAGTGATCGTCTGGGCCAAGCTGGTCAATGCCGGTCAGACCTGCATCGCCCCGGATACCTTGTTCGTGCATCGCGACGTCAGCGCGCGCCTGCTCGAACACTGCCGCGCCCTGCTGGTGCAGCGCTACGGTGGCGACGCGCCGGCGGTCGCCGCCAGCCCGCACCTGGCGCGCATGATCCACCCGGCCCATGCCGCGCGCGTGGCTGCGCTGATCGACGAGGCGCGCGCCAGTGGGGCGCAACTGCTGGCCGGTGGCGAGCACGACGCGGCACGGCGCTACGTGGCGCCGACGCTGCTGGGGCAGGTGCCGGCGCAGGCGCGCATCGCGCAGGAAGAGATCTTCGGCCCGGTGCTGCCGGTGATCGAGTTCGAGCACCTGGAGGAGGTGCTCGACCGACTCGATGCCGCGCCCAAGCCGCTGGCGCTGTACCTGTGGAGTCGCGACCGCGCCGGCATCGCGCGGGTGTTGGCGCGCACCAGTTCCGGTAGTGCGGTGGTCAACCACTGCCTGCAGCAGTTCGTGCACAGCGGCCTGCCGTTCGGCGGGGTCGGCGCCTCGGGATTCGGCAGTGCGCACGGCGTGCACGGCTTTCGCACCTTCTCGCACGAGCGCGCGCTGCTGCACGGTGGGCGCCTGCCGATCGTCAAGGCGTTCTTTCCTCCGTACACCGCCCTGCAGCAGCGCTTGGCGACCGGCCTCAGCGGCTGGCTGGCGCGGCGCTGAGCGTCGTTGCCGATGGGCCAGGGACGCGCGCGGTAAGATGCGATGTCGGCGCGTGCAGCGGCGCTGCGGCGCCGTCCGCGCGCGCAGGGCCACGGCGATGCGCGCCGCCACGCGGCCTCTGCCGCTCCACCACCATCGAGATCCCATGCCCGCCGACACGCCGCGTTCCCCCGCACCGCACCGCCCGCGCCTGACCGGGAACAAGGTGCCGGCCCAGCATCGCGCCACCGAGACCTACGAACAGATCCTCTCGGTCACCGCGCAACTGCTCGGCGACGTCGGCGTGGAGCGGCTGTCCACCAACCTGGTGTGCGCGCGGGCCGGGCTGACGCCGCCGGCGCTGTACCGCTATTTCCCCAACAAGTACGCGCTGCTGTCGGAACTGGGCCGGCGCCTGATGGAGCGGCAGAACCAGCTCATCCCCAAGTGGATCACCCTGCAGGCGATGAGCGGCACGCGCGAGGAACTGCAGCGCGCGCTGGCCGGACTGGTGCTGGATACCTACCGCGTCACCAAGGCGACCGAGGGCGGTGTCTGGGTGCTGCGCGCGTTGCGCGCGGTGCCGGCGCTGCAGCAGGTGCGCCTGGATTCGCATGCGCAGGTGACCAAGGGCCAGGTGCGCTTCCTCAGCGAGGCCTTCCCCGACGCCGACCCGCGCCAACTGCGCCTGGTCAGCCGCATCGTGGTCGATCTGATCTATGCGACCGTGGAGTTGCTGTTCGACACCCGCCTGAGCGCCCGCGCGGTGGCCGATACGGTGGCGGCGATGATCGCCAGCCATATCGAGCAACTGCGCGACGGCGCGGCGGCCGATGACAGCGCGGAGCAGGCGTCGACAGACGCCGCTTGAGGAAGCAGCGACGCGTCCGCAGACACGGCGCGGCACCCGCAGCGCTGCACGCGCCGCCCCGACCGCGCGGCTAGGCGGCGAACTTGCCTGTGTCGAGATCCGCGATCAACGTCGGGCCGGTCGGCGTCCAGCCGAGCCTGGCCTGGGTCAGCGCGCTCGAGGCCGGCATGTCGAGTTGCACGAACATCGCCATCCAGCCGAAATGCGCGGCCGCCTCGCCCGGTGCGATCGACACCACCGGCAGCCTCAGGCCGCGCCCCAGCGCCTCGGCGATCTCGCGGCTACGGATGCCTTCCTCGCCCACCGCGTGATAACGCGCGCCCGGCTGCGCCCTCTCGATCGCAAGACGATACAGCCGCACCACGTCGGACAGATGGCCGGCCGGCCAGCGGTTGCGGCCGTCGCCGACATAGGCGACCACGCCCTTTTCTCGCGCGATCGCCACCAGCGGGGTGACCAGCCCTTGCCGAAACGGGGTATGGACCTGCGGCAGCCGCATCACCGAGACATTGACCCCGGCCTCGAGCAACGCGTTGCCGGCCTGCTCGGAGGCGATGCGCGGATTCGGATGGGTGGCGTTGAACACGTCCTCGCTGGCCGGCGCGCCGTGTTCGCCGCTGCCCACGCCGGTGCCCGAGGTGATCAGCAGCGGGCGATCGGAGCCGCGCAGCGCCGCGCCGAGGGCCGCGATCGCGCGTCTGTCCTTTTCGCAGTTGGCGGCGAAGTGGCTGAAGTCATGATCGAACGCCGCGTGGATCACCGCATCGGCCTGCGCGGCGCCACGCGCCAGGCTGTCCGGATCCTCGAGCGTGCCGTGGTGGACCTCGGCGCCGGCCGCGCGCAGCGCCTGTGCGCCGGCTTCCGAGCGGGTCATGCCGAGCACGCGATGGCCGGCCTGGAGCAGTTCGGGAACCAGCGCCGAGCCGATGAAACCGGTCGCGCCGGTCAGAAAGATACGCATGGTGCACTCCGTTGTGTCGGTGCGAGCGACTCTCCGGCATCGGCGTATCCCGTTAAAGTAGTGACGTCATCGTAGTAAAGCGACTAACAGGCTCGCCATGCATTCCGATCCAGCCCATTCCCTGGGGGACTTCCTGCGCAGCCGGCGGACCCGGCTCGATCCCGCCAGCTTCGGCTTCTCCGGCCGTCGGCGCACGCCGGGCCTGCGCCGCGAGGAGGTCGCGCAGCGCGCCAACATCAGCCCGACCTGGTACACCTGGCTGGAACAGGGGCGTGGGGGCGCGCCGTCGGCGCAGGTGCTGGAGCGCATCGCCGGCGCGCTGCTGCTGACCGAGGCCGAACGCGACCACCTGTTCATGGTCGCGCTGGGGCGCCGGCCGGAGATGCGCTACCGCGCAGTGGCGGGGGTCGACCCGCGGCTGCAGCGCGTCCTCGATGCGCTGGAAACGAGCCCGGCCATCGTCAAGACGCCGACCTGGGACGTGGTGGCCTGGAATCGCGCGGCGGCGGTGGTGCTGACCGACTACGGCCAGCTCCCCGTCGGCGAGCGCAACATCCTGCGCTTCCTGTTCTGCCATCCCGCCACGCGTGCCAAGCAGCACGATTGGGCGAGGGTGGCACGCTTCGTGGTGGGCGCGTTTCGCGCCGACGTGGTGCGTGCGGGCATCGCGTCGGACGCGGCGGCCCTGGTGACCGAACTGTGCGCGCGCAGCGCCGAATTCGCGGCCCTGTGGCACGACCACGAGGTGTTGAGCCACGGCGAGGGCGATGGCGAAAAGCGTCTCAGGCATCCGCTGCTCGGCGAGATCGCGCTGGAGTACTCGGCTTTCGCCGTGGACGGCCGACCGGACCTGGGCATGATCGTCTACACGCCCGTCGATGCCGGCGTGGCCGCGCGCATTCGCGCGCTGGCGGCCGCGCATGGTGCGGCCGGGGGCGCGCGGGAGGAGACGGCGCTGGCGCCAGGTTGAACAGCGGAGACCTGGGAGAACTGGCGCGCGCTTCGTCGCGCCATCCTTGCGCTTGAGAACAACGTTGGCGACCTGGAGTCTGGTGCCGTAGGAGCGGCTTCAGCCGCGACCTCGTGAGCTGTCGCGGTGAAGCCGTTCCTACGATAAAGAAGGTGGATCTGCTGGCCGAGGTGGACAGTTTCGATCGCCCAAGGCCTCACCAGGAGGCGACGACGCTGCCCTTCTTGACCAGTTCCACCTTGTCGCTGGAGCTGTTGTAGCGCAGATACACGCTGCCGTACTTCTCGAGGATGATGCGCTGATTGGCATTCATTCTCAGGCTGTTGTCGCCAAGGTCGATGCCCATGTTGTAGTTGGACTGGTCGAAGTTGATGCCGATGTTGCCGAGCGCGCCGCTGTCGAAGTGGATGCCGTTCTGCCAGCCGCGCGTGCCTGGCTGGATCTGGATGGCATGCGTGCCGGCGGTGCTTGAACCCGGGGTGTTGAGCAGATTGAGGCCGATGGTCGAACCGCCGTTGGTGTAGGAGGTCAGTTCGCCGTTGAACAGGATGCTGGTGCCGTGCGTTGCGACGTTTTGCCCCGCGATTCCGTCGTAGCCGTGGAACAGTTCGCTGTGGAAACCCGCCAGCCACGGCGAACCGGTGCTGCGCTGGAACGCACGGACCGTGGCGCCCACGCTTTGCGAACTGTCCTGGGTCGCGTTGGGATGTTTGGTCGCGTTGAGCTGGATGTAGAGCGGCCAACTGAAGGAGTTCTGCTGGTCGGACTCGGAGATCAGCGACAGAATCTCATTGGTGTAGCCCGGGCCGACGTTGGACGCATCGCGCCGGCCCCAGCGCACCGAGGTGTCCAGCGCCGGCGCGGACACCGGCGTGCTGGAGAAATCCATGTACTGGCTCAGTTGTTCGCCGACGCTGGTGATGGCGCCGGCGCTGGCGACCACCAGGGCGGCGACGCCGAACAGCAGCACCCGGTTGACCGTCACGGCGCGGCGCAGGCGTTGGTCCTTGGCCTGGAGCTGTTGCTCCAGCCTCTCCACCCTGGCCATCAAGGAAGCATCGTTGCCGGCGTTGCTCACATTCTCGTTCATGGTTGCGGTCCTTCGTTGAGATGACTGCGATGCCGGCGCTGGCACTTGCCCAGCGACGCGTGCTTACTCCACCGCCAGATCGTCGACCTTCTGCCAGCCGCGCGGCAGCAGTCCGCCGCGGCTGGCGCGGGCGCCGAGGTACGCGTCCAGGTCCTTGAACGACAGCGACATGGTGCGCTGGCCGCTCTTGACCAGCAGCGTGTTGCCCGGCGCCACCGCGGCGATCGCCACCACCCGTTCGGTGCTGAGCTTGGCCTTGGGGATGTCGATGATCTTGTTGCCCTTGCCCTTGTCCAGCTCGGGCAGGTCGGCGACCGGGAACGCCAGCAGGTGGCCGGCGCTGGTGACCGCGACGATGCGGTCGCTGCCGGCGCCGCTCACCGGCGCGGGCGGCAGCACCTTGGCGTTCGGGGTCAGGTTGAGCATGGCCTTGCCGGCCTTGTTGCGGCTGGTCAGGTTCTCGAAGCGGGTGACGAAGCCGTAGCCGTGCGAGGACGCCAGCACCAGGCGGCTGTCGTTCTCGCCGCTGGCGATGGCCTGGAACGACGCACCGGCCGCGGGCGAGAAGCGTCCGGTCAGCGGCTCGCCGTTGCCGCGCGCCGAGGGCAGGGTGTGGACCAGGGTCGAATAGGCGCGGCCTTCCGAATCCAGGAACGCCACCTGCTGCGTGCTGCGCCCACGTACCGCCGCCAGCAGGCCGTCGCCGTCGCGGTAGGACAGCGCCGCCGGGTCCACGTCGTGGCCCTTGGCCGCGCGGATCCAGCCCTTCTCCGACATCACCACGGTCATCGGCTCGCTCGGCACCAGCTCGGTCTCGTCGATGGCCTGGGCCGCGCCGCGCTGCACCAGCGGCGAACGCCGCGCATCGCCGAACTTCTTGGCGTCGGCCGTCAGTTCGTCCTTGATCAGCTTCTTCAGCTTGGTCTTGCTGGCCAGCAGCGCCTGCAACTGCTCGCGTTCCTTGGCCAGCGCGTCCTGCTCGCCGCGGATCTTCATCTCTTCCAGCCGCGCGAGCTGGCGCAGGCGCGTCTCCAGGATGTAGTCGGCCTGTTCCTCGCTGAGTCCGAAGCGCGCGATCAGCGCCGGCTTCGGCTCGTCCTCGGTGCGGATGATGCGGATCACTTCGTCCAGGTTGAGGAACGCGGTCAGCAACCCTTCCAACAGGTGCAGGCGGCGCTCGACCTTCTCCAGCCGGTGGTTGAGGCGGCGCACCACGGTGTCGCTGCGGAAGCGCAGCCACTCCTCGAGCAGGGTCTTGAGGTTCTTGACCTGCGGGCGGCCGTCCAGGCCGATCACGTTGAGGTTGACCCGGTAGCTGCGCTCCAGGTCGGTGGTGGCGAACAGGTGGCCCATCAACTGCTCGGCGTCGACCCGGTTGGAGCGCGGCACCAGCACCACCCGCACCGGGTTGGCGTGATCGGACTCGTCACGGATGTCTTCCAGCCACGGCAGCTTCTTGGCGCGCATCTGCTGCGCGATCTGCTCGATCACCTTCGACGGCGACACCTGGTAGGGCAGCGCCGTGACCACGATGTTGGCGTTTTCCTTCTGGTAGGTGGCGCGGGCGCGCACGCTGCCATGGCCGGTTTCGTAAATGGTGCGCAGGTCGGCGGCCGGGGTGATGATCTCGGCGGTGGTCGGGTAGTCCGGGCCGCGCACGTGTTCGCACAGGTCGGCGACGCTGGCATCGGGGTCGTCGAGCAGGCGGATCAGCGCGCTGACGATCTCGTTGAGGTTGTGCGGCGGCACGTCGGTGGCCATGCCCACGGCGATGCCGGTGGTGCCGTTGAGCAGCAGGTGCGGCAGCCGCGCCGGCATCCAGGTCGGCTCGTCCAGGGTGCCGTCGAAGTTCGGCGACCAGTCCACCGTGCCCTGGCCCAGTTCGCCCAGCAGCACTTCGGCGATCGGGGTCAGCTTGGACTCGGTGTAGCGCATCGCCGCGAACGACTTCGGGTCGTCGGTGGAGCCGAAGTTGCCCTGGCCTTCGATCAGCGGGTAGCGGTAGGAGAACGGCTGCGCCATCAGCACCAGCGCTTCGTAGCAGGCGCTGTCGCCGTGCGGGTGGTATTTGCCGATCACGTCGCCGACGGTGCGCGCGGACTTCTTCGGCTTGGCCGTCGCGTTCAGGCCCAGCTCGCTCATCGCATAGATGATGCGCCGCTGCACCGGTTTGAGCCCGTCGCCGAGGAACGGCAGGGCGCGGTCCAGCACCACGTACATGGAGTAGTCGAGGTAGGCGCGTTCGGCGTATTCGCGCAGCGGCAGCTGCTCGAAACCATGGAAGGCGGGGCGGGCGAGATCGGTCATGCGCAGGAAGTACCTATAGGGGAACGCGGCGCCAGGCGCCGCAGGTCAGCCGGTCGATTATCCGGATGCGGCTGGCGATGCCAAGCCGCGCGTACCGCCGGCGCTGGCCAGGTAACGGGCCGGAGGATGACCGAAGCGGCCGCGAAAGGCGGTGACGAAGGCGCTGGGGCTGCTGTAGCCCAGGCGGAAGGCGGTGTCGGCGACGCTGGCGCCGTCGCTGAGCCGGCGCAGCGCCTCGGCCAGCCGCGCCTGCTGGCGCCAGCCGGCGAAGCCGAACCCGGTCTCGTCGCGGAAGTGCCGGCTCAGGCTGCGCGGCGACAGCCCGGCCCAGTGCGCCCACTGCGCCAGCGAGCGGTCGTCGGCAGGGGTCTCCAGCAACTGGGTGGCGATGCGCAGCAGGCGCCGGTCGCGCGGCATCGGCAGGTGCAGGTGCTCGACCGGGGCGTTGCGCACCTCGTCCAGCAACACCGCGCACAGGCGCTGCTGCTCGGCCTCCAGTGCCGGCGGCACACCCCACTGGGTCATCCGCCGCAGCACCTCACGGAACAGGCCGTTCATGCCGATCACGCAGGCCCGCGGCGGAAGGTCGGTGCAGACGTCGGGACGGATCAGCACCAGGTAGCTGCGCACCCGGCCGGACACCTGCACGGTATGCAGTTCCTGCGGCGGCATCCAGCCGGCGCAGCCCGGCGGCAGCGACCACTGGCCGTGCGCGGTACGCGTGCCCAGCACGCCGTCCTCCACGTAGATCAACTGGCCGCGTACGTGGCGGTGCCAGTCCACCTCGCGTCGCAGCGATACCGGCGAATGCGCCATGAACGCCAGCGCCGGCGGGCCGTCGGCACGTTCGAACCACTCCATGGCGCGCGGATCCAGGGCGCTCTCGGAAGCGACCGCGGGCGCGGCGATGGCAGACGTGGTTGGCGCGATTTCGATATCCATTGTCCGGATTGTAATACCGAGCCACGGCCGCCCGCCGCTACAGTGCGCTCCCCGACAGCGTTCTCCTTTTGCAACGCAGCATCTAATTTCCATGGGGATATTTTCTTGACATATATTTCTAAATGAAAATAATAGGCGCCCATGAACTGCGCTCCCTCCCTGCCTGGCCCGCCCTCGTTCGGCCTGCTCCTGCGCCAGGTGCGTGACGGCCTGATGCGCCGGCTCGACCAGGCCATGACCGGGCTGGAGCCGGACCTGGGCTTCAGCCACTACCTCGGCATGAAGGCCCTGGCCTACATGGCGCCATGCACCGCCAACGAACTGGCCCAGGCCATCGACCAGAACCCCAGCGCGGTGACGCGCCTGCTGGACAAGCTGGAAGACCTGGGCTGGGTGCGCCGCGAGGCGCATGCGCAGGACCGCCGCGCGCTGCAGATCGTGCTCACCGACGACGGCCGCGCGCTGTGGCAGCAACTCAAGCAGCGCGGCGACGACGCCATCGCCGACGCGCTGCGCGATCTGTCCGCCGAAGAGCGCGAGCAGCTGTTCTCGTTGTTGGCCCGCGTCCGCGACTCCCTCAATTCGCACTGAACCCGCCCACATGACTCTGTCTTCTTCTCCTTCCCGCCTGCGTCCATTCGCGGTCGCGGCCCTCACCCTGGCGCTGGCGGCCTGCGCCAGCAGCCGTGGCCTGGAACCGCAGGGGCGCCGACTCGATGCCGACCGCCAGTTGCACATCGACAAGACCCTGGCCGCCGACGCCCTGGCGCCGGCACCGTGGCCGCAGCAGGACTGGTGGAAGGCGCTGGGCGATCCGCAGCTCGACGCGCTGATCGCCGAAGCCCTGCAGGGCACGCCCAGCCTGGACGCCGCCGATGCGCGGCTGCGCCTGGCGCAGGCGCAGGCCGGCGCGGCCGACGCCGACCGCGGCGCCAAGCTGTCGCTGTCGGCCGGCTACACCGGCCTGCAACTGCCCAAGGGCCTGGTCGGCGACGAGATCGGCGGCAAGTACATCCACAACGAACAGGCGCTGCTGAACTTCAGCTACGGCTTCGACCTGTGGGGCGGCAAGCGCGCGTCGTGGGAGGCGGCGGTGGACCAGGCGCATGCGGCCGAGGTCGACGCGCAGGCCGCGCGCCTGGACCTGTCGGCCGGCGTCGCCCGTGCCTACGCGCAGCTGGGCTACGCCTGGCATCTGTACGACCTGGCCGGCGCCGAACTGGCGCGCTCGGAGAACAGCCTGAAGCTGGTGCGGCAGCGTCGCGATGCCGGCATCGACAGCAACCTGCAACTGCGCCAGGCCGAGTCGCGGGTGCCGGCGGCGCGCCAGCAGCAGGCCGCCGCGCAGCAGCAGATCGACGAAGCGCGCACCGCGCTGGCGGCCTTGCTCGGCCGCGGCCCGGACCGCGGGCTGCAGATCGAGCGGCCGCGCCTGCTCGACCCGCAGGCCGCGCGGGTGCCGTCGGTGCTGCCCAGCGACCTGCTCGGCCGCCGGCCCGACGTGGTCGCCGCGCGCTGGCGCGTGGAAGCCGCCTCGCAGGGCATCCATGCGGCCAAGGCGCAGTTCTATCCCAGCATCAACCTGAGCCTGCTGGGTGGCGTCGCCGCCACCAACCCGGACGACCTGTTCAAGAGTTCCTCGGTGCTGGGCCTGCTCAGCCCGGGCGTGAGCCTGCCGCTGTTCGACAGCGGGCGGCTGCGCAGCCAGCTGGCCGAGCGCGACGCGCAGTACGACCTGGCGGTGGCCAACTACAACCAGACCCTGGTGGCGGCGCTGCGCGAGGTGGCCGACCAGGTCAACGCGGCGCGCTCGCTGGCCGAGCAGGCGCAGCAGCAGGCGCAGGCGCTGGAGACCGCGCAGGCCGCCTTCGACCTGTCGCAGCAGCGCTACCGCGCCGGCATCGGCAACTACCTGGACGTGCTCAGCGCGCAGCAGCAGTTGCTCGACGCGCAGCAGCGCCTGGCGTCCCTGCAAGCCAATCAGATCCTGGTCTCGGTGCGCCTGAATCAGGCGCTGGGCGGCGGCTACGACGCCACCTCCGCCGCCGACGCGCCGAGCTCTTCTTCCGCACCTTCGCATTCCTGAGATCGCTGCAATGAATCAGACAACGACCCCCGCTTCCTCCGCTCCCGCCCCCAGCCGGCGCGGCAAGCTGCTGCGCGGCCTGGCCGTGGTAGTGGTGCTGGTGCTGATCGCGCTGGCGATCTGGTACTTCCTGGTCGGCCGCTGGCACGAGGACACCGACGACGCCTACGTGCAGGGCAACCTGGTGCAGATCACCCCGATGGTGGCCGGCACCGTGGTGCGCATCGACGCCGACGACGGCATGCGCGTGGAGCGCGGCCAGCCGCTGGTCAAGCTCGACCCGGCCGATACCGAGGTCGCGCTGCAGCAGGCCGAGGCCAATCTGGCGCGCACCGTGCGCCAGGTGCGCGGTCTGTACCGCTCGGTCGAGGGCGCCCAGGCCGAACTGTCCGCGCAGCAGGTGACCCTGCAGCGCGCCCGCGCCGACGTCGCCCGCCGCGCCAGCCTGGTCGCCACCGGCGCGATCTCCGCCGAAGAGCTGGCGCATGCCCGCGACCAACTGGCCGCCGCCGAGGCCGCGGTCAGCGGCTCGCGCGAGACCCTGGCGCGCAACCGCGCCTTGATCGACGAGAACGGCGTGGCCGACCAGCCCGACGTGCAGGGCGCCGCCGCGCAGGTGCGCCAGGCCTTCCTCAACAACGCCCGCAGCGCCATCGTCGCGCCGGTGTCCGGCTACGTGGCACGACGCTCGGTGCAGGTCGGCCAGCGCGTGCAGCCCGGCACCGCGCTGATGGCGGTGGTGCCGCTGAACCAGGTGTGGGTGGACGCCAACTTCAAGGAAACCCAGCTCAAGCACATGCGCCTGGGCCAGCCGGTGGAGCTGGAGTCGGACGTGTACGGAAGCGCGGTGACCTACCGCGGCACCGTGCAGAGCCTGGGCATCGGTACCGGCAGCGCGTTCTCGCTGCTGCCGGCGCAGAACGCCAGCGGCAACTGGATCAAGATCGTGCAGCGCGTGCCGGTGCGCATCGCCATCGACGCCAAGCAACTGGAGCAGCACCCGCTGCGCATCGGCCTGTCGATGAAGGCCGACGTCAACCTGCATGACCAGAACGGCGGGGTGCTGCCCACCAAGCCGGCCAGCGGCACGCTGCTGGATACCGACGTCTATGCGCAGCAGCTGCAGCAGGCCGACGCGGCCGTGAAGCAGATCATCCACGCCAACCTGCCCGACGCCGCCAAGGCGAACTGAGCCCGGTCATGTCCAACCAAGCTGCCGCTCCCGCCGCGCCCGGGGCTCCGGGCGCACCGGCCGCCGGGTTCCGCCCGGCCAGTGTGGCGTTGTGCACGGTGGGCCTGGCGATGGCCTCGTTCATGCAGGTGCTCGACACCACCATCGCCAACGTGTCGCTGCCCACCATCGCCGGCAACCTCGGCGCCAGTTCGCAGCAGGCCACCTGGGTCATCACCTCGTTCGCGGTCAGCAACGCCATCGCGCTGCCGCTGACCGGCTTCCTCAGCCGCCGCTTCGGCGAGACCAAGCTGTTCGTGTGGGCCACGCTGGCCTTCACCGCGGCCTCGCTGCTGTGCGGCCTGGCCCAGAGCATGGGCATGCTGGTGGTGTCGCGCGCGCTGCAGGGCTTCGTCTGCGGCCCGATGTACCCGATCACCCAGAGCCTGCTGGTGTCGATCTACCCGCGCGAGAAACGCGGCCAGGCGCTGGCGCTGCTGGCGATGATCACCGTGGTCGCGCCCATCGCCGGGCCGATCCTCGGCGGCTGGATCACCGACAACTACAGCTGGGAATGGATCTTCCTGATCAACGTGCCGCTGGGCATCATCGCCGCGACCGTGGTCGGCTCGCAGTTGCGCGACCGTCCCGAGCCGACCGAGCGCCCGCGCATGGACTACGTCGGCCTGATCACCCTGATCATCGGCGTGGGCTGCCTGCAGGTGGTGCTGGACCTGGGCAACGACGAGGACTGGTTCAATTCGACCAAGATCGTCGTGCTGGCCGCGATCTCGGCGGTGGCGCTGGCGGTGTTCCTGATCTGGGAACTGACCGACAAGGATCCGATCGTCGACCTGCGCCTGTTCCGCCACCGCAACTTCCGCGCCGGCACCATGGCGCTGATCGTGGCCTATGCGGCGTTCTTCAGCGTGTCGCTGCTGATCCCGCAGTGGCTGCAGCGCGACATGGGCTACACCGCGATCTGGGCCGGCCTGGCCACCGCGCCGATCGGCATCCTGCCGGTGATCATGACCCCGTTCGTCGGCAAGTACGCCTCGCGCTTCGACCTGCGGCTGCTGGCCAGCATCGCCTTCATCTTCATGGCCACCACCAGCTTCATGCGCTCGGACTTCAACCTGCAGGTGGATTTCCCGCACGTGGCCGGCGTGCAGTTGCTGATGGGCGTGGGCGTGGCGCTGTTCTTCATGCCGGTGCTGCAGATCCTGCTGTCGGACCTGGACGGGCGCGAGATCGCCGCCGGTTCCGGCCTGGCCACGTTCCTGCGCACGCTGGGCGGCAGCTTCGCCGCCTCGCTGACCACCTACCTGTGGGCCAAGCGCACGCAGCTGCACCATGCGCACCTGACCGAACACATTTCCACCTACACGCCGGGCATGCAGGAACAGGTGCAGATGATGGGCAACGGCAGCCTGCAGAACGGCGCGGCGCTGCTCAACAACACCATCAACCACCAGGCCTCGCAGATGGGCTTCAACGACATCTTCTATCTGCTGGGCTGGACCTTCCTCGGGATCATCTTCTTCCTGTGGCTGGCCAAGCCGCCGTTCGGCGGCGGTGGCGGCGCGGCGGCCGCCGGCGGCCACTGAGGCCGTCACGGCCGGCGCCGTCGTTCGCCGGCCGGTCATGCAGTGTCCCTTGTGCGGCGGCGTGTCGTCCCGGCACGCCGCCGCGACGCGACCTGCGTGCCCGGCGTCGCGCTCCGGTGTCGCGCCGCTTGCCGCCGCCGCGGCCCGCGCACCAGAATCGGCGCTCCGCAGGCTTCGGCAGCCCCGCCCATGCAGCGTCTTCTCCGCGCCCTCGGCGCCCGCTTCGTCACCGCGTCTGCAGGCGCGACCGTCTTCGCGCTGCTGTGTCTCGGCGCGCCTCCGGCGCATGCGCAGGCCGCGGCGCCGCCGGCCGCTTCACCGGTGCCGGTGACCCCGGCCGATCGCCTGCACGAGGTCTGGTGGGCCGAGCGCCACCAGCAGGTGCTGGCGCAGGTGCGTGCGCAGCCGGAGGCGCCGCTGCTGCTGATCGGCGATTCGATCACCCAGAACTACGAAAAGGCGCAGGCGCCGGACCAGGACTTCCAGCCGACCTGGCAGACCTTCTACGGCAGCCGTGGCGCACTGAACCTCGGCTTCAGCGGCGACGCCACCGAGCACGTGCTGTGGCGCCTGCAGCACGGCGAAGTCGATGGCCTGCGGCCCAAGGTCGCGCTGGTGCTGATCGGCACCAACAACACCGGCCACGAGGGGCAGGGCGCGGCGGATACGGTGCGCGGCATCGAGGCGGTGGTCGCCACGCTGGAGCAGCGCCTGCCGCACACGCGCATCCTGTTGCTGGGCCTGCTGCCCAGTGCGCTGTCGGCGCATAAGAGCGCACGCGATGCCGAGGTCAATCGCGCACTGGCGGTGCGCTACGGCGACAACCCGCGGGTGAATTACCTGGACATCGGCACCGCGTTCCAGCGCGCGGACGGCACGCTGGATCAGGGCCTGTTCTACGATCCGCGGCAGCGGCCGGGCAGCGGCGCGCTGCATCCGGACACGCGCGGGCAGCGGCGCATGGCCGAGGCCATCGAGCCGACCCTGGCGCGGCTGCTCGACGAGGCGCCACGGGTGCCGCTGGAGGCGATGACCGACGTCGACACCGCGCGCATCGCGGTGCCCTGGCTGGAGCAGGATTCCTACGACTGGTACGGCCGCCACCATGCCGCGCTGGATGCCGCGCGCCAGCTGCAGCCGCAGGTGGTGATGCTCGGCGACTCGATCACGCATTTCTGGGCGGGCGCGCCGCAGGCGATCAGGGTGAACGGCGCGCAGGCCTGGCAGCGCACCTTCGGTGGTGCGCGCGTGCTGAACCTGGGCTTCGGCTGGGATCGCACCCAGAACGTGCTGTGGCGGCTGCGCCAGGGCGAGGTCGATGGCCTGGCGCCGCGCTGGGTGGTGATCAACCTCGGCACCAACAATCTCACCGGCACTGAGCATGCGCGCGCCAACACGCCGCAGGAGACCGCCGACGGCGTCGCCGCGGTGGTCGCCGAGGTCCGGCGACGCCTGCCGCGCAGTCGGATCGTGCTGATGGGCATCTTCCCGCGCGGCTTCGCCGCCGATGCGCCGCAGCGCGCGCCGATCCTGCAGACCAACCGCCTGCTGGCCGCGCGCTTCGGCCACGATCCGCAGGTGCGCTGGCTCGACATCGGCGCGCGGTTCCTGCAGCCGGACGGCACGCTGCCGGCGGCACTGATGCCGGACAGCACCCATCCCAGCGAAGCCGGCTACCGCATCTGGGGCGACGCCTTGCGCGAGATCGGCGTCGGCGGCTGAAGGTCGCGTCGAACGGCGCGCTTTTGCTGCCACTCGGCGGCAGATGTCGTTGCTCTGGTAGGAGCGGCTTCAGCCGCGACGAGGCACTACCGACGCGCCTCGTCGCGGCTGAAGCCGCGCCTGCGCGTGGCTTTCCGGCATTACGCGAGGGCAACGGCCGCGAGTGCGACCTCAGCCGCTGCTGGGCTTGAGCAGTTGCAGTACCGCTTCGCGGTGGCCCGGCGGCGCGTTGCGATAGCGCGCCAGCAGTGCGCGTTCCTGCGCATCCTGCGCCAGCAACGGATAGTCGGAAGGCAGGTCCTGCACGCGCTTGCCCGGGCCCACGCCGCACACCAGCTCGTCGAGCGAGCGGTTCAGCACGCTGCGCAGCGTCGGCAGCAGGCGGAAGCTGGGCGTTTCGCGGTCGTTCTCCCAGGCCGAGACCGACGACTTGGTGACGTCCAGCGCGAAGCCCAACTGCTCCTGGGTGAGCCCTGCGGCTCTTCTGGCTTCGCGCAAGCGCTCGCCGAAGCTATTCATCGCGGTGGGCCTTGGGGGACGGCGGGCCTACCAAGATATGGAGCATCCGCCGGCTTGTCGTACAGCTGCGCTTGACTCGAATTGTTCGGAAATACAATACTCACGCGGTGCGGAACGCACGGACGCGCGAGGATGCGCATGCAGCACAAGGACGTCATGGACACGAGGGTGTCGGCACAGCGGTGCGCCGCCGCGATGTGCCGGCCGACAGCGGCACGACACGGCGCCCGCCGGTGCGTGGGGGAGGGCGCATGGCCACCTACGAAGTGAGACTCCGGCGCGTCGCGCAACTGGAGCCGTCCTTGCAGGTGCTGGTACATGCCGCCAATGCCTACCTGGCCGCGCGTGCGGCCGAGCGCCACAACCCGGGCTACCGTGCCTACAAGGTGGCGGTGTGGGTGAAGGGCGTGCGTGTGGACATCGGTCCGTTGCGTCCGCCGCAGCGCTAAGCGTCGCGGCCTGCATGCAGCCAACAAAAAACCCGCCGAAGCGGGTTTTGAGATCATGCTCGACCTGTCGGTCGTGGTGCCCAGGAGAGGACTCGAACCTCCACGGTTTTACCCGCTAGTACCTGAAACTAGTGCGTCTACCAATTCCGCCACCTGGGCAACTCAGAACGAGAATTGTGCGCGTGGCGGCGGACGCTGTCAAGCGCTTTGCGACAGCGGCGTTGCGCCGCTGTCGTGCAATCGATCGCAACGTCAGTAACCGACGTTGAAGCGCAGGCCCTGGTTGATCGCGCAGCGATAGCCGAGGGTGCTGCCGGTCTGCTGGTAGCTGGGCAGGGCGAACACGAACATGGTGAAGTCGATGCTGTTGTCCGGATGCACCTGGTAGCGCAGGAACTGCTGGATCGGCTTGCCGTCGCGGCCGACGGTCACGTGCTCGTCGGCGAAGGACAGGGTGCCGTCGGCGGTGACGCGGTAGGCGCCGATGCGCAGGCCGCCGCGGGTCTGGCTGGGCGTGGCGCCGCCGGAAGTGGGCGTGCACTGGCTCAGGTCGAGCGCCACGGCGACCGAGGCGCCGCTGTCCAGGGCGCGCTGGATCTCGGTGAGGGAATTGAGCGTGGCGTCGTCGGCGCCGGCGGTGGCGGCGGAGGCGCTGGTGGCGCTGGCGAACAGGGCGGCGGCGAGCAGGGCGGCGGACAGGCTGTGCATGGGGATGCTCCGGAGCGTGGGGGAGGGCGACGGATTGCCGGATGCAAACTAGCGGGGCGCCGAACCGGGTCAACCGACAAAATCGCGAACTTCCGCTGCCGTCACGCCGGATCTTCGAAGCGGGTCCGCTTGTGACAGCGCCGTGTCGGAATCCGCAGTGCTCATGCGGCTTTCCGCCGAATGCGTGCGCCGCCGACGCGCGCGCGGTGCGGCTGCTTGCCCCGATGGGGTCGTGGCATCGGCGCAGGCGATCGCGAGCGGATGCGAAATAGGCGTTGACAAGGTCGCGCCGGCACCGCAGAATTCGCGGCCTTCAGCGCCCAGGTGGCGGAATTGGTAGACGCACTAGTTTCAGGTACTAGCGGGTAAAACCGTGGAGGTTCGAGTCCTCTCCTGGGCACCAAAAGCAAGACCGCGAGAGCGCTGAACTCTCGCACCGACCGGCCCGCTGACGCGGGCTTCGTCGTTTCTGGGGGGCGCGCTCGCGGGGCTCGTACCGCCAGGTTCGGGTGGTGACCACCCGCATGGGAGTACCATGCCCGGATGACAACCCGCAAAAGCAAGTCCGGCAAGCCCGGCAAATCCGCCTCCAGCGACGCTTCCACCCCCGACACGCCGAAGAAATCGCGTCTGCCCGCCTGGATGCCCAGCTTCCTGCGCCGCGGCCCCAAGCCGCCGCTGCAACCGCTGCACCCGCCGTCACCGCCGCGGGGTGGCACCCCTGAGGCCGCACCCCCGGCCGCCGCGCCGATCCAGGACCCCTACGCCGCGCGCGAGGCCGAGCGCTATGCGCAGCCGATCGCCAGCCGCGAGGCGATCCTGCAATTGCTCGAACGCTGCGACGGCCCACAGACCCTGGACGAACTGGCCGAACAGCTCGGCCTGACCGAGCCGACGCGCAAGGAAGCGCTGAGCAAGCGCCTGGGCGCGATGCTGCGCGAGGCGCAACTGGTGCAGAACCGCCGTGGCGGCTATGCGCCGCTGCAGCAGACCAACCTGATCCCCGGCGTGGTGATCGCCAATCCCGATGGCTTCGGCTTCCTGCGCCCGGACGAGGGCGGCGACGACCTGTTCCTGCCGCCGTACGAGATGCGCAAGGTGCTGCACGGCGACCGCGCCCTGGCCAACGTCACCGGCATCGACCGCCGCGGCCGCCGCGAAGGCAGCATCGCGCGCGTGCTCGAGCGCGGCCTGACCCGGATGATCGGTCGCTTCAGCCTGGAAGCGGGCATCGCCTTCGTGGTGCCCGACGACAAGCGCATCCAGCGCAACGTGCAGATCCCCGCCGACGCCGTCGGCGAGGCCCGCGACGGGCAACTGGTGGTGTGCGAACTCACCTCCGCGCCGGATGCGCGGCGCCCGCCGATCGGCAAGATCATCGCCGTGCTGGGCGACAAGCTGACCCCGTCGCTGCTGGTGGAAGCGGCGATCCACGGCCACGAGCTGCCCTACGAGTTCCCGCAAGAGGTGCTGGACGAAGCCGCGGCGGTGCCGCTGACGGTGGAACCGGCGGCGATCAAGGGCCGCGTGGACCTGCGGCAGACGCCGCTGGTGACCATCGACGGTGCCGACGCCAAGGACTTCGACGACGCGGTGTTCTGCGAGCCCAACGCCGACGGGTTCCGCCTGGTGGTGGCGATCGCCGACGTGTCGCACTACGTGCGTCCGGGCACGCCGCTGGATACCGAGGCGGTCAAGCGTGCGACCTCGGTGTATTTCCCCGGCTTCGTGGTGCCGATGCTGCCGGAGACGCTGTCCAACGGCATCTGCTCGCTCAACCCCAAGGTCGACCGCATGTGCTTCGTCTGCGACATGCAGATCGATCGCCAGGGCGAGGTGGCCGGTGCGCGCTTCTACGAGGCGGTGATGAACTCGCACGCGCGGCTCACCTACGAACAGGTGTGGCAGGCGGTGGGCGAGAAGGACGAACAGGTGCGCAAGGACGTGGCGGCGGTGCTGCCGCAGCTGGAGCGGCTGCACCAGCTGTACCAGATCCTGGCCAAGGCGCGCGCGCGCCGCGGCGCCATCGAGTTCGAGACCGCGGAAGTGCGCTTCGTGCTCGACAACACCGGCGAGGTGACCCAGGCCGGCATGCTGGTGCGCAACGACGCGCACAAGCTGATCGAGGAATGCATGATCGCCGCCAACGTGGCCGCGGCGCGCTACCTGCTGGAGACGCATGTTCCGGCCCCGTTCCGCGTGCACGAGCGCCCGCCGGAATCCAAGTACGCCGACCTGCTGGAGTTCCTCAAGGAGTTCAAGCTGAGCCTGCCGGCGTGGAGCAAGGTGGTGCCGGGCGACTACACCAGGCTGCTGAAGAAGGTGCGCGAGCGCCCGGACGCGGCGTTGCTCGAATCGGTGCTGCTGCGCAGCCAGAGCATGGCCGTCTACTCGCCCGACAACGCCGGTCACTTCGGCCTGGCGCTGGAGGCCTACGCGCACTTCACCTCGCCGATCCGCCGCTATCCGGATCTGCTGGTGCACCGTGCGATCAAGTACGCGCTGACCCGCGGCGCGCCGGACAAGTACCTGTACGCGCCGCGCGCGATGGCGGCGCTGGCGTTGCAGTGCTCCGAGCGCGAGCGCCGCGCCGACGAGGCCGAGCGCGAGGTCGACGAGCGTTATCGCGCCGCGTGGATGGAGAAGCATGTCGGCGGGCAGTTCGACGGCGTGGTCAGCGGCGTGACCAGCTTCGGCCTGTTCGTCGAGCTGGACCAGTCCAAGGTCAACGGCCTGATCCACGTGACCCAGTTGCCGCAGGACTATTACCAGTTCGACGCCACCCGCAAGACCCTGACCGGCGAGCGCCGCGGGCGCGAGTTCCGCCTGGGCGACCGCGTGCGTATCGTGGTGCTGAAGGCGAGCATGGAAGAGCGCAAGATCGACTTCCGGCTGGTCGAGGAGGGCTCATCGGCGCACGACGAGTTGCCGCCGCCGCCGCCGCGTGGGCAGCCGGCCAAGCGCAAGAAAAAGAAGTACTGACGGCGTGCGTCGCGGCGGTCGTGACGACCGCCGCTGCGCCGCCCCGCATGCACGGGAGGAGTGGCCATGGAGCAGGACCATTACAGCGGCGGTTGCCAGTGCGGGGCGGTGCGCTTCCGGGTACGTGGGCGCCTGCACGACGCCTCGATCTGCCATTGCCGGATGTGCCAGAAGGCGTTTGGCGCCTACTACGCGCCGCTGGTCTCCACCCGCGGCGCGGAACTCACCTGGACCCGTGGCACGCCCAGGCGCTTCGCCTCGTCCAACGTGGTGCAGCGCGGCTTCTGTGCCGACTGCGGCACGCCGCTGACCTACGAGGCCCCGGATGGCATCGCCATCGCCGCCGGCGCCTTCGACCATCCGGAGGCGCTGCCGCCGACCATCCAGTACGGCATCGAAGCGAAGCTGCCGTTCGTGGACGACCTGCATCGCCTGTCGGCGATCCGCACCGAAGGCGATCTGGCCGCTGCGTCGTTCCTGGCCGACGTCGTTTCGCGCCAGCATCCGGATCACGACACCGAGCACTGGCCGGCTTGAGGTAAGACCGGCGGTGCCGACGTCGCGCGTAGCGTCGTTGGGAGCTCGCTGGCGACCTCGGGAATCGGTCGCGGCAAGCGGCGGGCCGGTGTGCCCGACGTCATCGCGTCGGGACTGAAGTCCCTCCCACAAAACCGCGCCGCGACCCGTCTGGATGGCGTTGCATCGGCGACCCTGCGGCCGCGACAGCATGCCGCGAGCCTCGCAGGAAGCAGAACGTCCCAGCCAAGCCGCTTCTGCCAATCCCGAATCCCCAATCCCCAATCCCGGCCCCTCAGGCATGACGCCAGCGGCCACAACCCCTACCATGCCCGCTTTCCTTTCGCGTAGTCCCGCCTCATGAGCAAGCAGAACCAGTGGATCGTCGGCGTCAATGCCGTTGCCTCGTCGATCGAGAACGACGCGGACAACGTGCGCGAGGTACTGGTGGAGGCGGGCAGCAAGAATCCGCGCCTGCAGGAGATCGAGGAGAACGCGCGGCGCAAGGGTATCGACGTGCGGCGGGTGAACACGCAGGCGCTGGATGGCGTCGGCGGCGCGGTGCGCCACCAGGGCGTGGCCGCGCGCTACGCCGCGGCGCGGACCTGGTCGGAGAACGAGCTGGAAGGCCTGGTCAGCGCCGCCGAAGGCCGCGCCCTGCTGCTGGTGCTGGATGGCGTGCAGGACCCGCACAACCTTGGCGCCTGCCTGCGCAGCGCGGCCGCGGCCGGGGTGACGGCGGTGGTGATTCCCAAGGACAAGTCGGCGCCGGTCAACGCCACCGTGCGCAAGACCTCGGCCGGCGCCGCCGACCGCCTGCCGATCGTGGCGGTGACCAACCTCGCGCGCTGCCTGCGCGACCTGCAGAAGCAGGGCGTGTGGATCTACGGCCTGGCCGGCGAGGCCGAGACCTCGCTGTACGCGCAGGACCTGCGCGGCAACGTGGCGCTGGTGCTGGGCGGCGAGTCCGACGGCCTGCGCCGGCTGACCCGCGAGCATTGCGACGGCCTGGTCCGCATCCCGATGCCTGGCGAGATCGAGAGCCTCAACGTCTCCGTCGCCGCCGGCGTGACCCTGTTCGAGGCGGTACGGCAGCGCATGGGCTGAGCGCCCCTTCGTCAGAAGCAAAAGCCCCTCTCCCCCCGGGAGAAGGAGGGGTTGGGGTGAGGGTCCGGGGGCGAAGCCCTTCGCCGCATCAGGGTGACACCAAGCTTCGCCCTTCACCCTCATCCGCCACTGCAATCGACGTTTCCCTAGGCTTCGCCGCACCCTCATCCGCCCCTTCGGGGCACCTTCTCCCGGTGGGAGAAGGGAGGCGCGTCGCACAGAGCCCCTCTCCCCCCGCGAGAGGGGTTGGGGTGAGGGTACGGGGCGAAGCCCCTCGCGCATCAGGACGACGCAAAGCTTCGCCCTTTACCCTCAACCGCCGCTGCAATCGACGTTTCCCCAGGCTGCGCCCGTACCCTCATCCGCCCCTGCGGGGCACCTTCTCCCGGTGGGAGAAGGGAGGCGCGTCGCACCAGAGCCCCTCTCCCCCCGGGAGAGGGGTTGGGGTGAGGGTGCGGGGCGAAGCCCCTCGCGCATCAGGGCGACACCAAGCTTTCGCCCTTCACCCTCATCCGCCACTGCAATCGACGTTTCCCCAGGCTGCGCCCGTACCCTCATCCGCCCCTGCGGGGCACCTTCTTCCGGTGGGAGAAGGGGGCGCTGCGCTTGCCAGGGACAGCCCGGCTTAACCGCCGCGCAATCTTCACGCGTTCTTTTTCGGCGGCCTGCTAGCGCCTGCACCCGCAGCGCCGCATTTTTGCCTACCATGGGCGCTCGTCCCGTGTTCTGTTCCGGTAATGAGTCTGCGTCGCCCCCGTCCCTTTGACGCTGGCCCCCCGCGCCAGGGTCCTGTCGCGCCCCGTCTGCGTCGGATCGGGTCGGGACAGTGAACGTCGCCAGGGGGAAGGGGGAAGCGGCGCTCGTACGCGAACGCGGGCGTGCGTGGCCGCCTGCATGGCCGGTGTTGCTGATCCTGTCGCTGGTACTGGGCGTGGCGTGGCGCGCGGTTGCCGCCGACGGCGCCGCAGACGGCGTGCCCCCGCTGCGCGATTACGCCGTCGATTCCTGGACCTCGCGCAACGGCCTGCCGCACAACTCCTTGCGCGATCTGGCGCAGACCCCGGATGGCCGCCTGTGGTTCGCCACCTGGGAAGGACTGGTGCGCTACAACGGCCTGGACTTCACCGTCATCGACCGCAGCACCCGCCCGGGCCTGCCCGACAACGGGGTCGGCTCGCTGTACGTGGACCGTGCCGGCGCACTGTGGCTCAGCGATTCGCGCGGCAATCTCGGCCGCCACGATCCCGCCGGCCACTGGCGGTTCTGGCGACAGCCACCGGGCTGGCCGCATGCGCTGATCCACGCGATGACCCAGGACCGCGACGGCCGCATGTGGCTGCTGTTCGAAGGCAACGGCCTGGGCTGCCTGTGGCCCGACGGCCGTTTCGATTACCAGCCGGCGCCGCGCGACCTGCCGTTGGCGGCGAGCTTCCCGCACCTGGCCGCCGACGACCAGGGGCGGGTCTGGATCGGCAGTCTCGACGGCTTGCTGTATCGCGACCCGCAAGGCGTGCTGCGTCGCGCGCCGGCCGCGTTCGGCCTGCCGCCCGGGCTGGCATGGCCGTATCGGGCACCGGACGGCTCGCTGTGGCTGGTGGCGGGAGAGAACCTGTACCGGATGCAGGGCGAGCGCGCGGTGCTGGTGCAGCACCTGCCGGGCTACGGCCATTTCACCTCGATGCTGCGCGATCGCGATGGCGCGATCTGGCTCGGCACCGAGAACCAGGGGCTGCTGCGGATCAGTGCGCACGGCATCGAGCGCATGCTGCCGGGCGATGTGCTGCCCAACGGGCGCATCGTCAGCCTGCTGCAGGACGCCGAGGGCAGCATCTGGATCGGCGCCAACGGCGGCCTGTTCCGCCTGCGCGAGACCCTGTTCGCCGGCTACACCCGCCGCGACGGACTCAGCGGCGACTACGTGCGCGCGCTGCTGGAGACGCCGGACGGCGCGCTGTGGATCGGCAGCGCCGCCGGGCTGGACCGGATGGCGCCGGACGGCCGCATCGCCCCGGTCGCGCTGCACGATGCGCCCTCGGTGCTGAGCCTGGCGCGCGGCAGCGACGGCGACCTGTGGGTCGGCACCTATGCCGATGGCGTGCTCCGCCTGCGCGATGGTCGGGTGGTGTGCCACTACGGGACGCGCGAGGGCTTGCCCAGCGGGCAGGTGCGCGCGCTCAGCGTCGATGCCGCCGGCACCGTGTGGATCGGCACCCGCAGCGGGGTGAGGCGCATCGACGGCGACCGGCTGTCGGCGCCGGACGTGCCCGGTCTGCCGCACGGCCTGATCACCGCGCTGGCCAGCGTCGACGGCGCGCTGTGGATCGGTTCTGTGGAGGGCGCGGCGGTGCTGCGCGGCGGCCGGGTGCGGACGCTGGCGCTGGAGCCGCTGGGCGGCGCGCGCACCGTGTTCGGGTTCCAGGCGTTGGGCCGCGACATGTGGATCTCCACCGATCGCGGCCTGCATCGCGACCGCGATGGCCAACTGGCACGGGTGGGACTGGAGCAGGGCATGCCGGTGGATACGGTGTTCCAACTGGTCCGCGACCGCCTCGGCAACGTCTGGATCAGCAGCAACCGCGGCGTTCTGCGCACCACCGCGGCGGCGCTGGACGCGGTCGCCGACGGCCGCCAGCCGCGGCTGCAGGTGAGCCGCTACGACGAGATCGACGGCATGTCCAACGCGCAGGGCAACGGCAGCTCCGGGCCGTCGATGATCCTGCGCCACGACGGCACGGTGTGGCTGGTCACCGCCGGCGGCGTCAGCATGGTCGACCCGCGGCGCCTGGCGCGCTTTCGCGATCGCCTGCCGCCGCCGGCGGCGATCGAGAGCGTGTTGCTGGACGGTCAGCCCTTCCCGTGGCAGACCAGGACGGAACTTCCTGGCGCCAAGCGCATCAGCGTGTCTTACGTTGGCCTGAGCTATCTGCTGCCCGAGCGCATCCGCTACCGCACCCGCCTCGACGGCCTGGACAGCGGATGGATCGACCGCGGCAACCAGCGCAGCGTGGAGTTCATCGGCCTGCCGCCGGGCGACTACACCCTGCACGTGGCCGCGGCGCATCCGGACGGCGCCTGGAGCACCCGCGAGGCGGTGTGGCGCTTCAGCGTGGCGCCGCTGTGGTGGCAGCGGCACAGCGTGCATGCGGCGGCCGTGGCGGTGCTGGTGCTGGCGTTGGTGCTGCTGTACCGCTACCTGATCGCGCGCTACAAGCGGCGCGCGCTGCGCCTGGAGCGGCTGGTGGAGCGGCGCACCAGCGCGCTGCGGCTGCAGACCGAACGCCTGCTGCAGGCCGATGCCGAAAAGAGCCAGTTGCTGGCGGAACTGCAGCGCCAGGCCACCGCGTTCGAGCGCTTGGCGCACGAGGACGCATTGACCGGCTTGCCGAACCGGCGGCACTTCGACGAGGTGCTGGAGCGCAGCATGCAGCGTGCGCAGCGCAGCGGCGCGCCGCTGTGCCTGCTGGTGATGGACATCGACCGCTTCAAGCAGATCAACGACGGTTACTCGCATGCCACCGGCGATGCGGTGCTGCGCGAGGTCGGGCAACTGCTGCTGGGCGCCTGCCGCACCACCGACCTGCCGGCGCGCCTGGGCGGCGAAGAATTCGCGATCCTGCTCGGCGACACGCCGTTGGCCGAGGCCGAGCGCCTGGCCACGCGCCTGCGCGACCTGTTCCATGCGCGCCTGCAGTGGGCAGCCGAGGCCCCGGCGCTGCGCGTCACCTTCAGCGGCGGCCTGGTCGCATTGCGCGCGGACGAGACGCCGAGCCAGTGGCTGGAGCGCGCCGACGGGGCGCTTTACCGCGCCAAGGGGCTGGGGCGCGATCGGGTGTGCGTGGGCTGAGCACGCGTCCGGGCATGCCGCTCGGTGCTGTCGTTCTACCTTGCAGCGTGCATCGCAGGCGCACGCGGTTCAGCGTGTGGCGTGGCGATCCAGCATCTCCAACGCCATCTCCGCTGCCTCACGGATGTCCGGATGCACCGACCGCAACGACTGCGCCAGGCCCTCGCGCAAGGTCGAGTCCGGAAAGGCCGCCGCCAGCTGCGTGACCCAGTAGCGGCTCCCGTCGGGCAGCGTGGGATCTTCCAGCGCCTCGCGGATCGCGGCGACGGTGTCGCTGCGGTCGCAGGCATGTAACACGTCCTCGACCAACGGATAGACGCCCCAGCCGTCGCCGGTGCCGAAGGAGCGCAGGAACAGCGGGAGCGCGGCGCGATCGGGATCGGCGACAAACAGCCGTCTCGCCGCGTCGTAGGCGTCGATCAGGTCCTGGGTGAGTTGGTCGTCGTCTGGCAGCGGTTGCTGCGCGCGCAGGAAGACCATCGCGTCGGTTTTGTTCACTGGAGCGCATTTGTCGTCATGGCTCGCCATGATGCGCGCTCTCGTGTGCTGGCGCAGCGCCTGCTTCCGTCGTTGCGTCGGCGCCGCGGCGCAGGTGTTGCGCAAGGACGAAGACGACCGCCAGGGCAAACAGATTCAGGCCGAAGAACGTCGCGGTCTCCGACGGAAACAGGGTGAACGCGAAGCGGCTGCCGAACAAGAAGTTCGCGCCGAACTTGAACGGCGCGAACTGCACGCCAGCAGTGAAGTGGAAGCCGCAATTGAATACGTAGCTCACCAGGGGCGTGCTGAAGGTCGGCACCTGCGCCAGCCAGAACGCCAGATTGGCGTGCACTGCGTTGCGGCGACCTTCCAGCAATTGCGTGCCGCAGTGGATGCCCCAGGCATAGAGCGCGACGAACGCGGCGCAAATGATCCAATCGGCTGGCTGTCGCAGGTTCGGAAACTGGCTGACGATGGCGATGATGCCCACGCCGGCTCCGCCAATATCCAGAATGCCGATGCTTCGGCGCTTCCATGCTTGCATGAGGCGGTCGTCCTGGGACAGGCGCCTTGGCCGGCGCGGCGGCGAGCGTAGCACGTGTGCCGGCGTGTCTCGGAAGGGTGGTCGAGGACCAGGATCAGCGCGCAGGCAGGTGCCGCGACACCTTCGCGGTCAGCACCTGCACCAGCGCCGGATCCATGTAGCCGTAGTCGTCGGGGATGTCGAGGCAGACGATGCGTGCGCGGCCGAGGTGGCGCTTGAAGCGGCGCGACAGCTTGGCGCGATGCATCGGTTCCATGACGAAGACGATGTCCGCCCACTCCAGCAATTCCGGGGTGACCGGGGTGTCCGCGTCGTGGTCGACGCCGGCCGATGCGGTTTCCACGCCGGGCCAGGTGGCGAACACCTGTTCGGCGGTGGGGCTGCGCAGCCGGTTGCGGCTGCAGACGAACAGCAGGTGGCGGGTCATGCGAGCCGCTGCCGGCGAGTGCGCGGCGCTACCTCGGGGCGTTCGGCCGCAATGCCGCCGGGCCAACGCGACGGCGGCGCGCGTCTCGTGCAAGACATGCCTCTGCTACGGCGCCACGCCGACCTGCGGCGCCGGCCAGGCGTTGGCGATCTTGCAGAACAGGCGCGCGGTCTGCTCGGTGTCGTAGACCGCGCTGTGCGCGTCGGCGGCGTTCCAGTCGAAGCCGGCGGCCTGCACCGCGCGCGCCAGCACGGTCTGGCCGTAGGCGATGCCGGCCAGGGTGACGGTGTCGAATACGCTGAAGGGGTGGAACGGATTGCGCTTGTGGCCGCAGCGGGCGACCGTGGCGTTGAGGAAGTTGAGGTCGAAATGGGCGTTGTGGCCGACCAGGATGGCGCGCTGGCACCCGTACTTCTTCACCGCCGCGCGCACCGGCGCGAACACGTGGTCCAGCGCCTCTCGCTCGGGCTTGGCGAAGCGGAACGGGTGGTCCAGGACGATGCCGGTGACTTCCAGCGACTTGGGATCGATCAGGGTGCCGGGCGCCGGCACCACGTGCGCGCTGGCGGTGACGCCGGGATACAGCTGGCCGAAATCGTCCATCTCGATCGGCACCACCGCGATCTCCAGCAGCGCATGCTTGTTCCAGTCGAAACCGCCGGTTTCCACGTCCACCACCACCGGCAGGTAGCCGCGGAAACGCCGCGACATCGGGGTGATGACCAGGGGTTGCGAGGGGCTGTCGACCGAATCGTTCATCCGCCAAGGTTAGCAGAGCGCGGCCGCCGGCCGCCGCGGCGTTACGCAGGCAGGCGTGTACCGAGCACGCTGCCCTGCGCGCGCAGCCGTTCCAGCAGGGCCGCGCCCTCGTGCAGCAGGGCGTCCGGCGCAAGGCCGTGCGCGGCGGCCAGCTCCAGCAGCAGCGCCCATCCGCTGCGCGTGCCGGGCTGCAGCGCCGCCAGCACGGCGTAGGCCAGCGGCGCCAGTTCGGCGAAGCGGACCTGGCCGTCGGGCTCGCGCCGCGCCAGCAGGCAGGTCGGCTGCGCCGGGGCCGTGTCCGGTTGCCAGGCCGGGCCGATGCGCTGCACCGGCCAGCGGTAGCGCAGCAGCCGCAGCCACGGCGACAGCAGCGGGATGCCGTCGAGCAGGTCACCGCGCGGATCGTGCGGCGGCAGCACGGCGTCGTCGATCTGCACCTGCAGTTCCACGGTTTCGTAATGCGCCAGTTCGGCCAGCCAGGGACGCTGCGGATCGGCTGCGCGCTGCTGCAGGAACGCCACCAGTTCCTCGCCCAGGCGCGGGAACAGCGGCGTGCGGGCGCGGTGCTCGGCGCAGAACGCGCGCAGCAGCGCCGTCCAGTCGGCGTCGCCAAGGGTGGCGCGCAGCACCGGGAACTGGCCGCTCAGCAACTGCGCCAGGTTGTCGAAGAACAGGGCGCGATACACCGCCAGGCGCTGCGGCGGTATATCTGCCGGCGCCTGGTAGCGCTGCGGATCGCGCAGGTGCCGGGTCAGGGCGAATTGCTGCGCGCGCAGGGTCTCGCTCATGCAGGCGAAGACGGCGCGTGTGCCTGCGTGGTGCGGATGCACTGCACTTCGTCCAGCAGTTCGCGCAGCGGCGGGAACTGGCCGTCGCGCTCGAGCACGGTGGGGCGCACGCCGTGCAGGCGGTAGGCGGCGGCGAGCAGGTCCCACACCGGGTCGGCCACCGGCGCAGCGTGGGTGTCGATCTTCAGCCCGCTGGCGGCATCGTCGCGGTGGCCGGCGACGTGGTAGGAGGCGATGCGCGCGCTGGGCATGGCGGCGAGGAAGGTCAGCGCGTCGTCGCCATGGTTGCTGGCGTTGACGTGCACGTTGTTGACGTCCAGCAGCAGGTCGCAATCGGCCTCGTCCAGCACCGCGGCCACGAACGCGGCTTCGCTCATCGCCTGGCCCGGGGCGGCGTAGTAGGAGACGTTCTCCACCGCGATGCGCCGGCCCAGCATGTCCTGCACCTGGGCGATGCGCGCGCCGACGTGGCGCACTGCCTCGTCGGTGAATGGCAGCGGCAGCAGTTCGTAGAGCTGGCCGTCGTCGGCGCTGTAGCTGAGGTGTTCGCTGTACAACGCGATCCGGTGCCGGTCGAGGAACTGGCGGGTCTGCTGCAGCAGGGTGGTGTCCAGCGCCGCTACGCCGCCCAGCGACAAGGACAGGCCGTGGCAGCTGAGCGGATGGCGCGCGCTCAGCGTCTGCAGCAATTCCCCGGGGCGGCCGCCGACGCCGATCCAGTTGTCCGGCGCGCATTCGAGGAAGTCGAACGCATCCGCCGGCGCCTGCAGCAGGTCCTGCAGCAGGCCGCGACGCAGTCCGAGGCCGGCACTGGCCGCGGCCAGCGGCCTCGGTTCAGAGGCTGCCACCGCATTTGCCCTCGCCGCACTTGCCTTCGGCCATGGCCTTGTCGTCGTGCTTGGCCGCGGGCTTGGCCGGCGTCGCCGCCGGGGCGTGCGCACCGCAGCTGCCGTCGCCGGCCTTGGCGCCGCAGCCACCTTCGCTGGCCTTGGCCGGGTCGGCAGCCTGCCCGGTGTGTGCCGTCGGCGCGGGCGTCGGCGTTGCCGGCGTGGTCGATCCGGTGTCCTGTGGCGGGGGGACGGCAGCCTGTGCGCCCAGCGCATAGCCCTGGGCGAGGTCGGTCATGGCCAGGGCGGAGGTGGACAGGCCGATCCCGCCGAGCAGGACCGCACCGACGAGGACAGAAGACGAACGGGACGCGTTGGACATGCGCAGGCTCCTGGCGATGGGCGGACGCCGGCCGTGGTGGCCGGCGCTGCGCCAAGCCTACTCGCTGGCGCACGGCGCTGCATGCGGCAGTGCGTGGCGACAAAAAGGCTCCGCTGCGCACGGAGCCCCGGGGATGCCGCGACCGCGGAACGGCGCAGGGCCGGTCCGCAGGGCAGGGGTCAGAGGCCGCTGGTGGAGCTGGTTTCGTCGCGCTTGTCGCGCGGCGGCAACGGCTCGTCGCCATGCACCAGGAACCACACGTTCTCGGCGATGTTGGTGGCGTGGTCGCCGATCCGCTCCAGGTTCTTGGCCATGAACAGCAGATGCGTGCACGGGGTGATGTTGCGCGGGTCTTCCATCATGTAGGTCAGCAACTCGCGGAACAGCGCGGTGTACTGCGCATCGAGCTGCGCGTCGCCCTGGCGCACCCGCAGCGCGGCGTCGGCGTCGTTGTTCTGGTAGGCGGCCAGCGCGGCGCGCACCTGCTGGGCGGCCAGCTTGCCGAGCTGGCGCAGGCCCAGGGTCTGCGGCATCGGCGGCGACATGTTCAGCGCGATCGAGCGCTTGGCCACGTTGGCGGCGTAGTCGCCGATGCGTTCGACATCGGCGGGGATGCGCAGGCCGGCCAGGATCTCGCGCAGGTCGCGCGCCATCGGCCCGCGCAGCGCCAGGCGCATCACGTCATGGCTGATGGAGTGTTCCAGCGCGTCGATCGCTTCGTCGTTGACGACGATGCGCAGCGCGGCGTTGTCGTCGCGGCGTTCGACCACGTCCAGTGCCGCCTCCAACTGCGCCACCGCGGTTTCGCCCATGCGCACGATCTCGGCGGCGAGGCGATGCTGTTCTTCGTCGTAGCTCTTCACGATGTGCTCGTTGGGCTGAGTGTTCATGTCGTAGGTCCAATAAGTGCGTTGGTGTCGCCGCGGCCATGCCTGGCGTTGCGGTGCTGGCGTCGCCGGGCGCCCGCCCGAAGGGCGACGGGCGCAGCCGCTGCGGCGAGACAGCGGCGGCCGCGGCGGCTCAGCCGAAACGGCCGGTGATGTAGTCTTCGGTCTGTTGCTTGTTCGGCTGCGAGAAGATGATTTCGGTGCGGTCGTGCTCGATCAGGTCGCCCAGGTACATGAAGGCGGTGTAGTCGGACACGCGCGCGGCCTGCTGCATGTTGTGGGTGACGATGAGGATGGTGTAGTCGTTCTTCAGTTCTTCCACCAGTTGCTCGATGCGGCTGGTGGAGATCGGGTCCAGCGCCGAGGTCGGCTCGTCGAGCAGCAGCACGTCCGGGCGCAGCGCCACCGCGCGGGCGATGCACAGGCGTTGCTGCTGGCCGCCGGACAGTCCCAGGGCGCTCTGCCCGAGCTTGTCCTTGACCTCGTCCCACAGCGCGCCCTGGCGCAGCGCGTGCTCGACGCGGTCGGCCATGTCCGCCTTGGACAGCTTCTCGTGGTGGCGGATGCCGTAGGCGACGTTCTCGAAGATGGTCATCGGGAACGGCACCGGCTTCTGGAACACCATGCCGACCTTGCTGCGCAGGCGGTTCATCGGATACTTCGGCGACAGGATGTTCTCGCCGTCCAGCAGCACTTCGCCGCGCGCCTCCAGCTTCGGATACAGCGCGTAGATGCGGTTGAAGATGCGCAGCAGGGTGGACTTGCCGCAGCCGGAGGGGCCGATCAGCGCGGTGACGCGCTTCTCCGGCACTTCCAGGTTGATGCCCTTCAGCGCGTGGTACTTGTCGTAGTAGAAGTCCAGGCCGCGCGCGGCGATCTTGACCGGCGACGGCGCCAGTGCGGTGTGCCCGTTGGGCATGGCGATGCGGTGCATCGGTGCGGCGTTGTGATGATCGTTCATGGCCGGGTCCATAGGGGGCTCAATCGTTGGATGTCTTGTAGCGCCGCAGAATGCCGCGCGCGCCGAGGCTGACCAGCAGCACGAACACGGTCAGCACCAGCGCGCCCGACCAGGCCAATTGCTGCCAGGTGGGGTAGGGGCTGCCGGCGAAGGAGTTCATCACCACCGGGACGCTCGCCATCGGCTGCATGATGTTGTTGTTCCAGTACTGGTTGCCGAAGGCGGTGAACAGCAGCGGCGCGGTCTCGCCGCTGATGCGCGCCAGCGCCAGCAGCACGCCGGTGACGATGCCGGCCGAGGCGCTGCGGTACAGCACCTGGACGGTCACCTTCCATTGCGGAATGCCCAACGACAGCGCCGCTTCGCGCATCTGCGCCGGCACCAGCCGCAGCATCTCGTCGGTGGTGCGCACCACCACCGGCAGCACGATGAAGGCCAGCGACAGCGCACCGGCCATGGCCGAGAAGCGCCCGCCGGTCTGCATCACATACAGCGTGTACACGAACAGGCCGAGCACGATCGATGGCGCCGACAGCAGGATGTCGTTGACGAAGCGCACCACCTGGCCGGTCTTGCGCGCGTTGCCGTATTCGGCCAGCCAGGTGCCGGCGGCCACGCCCAGCGGGGTGCCGATCAGCAGCGCCAGGCCGCACATCACCGCGCTGCCGAAGAACGCGTTGGCCAGGCCGCCTTCTTCGCCGGGCGGCGGGGTCATGCGCGTGAACAGGTCGAGGTTGATGCCGGCGATGCCCTTGGCCAGCAGCGTCCACAGGATCCAGCCCAGGAACACCAGCCCGAACAGCGCGGTGAGGCAGGACAACAGCAGCGCGAACACGTTGACCACGCGGCGGCGGGTGTACAGGCGGTGGGCGACGTCGGCGGCCATCAGTTGCCCTCCTTGCGCGACAGTTGCGCCAGCATCAGGCGGGCGATCGCCAGCACGATGAAGGTCACGATGAACAGGACGAAGCCCAGCAGCAGCAGCGCCGAGCGGTAGGTCTCGGTGGCTTCGCCGAAGTCGTTGGCGATCAGCGCGGCGATGGTGGTGCCCGGCTCCAGCAGCGACGGCGACAGGCGCACCGTGTTGCCGACCACGAAGGCCACCGCCATGGTCTCGCCGAGCGCGCGGCCCAGGCCCAGGAAGATGCCGCCGATCACCGCCGAGCGGGTGTAGGGCAGCACGATGTCCCAGCTCACTTCCCATTTGGTCGAACCCAGCGCATAGGCCGATTCCTTCAGGCGCGTCGGCACGGTCAGGAACACTTCGCGCATCACCGAGGAGATGAACGGGATCACCATGATCGCCAGCACGAAACCGGCGGTGAGCAGGCCGATGCCCAAGGGCGGGCCCTGGAACATCGGGCCGATCAGCGGCAGGGTGCCCAGGTGGTCGTTGAGCCACGGCGTGCCGTACTCGGTCATCACCGGCACCAGCACGAACAGGCCCCACATGCCGTAGATGATCGAGGGAATGCCGGCCAGCAGTTCGATCGCGGTCCCGATCGGGCCGCGCAGCCAGCGTGGCGACACCTCGGTGAGGAAGAAGGCGATGCCGTAGCTCACCGGCACCGCGATCAGCATCGCGATCAGGGCGGTGACCAGGGTGCCGTAGATCGGCGCCAGCGCGCCGTACTTGTTCTCGACCGGATTCCATTCGGTGGAATAGAAGAAGCTCAGCCCCTGCATCTGCAGGGCGTGGCGGCCGCCCCACAGCATCGACAGCGCCGCGCTGGCCAGGGCGACGAGGACGAACACGACGGTGGCGGTGAGGATCCAGCGGAACAGACGGTCGGCACGGGCGTCGCGCAGGTCGCGTCCGCGGGGCGCGTTGATCGCTTCGGGAATGACGGTGGCGTTCATGGGCTCGGTATGTGTCGGAGCGCGCGGCGGCGCGCTCCGATCGTGGCCGCGGCGGGGGTGGCCGCGCGCGGTGGGTGGCTGCGTCGCTCCCGCAAGGCGGGAACCCGAAAGTCCGAAGTACGTGATGCCGATACGGCGACCGGCGCTGCACTGTGCGGCGCCGGTGCGGGGGCGCGCGAGAGGCCTTGCGCGTCCGCGTGCGTGCTTCCGCCGGCGAGGGCGGAAGCGGTGTCGCGCTTACTTGAACTCCTTGCTCCAGTAGGTCTCGATCTGCTGCACCAGTTCCGGCGGCAGCGGCACGTAGTGCAGGGCGTCGGCCTGCGGCTGGCCCTTCTCGAACGCCCACTTGAAGAACTCCAGGGTCGCCTTGCTGCGCGCCGGATCCTTGGCCTGCTTGTGCATCAGCATGAAGTTGGTGGCGGTGATCGGCCAGGCCTGCGCGCCCGCGGCGTTGGTGATGACCAGGTTGAAGTCCTTGGCGTTGGCCCAGTCGGCCGACGCGGCGGCCGCGGCGAAGCTCTCGGCATTGGGCTGCACCCAGTTGCCGGCGGCGTTCTGCATCGACGCGTACGGCATCTTGTTCTGCAGCGCGTAGGCCAGTTCGACGTAGCCGATCGAGCCCTTGATCTGCTGCACGTACGAGGCCACGCCCTCGTTGCCCTTGCCGCCGACGCCGCCCGGCCACTGCACCGAGGTGCCTTCGCCGACCTTGCCCTTCCACTCCGGGCTGACCTTGGACAGGTAGTTGGTGAAGTTGAAGCTGGTGCCCGAGCCGTCGGAGCGGTGCACCAGGTTGATCTTGGTGTCGGGCAGGGTCACGCCCGGGTTCAGCGCGGTCAGCGCCGGGTCGTTCCACTTGCTGATCTTGCCCAGGAAGATGTCGGCCAGCACCGGGCCGGTCAGGCGCAGCTTGCCCGCGTCCATGCCGTCCAGGTTGACCACCGGCACCACCCCCCCAATCGCCGAGGGGAACTGGCCGAGACCGGTCGCGGCCAGTTCGGCGCTGTCCAGCGGCTTGTCGGAGGAGCCGAAATCGACCGTGCCGGCCTTGATCTGGGCGATGCCGCCGCCGGAGCCGATCGACTGGTAGTTGATCTTGTTGCCGGTGGCCGCGTTGTAGTCGGCCGACCACTTGGAGATCAGCGGATAGATGAAGGAAGCGCCCGCACCGGCAATCTCCGCGGCGGTCTTGGCGCCAGCGGCCGGGGCGGCGGCGGACGACCCGCCTGCCGCGTCGGCGGCACCCTGCTTGTCGCCGTTGCCGGGCTGGCAGGCGGTGACGGCGAAGGCCAGGGCGAGGGACAGGACGGCAATGCGCGCCGGCTGCAGTTTCATGGGGTCACTCCGTAGCGAAGAGCGCCGGGACATCCGGCGGGTGCTCGCTATGAAATGATATTTTTGTTACAGCCACATGACTTGGGCGCTGGTTGCGGACGCCATCACGGGTTGCGGTGGGCACGCCGTCTCGCAAGGCCGCGCCAGGCGGCTCGCCGGTCCGGCTGCCGGCAGGCCATGACCACGCGAGCGGGGAACAAAAAAGGCGCGGACCCTGCGGTCCGCGCCTTCGGGGTGTCGCCGTGCCGGCGCGCGCCGGCACGGGCGAGACGCCGGCTTACTTCATGTTCTGCGCCCAATAGGCTTCGATCTGCTTGACCAGCGGTTCCGGCAGCGGCACGTAGTCCAGCGCCTTGGCCTGCGCCTGGCCCTGCTCGAACGACCACTTGAAGAAGTCCAGCGCGGCCTTCGACGACGCCGGCTTCTTGGCCTTCTTGTACATGATGGCCCAGGTGGTGGCGGTGATCGGCCACGCGTCCTGGCCCGGCGCGTTGGTCATGATCAGGTTGAAGTCCTTGGCCGACTTCCAGTCCGCGGTGGCGGCGGCAGCGGAGAAGGTCTTGTCGTCCGGCATCACGAAACGGCCGGCGGCGTTCTTCATGCCGGCGTAGCTGAGCTTGTTCTGCAGCGCGTAGGCGTACTCGACGTAGCCGATGCCGCCGCGGATCTGCTTGACGTAGGCGGCCACGCCCTCGTTGCCCTTGCCGCCGATGCCGGCCGGCCACTGCACGGCGGTGCCTTCGCCGACCTTGCTCTTCCACTCCGGGCTGACCTTGGACAGGTAGTTGGTGAAGTTGAAGCTGGTGCCCGAACCGTCGGAGCGGTGCACGATGGTGATCTTCAGGTCGGGCAGGGCCAGGCCCGGGTTCAGCGCGGCGATCGCCGGGTCGTTCCACTTGCTGATCTTGCCCAGGAAGATGTTGGCCAGCGTGGTGCCGTCGAGCTTCATCGCGCCCGGGGCCACGCCCGCCACGTTGAACACCGGCACGATGCCGCCGATCACGACCGGGAACTGGCCCAGGCCGAACTTGTCCAGCTCCGCGCCGCTGAGCGGCTTGTCGGAAGCGCCGAAATCGACCGTGGCCGCCTGGATCTGCGCGATGCCGCCGCCGGAACCGATCGACTGGTAGTTGACGCGGTTGCCGCTTTTCTCGGCATAGGCAGCCGACCACTTCGACAGCACCGGATAGACGAAGCTGGAGCCTGCGCCGGTGACATCGGTGGCTTGCGCCGCGAGCGAAAACGTAGCGACCGCGGCGGCTGCCAGCAGTCGGAGCTTGAGGGAACGCATCGGGAGAACTCCTGGAATAGGTGGGAAGCCGGCACCCCTGCCGGCATCGAGTGCATTCCAAGACTTTTTCATGAACGTCTGAAGAAAAACAGATGTCAGTCCGGTGACAGCCTTACCGGGCGCGGATGCCTTCGTTCCGACACGAAGCTGACTCAAAACCGTCATGTCTTTGACGGAATCTTTACAAATGGTCGGGCCGTCGCACTGGGGCCGCACCGCACCCATCCCACCCTGCCACCACCCATCGGAGACATCCTAATGCGTTCTCATGTTCTCGCCACGGCGATCCTCGCCAGCCTCGGCCTGGCGGCCGCGCCGCAGGCGTTCGCGGCGAAGGCCAAGGCCAGCAGCAACCCGCCCGCCGTCAGCGCTGCCCAGTTGCAGCAGCTGCAGGCCCAGATCGAAGCGCTGCAGACCCAGGTCCAGCAACTGCAGGCGCAGTCGGAGGCCTTGCAGGCGCAGTCCGACGCGCAGTCGGAAGTGAATGTCGTGCAGGCCCAGGCGACCGAAACGGCGCAGGCCAGCGCCGCCAAGGTCGACAAGCTCGCCAAGCTGGTCAACGACAACAAGATCGGCGGCCGCATGTTCTTCGACCTGACCAACATCGACCGCACCAGCGGCGGCGCCAAGACCGCGGCCAGCGGCACCGGCCTGGACGTCAAGCGCTTCTACCTGACCGTCGACCACAGCTTCAACGAGATCTGGTCGGCCAACCTGACCACCGACTTCCAGTACAGCTCGGCGCTGTCCAACACCCAGCTGTTCGTCAAGAAGGCCTACGTGCAGGGCAAGTTCGACGACGCCTTCGCGCTGCGCATCGGTGCCGCCGACATGCCGTGGGTGCCGTTCGTCGAGAAGTTCTACGGCTACCGCTACGTCGAGAACACCCTGACCGACCGCCTGAAGTACGCCAACTCCTCCGACTGGGGCCTGCACGCCTTCGGCGACCTGGGTTCGCAGGTCAACTACGCGATGTCGGTGGTCAACGGCGCCGGCTACAAGAACCCGACGCGCGGCAAGGGCATGGACGTGGAAGGCCGCGTGGCCTACATGCCGATGCAGAACCTGGCCATCGCCGTCGGCGCCTACTCGGGCAAGCTGGGCAAGGAAACCGACATCCTCGACGCGCAGCACGACTACACCCGCGCCGATGCGATGGTCGCCTACGCCGATTCCAACTTCCGTCTGGGCGGCGAGTACTTCCAGGCCAAGAACCTCAACAACGTGCTGACGCCGGCCACCGACAAGTCCAGCGGCTGGTCGGTGTGGGGCAGCGTGGCGCTGACCGACGGCGGCATCAACGCCTTCGCCCGCTACGACAAGACCGACCTGAGCAAGACCATCGACCCGACCCTGGCCGACAAGTACTGGAACGTCGGCGTCGAGTTCCCGGTGCTGAAGAACCTGAAGCTGGCCACCGTGTACAAGTACACGCACCAGGACAACGCCAGCAAGAAGACCGACGTGGAAACCAAGGAATTCGGCGTCTGGGGCGACCTGTCGTTCTGATTCGCGGACGTTCCGCACGGTGTACGGAAGGCGGCGCATTGCGCCGCCTTCTTTTTTTTTGCGGCATGCTCGCCAAGGCCCACGCGATGGGGCGCATGCCGGGGTGCCCTTCACGGTTCGCGTCGACAGCCGTGGACGATGCGATGAATTGTGCGGCGCAGCACTTGTCATCGCCGATGCGCCTTCCTACTGTCGACCCATGCTCGCCCGTCTGTCCATGTTGATGTTGACCGCGTTGCTGGCGCTGTCCGCGATCCGTGCAGGATCGGTTGCAGCGGCGGCACCGGCAGCGCTGTGCGCGAGCGTCTGCGCCAGCGATGTCGACGCCGACCTCGATGGGGTGCCGCCCGAACTGGAGGCGCCGGCCGCCGATCCCGATCCGCACGACGCACCGCTCGCGGTCGCATCCGCGTTGTTTCCGCCGGCTCTGCGGATCGGGCCGGTCTTGCCCGTGCGCGCGGCCGCGCCTTGCCGCAGCTATCGCCGTCCCGCGCTGCGTCCTCCCGCCGTCGTCTGACGCCCGCATAGCCGCTGGCGATGCCGATCCTTCGCTTCTGCTGCTTGCGTCTGCGTCGTACCTACTGCGGTGCGGCCTCTCTCCCCCCGTGCCTGGAGATATCCCCATGCAACGTCTGCTCGACGGTTTTCGCCACTTCCGCAACGAGGTCTATCCGCGCCAGCGCGGGCTGTTCCGGCAACTCGCCGCCGGCCAGACCCCGCACACGCTGTTCATCACCTGCGCCGATTCGCGGGTGATGCCGGAACTGATGTTCGCCGCGCAGCCCGGCGAGCTGTTCGTCTACCGCAACATCGGCAACGTGGTGCCGCCGTACTCGCAGCACGTCAGCGGCGTGGTCGCGGCGATCGAGTACGCCGTGGCGGTGCTGCAGGTCGAGCACATCGTGATCTGCGGCCATACCGATTGCGGCGCGATGAAGGCGGTGCTCAATCCCGCGTCGCTGCAGGACGTGCCGACCGTGGCGGCCTGGCTCAAGCACACCGACAGCGCGCGCCAGGTCGCCGCGCAGCACGGCCATGCTGCCCATGCCGAGGACGCGCTGCACTGCCTGACCGAGGAGAACGTGGTCGCGCAGCTGGACCACCTGCGCACGCAGCCGGTGGTGGCGGCGCGGCTGGCGCGTGGCGCGCTGCGCATCCACGGCTGGATCTACGACATCGGCCATGGCGAGATCCGCGCCTTCGACGCCGAGCAGGGGCGGTTCCTGCCGCTGCTGCCGGAGGCCGGCCGACGTCCGCCCGATGCCACGCCGCCGCCGCGCCTGGCGCCGGTCCTGCGCAACGTCGCCGTCTGAGGAGCCGCCCATGCACACCATGACAGAGCACGCTCCGGCCGGCGCCTCCGCGCTGGCCCGTTACCTGCGCGGCGGCGCCTTCGGCCGCGACCTGCTGGCCTCGGTGGTGGTCTTCCTGGTCGCCTTGCCGCTGTGCATGGGCATCGCGATCGCCTCGGGCATGCCGCCGGCTGCCGGCCTGATCACCGGCATCGTCGGCGGCCTGGTGGTCGGGTTGATCGCTGGCTCGCCGCTGCAGGTCAGCGGCCCGGCGGCGGGGCTGGCGGTGCTGGTGTTCGAACTGGTCCGCGCGCACGGCGTGGCGGCGCTGGGGCCGGTGATCCTGCTGGCCGGCGCGATCCAGTTGCTGGCCGGGCTGTGCCGCGCCGGCGTGTGGTTCCGCATGACCTCGCCGGCGGTGGTCGCCGGCATGCTGTCGGGTATCGGCATCCTGATCGTCGCCTCGCAGGCGCACGTGCTGCTGGACGCGGCACCGAAGGCACGCGGCCTGGAGAACTTCGCCGCGTTGCCGGCGGTGCTGTGGCGCGCGCTGGACGCCGGCGTGGGCCGCGCCGCCCTGCTGGTCGGCCTGGGCACCATCGCGATCATGCTGGCGTGGGAACGGCTGCGTCCGCAGCGCCTGCGCTTCGTGCCCGGCGCCTTGCTCGCGGTGGTGGCGATGACCGCGCTGGTGCAGGTGCAGGCGCTGGACGTGCGCAAGGTCGACGTGCCCGCCAACCTGCTCTCGGCGATCCGCGTGCCGAGCCTGGACGACATGCTCGGCGTGCTCGATGCCACGCTGCTGCTGTCGGCGCTCACCTTCGCCTTCATCGCCAGCGCCGAGACCCTGCTGTCGGCGGCGGCGGTGGACCGCATGCACCAGGGGCCGCGCACCCAGTACGACCGCGAACTGGCCGCGCAGGGCGTGGGCAACATGCTGTGCGGCTTGCTCGGCGCGTTGCCGATGACCGGGGTGATCGTGCGCAGCGCGGCCAACGTGCAGGCCGGCGCGGCGACGCGCGTGTCGACCATGCTGCACGCGGGGTGGCTGCTGGTGTTCGCATTGCTGCTGCCGTGGCTGCTGCGGATGACGCCGGTGGCGTGCCTGGCCGGCATCCTGGTCTACACCGGGCTGAAGATGGTCAAGCTGGGGCAGGTGCGCGAACTGGCCGCCTACGGTCGCGGCACCGCCGCCATCTACCTGGCGACGACCTTCGCCATCGTCGCCACCGACCTGCTGACCGGCGTGCTGATCGGCTTTGCGTTGTCGCTGTTGCGGCTGGCGCTGCAGCAGTCGCGGCTGACGGTCGGGGTGCATGCGCATGAAGACGCCGGCGACGCGGGCGCGGGCGAGGGGGCCGGCAAGCTGCGCCTGTCGCTGGAGGGTTCGGCCACCTTCCTGCGGGTGCCGACGATGGCGCGGACCCTGGAGCGGCTGCCGCCGAATACCGAGCTGCACCTGGACGTGGCGCGGCTGCGCCACGTCGACCACGCGTGCCTGGAACTGTTGCGCGACTGGAGCCGCAACGCCGCGGCCCGCGGCTGCGCGCTGGTGGTGGACTGGAAGGAACTGGACCGGCGCGTGGAAGGGCAGCGTGCGGCGTAGTCGGTGGCGTGGCCGGCCGTGTTTCCTGTGAGTGATTCGAAGATCTGTAGGAGCGGTTTCAACCGCGACGCGCAGGCGAGGCAGTGTCGGCGGCGGAGACTGTCGCGGCTGAAGCCGCTCCTACAAGTGCTGCATGCAGCGAGCGTTTCGGTGGGGTGTAGGAGCGGTTTCAACCGCGACGAACGCAGCGGCGGACGTCGCGTGCCGTACACGTTGCCGGAGCCGACGACCAGCAGCCCGCGCCGGACAAAGCCCCAGACCATGCTGCGCACCGCTCAACCCGGCGTCTTGTCCTTGTACCGGCACAGGTCGCGGATCGCGCACTGCGGGCAGTCGGGCTTGCGCGCCTTGCACACGTAGCGGCCGTGCAGGATCAGCCAGTGGTGCGCGTCCTGCAGGAACTGCGCCGGCACCCGCTTGAGCAGGGAATCCTCGACCGCGCGCACGTCCTTGCCCGGGGCCAGCCCGGTGCGGTTGGCGACGCGGAAGATGTGCGTGTCCACCGCCATGGTCGGCTCGCCGAAGGCGGTGTTGAGCACCACGTTGGCGGTCTTGCGGCCGACCCCAGGCAGCGCTTCCAGCGCGGCGCGCGCACGCGGCACCTCGCCGCCGTGCTGCTCGACCAGGATGCGGCAGGTGGCGATGACGTTCTTGGCCTTGGCGTTGAACAGGCCGATGGTGGAGATGTAGCGCTTCAGCCCGTCCTCGCCCAACGCCAGGATCGCGGCCGGCGTGTTCGCCACCGGATACAGGCGACGCGTGGCCTTGTTGACGCCGACGTCGGTGGCCTGCGCCGAGAGGATCACCGCGATCAGCAGTTCGAACGGGCTGCCGTATTCCAGCTCGGTGGTCGGGCTGGGATTGAGTTCGGACAGGCGCGCGAACAGTTCGTGGATCTCGTCCTTGCTCAGCAGGCGTCCGCGCCGCGCGGGCGTGCTCGTGGTCGCGCTCATCGGCCGCCTCGCTGCGCCGCCTTGGCCTTGGCGCGGGCCAGGATCGCCGCCGCCGCGGCGGGCAGCGCCGGCGCGCTGGGGGCGGCGGTGGTCGTGCTCGTGGCGGTGGGTACGACTGCCTCACGCCGCGCCTGGCGCGCCGCGGCACGGCGTTGCAGCCGCGCGGTGCGCGCCCGATAGCGCGCGCGTGCGGCCCAGGCGTCGCGCAGGCGCTGCTGCGTGGCGAGCAATTGTGCGCGCAACTGAGGATGCGCCGGGTCCAGCGCGTCGTCACCGGGATCGGTGCCGCGGTAGTCCATCAGGCCGCCGTCGATCGCGGCATCCAGATCGTCGTCCAGAATCCAGCGCAGCAACTGCAGCGGCGTGGCGGGAGCGGGGGCGTGCGACATCGTGCGCGGGCTCAGCGGTTGCGGAACTGCGGCGGGCGCCGCTCCAGGAAAGCGCGGGTGCCTTCGCGCATGTCTTCGCTGGAGAACAGCAGGCCGAATTGCGCGGTCTCGTACTCCAGTCCCTGCTCGATCGCGCTCTCGCCGCCGATCTGGATCGCGTCGAGGATGCCGCGCAGCGCCAGTGGCGCGGCATCGGCCAGTTGTTGCGCCAACTGCAGCGTGGTCGCCTGCAGGTCGCCGGCGGCCACCACGCGGTTGACCAGGCCCAACTGCAGCGCGCGCGCCGCATCGATCGGCGCGCCGAGCAGGCACAGTTCCAGCGCCGCGGCGCGGCCGACCAGCCGCAGCAGGCGCTGGGTGCCGCCGAAGCCGGGAATCAAGCCGAGATTGATCTCCGGCTGGCCAAGGCGGGCGCCGTCGGCGGCCAGGCGCAGGTGGCAGGCCATCGCCAGTTCCAGCCCGCCGCCGAGGGCGAAGCCGTTGACCATCGCCAGCACCGGCTTGGGCATGCGCTCGATCCGGCGCATCAGGCGCTGGCCCAGTTGCGAGAAATCGCGGCCCTGCACCGGTGTCAGTTCGTTCATTTCGGCGATGTCGGCGCCGGCCACGAAGGCCTTCTCGCCGGCGCCGGTCAGCACCACCACGCGGATCTGCGGGTCGTCCGCGGCGTCGGCGAAGGTCGCATCCAGCGCCTGCAAAACCTGGCGATTCAAGGCGTTGAGCTTGTCGGCTCGATTCACGGTGAGGATGCGGATCGCACCCTGGGTATCGGCGAGGACCGGCGTGCCGGACATGTGCTTTCCTGGTTGTTAAAAAAAAGTGATGGGAACTCTGGGCGGGCCGCACCAGTCAGAGCAGCGTCGTCGGTAGCGGTTCCGCGCCGCGGCGGCTATCCTAACGCGTCATCTCAGGCGGCACGGGCCGCCCTGTGCCACCACCCTGGAGAATTGTTTGATGAAGTTGCGTTCTATTGCGGTCGCTGTCGCGGCCCTCGCCCTGAGCGGCAATGCGTTCGCCCAGGACACCTCGTCCGAGAAGGGCAAGCTGAGCTATTACTTCGGCTACGACTACGGCAACAACCTTGCCGAACTCACCGGCCGCGGCGAGCAGCTCGATATCAATGCGGTGGTGAAGGGCTTGCAGGACGCCTACGCCAAGAAGCAGCCGGCGGTCAGCGCCGACCAGCTGAAGCCGGCGGTGGAAGCGTTCCAGAAGCGCGAGCAGGCCCGCGCCCAGCAGGCCAAGGCCGACTACGAGAAGGCCGCTGCCGAGAACAAGACCAAGAGCGACCAGTTCATGGCCCAGAACAAGGCCAAGGCCGGCGTGCAGGTGCTGCCCAGCGGCGTGCAGTACCGCGTGATCGAGGCCGGCAAGGGTGCCAAGCCGACCCAGGCCAGCACCGTTCAGCTGGAAGTGGCCGGTCCGTATCCGTTCGGCCAGCGCCCGGCGCAGGCGCGTCCGGCGCAGCAGATCCCGGCGATCAAGGTCAGCGAAGTCGAGATGCAGGCCATGCGCGACACGCTGCTGCAGATGCCGGCCGGCTCCAAGTGGGAAGTGACCCTGCCGCCGGACAAGGCCTACGGTGCCGACCCGCGTACGCCGTTCCCGCCGAACGTGGCGGTGCAGTTCGAGATCAAGCTGGTCAGCGTCAAGTAAGCACGCTGGTTCAGTGCACGACGATTGCGCCGGCAGCGATGCCGGCGCAATTTTTTTGGGCAGGCGACGACGGCGCCGACGAATCGCGCTAGGCTGGCAAGGTGTCGAATCAGATGGATCCCGTTCCGCATGCCCCGCTCACGCCCTGCATCGGTATCTGCCGTCTCGATGCGCAGGGCTATTGCACGGGCTGCCTGCGCAACGGCGACGAAATCGCAGGCTGGCGCCGCATGAGCGACGCCGAACGCCGCCGCTACATGGACGAGGTGCTGCCGGGCCGCGGCTGGTCGCCATCGCCGGGACAGCGCCTGGCCGAACGCGCGCATCTGCTGCGCGCACTGCATCCGCTGCAGCAGCCGCCGACGGGGCCGGGCTGGAACCACCACGAGCTGCAGGATTTGTTGCCGGACGGCGCGCCGGTGGAAGCGGCGGTGCTGGCCGGCCTGGTGCCGCGCGCCGACGGCACCCACGTGCTGCTGACCCGACGCACCGACAGCCTGCGTCACCACGGCGGCCAGGTCAGTTTTCCCGGTGGCCGCATCGAGGCCAGCGACGCCGATGCGGTGGCCGCGGCGCTGCGCGAGAGCGAGGAAGAGATCGCGCTGGCGGCGTCCCAGGCCGAGCCGTTGGGCTATCTGGATCCGTTCGTCACCATCAGCGGTTTCCGGGTGATGCCGGTGGTCGCGGCGATCGATCCGCGCTTCGTGCCGCAGCCGCATCCGGGCGAAGTGGCCGAGGTGTTCGAAGTGCCCTTGGCCTACCTGATGGCGCCGGACAACCTGCGCAGCATCGAGACCGATTACCGCGGACGCCCGCGCGTGGTGCTGGAGTACGGCTGGCCCGGCCAGCGGATCTGGGGCGCGACCGCGGCGATCCTGCTCAACCTGCGCCGCCGACTGGAGCAAGCCGCATGACCGCAATGTCCCCCGCATGGCACACCCTGGTCGATGCGCCGGCAGTGGCCGCCGCGCTCGGCGATCCCGCGCTGCGCCTGGTCGATGCGCGGTTCGTGCCGGCGGCGCTGCTCGATCCTGCCGCGGCAGCGGCGGCGCGCGCGGCCTATGCGCAGTCGCACCTGCCCGGCGCGGTCTACGCCGATCTGAACGCCGATCTGTCCGATCTCGGCCGTCCCGGCCTGGGCCGGCACCCGTTGCCGGACGACGCGGCCTTCGCGCGCACCCTGGGGCAGTTGGGCATCGGCCCGCAGCACCAGGTGGTGGTCTACGACGCCGGCGATGGCAGCATGGCCGCGGCGCGGTTGTGGTGGATGCTGGGCCTGCTCGGCCATCGTCGGGTCGCCGTGCTCGACGGCGGCCTGGCCGAATGGCGCCGGCTGGGCCTGCCGGAAACCGACGCGGCCTCCGCGCCGTCGCCGCTGCCGCCGTATCCGCAGGCGTTCGATGTGGCGCGCATCGTCTTCGCCGAGGAGGTCGCCGCGCGTCTGCACGAGGCGCCGGGCTGGTTGCTGGATGCGCGCCCCGGCGAACGCTTCCGTGGCGAGGTGGAGCCGATCGACCCGCTGCCCGGACACGTGCCCGGCGCGCTCAACCGGCCGCTGGCGCAGAACCTGCGCGACGGCCGCCTGCGCCCGGCGCAGGAACTGCGCGCGGAACTTGAGCCGTTGCTGCAGGGGCGCGATCCACGCGAGGTGGTGCTGATGTGCGGTTCCGGCGTCACCGCCTGTCATCTGCTGCTGGCGCTGGAGCATGCCGGCCTGCACGGCGCGCGCGTGTATGCCGGCTCCTGGAGCGGCTGGATCGCCGATCCGGCGCGGCCGCGCGCCGTCGGCTAGGGCCGCGGCGCACACCGAACGCATGCACGATGGGGCGCGACACGGGCGGCACCATGCGCTGGCGTGAGGCCTGCGGGCTGGCGTTGATGCTGGGCCTGGCGGCCTGCGGCGAGCGACGTACGTCGGCCGATGGCGCCGACGCCTCGCCGCGCGCGCAATCGGCCACGCATTATCGCGAGGCGGTGGAGCGCAACCGTGCGCAGCGCCTGGCGACGTTGCGCGCGCCGTCGGGCTGGTTGAGTTTCACCGGCTCCGGGCGGTTGCACAGCGGCCTGCACCGGGTCGGCAGCGCACCGGACAACGACGTGCAGTTGCCGGCCGGTCCGGCGCATCTGGGCATGCTGCAGGTGGATCTGCAGGAGGGCGTGCACTTCCAGCCCGCCGCGGACGCGACGCTGCAGGTGAACGGCCGGCCGTTCGCCGGTGGCCGCCTGGAGACCGACGCGGCGCACGACACCCAGACCCGGCTGGCGCTGGGGGCGCAGGAGTTCTACGTGGTGCGCACCGGCAACCTGTTCGGCTGGCGCTTCCGCGATCCGCAGGCGCCGGCGCGCGCGCGCTTCCGCGGCATCGACTACTTCCCGATCGATCCGCAATGGCGGGTGGTGGCCGACTGGCATCCGGTGCCGGCGCCGCAGGCGATGGTGCTGCTCACCTCGATCGGCACGCCGCAGCCGCTGGCCCTGGTCGGCAGCGCCGAGTTCGTGCTGCGGGGGCGGCGCTACAAGCTGCAGGTCCTGCGCGACGGCGCCAGCCAGCGCCTGTTCCTGCCGTTCTCCGATCGCACCAGCGGCCGCGAGAGCTATGGCGGCGCCCGCTATCTGTTCGTGCCGGCGCCGCAGGGCGACCGCATCGTGTTGGACTTCAACCTGGCGCAGAACCCGCCGTGCGCATTCACCCCGCACGTGGTGTGTCCGCTGGCGCCGGTGGGCAATCGCCTGGACGTACCGGTGACCGCCGGCGAGAAGAACTACGTCGGCGCGCACTGAGCGGGTGCGGCACTCTTGTTGGATTGGTTCTCGGTCTCTTTTGCGGGATCGGCCGCGACCCGATGCGATCGGCAATGCCCGGTCGCGGCTGAAGCCGCTCCTACGACAGGGCGCGATCGGCGGACGGCGCATACGGCGCCAGCGCTACCGCCTCCAGCACCTGCGGCCAGGGGAAGCGCGGCCCTGGATCCAGCTTGCGCTGCACCTGCCGCGTCGGATCGTCGCTGGCCGGTTCCAGGCTGCGGTCCAGCGCCTCGTGTCCGGCGATGTGGCGCAACTGCGGCAGTTCCGCGCGCAACTGCTGCAGCAAGCGGATCAGCGCCTGGATCTGCGCCGAGGGGTAGTCTTCGCGCATCGCCTGGTGGCGCGAATCCAGCCACAGCGGATAGCGCCCGCGGTTGACCAGTTCGATGCCCAGCGACCGCGGGTTGTAGCCGCGCACGTGATGCGCGATGCGCTCCGCGGGCACGTAGCGATGCACGCTGCCGTCGCGGTCGATGTAGAAGTGGCCGCTGTTGCCGGTGCCCGACGGATACAGCACGCGCTCGCCGTACAGGCGCGCGCTGGCCAGGTCCGGCAACTCGGTGCAGTGGATCACCGCCAGCGTGATGCTGTCCGGCGCGCGCTCCTGCAGCAGGCCGACGTAGGGCAGGGGCGCATCGTGGATCGGCAACGGCGGGGTAGGCGACATGCGCGGATGCTAGCATTCGCCGATGACCCTGAATTCCGAAAGCCCGCTGGCGACTCTGCTGGCCACACTGCCGCGCGCCGGGCGCGTGGAATGGATCGGCCTGCGCCCGGCGCGCGATGTGCCGATGCACGAAGTCGACGCCGCCACCGCGCAGACCGAGGGCGGCCTGCACGGCGACCGCTACGCCGGCCGCAACGGCAAGCGCGGCGTGACCCTGATCCAGGCCGAACACCTGCCGGCGATCGCCGCGCTGGCTGGCCATGCGGCGGTGGCGCCGGCGACCCTGCGGCGCAACGTGGTGGTCTCCGGCATTCCGCTGATCGCCCTGAAGGGGCGCCGCTTCCGCATCGGCGAAGTCGAACTAGAAGGCATCGCGCCATGCGATCCGTGCTCGCGCATGGAGCAGGCGTTGGGGCCGGGCGGCTACAACGCCATGCGCGGCCACGGTGGCCTGTGCGCGCGCATCGTGCAGGGCGGCACGCTGCGGTTGGGCGATGCGGTGGTGGCGCTGTGAGCCGCGGCCACTGCATTCTCTCGCACGGCTTCGAGAGCGGGCCGGACGCGATCAAGGTGACCGCACTGGCCGAGGTCGCGGAGCGTCTGGGCTGGACCCAGTCGCGCCCGGACTACACCGACCTGGACGCGCGCCGCGACATCAGCCCGCTCGGCGACGTGCCGACCCGCCTGCAGCGCCTGCTGGAACTGGCGCAGGCGGCGGCGCAGCGCGGGCCGCTGGTGCTGGCCGGCTCCAGCCTCGGCGCCTACATCGCTGCGCAGGTGTCGCTGCACGTGCCGGTGCGCGGCCTGTTCCTGATGGTGCCGCCGACGCGGATGGGCCATCTGCCGGCGCTGGACGCGGCGCCGGTGCCGACCTCGGTGGTGCACGCCTGGCGCGACGAACTGATTCCCGCCGCCGAGGTGATCGCCTGGGCGCAGGCGCGCGCTGCGCGGCTGCTGCTGGTCGACGACACGCATCGCCTGGGCGAGCACGTGGCGACCTCGGCGCAGGCCTTCGCCGAGCTGCTGGAGCGCCTGTGAGCGCAGCCGACGACATGCTGTTGCGCGCCGAGCGGCCGGCCGACGCGGCGGCGATCGAGGCGCTGACCCTGGTCGCCTTCTTCCGCGTCGCGCACAGCCGCCACGACGAGCAGGACATCATCGAACGGCTGCGCGCGGACGGCGCGCTGACCCTGTCGCTGGTGATCGAGCACGAGGGCTACGTGGTCGGCCACGTCGCGGTGTCGCCGGTGAGCCTGTCCGATGGCAGCCGCGGCTGGTACGGCTTGGGCCCGCTGTCGGTGGGACCGGGCCACCAGCGCCAGGGCCTGGGCGCGCGGCTGGTGCGCGAGGCGCTGGCGCAGTTGCAGGCGCTGGGTGCGGCCGGCTGCGTGGTGCTGGGCGATCCGGCGTACTACGCGCGCTTCGGGTTCCGCCCGGAACCGGGGCTGACCCTGCCGGGCGCGCCGATCGAGGCCTTCCAGGCGCTGGCCTTCGGCGAGCGCCTGCCGCCCATGGCCGAGGTGGAATACCACCCGGCGTTCCTGTCCGCGCCCTGAGCCTGCACAGCGCGATGTCGCCCGGCGCGGGCCGGGTGCGCTAGCATCGTCCCGCACCTTCATCGAGGATCTACGCCGATGCGCCATTGATGCCGCCGTCTTCGCGACGGCCTTCGTCCTTCCTGCCGAGCGATCGGCGGGCACGACCGGCATCCATGGAGGTTCCCATGACGCATCCGCTGCTTGCGCTGGACGGCGCGACGTACCTCCTGCCCGATGGCAGGACCCTGTTTTCCGATCTGCACTTCGCGCTCGATGCGCGGCCTACCGGCCTGGTGGGCCGCAATGGCGTCGGCAAGAGCATGTTCGCGCGCCTGCTCGCCGGCGAACTGACACCCAGCGCCGGGCGCTGCGTGCGCCACGGTCGCCTGCATTACGTGCCGCAGCAGATCGCGCCGGCGCCGCACGCCACCGTCGCCGATCTGGCTGGGGTGGGCGCGGCGTTGCGGGCGTTGGCGCGGATCGAGGCCGGCAGCGCCGACGCGGCGGATTTCGACACGCTCGGCGAGCGCTGGGACATCGCCCAGCGCCTGCAGGCACAGCTACACGCGCACGACCTGGGCGCGCTGGAGCCGCAGCGCCTGGCCGCCACGCTCAGCGGCGGCGAGGCGATGCGGGTGGCGCTGATCGGCGCCTGGCTGGCCGAGGCCGATGCGTTGATCCTGGACGAGCCGACCCTGCACCTGGACGCGGCGCAGCGGCAGCGCCTGCGCGAGACGCTGCAGCGCTGGCCGGGCGGCCTGCTGGTGATCAGCCACGATGCGCTGCTGCTGCAGGACATGCAGCGCACGCTGGAACTGTCGCCCGGCGGGCTGCGCGACTATGGCGGCGACTACGCGTTCTACCTGCAGTGCCGGGCACGCGAGCGCGACGCCGCGCAGGCCGAACTGGCCCAGCACAAGCTGCAGCACGCGCGCGACAACGCCGCCTGGCAGGCGCAGCACGACCGGCAGCAGCGGCGCAGTGCGCGCGGGCGGCAGCAGGCAGGAGTGGCCAACCAGGCGCCGATCCTGCTCGGCCGGCAGAAACAGCGCAGCCAGGACAGCGCCGGCAAGCGCGTGCGCGACCATCAGGCCACCCAGGCTCGCAGTCTTGCGCGGATCGCCGAGGCCGCGCGCCAGGTGCAGCCGGACGCGCCGGTGGCGCTGTTCGCGCCGCCGCCGGCCGATGCGGCCAGCCGTCGCCTGGTCGAGCTGCAGGCAGTGCGGCTGCCGTTCGCGCCGGCGACGCGGCAGCCGCTGGACCTGGTGGTGCAGGGCGGCGCACGCATCGGCGTGGTCGGGGCGAACGGCAGCGGCAAGTCCACCCTGCTGCGGCTGCTGGCCGGGCAGGTGGCGGCGCTGTCCGGCACCTGCCGGGTACGCGCCGCCAGCGCCTACCTGGACCAGTCGTTGGCGGCGCTGGACCCGGACGCCACTGCGCTGGCGCAGGTGCAGGCCGCCGCGCCCGGCAGTGCGCTCGCCGAGTTGCGTACGCGGCTGGCCTTGCTCGGCCTGGACGCGCAGCGCATCGGCGTACCCTGCGGCCAGCTCAGCGGCGGCGAGCGGCTGAAGACTGCGCTGGCCTGCGCCTTCTACCGTATGCCGCCGGCCGAACTGCTGTTGCTGGACGAGCCGGACAACCACCTGGACCGCGAGGCCCGCGACGCCTTGCGCGCCGTGCTGCTGCAGTATCCCGGCGCGCTGCTGGTGGTGTCGCACGATGCGGACTTTCTCGACGCATTGCGCCTGCAGCAGCGCTTGCAGGCCGACACCGAGGCGTGGCGGCTGACGCCGTGGTGAGTGGATGCGGCGGCAGCGCTGCGCGATCCGGTCGGCGTGCCGTCCGGCTGCCTGGCGGGTGCGCAGGGTGCGGAAGAGGGCGTTGGCGGCCTGCTGCACGTCCGCGTTGCGGGGCGCCGTGTCGCTCCGCCGTCCGCATGTCGGCGCGGCCGGTGCCGAGCCTGCACGTCGCACGGCGCCCTGCCGACGAGCGCTCAGGCATCGGTGGAACGACTCACCGCCTCCCACGCGGCGATGTCCGCGCGCAGGCGGTCCAGCTTGTCGCCCACCAGGGCCAGCGCGTCGCTGCCCAGCAGCAGGTGCGCCGGCGGCGCGGGCGCCTGGATCAACGCCAGCATGGCCTGGGCGGCCTTGGCCGGGTCGCCGAGCTGGCGGCCGCTCTTGGCCTGGCGGGCGTCGCGGATCGGATCGAACAGCGCATCGTAGTCGGCGATGCTGCGCGGCGTCCTGACCATCGAGCGGCCCGCCCAGTCGGTGCGGAACGAGCCCGGCGCCATCGCGGTCACGTGGATGCCCAGCGCCGCGACCTCCTGCCCCAGCGCCTCGGAAATGCCCTCCAGCGCGAACTTGCTGCCGCAGTAGTAGGCGATGCCGGGCATGGTGATGAAGCCGCCCATCGAGGTGATGTTGACGATGTGCCCGCGGCGTCGCTGGCGCATGTAGGGCAGGACCGCCTGCATCATGGCCACGGCACCGACCACGTTGACCTCGAGTTGCCGACGCAGCGCGTCCAGCGGCGATTCCTCAAGGATGCCCTCGTGGCCGTAGCCGGCGTTGTTGACCAGCACGTCCAGCGGCCCGAGCGTGGTTTCGAGCGCGGCGACGAGGCCGGGAATGGCGTCGACGTCGGTGACGTCCAGCACGCGGCCGAACGCCCCGGCGCCCAGCGCCTCGAATTCCTGCCGCGCCTGCGCGCTGCGCACCGTGCCGACGACGCGGTGTCCGGCCGCCAGTGCCGCCTGCGCCAGCGCGCGACCGAAACCGCTGCTGGCGCCGGTGATGAGCAAGGTTTTCTGCTGCGTCATGGCACGCTCCTGATGGGGATGAGCGGCGAATGATGCGATGATCGATGCGCCGCGCCGATGCCGCGAACTCTGCGATCCTTGCCTGTTCCTATGACTGCTGCCGCCAGTTCCGTGGACCTGCTGCGCGCCCTGGCGCCACAGGAGGGCTACAACCTGACCGCCTTGCCGGATGTGCGGCTGCTGCGTTCGGACCGGCCCCTGGCCGACACGCCGGTGCTGTACGACCCGGGCATCGTCATCGTCTGCCAGGGCGCCAAGCGCGGCCATTTCGGCGATGCGGTGTACGTCTACGACGAGCAGCACTATCTGTCCGTCGCGGTGCCGGTGCCGTTCACCATGCAGTCCGACGGCAGTGCGGAGCGGCCGTTGCTGGCGCTGTACCTGCATCTGGACTTCCAGCTCGCGGCGGGGCTCATGGTCGAGCTCGATCAGGCCGGTCCGGTGCCGGAGGCGCAGGCGCCGGCGAGCATGCTGTCCAGCCCGATGGACGCGGCGCTGCGGGACACCGTGCAGCGCCTGCTGCAGGCGCTGAGCCGCCCGCTGGACGCGGCGATCCTCGGCCGTGCCCTGGTGCGGGAGCTGTACTTCCGCGTGTTGACCGGGCCGCAAGGTCATGGATTGCGCGCGGCCTTGGCGCAACAGGGTCACTTCGGTCGCATCGGTCGCGCCCTGCAGCGCATCCACCGCGATCACGCCGGGCGCCTCGACGTGGCGCAACTGGCGCGCGAGGCCGGGATGAGCACGCCGTCGTTCCATGCGCATTTCAAGGCGGTGACCCAGGTCGCGCCGATGCAGTACCTGAAATCGATCCGCCTGCACCAGGCGCGCCTGCTGATGGCGCGCGAGGGCATGACCGCGGCCAGCGCCTGCCATGCGGTCGGCTACGAGAGCGCGTCGCAGTTCACCCGCGAGTTCAAGCGCCTGTTCGGCCGGCCGCCGATGGCCGAAGCGCGGCGCATGCGCGCCGAGTTCGCGGTGCCGCCGGCCATGCCCGGCGCCGGATTCGTGGCCTCGCATTGAGCGCTGCGTCGCGGGCCGCGGCGGCGTCTGGCGCGCCACAATCACCTGCAACGGCGCGGCGCAGTCGCGACGCGAGCGCCGGCGGGCGACGTCGCGATGCCAGGCGCACGAGGCCAGCGACGGCCACGGCGCGCACGGCACCAGGGCGCTGCGCAGCAGGCAGGGGCGCACAGGCCCTGTGGTATTCTGCGCGCCGTTCCGGTGCGGTGCGTTCGCGTGCCCACTCCCCGATCCGCGGCCGCGGCCGCGGCAACGCCGGATCCGGCGCTGCGATGCGCCACGCGCGCGGTGCCCGCCGTGCCTCCCTCCCGTCCGTCCTGGTCCGCCTTCCGTGAAATTCTTCGTCTCCTGCGCCAAGGGCCTGGAATACCTGCTCGTCGATGAACTGCTCGCGCTCGGCGTGGCGCAGGCCACCGCCACCGTCGCCGGTGTCAATGCCGAAGGCAGCCTGCAGGACGCGCAGCGCGCGGTGCTGTGGTCGCGCCTGGCCAGCCGCGTGCTGTGGCCGTTGCAGTCCTTCGACTGCCCCGACGAGGCGGCGCTGTACGCCGGCGTGGCCGCGCTGCCGTGGCGCAGCCATCTGGCGCCGCAACACACCCTGGCGGTGGACGCGCATGTGTCCGGCACCGGCATCACCCACGCGCGCTTCGCCGCGCAGCGGGTCAAGGATGCGGTGGTGGACACGCTGCGCGGCGAGGGCCTGGAGCGGCCGTCGGTGGACGTGGAGCACCCGGACCTGCGCCTGAACCTGTCGCTGCGCAAGGGCCGCGCCACGCTGTCGGTGGACCTGGGCGGCGGCTCGCTGCACCGGCGCGGCTGGCGCCAGGCGCAGAACGAGGCGCCGCTGAAGGAGAACCTGGCCGCGGCGGTGCTGCTGCGTGGGCAGTGGCCGGCGCTGTATGCGCAGGGCGGCGGGCTGCTCGATCCGATGTGCGGCAGCGGCACGCTGCTGATCGAAGGCGCGCTGATGGCCGCCGATGTCGCGCCGGGGCTGCTGCGCGGCGAGCTGGCCGCGCAGCAGCGCGGCGATACCGATGCCGATGCCGCGCCGAGCCGCTGGCTGGGGTTCGACGTGGCGGCCTGGCGCACGCTGCTGGCCGAGGCGCGGCAGCGTGCCCAGGCCGGCCGCGCCGCATTGCGGCCGGTGCTGTACGGCAGCGACCTCGACCCGCATGCGCTGCGCGCGGCGCGCGAGAACGCGCAGGCCGCCGGCGTGGCTGAGGCGATCGCCTTCGCCGTGCACGACGTCGCCGCGTTGCCTGCACCGGCGCAGGCGCTGGGCACGGTGGTGTGCAACCCGCCCTACGACGAGCGCCTGGCGGCCGACGCGGCGCTGTACCGGCGCCTGGGCGATGCGCTCAAGCGCGCGGTGCCGCAGTGGCGCGCCAGCCTGCTGTGCGGCAGCGACGAACTGGCCTATGCCACCGGCCTGCGTGCGGCCAAGAAGTACCAGATGTTCAACGGCGCGCTGGAGTGCCCGTTGATCGTCTGCGACCCGATCGCGGTCGCGCCGCGCGCCGGCGCCACCGAGGAACCGCGCGCGCTCAGCGACGGTGCGCAGATGGTGGCCAACCGCCTGCGCAAGAATCTGCGCAAGTTCAAGACCTGGCGCGCGCGGGCGGGGATCAGTTGCTACCGCGCCTACGACGCCGACCTGCCCGAGTACGCGGCGGCGATCGACGTGTACCAGGAGGACGGCGGCCAGGCGCGCACCTTCCTGCACGTGCAGGAGTACGCGGCGCCGGACAGCATTCCCGACGCGGACGTGCGCCGCCGTCGCAACGAACTGCTGGCGGCCGCGCGCGAAGTGTTCGCGGTGCCCGCCGAACAGGTGGCGCTGAAGACCCGCGAGCGTGGCAAGGGCGGCAGCAAGTACGGCCGCTTCGAGCAGCGCGGCGAGTTCCTGGTGGTGCGCGAGCACGCTGCGCTGCTGCGGGTGAACCTGTTCGACTACCTGGATACCGGGCTGTTCCTCGATCACCGCCCGCTGCGCGGGGTGATGGCGCAGCAGGCGCGCGGCAAGCGCTTCCTCAACCTGTTCTGCTACACCGGCGTGGCCAGCGTGCAGGCGGCGGTGGCCGGCGCCGATTCCACCACCAGCGTCGACCTGTCCGGCACCTACCTGCAGTGGTGCGCCGACAACCTGGCGTTCAACGGCAAGGGCGGCGCCCAGCACCGGCTGGTGCAGGCCGACGCGCTGAGCTGGCTGGAGGCGGAGAAGAACCGCTACGACGTGATCTTCTGCGACCCGCCGACCTTCTCCAACTCCGCGCGCGCCGAGGATTTCGACATCCAGCGCGAGCACGTGCGGCTGTTGCGCGCGGCGGTGGCGCGGCTGATGCCCGAGGGCGTGCTGTACTTCTCCAACAACTTCCGCCGCTTCAAGCTGGACGAGAACGCGCTGGCCGAGTTCGCGGTGTGCGAGGAAATCAGCGCGCAGACCCTCGATCCGGACTTCGAGCGCAACCCGCGCATCCATCGCGCCTGGCGTCTGCAGCGGCGCTGAGCGCGCGGCGCCTCGTGTGCTTTTCTGTAGGAGCGGCTTCAGCCGCGATGGGCGTTACCGGTAACGCCCATCGCGGAGCGTAGTGCGCTGTTCCTTCTCCATCAGGGAGAAGGTGCTCCGAAGGGGCGGGTGAGGGTACGGGCGAAGCCTGGTGTCCTCCATCTCTGCGAGTCGCTTCGCGCCGTACCCTCACCCCAACCCCTCTCCCGGGGGGAGAGGGGCTTGTATCAACCGCCGTGATGCCGCAGTGCGGCCTGCGCCTTGCCGCGCGGCGGCGGGTCGTCCTCGCCCTCGCGTTCGTTCCAGTACGCCTGGATCTGCAGGATCTGCGGCAGGATCGCCTCGAACAGCGCGACCAGGCGCGGCTCGAACTGGCTGCCGGACTTGTCGTTGAACAGTTCCATCGCCTGCTCCAGCGTCCACGGCGCCTTGTACGGGCGCGGCGAGGTGAGGGCATCGAACACGTCGGCCACTGCCACGATCCGCGCCGATTCGGGAATCTGCGTGCCGGACACGCCGGCCGGGTAGCCGCCGCCGTCCCAGTGCTCGTGGTGGTACAGGGACACCTCGGCGGCGAGGCGGAACAGCGGCGCGCTGCTGCGGCTGAGGATGTCGTAGCCGATCCGCGGGTGCCGCTTCATCACCTGCCATTCGTCCGCATCCAGCGGCCCGGGCTTTTTCAGCACCGCATCGGGGATGCCGATCTTGCCGGTGTCGTGCATCGGCGCGGCCTGTTCCAGCAGGTCGGCGTCCTCGCGCGACCAGCCCGCGGCCAGCGCCAGCGCGCGGGCGTAGGCGGCCATGCGCCAGATGTGGGTGCCGGTATCCGAGTCGCTGTAGTGGCCGGCCATGCCCAGCATCTCGATCGCGGCACGGTGGCTGTCGGCGAGGCTGGCGGCGCTGACCAGCGACAGGTGGGTGCGCACCCGCGCGCGCAGGATGCTCGGCGAGTACGGCTTGGTGATGTAGTCGACGCCGCCGGCGTCGAAGCCGATGCTCTCGTCGGCGTCCTTGTCCTTGCCGGTGACGAAGATGATCGGGATCGCCGCGCTGCGCGCATCCTCCTTGAGGGTGCGGGCGAGGGTATAGCCGTCGACGTCGGGCAGGTCGACGTCGAGCAGGATCAGCGACGGGCGATGCTTGGCCACGCCGCGCAGCGCTTCGGCGCCGTTCTTGGCGAACACCAGCGCGTAGTCCTCGCGCAGCAACTGCCGGATCAGCGCCAGGTTGCTGGGTTCGTCGTCGACACAGAGAATGCACGGCTGGCTCATGGTGGTGTCTCGTTACGCGCGCTCAGTCATGTGCCTCGGCCAGCCATTGCCTGACCTTGGCCTCGGCCTCACGGAAGGAAAAACTCTCCAGCAACTGCTGCAGTTCGGCGGTGTGCGCCGCCGGCAGGACCGCGGCCAGTTGCCGCAGCGTGTGGTCGATGCGGTCCGGATCGTCGCTGTCCAGTACCTGCAGCACCTGGTACCAGGACGCCTGCAACGTCGCCGGGTCCGCCGCTGCGTCGGTTGCCGTCGCAGGCGTGGTGGCGATCTGGGTGGCGTCGGCGAAGCGCAGCACTTCGGCGGCGGTGTCGGCCATCGCCGCGGCCAGCGCCGCGATCTCCCCCGCGGCCTCCGCTGGCGCCGTGCTCAAGCGTTCCTCGAGGGCGGCGCTGGCGACGCTCAATGCCGGCAATGCCAGCGATCCGGCCGAGCCGCGCAACTTGTGCGCCAGCGAGACCGCCTCGCCCGGCCGCTGCGCGTCCAGCAGGGCGCGCACGCTCGCCGCCGGGTCGGGATATTCCTGCAACAGCTTCAGCAGATAGCGCCGGTACGGATCGCGCTCGCCCCAGAGCCGCTGCGCCTGGACGGTATCGAGCAACGCCGGATCGCTGACCGGCCAGTCGTCCGACGGCAGCACCGACGGCGGCAGCGCCAGCGGCAGCAACGGCAGCACCGCCAGGTTCGGCGGCAGATAACGACGGATGATCGCGATCAGGTCCTCCACCTGGAACGGTTTGGCGATGAAGTCGTTCATGCCGCTGGACAGCGCCATCTCCTGCTGCTGGCGATAGGCGCCGGCGGTCAGGGCGATCACCGGCATGCTGGCCAGCTCCGGGTCGGCGCGCAGGTGCCGGGTGGCTTCGTAGCCGTCCATGGTCGGCATCTGCACGTCCATCAGCACCACGTGGAAACGGCCGGGATCGCGCCGTAGCCGCTGCAGCGCCTGGGCGCCGTCCTGCGCCAGGTCGACCACCGCGCCTTCGCCTTCGAGGATGCGCTGCGCGACCTCGCGATTGATGTCGCTGTCGTCGACCACCAGCAAGCGGGCCCCGGCCAGGCGCGCGACGCCGTCGCCGGGCGCTGCTGCGGGCAGCTCGCCGTTGCGGCGCGCCAGCAGCATGGCGATGGTGCGCTGCAGGGCCGAGGCGGTGACCGGCTTGGTCATCACCGCATCCACGTCGGCCACGCCGGGCTGCTGCTCCTGGATCATGCGCCGTTCGTAGGCGGTGACCATGACGATGATCGGCTGCCGGTCCGGCGCCGATTGCGCGCGAATGCGCTGGGCCACGCTCAGTCCGTCCAGGTCGGGCATGCGCCAGTCCAGCAGGATCACGTCGAACTCGTCGCGTTCGGGCGCGGCCGCGGCCGCGGCCAAGGCGGCGGTGCCGCTGGACACCGCTTCCACCTGCCAGCCGAACCCGTTGGCGATGTCGGTCAGGCTGCGCCGCACCAGCTCATGGTCGTCGGCGATCAGCACCCGTCGCGCCTGCGCCGGTGCGTCGTCGTCGGCCGCTGCCGGCGCCACCGCGAACGGAATGACGAAGTAGAAATCGCTGCCTTGGCCGGGGGCGCTCTGCACTTCCAGTTGCCCGCCCATCAGCTCCACCAGGCGCCGGCTGATGGTCAGGCCCAGGCCGCTGCCGCCGTAGCGGCGGCTGGTGGAGGTGTCGGCCTGCAGGAACGGCGAGAAGATCAGGCTCTGCTTCTCGCGCGCGATGCCGATGCCGGTGTCGCGCACCGAGAACAGCAGCTTGAGTTTGCCGGGTTCGGCGCCGGGGAAGGCGCGTACCGACAGCACCACCTCGCCCTGTTCGGTGAACTTGATGGCATTGCCCACCAGGTTGATCAGCACCTGGTTCAGGCGCAGCGCGTCGCCTTGCAGCCAGCGGCAGCCCGGCGGCAGCGGCTCGACGATCATCTCCACCGGCTTGGCGCTGGTCGCCGAGGTCATCAGCGCGGCGATGTTCTCCAGCAGTTCGTTGAGGTCGAACGGCGCCGATTCCAGGTCGATGCGCCCGGACTCGATCTTGGAGAAGTCGAGGATGTCGTTGATGATCTCCAGCAGGTTGCGTGCCGACAGCTCGATCTTCTGGATCATGTCCTGCGCCGCCTGCGACAGGGCACTGTGCCGCAGCAGGTACAGCATGCCGAGGATCGCGTTCATCGGCGTGCGGATCTCGTGGCTCATGTTGGCCAGGAAATCGCTCTTGGACTGGTTGGCGGTTTCGGCCGCGTCGATGGCCAGGCGCAGCTCGCGCTCGTGGCGCTTCTGCTCGGTCAGGTCGACCGCGATGCCGAGGTAGCCGATTACCCGGTCGTCGTCGTCGCGCAGCGTGCTCAGGGTGAGCAACACCGGAAAGGCATGGCCGTCCTTGCTCAGGTAGGTCCATTCTCGGGTGTCGCTGCGTCCCAGCGTGGACAGCGCCGCCACCGATTCGAACGAGGGCTGTACCGGCATGCCCGACTGCGTGGCCATGCGTTCGGCACGCGCGGCCAGTTGCTCCGGATCCAGGAACAGGCCGGTGGCCTTGCGTCCGATCAGTTCGTGCGCGGCGTAGCCGAGCAGGGTCTCGGCGGCCGGGTTGAACAGGGTGATGACGCCGTCCGGGTCGGTGGCGACGATCGCGTAGCCGGCATTGGCCAGGATCGCGCGCTGCAGCGCCGAATAGGTGACCAGTTCACTGGTGCGCTCGGCCACCTGCTGTTCGAGCGTGGCATTGAGTTCCAGCACCCGCGCCTGCGCGCGCACCTGCTCGGTGACGTCGTGCAGCAGGTGCGAATGGCCGATGGTGCCGCCGCCGGTGCCGACGATCGGCGAGACGCTGGCCAGCACGCTGACCGCATGGCCGTCGCGGTGGCGCAGTTCGCGCACGCCGTCGCCGCCGTTGGCCGGATCGCGGATCTGCGTACCCAGCAACTGCTGCAGCGGCTGGCCGATGGCCTGCTCCGGGGTATAGCCGAAGATACGCATGGCCGCCGGGTTCCAGTGGGTCACCCGGCCGTGCAGGTCTTCGGCGACGATCGCCTCGCTGGTGCCGGCGACCAGCGCGGCCAGTTGGCTCTGCTCGCTGAGGATCAGGTCGCGGCGGCGCAGGCTGGTCAGGAACACGTACAGCAGCGCGGCCAGCAGCAGCGCGATGCCGGCGGCCAAGCCGCCGGCGAGCAGCGGGGAGATTTGATCCAGCGAGCGCACGAAGCCCGGCGTGGCCTGCACCCCGATCCGCCACTGGCGTCCGTAGACCTGGAGAGTGCGCTCGGCGGCCTGCCCGCCGGCCAGGATCGGCGTGGCGTCGTCGCGGTAGAACGGCTGTGCCGGGTTCTGGCTGTCGGCCAGGCGCAGGCGCAGCTCGTTGCTGTGATCGTCGGAGGAGGCCAGCACCTCGGCGATGTTCAGCGGTGCATAGGCCCAGCCGGTGGTGGCCTGCCAGCGCTGCTCCGGGGTCTGCAGCGGCATGCCTTCCCGGTACACCGGCAACAGCAGCAGGAAACCGCCTTGGCCCAGCCCCGGCGTCTGCACCAGGCGGATCGGCGCGGTGATGGTGGGCGCACCGGAGCGCGCCGCGGCGATCGCCGCGGCCCGCCGAGCCGGCTCGGAGGCGATGTCGAAGCCCTCGGCGGCGTTGTTGGATCGGAGCGGCTGGATATAGACGATGACGAAACGGTCGCCGTCGTGCGGGGCCAGTTCGACGATCCGCAGCGACGGCGCGCCGTCGGCGTGGGCCTGCTGCAGGAACGCCGCCTCGTCCGCGCGTGGCACCCGCTGGATGTAGCCGAAGCCGCGCACGCCGGGGAACTCGCGCAGGTAGTCGCGCGAGGCGCTGTAGCGGGCGAAACGCTCGCGCGAGATGTGCTCGCCGCCAGCGGCGATCACCGCGCCGCGCGCGCCGCGCAGGCCGTGCTCGTACATGTCCAGGCGTTGCCGCAGGTCGCTGGCCACGTGCGAGGCCAGTTGATCGAAGCGCGCCTGCGCCTGTGCGCGATTGCGCTGCTGCACGCCGTGCGCGATCAGCAGCGCGGCGAGCAGCCCGACGGCCAGCACGGCCAGGGCGGCGAGCCGCGCTAGACGCGCAGGGCCGGCGACGGGTGTCCGGCGTTGATTCGACATGCTCCCCCTTCCTTTGGCGAACGCGCGAGCGGCACGCGGCACGGATTCCCCGGTTGGTTGCGGGATGGCGTTCACGGTGGTGGCGAACGTCCCGCGGGTCGTCCCTCAACGCTAGCGCGGGCGCGGCGGTCGCGCCAGCCCTCCAGGCCGAAGAGCCGAGGCGTGTCTACACCTTGCTGCGCGGCTGGCAGGGCTGCCGCGGGCGCGCGGTCCGCCAAGCGGGGTGTCCGGGTGGCGTGGTGCGTCGGCGGCGGGCCGGCCGCTCGCGCAGCGCAGTGCATCCTTGCCAGCCACGCTCAGCCAAGCAGCGTGACGGCAGCGTGCAGCGCCAACCCGATCAATCCGCCGACCAGGGTGCCGTTGAAGCGGATGTACTGCAGGTCGCGGCCCACGCTCAGTTCCAGTTGCTCGACCAGGTGGCGTTCGTCCCAGCCCTTCACGGTCTGCGCGATGTGCTCGGTGACGCCGCTGCGCAGGCGCTGGGTCAGCCGCTCGGCGCCGCCGAGCAGGTGCTGGTTGAGCGCCTCGCGCAGGGCGGGATCCTGCGCCAGCGACTGGCCGAGCGCGCCGAGGGCACGCTGCAGGTGCTGCACCAGCGCACCGTCCTGGCGCGACAGGTCCTCGCGCAGCGCAGCATGGATCTGGTCCCACAGGCCCTGCACGTACGCCTGCACGCCGGGGTGGTCGATCAGCCGCTGCTTCAGCGCCTGCACCTTGTCGGCGGTGGCCGGATCGCTGCGCAGCCGTTCCACGTAACCGCCGAGCCAGCGCTCGTAGTCCTGGCGCAGCGGGTGCTGCGGCTGCGACAGCACCTCCTGCAGTTCCTCCAGCAGCGCATGCGCCAGGCGCTCGGCGAGGGTGTCGGCGATGCCCTCGACCGGCTTCACCCACTCCACGGTGCCGACCAGCTTGGGCCACTCGCGGCGCGCGTACTTGACGATCATCTCCGACACCCGCTGCTTGACCGCGGCATCGTCCAGGTGCCGGCCGAGCCGGGTCAGCGCTTCGTCGAGCAGGGCATGGTGGCGGCCGTCGGCGGTGAGCAGGCCGAGCAGCTCGCCGGCGGTGGCGGCGGCGTCCCAGTCGCGCAGCCGCGCGACCACGAAGCCGTGGATGCGACGCCGCACGGCCGCTTCGTCGAGCAGATCCAGCGCCTGCAGCGCCCAGCCGCGGGCGAGGTCGGCCAGCCGTGCGGACTGCGCCGGTTCGGCCAGCCACTGGCCCAGCCGTGCCGCCGGATCGAAGGCGCTGAGCTTGGCCAGCAGCGCGGCCGGCTCCAGGAACTGATCGCGCACGAACACGGCCAGGCTGTCGGCGATGCGCGCCTTGCCGTGCGGGATGATCGCCGTGTGCGGAATCGGCAGGCCCAGCGGGTGCCGGAATAGCGCCACCACCGCGAACCAGTCGGCCAGCGCACCGACCGTGGCCGCTTCGCAGAAGGCGCCGATCCAGGCCCACACGCCGTGCAGGCCCATGGCATGGCTGAGCAGGAAGCCACACAGCATCGCCAGCAGCAACAGCGCCGCCAGCAGCTTCATGCGCCGCAACTGTGCGCGGCGCGGATCGGGGGGCAGGGGAAGGCCGGGAGACACGCTCATGCGGCCGAGTCTACGCAGTGCGCGGTGAGCGCGGTTGCATGCGCGGCGCCCCGGTATCCGGCCGGGGCAGGGATGGCCGGTGCGCGTGGATCAGTCCGAGAGCTGCGCGCGCAGTGCCGCCAGTTCCTCGCGCAGCGCCTGGTTCTCGGCTTCGAGCGCAGCCACGCGCTGACGCAGCGCGGCCGTCGTGTCGCCCTCGGCATCCGCCGCCAGGGCCGCGTCCTCGAGGGCGTCCGCAGGCGCCGGCTTGGGCTTGCGCTTTGACTCGCGGGCGCGCTTGGCGGCTTGCTTCAGTTCGTCCTTGCCGGCCATCGCCGCGGCGCGCTGTTCCTCTTCGGGCAGGCTGGCCACCGCCGCGGCGGCGTTGATCGAGATCGCACCGGATTTGACCGCCTCGACCACTTCGGCGGCGGCCTGCTTCTGGATCTTCTCGATCTGCACCACCTGGCTGTTGCTGAGCCGCGCCACGCGCGCCAGTTCGGCGCGGCTGAGCGGTGCCGGTGCGTCGGCCCAGGGCGGCGTGTCGGTGTCGTTGGCGGCCTCGGCAGCCGCATCCGGGTCAGTGGCGTCGGCCGCGGGAGCATCCGCGGCGGCCGCGCTGGCGCGCCGCTCGGCGAGGATCTCGCGCTTGCGCAGCGCCAGCACGCCGCGCTGGAAGTCGGAGACGCTGCGCCGGCCCAGGTGCTGGTCGATCATCCACAGGTGCACGTCCTGCAGCGACTGGAAGCGGGTGTTCTGCACGGTCTGGAACGGCAACCCGTGCTTCTGGCAGATGCCGTAGCGGTTGTGCCCGTCGACCAGGATGTCGCCCCACAACACCAGCGCGTCGCGGCAGCCCTCGGCCAGCAGGCTGCGTTCCAGGGCGGCGTATTCGTCGGCGGTCAGCGGATCGATATAGGCCTTGAGGTCTTCTTTGACAACGATGTTCATCAACGGGCGGTACGGCGTGGCGACGGGGGCGGCATTGTAGAGGCCGGGAATCGGGAGCGGGGAATCGGGAATGGCAACAGCGTGTGTCGCGGCCGCATGGCCTGAGTCGTTCGCGCATGCGGCGCTTTGCGATTCCCTATTCCCGTTTCCCCATTCCCGGCTTCACCCCACCACCACCTCACTGATCTGCATCACCGGCGTCAGGTCGGTGTAGTTCTTGATGTCGCCGAGGATCTCCTCCGCGTGCGGGCCAAAGCCGGCCTGGAAGGCCTCCACCGACTCGCTGAAGATGTGGCACATGCCGACGTAGGTCGGGTCGCTGCCCGGGGTGCCGCCGGACAGGCCCTTGTCCACGGTGTAGCGCAGGCAGGCCGCGCCCATGCGCGCCTGCAGCAGCGGCATGTGCGTGTCGCGGTAGTAGGCATGGTCGAAACGGGCGCCTGGCGTGTACGGGTACATCACGCTGACCTTGATCATGGAGCGGCTCCTGTGGCGGCGGCGGACCCCGGCCGGGTGCCGGGGTGGCGCAAGGCTACACCCGGGTAAGGCCGGCGCGTGTTGCGCTGCGGCGGGCGCAGGGCCGGGAATGGGGAGTCGGGAATGGGGAATGGCAACAGCAACAGCAAGGGATGCGCCTGCCCGTCGACCGGTGCGCGCCGGGACGCTTTTGCGATTCCCTATTCCCGATTCTCCATTCCCGGCTTCATCGCCTACCGCATCGTCGGCATCGCGAACTCGGCGCCGCCCGCGGCCTCGGGCCAGCGTGCGGTGACGGTCTTGAGCCGGGTGTAGAAGCGCACCCCGTCCGGGCCATGCACGTGCAGTGGCCCGAACAGCGAGCGCTTCCAGCCGCCGAAGCTGTGGAAGGCCATCGGCACCGGGATCGGCACGTTGATGCCGACCATGCCGGCCTGCACCTGCCGTGCGAACGCACGCGCCGCGCCGCCGTCGCGGGTGAACACCGCCGCGCCGTTGCCGTAGTCGTGGTCGGCGATCAGGCGCAGCGCAGCGGCGGCGTCGGCCACCCGCACCACGCACAGCACCGGGCCGAAGATCTCCTCGCGGTAGATGCGCATGTCGCTGCGCACGTGGTCGAACAGGCTGCCGCCGAGGAAGAAGCCGTCCGGGTGGCCGGCCGCGCCCGCCGGGCGGCCGTCGACCACCAGGCGTGCGCCCTCGGCCACGCCGCTGTGGAGGTAACCGAGCACGCGCTCGCGGTGCGCAGCGCTCACCAGCGGGCCCATGTCCGGCTCGTCGCGGCCGCCCTCGGCGCAGCCGGGGCCCAGGCGCAGTGCGGCCACGCGCGGCGCGAGCTTGGCCACCAGCGCATCGGCCAGCGCATCGCCCACGCACACCGCCACCGAGATCGCCATGCAGCGTTCGCCGGCCGAGCCGTAGCCGGCGCCGAGCAGGGCATCGGCGACGTCGTCTAGGTCGGCATCCGGCAGCACCACCAGGTGATTCTTGGCACCGCCCAGCGCCTGCACGCGCTTGCCCAGCGCACTGCCGCGCGCGTACAGGTCGGCGGCCACCGCGGTGGAGCCGACGAAGCTCAGCGCCTGCACCTGCGGGTGCGTCAGCAGCGCATCCACCGCCGGCTTGGCGCCGTGCACCACGTTGCACACGCCGGCCGGCAACCCGGCCTCGTGCAGCCATTCGGCCAGGTGCAGCGAGGCCGAAGGCGCGTGTTCGGAAGGCTTGAGCACGAAGCTGTTGCCGCAGGCCAATGCCACCGGCAGCATCCACAGCGGCACCATCGCCGGGAAGTTGAACGGGGTGACGCCGGCGACCACGCCCAGCGGCGCGTACTCGCTCCACGCATCCACGCCGCGACCGACGTCGTGCGAATGCTCGCCCTTGAGCAGGTGCGGGATGCCGCAGGCGAACTCCACTACCTCCATGCCGCGGACCACTTCGCCGCGCGCATCGGTGACGGTCTTGCCGTGCTCGGCGCTGATACAGCGGGCCAGGGCGTCGGTGTGGCGTTCCAGCAGCGCGCGGAAGCGGAACAGCACCCGCGCGCGCTGCAGCGGCGGCGTCGCCGCCCAGTCGGGAAAAGCGGTACTGGCGGCGCGCACCGCCATCTCCACCGCATGCGCGGCGCCCAGCGGCACGTGGCGCTGGACGGCGCCTGTCGCCGGGTCGAAGACCTCGGCGTGTTCGTCGCCCCGGAACGCGACCGGCTGGCCATCGATGTAGTGGGACAGGATCTCGCCCATCGTGTTCGGTCCTTGCATTGAAATCGTCAGCCCAGCGCGTCCAGCGGCCGCACGAAGTCCTGGCCCAGGGCCTGCGCCACCGCGCGGTGGGTGAGCTTGCCGGCGTGCACGTTGAGGCCGTTGCGCAGGTCCTGGTCGTCGCGCAGCGCCTGCAGCCCGTGTTCGGCCAGCAGCAGCACGAACGGCAGGGTGGCGTTGGTCAAGGCGAAGGTGGAGGTGCGGGCGACGCCGCCGGGCATGTTGGCCACGCAGTAGTGCACGATGCCGTCGACCTCGTAGGTCGGCTGCTGGTGCGTGGTCGGGTGGCTGGTCTCGAAGCAGCCGCCCTGGTCGATCGCCACGTCCACCAGCACCGAGCCGGGCCGCAGCAGCGCCAGTTGATCGCGCGACACCAGCTTGGGTGCGGCGGCGCCGGGGATCAGCACCGCGCCGATCACCAGGTCGGTGTGCGGCAGGCACTGCTCGATCGCATCGCGGGTGGAGTACAGCGTGGTCAGTTGCTGGCCGTAGAGTTCGTCCAGGTACTTGAGCCGCTCCAGCGAGCGGTCCAGCACGGTCACCCGCGCGTGCAGGCCCATCGCCATGCGCGCGGCGTTGATGCCGACCACGCCGCCGCCGATCACCAGCACCTGCGCCGGCTTGACCCCGGGCACACCGCCGAGCAGCACGCCGGAGCCGCCCTGCGCCTTCTCCAGCGCATGCGCGCCGGCCTGGATCGCCATGCGCCCGGCCACCTCGCTCATCGGCGCCAGCAGCGGCAGGCCGCCGTGGCCGTCGGTGACGGTCTCGTAGGCGATGGCGGTGCAGCCGGAGCGCTGCAGCGCCGCGGCCTGCTGCGGATCCGGCGCCAGGTGCAGATAGGTGAACAGCAATTGCCCGGGGCGCAGCATCGCGCATTCCTCCGGCTGCGGTTCCTTGACCTTGACGATCATCTCGGCCTGCGCGAACACGCTGGCCGCATCCTCGGCGATGCGTGCGCCAGCGCGTTCGTACTCGGCATCGGTGAGGCCGATGGCCTGGCCGCCGCCGCGCTGCACCAGCACCTGGTGGCCGTGCAGCACCAGTTCGCGCACCCCGGACGGGGTCAGCCCGATCCGGTATTCGTGGTTCTTGATCTCTTTCGGAACGCCGACCAGCATGAGCGGTTCTCCAGGCAGACGCGGCGCGTGGGGAGCGCGGGCGGTGGGTTGGGTGAGGGAGGGGTCAGGGTGTGCTGCGGATCATGTCCGCCAGCACCGCGAAGATGCGCTCGATGTGCGCGGGTTCGACGATCAGCGGCGGCGACAGCGCGATGGTGTCGCCGGTGACGCGGATCAGCAGGTCGCCTTCGTGGAAGCAGCGCTCGAAGATCTCGTAGGCGCGCGCGCCGGGCGCACCCTTGCGCGGCGCGAGTTCGATCGCGCCGATCAGGCCGAAGTTGCGGATGTCGATGACGTGCGGCAGATCGCGCAGCCGATGGATGGCTTCCTCCCACACCGGGCCCAGTTCGATCGCCTTGTCGAACAATTGCTCCTCGGCGTAGGTGTCCAGCGTCGCCAGCGCCGCGGCACAGGCCAGCGGATGGCCGGAGTAGGTGTAGCCGTGGAACAGGTCGATGGCGTTGGCCGGGCCGTGCGCGAAGGCCTCGTGGATGGCGTGGGACACGAACACCGCGCCCATCGGCACGCAGCCGTTGGTCAGCCCCTTGGCGGTCGTCATCATGTCCGGGGTCACCCCGAAGCGCTGCGCGGCGAAGGCGTGGCCGACGCGGCCGTAGCCGGTGATGACCTCGTCGAAGATCAGCAGGATGCCGTGCTTGTCGCACAGTTCGCGGATGCGCTGCAGGTAGCCGTGCGGCGGCAGCACCACCCCGGCCGAGCCGGAGATCGGTTCGATGATCACCGCGGCGATGGTGGAGGCGTCGTGCAGCGTCACCAGCCGCTCCAGGTCCTCGGCCAGTTCCGCGCCATGCGTCGGCAGGCCGCGCGAGAACGCATTGCGCTCCAGGTCGAGCGTGTGCCGCAGATGGTCCACGCCCGGCAGCAGCGGGCCGAACGCCTTGCGGTTGTTCGGCAGGCCACCGACCGAGATGCCGCCGAAGCCGACGCCGTGGTAGCCCTTCTCGCGGCCGATGAAGCGGGTGCGCTGGCCCTCGCCGCGGGCGCGGTGGTAGGCCAGCGCGATCTTCAGCGCGGTATCCACCGACTCGGAGCCGGAGTTGGTGTAGAACACGTGGTCCAGGCCCGGCGGCGCCAGCTCCACCAGGCGTTCGGCGAGCACGAACGGCAGCGGCGAGCCCATCTGGAAGGTCGGCGCGAAATCCAGCGTGGCGATCTGCCGCGCCACCGCCTCGACGATGCGCGGCCGCGCGTGGCCGGCGTTGCAGCACCACAGGCCGGCGGTGCCGTCGAGGATCTGGCGCCCGTCCACGCTGCGGTAGTGCATGCCCTCGGCCGAGGCCAGCAGCCGCGGCCGCGCCTTGAACTGGCGGTTGGCGGTGAACGGCATCCAGAACGCCTCCAGCGTGTCCGGCTCGCGGGTCGCCTGCGCGGCGTAGTGGTCGGACAGCGCCTGGGGCGAGAGGGGCGGCTGAGGGCGCATCGCAGGCTCCACGCGAGGGATGTTGAAAAAACTTTACACCATGCCGCTGTGCGAGGGGTGACCCGGCATGGCGCAGTTCGCGCGAGCGGTACCGGCATTTCCTGGTTGCGCCGCAGCACCGGCGCGCGGCGCGAAATTGACCGCCGGGGGCGGGTGTGTAAAGTATCCGGCAACACCGTCACCGGCGTTCCCCCGCGATGGACATCGGCGCCCGCCTGCATCGGGTTCGCACCGCCCATGGCCTGAGCCAGCGCGAGCTGGCCAAGCGGGTGGGCGTGACCAACAGCACCATCTCGCTGATCGAGCAGAACAAGGTCAGCCCGTCGGTGAGTTCGCTGAAGAAGGTGCTGGATGGCATCCCGATCTCGCTGGCCGAATTCTTCACCCAGGACCTGGACCCGGGCGAGGCCGATGCGCCGTTCTACCGCGCCGACGAACTGCCCGACGTCGGCAGCGACGGCATCCATTACTACCTGGTCGGCCAGCATCGCCCGCAGCGGCAGATGTGCATCCTGCGCGAGGTGATGCCGCCGGGCAGCGACACCGGCAGCGCGATGCTGGTGCACGACGGCGAAGAGGGCGGGGTGGTGGTGGCCGGCGAGGTGGAGATCACCGTCGGCAGTCAGGTGCGGGTGCTGCGCGCCGGCGAGGGCTACTATTTCGAAAGCCGGGTGCCGCACCGGTTCCGCAACGTCGGCCGCGACACCGCGGTGCTGGTCAGCGCCAATACGCCGGCCACGTTCTGAATCGCATGCGCGCCGCGCCGCCGCCCGCCGTCGCGTCCTTCCGATCCTTCCGCCGCCGCAGGAGTTCCCGATGACCGCACCCCGCACCCGCGACGCCTGGCAGGCGCTGGCCGACACGCTGCGTCCGCGGACCCAGGCCTTCATCGACGGCCGCTACGTCGACGCCGTCAGCGGCAAGACCTTCGACTGCGTCAGCCCGATCGACGGCCGCCTGCTCGGCCACGTCGCCGAGGGCGAGGCCGCGGACATCGACCGCGCGGTGGCCGCGGCGCGGCGCAGCTTCGAGGCCGGGCACTGGTCGCAGGCCAAGCCGGCGCAGCGCAAGAAGACCCTGCTGGCGCTGGCCCAGTTGGTCGAACGCCATGCCGACGAACTGGCGTTGCTGGAATCGCTGGACATGGGCAAGCCGGTGCGCGATGCGCGCGCAGTGGACCTGGCGGCGACGGTGCGCTGCCTGTCCTGGACCGCCGAAGCGGTGGACAAGCTCTACGGCGAAGTGGCGCCGACCGGACAGGACGAACTGGGCCTCATCACCCGCGAGCCGCTGGGCGTGGTCGGCGCGATCGTGCCGTGGAATTTCCCGTTGCTGATGGCGGCGTGGAAGATCGCCCCGGCCCTGGCCGCGGGCAACTCGGTGGTGCTCAAGCCGTCGGAGAAATCGCCGCTGAGCGCGCTGCGCCTGGCCGAGCTGGTGGCCGAGGCGGGCATTCCCGACGGCGTGTTCAACGTCGTGCCCGGCTTCGGCAAGGGCGCCGGCGAGCCGCTGGCGCTGCACATGGACGTGGACGGGCTGGTGTTCACTGGCTCCACAGCGGTCGGGCGGCGCCTGCTGCAGTGCGCCGGGCTGTCGAACATGAAGCGCGCCTACATGGAATGCGGCGGCAAGAGCCCGAATCTGGTGTTCGCCGATGCACCGGACCTGGAGCAGGCGGCGCAGGCCGCGGCTGCGGCGATCTTCTACAACCAGGGCGAGGTCTGCACCGCCGCCTCGCGGCTGCTGGTGGAGCGTTCGATCAAGGACGGCTTCGTCGAACGCGTGGTCGCCGCCGGCCGCGCGCTGCAGCCGCGGCATCCGTTCGACGACGACGCGGCGATGGGCGCGCTGGTGGACGAGACCCAGACCCACCGCGTGCTCGACTACATCGCCCGCGGCAACGCCGAAGGCGCGCGCCTGCTGCTCGGCGGCAAGCGCGTGGAGGTGGTGCCCGGCGGCTGCTACGTGGAGCCGACCATCTTCGACGAGGTCGGCCACGAACACACCATCGCCCGCGAGGAGATCTTCGGCCCGGTGCTGTCGGTGATCGCCTTCGACGACGAGGCGCACGCCCTGCGCATGGCCAACGACAGCGACTACGGCCTGGCGGCGGGCGTCTGGACCCGCGACATCGGCCGCGCGCACCGCGTGGCGCGCAAGCTGCGTGCCGGCAGCGTGTGGGTGAACTACTGGGATGGCGGCGACATGACCGCCCCGTTCGGCGGCTACAAGCAATCGGGCAACGGCCGCGACAAGTCGCTGCACGCCTTCGACAAGTACACGGAGATGAAGGCGACCTGGATCAAGCTGGGTGAGTAGCCCGGAGCGGGGATTGGAGATTGGGGATTCGGGATTGGTGAAAAGCGGGGTTGCGGCTGCGGATGTCGTAGGAGCGGCTTCAGCCGCGACGGGCTTTCCCGGTAACCCTCATCGCGGCTGAAGCCGCTCTTACGGAACAGGTGGTGTTCTAGAGCGCGGCGCAGCCACTCATTCCCAATCCCGACTCCCCAATCCCGGCTCCCGCTCCACCCGGCACGCAAAACAGCCCTGTCGCGCATGATGCAGGTGCAGGTAATGCACCTGCGGGTCGGCGAAGGCGCAGGCGATCGCGGTGGCGATGCGTTCGCCGGGCTGCACGTCGGCGGCGATCAGCAGGTCATCGGCGTCGTAGCCGCGCAGCGAGATCAGGCGGCGGACGATGGCATCGGGCACCTCGCCCGGCGCTGGCGTGGCAGTGGCGACGTCGCGGCGCACGTAGATCGGGCCGGCGGCGCGGTACGGCGTCTGCGCGGGTTGGTGCAGGTAGTGCAGCAACAGCAGTTCCTCGCCGGGCCGCGCGTCCTCCAGGCTGATCCTGCACGGATAGCCGAGCGCGCTGTCGGCGCGCAGGCGCCGCGCGTGGTGCGCCTGCAGGTGCGCGTCGTCGAGCTCGAACAGGGGAGCGAACTGGGCGGCCGGCAGGCCGACGCAACGGAAGCTGGACATGGAGGCTCCGGGAACGGATGGAGCGCGCAGCGTGCCGTTCGCGCTGATGTCGTGCTGGCCGCATTCGGACGCGGCATTGGCCATGTGCCCGTGCGCGGTGCGTCGCCGCCAGGGTCGGCGACACGCCATGATGTCGCGGACGCGCCGCCGGGACGGCGCGCCTCGCGCCTTCAGCGCGGAACGTAAGCGGCGAAATCGACCGGATGCCGCGGATCGGCCGACTGCACCTGGTCGCCGTCCTTGACCAGCGCCTCGGCGTCGGGCGCAGGATTCGGGTTCATCTCCCAGCGCTGCTGGATGCGCTTGTGGAAGAGCCACTGCTTGCGCTGCGCGTCGTAGCGAAAGGTGATGAAGTCGGTCCAGTGCTGGCCGCAGGAGACCCCGTTCTGCACGGTGAAATAGCGGCCCTTGGCGGCGAACGGGTCCTCGCTATCGGTGAACGGGTCGCACTGGCCACCCTCGTCGCGCTTGAGGATCACCCGGTCGTTGCGCGCCGCCAGCCGGTAGTGGCCATCGCCCTGCTGCACGAAGATCAGCAACGGTCGGGCCGGCGCCGGATCGCGTTGCGCCTCGCCGCGCTGCTGCAGCGCGAGCAGGTAGTCGGCGCGGCCGTCGCCATCGAGATCGGCCTGCAATTGCGCCAGCGGCTGGTAGCCGGCCGGCACCTGGCGCAGCACGTCGGCGGGCAGGTCGGCTGCATGGGCGAGATGGCTGCCGAGCAGCAGGGTGGCGGCGACGCCGAGGCGGGACAGGACGGGCATGGACGTTTCGCAGGCGAAGGGGGCGCAAGCCTAACCGACCCGCTTGCAGGAGCGGAATCACGCATCGGCCGGCGTCCTGTGTGCTGGTGGATCGTGGGGCACGCGTCCGCCCTCGTGCGCCAGCGCACGGCGGCTGTGTGCTGGCGGGCGCGGCGGCGACGCGCGTTTTGTAATACCCTCGGTCCGTCCGGTGGTCCGTTATGGCGCCGTTCAGCAAGCGGGATGGCGGAGATGCCGCAGGCGCTCCGCCGCAACCAGGGGGCCACGTCTCGGAGGAAACAACTGCATGAACGAACCGCACCGCATCGTTGGCTCCGTGCCGGCCGATCACGCCGGCCTGCTCTCGAAGGAACGCATCGTCGCCCAGCCCGGGTTCAATCGCTGGCTGGTGCCGCCGGCGGCGCTGGCCATCCATCTGTGCATCGGCATGGCCTACGGCTTCAGTGTGTTCTGGTTGCCGTTGTCCAAGGCGCTGGGCGTCACCGCGGCGGTGGCCTGTCCGCCCGACATGGGCTTCCTGGCGCGCATCGTCTCGGCCAGTTGCGACTGGAAGATCAGCGAGCTGCAGTGGATGTACACGCTGTTCTTCGTGTTGCTGGGCTGCTCGGCGGCGCTGTGGGGCGGCTGGCTGGAACGCGCCGGCCCGCGCAAGGCCGGCGTGGTCGCGGCGCTGTGCTGGTGCGGCGGCCTGGTGATCTCGGCGCTGGGCATCCACCTGCACCAGATCTGGCTGCTGTGGCTGGGCTCGGGCGTGATCGGCGGCATCGGCCTGGGGCTGGGCTACATCTCGCCGGTGTCCACGCTGATCAAGTGGTTCCCGGACCGCCGCGGCATGGCCACCGGCATGGCGATCATGGGCTTCGGCGGCGGCGCGATGATCGGCAGCCCGCTGGCCGACGCGCTGATGCGGCATTTCGCCGGCCCCGACTCGGTGGGCGTGAAGGAAACCTTCCTGGTCATGGCCGGGCTGTATTTCGTGTTCATGATGGCCGGCGCGTTCGGCTACCGGGTGCCGCCGAGCGGCTGGACCCCGGCCGGCTGGACCGCGCCAACGGCCAGCGCCAATGCCATGATCACCGCCCATCACGTGCACGTGCGCAAGGTCTGGGGCATTCCGCAGTTCTGGCTGCTGTGGGGCGTGCTGTGCCTGAACGTGTCGGCCGGTATCGGCGTGATCGGCATGGCCTCGCCGATGCTGCAGGAAGTGTTCGGCGGCCGCCTGATCGGCGTCGATGCCGGTTTCGCCAGCCTCGACACCACGCAGTTGGCGGCCATCGCCGCCATCGCCGCCGGCTTCACCGGCCTGCTGAGCCTGTTCAACATCGGCGGGCGCTTCTTCTGGGCCAGCATGTCCGACAAGCTCGGCCGCAAGCACACCTACACGGTGTTCTTCGTGCTCGGCATCGCCCTGTACGCGGCTGCGCCGTGGGCCGGCAAGTTCGGTGGCAGTGCGTTGTTCGTCGGCATCTTCTGCGTGATCGTGTCGATGTACGGCGGCGGCTTCGCCACCATTCCGGCCTACCTGGCCGACCTGTTCGGCACGCAGATGGTCGGCGCCATCCATGGCCGCCTGCTGACCGCCTGGGCCACCGCCGGCATCCTCGGCCCGGTGGTGGTGGGTTACATGCGCGAGTACCAGTTGGGCATGGGCGTGCCGCCGTCACAGGTGTACAACACCACCATGTACATCCTTGCCGGGATGCTGGTGCTGGGCCTGATCTGCAACCTGCTGGTACGGCCGGTCGCGGCCAGGCACTTCATGACGCCGGAGGAACTGGCGGCGGAGAAGCGGCTGGCGCACGAGCGGGTCGGCGGCAGCGGGCAGACGGCGCCGGACGCGGCGCAGCTGGCGCAGGTCGGCCGCGGCGGCAACCCGTTGTGGCTGGTGCTGGCCTGGCTGGCGGTCGGGGTGCCGATGCTGTGGGGCATCTGGGTCACCCTGCAGAAGGCGTTCGTGCTGTTCCACTGAGTCCGGAGGGTCGCGATGTATTCGGGTGCGTCATCCAGGCCAGGTGCGGTCGCGCGCGGCGTGCGTCGCCACCGCGACGGGCGCACGGCTGTCGCCCAAGACCTGGTCGCGGCCGAGGTGCCGGTGGCCTTCGCCTACAACGACACGCCGTTCGTGGTGATGATGGCCACGCCGGAAGACCTGGAGGATTTCGCGCTGGGCTTCTCGCTCAGCGAAGGCATCGTCGCGGCGCCGGCGCAGCTGCGCATCGAGGCGGTGGAAACCTATCTGGAAGGTGTGTCGCTGCGCCTGCGGATCCCGCCGGCCCAGGCCGCCGCGCTGCAGACTCGGCGCCGCAACCTGGATGGGCGCAGCGGCTGCGGCGTGTGCGGCAGCGAGTCGCTGGAGGCGGTGCTGCGCACGCCGCGTCCGGTGCCGGCCGGCGTGCCGATCGCGGCCGAGGCGCTGGCCCGGGCGCTGTGCGACCTGCGCGCGCGGCAGACGCTCAACGCGCTCACCGGCGCGACCCATGCCGCGGCCTGGGCCGATGCGCAGGGCGAGCTGCAGTTGATCCGCGAGGACGTCGGCCGCCACAACGCGCTGGACAAGCTGATCGGCGCGCTGGCCGGCACCGGCCTCGACCCGGGCGCCGGCTTCGCGGTGGTCACCAGCCGTGCCAGCTATGAAATGGCGATGAAGGCCACCCAGGCCGGCATCCCGCTGCTGGCCGCCATTTCCGCACCCACCGCGCTGGCCATCGCGCTCGCCGACAGCGCCGGCCTGACCCTGATCGGCTTCGCCCGCGATCACGATTACGTCGTCTACAGCCATCCGCAGCGCCTAGCGCAGACCGAACCCGCCGGAGAGCCCGCATGAGCAAGAAGACCATCCAGCCCTACACGCAACCGGCCGGCGGTTGGGGCGCGTTGCGCGCCGTGGCCAAGCACCTGATGGAGCAGGACGTGGCGGTGCAGGGCGCCAAGACCCTGCTGCACGCCAACCAGCCCGACGGCTTCGACTGCCCCGGCTGCGCCTGGCCCGACCGCGACCACACCTCGACGTTCGAGTTCTGCGAGAACGGTGCCAAGGCGGTGGCCGCCGAATCCACCGCACGCCGCGCCACTCCGGAACTGTTCGCCCAGCACAGCGTCGCGCAACTGGCCCGCTACAGCGACTACTGGCTGGAGGGGCAGGGCCGGCTGACCCAGCCGCTGCGCTACGACGCCGAGACCGATCACTACGTGCCGATCGACTGGGACGCGGCGTTCGCGCTGATCGCCCGGCATCTCAATGGCCTGGCGTCGCCGGACGAGGCGATCTTCTACACCTCCGGCCGCACCAGCAACGAGGCCGCCTTCCTGTACCAGCTATTCGTGCGCGAGTTCGGCACCAACAACTTCCCGGACTGCTCCAACATGTGCCACGAGCCGTCCGGCACCGCGCTCAAGGCGCAGATCGGGGTCGGCAAGGGCACCGTATCGCTGCAGGATTTCGAACTGGCCGATGCGATCTTCATCTTCGGCCAGAACCCCGGCACCAATCATCCGCGCATGCTCGGCGAACTGCGCCAGGCGGCCAAGCGCGGCGCGGCGATCGTCTCGTTCAATCCGCTGCGCGAACGCGGCCTGGAGAAGTTCGCCGATCCGCAGGACAAGCTGCAGATGCTGCACAACGGCTCCACGCGCATCTCCTCGGATTATTTCCAGCTCAAGATCGGCGGCGACCTGGCGGCGGTGAAGGGCATCATCAAGCACGTGCTGGAACGCGACGCCGAGGCGGCAAGCAGTGGCCAGCCGCGGCTGCTGGACCTGGAGTTCATCGCGCGCCACACCGTCGGTTTCGAGGCCTTCGCCGCCGAGGTCGCGGCCGAGCCGTGGGACACCATCGTCGAGGAGTCCGGGCTGAGCGAGGCTGCGCTGCGCAAGGCCGGCGAGATCTACCTCAAGGCCGAGCGGCTGATCGCCTGCTGGGGCATGGGCATCACCCAGCACAAGCATTCGGTGGCGACCATCCAGATGATCGCCAACCTGCTCCTGCTGCGCGGCCACCTGGGCCGTCCCGGCGCCGGCGCCTGCCCGGTGCGCGGCCACAGCAACGTGCAGGGCGACCGCACCATGATGATCTACGAGAAGCCGCCGGAGGCGTTCCTGGACCGGCTGCAGGCGGTGTTCGGCTTCGCCCCGCCGCGCGCGCCCGGCTACGACACCGTGGGCGCGATCGAGGCGATGGCCGACGGCCGCGCCAAGGTGTTCTTCGCCATGGGCGGCAACTTCGCCACCGCCACGCCCGACACCGATGCTACCCACCGCGCGCTGCGCCGCTGCGAACTGACCGTGCACGTCACCACCAAGCTCAACCGCAGCCATCTGGTGCACGGCCGCGACGCGCTGATCCTGCCGTGCCTGGGCCGCACCGAAATCGACATCCAGGAGGGTGGGCCGCAGCAGGTCAGTGTCGAGGATTCGATGAGCATGGTGCACCTGTCCGGCGGCATCAATCCGCCGGCCTCGCCGCACCTGCTGTCCGAGCCGGCGATCGTGGCGGGCCTGGCCGAGGCCACGCTCGGCGCGCGCAGTGCGGTGCGCTGGCGCTGGCTGGTGGCCGACTACGACCGCATCCGCGACCTGATCGGTCAGATGTTCGACGACTTCGCCGACTTCAATGCGCGGGTGCGGGTGCCGGGCGGCTTCCGCCTGTCCAACGGCGCGCGCGACCGCGAGTGGGACACGCCCGAAGGCCGCGCGGTGTTCAAGGTGCATGCGGTGCCCACCGACAACCCGATCCACCGCGCGCGCCGTCAGCATCCCGGGCAACTGGTGTTCACCCTGGCCACCACGCGCTCGCACGACCAGTACAACACCACCATCTACGGCCTGGACGACCGCTACCGCGGCGTGTTCGGCGAGCGCCGGGTGCTGTTCATCAACGCCGCCGACATCGCCGACCTGAGCATGCGCGCCGGCGACTGGGTGGACCTGCACAGCCTGTGCGAGGACGGTGTGCCGCGCCAGGCCAAGCGCTTCATGCTGGTCGAGTACAACATCCCGCGCGGCTGCCTGGCGGCCTATTACCCCGAAACCAACGCGCTGGTGCCCCTGTCCAGCTTCGCCGACGAGGCGCGCACGCCGACCTCCAAGTCGATTCCGGTGGTGGTCACTGCGCATCTGGCCGACGCCGCCACAGCGGCCCCGCGCGACATCGGCGTCGCGCTTGTCCGCTGATCCGCTGCTGACCGCGCGTCTGCTGCAGCTGCTGGCCGAGGCGCCGGAGGGCATGGTACTGGCGCGCGTGTGCAAGCGCCTGGAGGTGCGCATGAGCGTGCTGTTGCGCACCCTGGCCTGGCTAGGCGATGCCGAACTGGCCGGGCAGCCGGGGCCGGGTTGGGTGCGGGTGGAGCGGGCGGGCGAGCGCGAGCTGGCGGTGCTGACCGTTGCCGGTCGGGCGGCGGCACAGACGCTGCATGCGGAGGTCGGGCACGACTGAGTCTGCAGGCGCGCGCCGTCTCTGTCTCGCCCTGCGGCGTCGACAGACAGCGCTGCCCGGCGAGCTGCCCGCGTCGCGCGACGCTGCGGGAAACGCCCGGCATGGCCTGTGATGTTCACCACAGCATGCGCGAAAAGCCCTTGGTTTCTCGCGTTTTGACCGGCATTCGCGCCCGCCGACGGTCAAGTTCGCCCGGCCCACGCCGATCACGCCAGCAACGACTGCAGCTTCCGCGTCATGCCGGGCGGAAGGCACGTCGGGCGTCGGTCGCGCTGCCGCGGGCAGCCGCCGATGCCGCACCGGGGACACGCATGGCGAAGCGGCGCATCACGCGCTGGCCGTTCTATTGGGCGGGCAGCGTCCTGTTGTTGGGAATGGCGGCGACGGCGATGGTCGCCATGCAACTGCATCGGGCCAATGCGCGCCACTTGCAGGCGCAGCTCGCCGCGCACGCGCGCGCCACCTTCGACGAGATCGAGGAAGTGCTGTACCGCTATCAGTACGGTTTGCGCGGGATGCGCGGCGTGGTGCTGACTGCCGGCGATGGGTTGAGCCAGGCGCAGGTGCAACGCTATACGCGCAGTCGCGACCTGCGCACGGAGTTTCCGGGCGCGCGCGGCTTCGGCTTCATCCGCCGCGTCACCGAGACCGGGCAGGACGCCTTCGTCGCCGCTGCGCGCGCGGAAGGACGGCCGGGCTTCGGCATCCGCCAGCTGGCGCCGCACGCTGGCGACCGGTTCGTCATCCAATACATCGAGCCGCTGGCGGACAATGCCGCCGCGGTCGGCCTGGACATCGCCTCGGAGTCCGCCCGCCGCGCCGCCGCGCAGGCGGCCGCGGACAGCGGTGCGCCACGGCTGACCGCGCCGATCACCCTGGTGCAGGCCGGCGCGCAGCGTGCGCAGTCGTTCCTGATGCTGCTGCCGGTGTACCGCGATGGCGCGACGCCCGCCGCGCCGGCGCAACGCCAGCGCGAGCTGCTTGGCTGGACCTATGCGCCGCTGCTGATGTCGCAGATGATGCAGGCCCTGCATCCGGATCCGCGATGGTCGGGCATGGCATTGCGCGACCTCGATGCCGCCGATGCGGGCACCTTCTATGCCAGTGCGGCGCAGCCGACCGACGCGCCGGCGCCGGTGGTGGCGCTGCAGCGAGAGGTCATGGGGCGGCGCTGGCAGCTGCGCGTGACCGCGGGGCCGGCATTCCTGGCGGCCAACACGCCGTGGTCGCTGCGCACGGCGCTGTCGCTGGGCGCCGTGCTGAGCGTGCTCGCGTCGGCGCTGGCGTTCGCCCTGTGCAGCAACCGCGTGCGGCGCCGGCAGATCGCCCGCGACCAGGCGAACCTGGTCGCCGTCGTGCAAAGCTCTGCCGACGGCATCATCGGCAAGACGCTCGAGGGCGTGGTCACCAGTTGGAACCGGGCCGCCGAACAGCTGTTCGGCTTCAGCGAGGCCGAGGCGATGGGGCGGCGGCTGGGCGAGCTGATCGTGCCGCCGGAACTGATGCACGAGGAAGAATCGGTGCTGCGGCGGATCGGACGCGGCGAGGATGTGCCGTATTTCGAGACCGTGCGCCGGCATGCCGACGGACGCCTGCTGGACGTGCTGGTCAGCGTATCGCCGATCTACAACGCCGAAGGCCGGCCGATCGGTGCGTCCAAGACGGTGCGCGACATCTCCGAGCAAAAGGCCGCGCGGGCGCAGATCCTGGCCTTGAACGCGACCCTGGAAAGCCAGGTGGCGGCGCGGACCGCCGAGTTGAGCCGCAGCACCGCGATGCTCGAAGGCGTGCTGAGCGCCGCCTCGGAAGTGGCGATCATCGCCACCGACCGCGACGGCACCATCACCCTGTTCAACACCGGCGCCGAGCGCCTGCTCGGTTACCGCCGCGAGGACGTGGTCGGCACGCTGACGCCTGGCGCGTTCCACCTGGCCGAGGAGGTGGCCGCCCGCGGCGCGATGCTGGCCGCCGAGCTGGGGCATCCGGTGGAAGGCTTCCGCGTGTTCGTGGAAAAGGCAGAGCGCGATGGCGCCGATACCTGCGAGTGGACATATGTGCGCCGCGACGGCGCGACCCGCCAGGTGAGCCTGGTGGTGACGGCGATCCGCACCGCACAGGGCGAACTCTCCGGCTACCTGGGCATCGCCCTGGACATCAGCGAACGGCAGGCGGCCGAGCGCTCGCTGGCGCGTAGCATGGCCCTGACCCAGGCGATCCTGGACACCGCGGTCAATCCCATCATTACCTTCGACGCGCGCGGCAAGGTGCGTTCGGTCAATCGCGCCGGCGAACGCGTGTTCGGCTATGGTGCCGACGAACTGGTCGGCGAGGACGTCAGCCGGCTGATGCCCGAGGCGGCGTCCAGCCTGCACGCGGCGGTGGCGGCCGACGTGCCGCCGACGGGCGCGTGGCCGGAGCGCGTCGACAGCGCCCGCGAACTGCAGGCGCTGCGCAAGAACGGCGACGCGTTCGCGATCGAGATCAGCCTCGGTACGATGTGGATCGACGGCGAATGCCTGCTGGTCGGCGTCATCGCCGACATCACCGATCGGCATCGCCAGCGCCAGGCGCTGACCCGCGCGCACGACCAACTGGCGATGGCCGCAGACGCCGCCGAACTCGGCATCTGGACCTGGACCCCGGGCGACGACGCGCTGGAATGCAACGAGCGCATGTACGAGCTGTACGAGTGGCCTGCAGCGCTGCGGGAAAGCGGCCTGCGCTATGCCGACTGGCGGGTGAAGGTGCATCCCGACGACCTCGCGATGACCGAGGCCAGCCTGCAATCGGCGGTGGCGCACGGGACGGTCTACGACCCGGTGTTCCGCGTGCGGCGCGGCGACGGCGGCCTGCGGCATATCCAGGCCGGCGCGCACACCGAACGCGATGCGCAGGGCCGGGTCACCCGGGTCATCGGCATCAACCGCGACATCAGCGCGCAACTGCAGGCCGAGCAGGAGCTGCGCCAGGCCAAGGCGCGCGCCGACGAGGCCAGCCAGGCCAAGTCCTCGTTCCTGGCCAACATGAGCCACGAGATCCGCACGCCGATGAACGCGGTGCTGGGCATGCTGCAGCTGCTGCAGCGCACCGCGCTGGACGCGCGCCAGGACGACTACGTGAGCAAGGCGCAGAAGGCCGGCAAGTCGCTGCTGAGCCTGCTCAACGACATCCTCGACTACTCCAAGATCGAGGCCGGCAAACTGCAGCTGGACCTGCATCCGTTCCGCATCGAGGAACTGCTGCGCGACCTGGCGGTGGTGCTGGCGGGCAATCACCAGCGGCCGGAAGTGGAGATCGTCTACCAGCTCGATCGCGGCATCCCCGACCGGGTGATCGGCGACGCGCTGCGCCTGCAGCAGGTGCTGATCAACCTGGCCGGCAACGCGCTCAAGTTCACCGAGCACGGACATGTGCGCTTGCGCGTGGAGCTGCTGCAGCGGCAGGCGCAGGCGGTGACCCTGCGGATGATCGTGGAGGACACCGGCATCGGCATCAGCGCCGAGCAGCAGCAGCGCATCTTCCACAGCTTCACCCAGGCCGAGGCCTCGATCAGCCGCCGCTTCGGCGGCAGCGGCCTGGGCCTGGTGATCAGCCGGCGCCTGATCGGCATGATGGGCGGCGAGCTGCAGGTGCACAGCGTGCTCGGCGAGGGCAGCCGGTTCTGGTTCGACCTGCCGCTGGTGCTGGACGCGAACGCCGAGGCGGGTACTGGATGCGGCTGCACGCGCCCGCGGCATGTGCTCGTCGTCGACGACAGCGCGCTGGTGCGCGAGGTGCTGACCGATGCGTTGGGCGCATGCGGCTGGCGGGTGGACGGCGTCGCCAGCGGCGAGGAGGCGGTGGCGCGTGCGCTCGCGGCCGAGCGCAACGGCGCACGCTACGACGCCGTGTTGATGGACTGGCGCCTGCCCGGCATCGACGGCGTCACCGCGGCGGCGCAACTGCGCGCGATGTGCGCCGTGCCGCCGCTGGTGCTGATGCTGACCGCCTACCAGAGCGAACTGCTGGGCCAGACGCAGAGCCACGTGTCGCCGCCGTTCGCCGGTCACCTGGTCAAGCCGGTGACGCCGTGCCAGGTGATCGAAGCACTGGAGCGGGCCTGGAACGGCGACGCCAGCATCGCCGCGCCAGCGCCGGCGCCGCAGCGCGTGGCGCGCCTGCCCGGGCTGCGCGTGCTGGTGGTCGAGGACAATGCGCTGAACCGGCAGGTGGCCGAGGAACTGCTGTGCGCGGAGGGCGCGCAGGTGGCGCTGGCCGAGGACGGCCTGTCCGGCGTGCAGTGCGTGCGCGAGAGCGGCCAGGTCTTCGACGTGGTGGTGATGGACATGCAGATGCCGCGCGTGGACGGCCTGGAAGCGACCCGGCGCATCCGCGCCGACGCGCGCTTTGCGCGGCTGCCGATCCTGGCGATGACCGCAAACGCCGCGCAGGACGACGTCGACGCCTGCCTGGAGGCGGGCATGGACGCGCATATCGGCAAGCCGATCGATCTGGAACAGATGGTGGAAGCGCTGCTGCGCCTGAGCGGCCGTACCGCTGCGCCGGCGGCGGCCCCGCAGCCGGCGCCGCCTGTACCGGCTGCGCTCGATGCGATCCTGGCCCGGTTCGGCAACAACGCCGGCCTGTTCGTGCGCATGCTCGATGCTTTCGCCGAGGAGCACCGGATGCTGCTGCAGCGGGTCGACGAGGCGTTGCGGCAGGGCGATGCCGGCGCCAGCGCCGATGCCGCACATGCCTTGAAAGGCAGCGCGGCGACGCTGGGTGCCGCCAACCTGGCGCAGGCCGCCGCCGCGTTGGAGCAGGACGCACGCGGCGGGCACCTGCCCGACGTGGCGGCGACATTGGCGGCGCTGCACGCGGTGGCCGCGCAGGATCTGGACGCGCTGCGCGCCGCGGCCGCGCCGCTGCGCACGCCCACGCCCACGCCGCCTGCCGCGACGAACGCCATGAGCGAAGCGCCCCTGCAGCCGTGGTTGCGTGCGCTGGAACCGCTGCTGCGTCAGTCCGACCTGGCCGCGCTGACCCTGCTGGCCCGGGCACCGCCGGCCATCGCCGGCGCCCAGGCCGGCGACGCGCTGCGGCTGCGCGAGCAGGTGCAGGCGCTGCGTTTCGACGACGCCCTCGTCACCCTGAACACCTTGTTGGAGACCGCTTCCCCATGAGCGATTTCGCTGCCTACCGACGCCTCGCCCCGCAGGGACGGCGCCCGCGTGTGCTGATCGTGGACGACCAGCCGATCAACATCCACGCGCTGCACGAACTGCTGCGCGACGCCTGCGAGGTCAGCATGGCGCTGGATGGCGCGCGCGCCCTGGCCTTGTGCCAGCAGCAGCCGCCGGACCTGGTGCTGCTGGACGTGATGATGCCGGAGCTGGACGGGCTGCAGGTCTGCCGTCGGCTCAAGGCCGACCCGGCGACGGCGGACATTCCGGTGGTGTTCGTCACCGGGCAGGATGCGCCGGAGGACGAGGTCGCCGCGCTGGAGGCCGGGGGCGCCGATTTCATCAGCAAGCCGGTGCAGCCGGTGGTGGTGCGGGCGCGGGTGCAGAACCATCTGATCATGAAGCTGCAGAGCGACCTGTTGCGCGAGGTCGCGCTGCTGGATGGGCTGACCGGGGTGGCCAATCGTCGCCGGTTCGACGAGGCCCTGGGCACGCACTGGCAGGCCTGCCTGCGCGAAGGCAAGCCCTGCGGGGCGCTGATGATCGACGTGGACTACTTCAAGCGCTACAACGACCACTACGGCCATCAACTCGGCGACGGCTGCCTGCGCGCGGTCGCCCAGGCGCTGGCCGGCTGCGTGCTGCGTCCGCACGATCTGCTGGCCCGCTACGGCGGCGAGGAATTCGTGGCGCTGCTGCCGGGCAGCGAGGCCGAGGGCGTGCGCGAGGTGGCGCAGCGCATGCTGCAGCGGGTCGCCGAGCTGCAGCTGGCGCATGCGGCTTCGCCGCTGGGGCCATGCGTGAGCATCAGCCTGGGCGGTGCGGTGGCGCTGCCCCAGGCCGAGACCAGCGCCGCGCAGTTGCTGGCGCAGGCCGATGCGCAGCTGTATCTGGCCAAGCAGGGCGGGCGCGCGCGGGCCAGCGTGGCGTGAGGCGCCGCGCAGGCGATCGTTGCCAGCGCAACCAAGCGCGTCGCAGCTTCGCCGATCTGCCAGAATCGACCGGTTGCCCGTCGATACCGCCTCCATGACCGCTGCCGCGTCTGCCGTTCCGCCCGTCAACTCGCCGCGTCGCGTGCTGCTGGCCAGCCTGGTCGGTACCACCATCGAGTTCTTCGACTTCTACATCTACGCCACCGCCGCGGTGCTGGTGTTCCCCAAGCTGTTCTTTCCCGAAGGCGATGCCGATGCGGCGCAGCTGCAGTCGCTGGCGACCTTCGCCGTGGCCTTCGTCGCGCGGCCGCTGGGGTCGGCGCTGTTCGGCCATTTCGGCGACCGGATCGGGCGCAAGGCCACCCTGGTGGCGGCGCTGCTGACCATGGGCCTGTCCACCGTGCTGATCGGCCTGCTGCCCAGTTACGGTCGCATCGGCCTGTGGGCGCCGGCGCTGCTCGTGCTGTGCCGCTTCGGCCAGGGCCTGGGCCTGGGCGGCGAGTGGGGCGGGGCGGTGCTGTTGGCCACCGAGAACGCGCCGCCGGGCAAGCGCGCCTGGTACGGCATGTTCCCGCAGTTGGGCGCGCCGCTCGGCTTCCTGCTGTGTTCGGGCATCTTCCTGCTGCTGGGGGCGCTGCTGGACGAGGCGCAGTTCCTGCGCTGGGGCTGGCGCATTCCGTTCGTCGCCAGCGCCCTGTTGGTGATCACCGGGCTGTGGGTGCGCCTGCGCATCCACGAGACCCCGGACTTCCAGCGCGCCCTGGACCGCAACGAGCGCGTGCGCCTGCCGATGCAGACGGTGCTCTCGCAGCACATCGGCGCGACGCTGCTGGGCACGTTCGCGGTGCTGGCGACCTTCGTGCTGTTCTACCTGATGACGGTGTTCGCGCTGCAGTACGGCACCAAAACGCTGCACTACAGCCGCGAGCAGTTCCTGCTGCTGCAGATGGTCGGCATCCTGTTCTTCGCCGCGGGCATCCCGTTGTCGGCGTGGTATGGCGACCGCCGCGGCACGCGCCCGGCGATGCTGGTGGCCAGCGTGGCGATCATCGCGTTCGGGTTGCTGTTCGCGCCATTGTTCCAGGCCGGGCAGCCGTGGCAGGTGCTGGCCTTCCTGGCGCTGGGCTTCTTCTTCATGGGCCTGACCTACGGGCCCTGCGGCACGCTGCTGGCCGAACTGTTCCCGGTGCCGGTGCGCTACACGGGCGCCTCGCTGGCGTTCAACCTGGCCGGCATCGTCGGCGCGGCACCGGCGCCGTATGTCGCGGTGTGGCTGGCCAAGCAGTACGGCCTGCCGTGGGTCGGCTACTACCTCAGTGCGGCGGCGCTGCTGACCTTGCTGGCGCTGCTGGCGATCAGGCGGCCGCGTCGCTGAGCGTCTGCGGCGTCGAGGGTGCGTATTCGACCCGATTGCGGCCGCCGGCCTTGGCCAGGTACAGGTGCTTGTCGGCCTCGGTCAGCAGCGGATGCAGGGTCTGCCGCTGCGGGCCGCTGCTGCTGACGCCGATGCTGATGGTCAGGCGCAGGGTCTGCGTGCCGACCGGGATCCTGAGGTCGGCGATGCGCGCGCGCAGGTTCTCGAAGTAATCGGTGGCCGCGGCCGCGTCCAGGCCCGGCACCAGCATGCAGAACTCTTCGCCGCCGAAGCGCGCCACCATGTCCTGCGGGCGCGCGTGCGCGGCCAGGGTCGCGGCGACCGCGCGCAGCGCCTCGTCGCCGGCCTCGTGGCCGCAGGTGTCGTTGATGTGCTTGAAGTGGTCGATGTCGAGCATCGCCACGCTGACCGGTTCCTGCCGTGCCAGCCACTGCGGCAGCATGCGCTGGCTCTGTTCGAGGAAGTGCCGGCGGTTGGGCAGGCTGGTGAGGAAATCGCGCGTGGCCAGGTCCTGCAGGGTGCCGATCAGCTCCAACTGGTCCACGTTCTGCGAGACCCGGCAGAAGAACTCCTCGCGCGAGAAGGGCTTGCGCAGGAAGTCGTTGGCGCCGTTCTTGAGGAAGCGCGGCACCAGCGAGGGATCGTTGTTGCCGGACAGGCCGATCACCGCCAGCATGTCGCGTGCGCGCAAGGTGCGCAGCCGGCGGGTGAATTCCACCCCTTCCATGCCCGGCATCTCCTGGTCCACCACGGCCAGGCGGATCGACGGGTTGGCTTCGATCGCGCGCAGCCCGGCGGCGCCGTCGGCGGCCTCGACCACGCGGTAGCCATACATCTTCAGCAGCGAGGCGGCGTAGGCGCGCGCCGACGGCGAGTCGTCCACCACCAGCGCGGTGATGGCGCGATTGCGCGCCAGCCGCTGCACCAGCCAGGCCAGGTAATCGATGCTGTCCGGCGCATTCTTCAGCACGAAATCGATGATCTGCTGGGTCAGGATGCGCTTGCGCAGGCCTTCGTCGTAGACCCCGCTGACCACCACCGTGGGCAGGCCGCGTGCGACGAAGAAGTCCACCACGGTGTCGCGGTCGCCATCGGCCAGCACCAGCCCGGTCAGCGCCAGGAACCAGGAGCCGCCGTCGTCCAGCGCGGCGGCCGCCTCGGCCAGGGTGGAGACCACCACGACCGGCAGTTCGACCCGTTGCGCGATCGCCGCGCGCAGCAGGTCGGTGAAGGTCCGCGAGTTTTCCACCAGCAGGATGCGCTGCTGTGCGGGGCTGCCGTCGGGGGCGATCGGGGCGATCGACAACGGGTGCGACATGCGTGCCTCGCGGGCGGCAATCCAGGGGTGGAACCCGGTTAGCGGCCGCGCGCGCGCAAACTTGAGGGTGGCGCGGGCGCGTCGCTGGCTACCACAGCGCGTCGCGCAGCTTGTACCAGGACATCGCCGCCACCAGCAGCGGCGTGCGCAGCAGGCGGCCGCCGGGGAAGGGCGCGTGCGGAATCCGCGCGAACACGTCCAGCCGCTGCGCCTGCCCGCCGATCGCCGCGGCGATGACCGCGCCGGCCAGGCCGGTGGCGGCCACGCCGTGGCCGGAGAAGCCCTGCGCAAAGTACACGTTCGGGGTCAGCCGACCCCAGTGCGGGGCGCGGTTGCGGGTGATGTCGACGTAGCCGCCCCACACCGAGTCCATCTCGACCTGGCGCAGCTGCGGGAACACCCGGCGCATGCGCCGGGTCATCACCCCGCGCAGGCCGGGCGGCGGCAGCGAGGAATAGCTGGCGCGGCCACCGAACAGCAGCCGGTGATCGCGGCTGAGGCGGAAGTAGTCCAGCGCCCAGTTGACGTCGGCCACCGCCATGTCGTTGCCGATCAGCTCGCGCGCCAGCGCCTCGCCCAGCGGCGCACTGGCGCCGATGTAGGTGCCGACCGGCATGATCCGCGATTCCAGTTCCGGGGCGATGCCGCGCAGCCAGGCATTGCCGGCGAGGATGGCGAACTCGCCCTCGACCTCGCCGTGCGCGCTGCGCAGGATCGGCCGCGCGCCGCGCACCAGTTGCGTGACCGGCGTCTGCTCGTGGATGCGCACGCCGGCCGCCAGCGCCGCCCGCGCCAGGCCACGCGCGTACTCCAGCGGATGCAGGTGGCCGCTGGCGGCGTCGTACATCGCCCCCAGATAGCGCGGGCTGCGCAACTGCGAGTGCAACTGCGCGCGGTCCCACCATTGCAGCGGATAGTCGTAGCGCTGCGCCATCTCGATGATGCCGGCGCGCAACGCGCGTTCCTGCCGCGGCTTGATCGCCACGTGCGCATGCCCGTCGCGCCAGTCGCAGGCGATGCCGTGGCGGGCGATGCGGCTGCGCAGCAGGTGCATGCCGTCGCGCGAGAAATCGAACAGCAGCCGCGCATCGTCCTGGCCGAGCAGGGCTTCGAGGGTGTGCTGCTCGCAGCCGTAGCCGACGATGGCCTGCCCGCCGTTGCGCCCGGACGCGCCCCAGCCGACCCGCTGCGCCTCCAGCACCACCACCCGATACCCGGCCTCGGCCAGCGCCAACGCCGCACTCAGCCCGGTATAGCCGGCGCCGAGGATGCACACGTCGGCGCGTACCTGGCCGCGTAATGGTTCCAGTTTCGGGAACGGCGCGGCGCTGTCGAGGTACCAGGAAGCGCCGGGAGTCGGGAATTGGGAATTGGGAATCGGAGAAGCGTTGGTCATGGTGGCGAACCGTTGCGATGACCCAGGCACACCACGCGCCGGGCTGCAGGCGCATTCGCGGTGCCTGCTTTCGATTCCCGTTTCTCCATTCCCGATTCCCAGCCTTCAAACCGTGCGCAAATACCAGCGATAGTCCACATCGCTGACCTGCGCCTGGAAGTCCAGCAGCTCGCGGCGCTTCTGCTGGCCGTAGATATGCCGGAAGCGCGTGCCGAAGTAAGTGGCGGCAAAATCGCTGTCCAGGAAACGGGCGATCGCGCCGCGCCAGTCCGGCTCGCGTGCGGGGTGCTGGGCGTAGGCATTGCCCTGCGTCGGCGGGCCCGGATCGAGACCTTGCGCCAGGCCGTGCTCGATGCCGGCGAGTACCGCCGCGGCGACCAGATAGGGGTTAGCGTCGGCGCCTGCGATGCGGTGTTCGATGCGGGTGTTGGCCGGGTCGCTGTGCGGCACCCGCATCGCCACGGTGCGGTTGTTGAAGCCCCAACTGTCGTTGAGCGGGACGAAGGCGTTGGCGACGAAGCGCCGGTAGCTGTTGGCGTGCGGGGCGAACAGCAGCAGGCAGTCCTCCGCGCTGTGCTGCAGCCCGCCGATGGCGTGGCGCAAGAGCGCGGCCGGCGCCTGCGGGGTGCAGGCGAACACGTTGTCGCCGGCACTGTCCAGCAGGCTCACGTGCAGGTGCAGGCCGCTGCCGGACTGCGCGGCGAAGGGCTTGGCCATGAAGCTGGCGAGCAGGCCCTGCTGCTGCGCGATCGCCTTGATCGCGCGCTTGAGCAGCACCGCATCGTCGCAGGCGGCCAGCGCGTCGGCGCGGTGCTTGAGGTTGATCTCGAACTGGCCCGGCGCGTATTCGGCGACCGCGGTGTCGGCCGGAATGCTCTGCGCGCGGCAGGCCTGCGCGACCGCGTCGGTGAAGCCGCGCTGGTCGTCCAGTTCCTGCATGTAATAGACCTGGGTGCTGTCGCTGCGCAGCCCGCTGTGGGTGTGCAGCGGCGGCTGCGGGCGGCCCTGCGCATCGGCGTGCGGGTCGAACAGGTAGAACTCCAGTTCCACCGCGATCACCGGCGTCAGCCCGCGTGCCTGCAGCCGCGCCAGCACCTGCGCCAGGACCTGGCGCGGGGCGAAGTCGAGCGCGCCGCCGGCGCCGTCCTGCATCGTCAGCAGCACCTGCGCCGACGGCACCGGCGCCCACGGCACCGGCCGCAGGCTGCCCGGCACCGGGAAGCACAGCCGGTCCTCGTCGCCGATGTCGTAGCCCAGCCCGGTTTCCTCGACGGTGTTGCCGGTGATGTCGGTGGCGATCAGTGACATCGGCAGGCACACCCCGTCGCGGTAGACCTTGTCCAGCGCGTCGCGGGCGATGCGCTTGCCGCGCAGCAGGCCGTTGCAGTCCGGCAGCAGCAGGTCGATCTGCTCGCAGCCGGCGATGCACTGCAGGGTCTGGGCGTCGTCCGGGGGCAGCAGCGGAGCATCGTGCATGCGGGTCATCGCGGCGGACTGCGGGAGTGTTTCGAGCTTAGCAGAGCGCCATGGCGTCAAGAATACTCAACAGCCGCGGGGCGCGCTGTGCCAACGGTCGGCCGCACTGTCGTCACGCTGCGGCAAGATTTCACGGTGTTGCATGCGCAATGTGGGCGCCGCGCATGCAGTCTGTGCCGCGTTCCGAAGTGCGTCGTGTTGTAAAAATAAAACGCCCGCGGTAACTTGCGACGACGCCACACGAGTTCTTCGCATGGCCGTATCGCCCCTGGTCGGCGTGCCGACCGACCGCAAGCTCATCGGCCAGCATCCGTTCCTGACCGCGGGCGAAAAGTATCTGCGTGCCGCCGTCGATGGTGCGGGGGTGACCCCGGTGCTGCTGCCGTCGCTGCAGCCGCCGGTCGATGCCCGTGCCTGGCTGACCCGGCTCGATGGCCTGCTGCTGACCGGTGCGGTCAGCAACATCGAACCGCATCATTACAGCGACGAGCCGAGCTGGCTCGGCAACCTGCACGACCCGGCGCGCGACGCCAACACGCTGGACCTGATTCCGCAGGCGATCTCGCTGGGCCTGCCGATTCTGGCGATCTGCCGCGGCTTCCAGGAGATCAACGTCGCCCTCGGCGGCACCCTGCACCAGAAGGTGCATGCGCAGCCAGGGCTGTCCGATCATCGCGAGGATCCGCAGGCGCCGCTGGAGGCGCAGTACGCGCCGGCGCACGAGGTGACACTGAGCCACGGCGGCTGGCTGGAGGAGATCGCCGGCCGCGACCGGGTGCGGGTCAACTCGCTGCACGGGCAGGGCGTGGCCCGGCTCGGCGGCGACCTGATCGTCGAGGCGCTGGCGCCGGACGGCCTGATCGAGGCCTTCCGCGGCATCGGCCCCGGCTTCCTGCTCGGCGTGCAATGGCATCCGGAGTGGCGGGTGCTCGACGACGCGTTCTATCTCGGCATCTTCCAATCCTTCGGCGACGCCTGTCGCCACTATGCGGCTACCCGCAGGCATTGAGTCCCATGGCCAGTCGACCCCGATCGCGCAAGCACACGCCGGAACAGCAGGAAAGCTCGCTGCGGCGCTGGCTCAAGGAACGCCATATCACCGAAGTCGAATGCCTGGTGCCGGACATCACCGGCAACGCCCGCGGCAAGATCATTCCTGCCGCCAAGTTCTCGCACGACTACGGCACGCGCCTGCCCGAGGGCATCTTCGCCACCACCGTCACCGGCGATTACCCGGACGACTATTACGACCTGACCTCGCCGTCGGATTCGGACATGCAGCTGCGCCCGGACCCGGACACGGTGCGCATGGTGCCGTGGGCCGCCGACCCCACTGCGCAGGTGATCCACGACTGCTACACCAAGGAAGGCAAGCCGCACGAACTGGCGCCGCGCAACGTGCTGCGCGGCGTGCTGGCGGCGTATGCGGCGATCGGCTGCAAGCCGGTGGTGGCGCCGGAGCTGGAATTCTTCCTGGTGCAGAAGAACACCGACCCGGACTTCCCGCTGCTGCCGCCGGCCGGCCGTTCCGGACGCCCGGAGACGGCGCGGCAGTCGTACTCGATCGATGCGGTCAACGAGTTCGACCCGATCCTGGACCTGATGTACGACTATTGCGACGCGATGGAACTGGACGTGGACACGCTGATCCACGAATCCGGCGCGGCGCAGCTGGAGGTCAACTTCACCCACGCCGACGCGTTGTCGCGTGCCGACCAGGTGTTCCTGTTCAAGCGCACCATGCGCGAGGCGGCGCTGCGCCACGGCGTCTACGCCACCTTCCTGGCCAAGCCGATGGAGAACGAGCCGGGCAGTGCGATGCACATCCACCAGAGCCTGGTGGACAAGCACGGCAAGAACGTCTTCAGCGGCCGCCGCGCCGGCGAGTACAGCCGCACCTTCGCCCATTACCTGGCGGGCCTGCAGAAGTACGTGCCGATGGCGATGGCGTTCTTCGCGCCGAACGTCAACTCCTACCGCCGGCTGATGTTCGGCGAGGTGTCGCCGAGCAACGTGCTGTGGGGCTTCGACAACCGCACCTGCGGCCTGCGCGTGCCGATCGACACGATCGAGAACATGCGCGTGGAGAGCCGCTTCGCCGGCTCCGACGCCAATCCCTATCTGGCGATGGCGGCGACGCTGGCCTGCGGCTTGCTCGGAATCCGCGAGAAGCTCGAGCCGACCGAGCCGACCACGGGCAGCGGCAAGGAGATGGGCTATCAGTTGCCGCGTTCGCTGGGCGAGGCGCTGGACGAGCTGGAGCGTTGTGCGCCGTTGCAGGAGTTGCTGGGGCCTCGCTTCGTGCGGGCGTACATTTCGGTCAAGCGCAAGGAGTACGAGACGTTCTTCCGGGTGATCAGTTCGTGGGAGCGGGAGTTTTTGTTGTTGAACGTGTGAGTTCCTGGTGGCTTTGGTGGCTCGCGTGACGCATCGTTTGCGACGAAATTGCCTACGCTCTGCAGCAGATTCGATCCTGCAGTTGCAGTTGCAGTTGCAGTTGCAGTTGCTGTTGCTGTTGCTGTTGCTTCGGTTGTTGCTTTTGACTTACCGGGTTCCCTTCCGAAGCGGCGGCCATCGCGGGGAAAAACCCGAAGGGCGGCGTACATGGATGTACGCCGTCCGCGGCAGGGGCAGGATGCCCCTTCCGCGGATCCCCGTGATGGACGCGGACCCGGAGCGCGCAGCGCGGAGGGCGCGAAGGCAGGGCGCGCTTTCTTTTGGTTACCTTTTCTTTGCGCGAGCAAAGAAAAGTAACTCGCCCGCAAGGGCGAAAGCCTTTGCTGTTGCTTCAAGCTTGAGTGTCAGACGAGAAGAACTGTAGGAGCGGCTTCAGCCGCGACAGACACGGCTGATCGCCTCGGTCGCGGCTGAAGCCGCTCCTACAATTTGGCCATGGCGGAAGCATCCTCAAAAGCAAAGCTTTCGCCTGGCGGCGAGTCACTTTTCTTTGCTTGTGCAAAGAAAAGTAACCAAAAGAAAGCACACCCTGCCTCGCGCCCTCCGCGCTAACGCGCTCCGGGTCCGCGTCCATGCCGGGGATTCGCGGAAGGGGCATCCTGCCCCTGCCGCGAACGGCGCACATCCATGTGCGCCGCCCCTTCGGGGTTTTTCCCCGGCACGGCCGCCGCTTCGGAAGGGAACCCGGTAAGTCAAAAGCAAAAGCAAAAGCAAGAGCAACAGCGAGAGCAACAGCAGCAGGAGCAGCAGGAGCAGCAAAGCTTGGCCGCGTTGCGGCCTTGGTACCAACATTGGAGTGGACATGGACCCGATCGACACGCGCGCCCTGCAGGACCTGGATGCCGCGCACCACCTGCACCCGTTCAACGACAACGCCGCCCTCGCGCAGAAAGGCACCCGCATCCTCACCCGCGGCGACGGCGCCTACGTCTGGGATGCCGACGGCAACCAGTTGCTGGACGCCTTCGCCGGCCTGTGGTGCGTCAACGTCGGCTACGGGCGCAAGGAACTGGGCCAGGCCGCCGCGCGGCAGATGGAACAGCTGGCCTACTACAACAGCTTCTTCCAGTGCACCACCGAACCCACCATCCGCCTGGCCGCCAAGCTCGCCGAACTGGCCCCGGGCGATCTCGACCATGCCTTCTTCACCAATTCCGGCTCCGAGGCCAACGACACCATCCTGCGCCTGGTGCGGCACTTCTGGGCCGTGCAGGACCAGCCGCAAAAGACCATCTTCATCGGCCGCCACGACGGCTACCACGGCACCACCATGGCCGGCGCCAGCCTCGGCGGGATGAAGGGCATGCACCGCCAGGGCGGCCTGCCGATCCCCGACATCCACCACATCGATCCGCCGTACTGGTTCGGCGACGGCGGCGACTTGGACCCGGAGGAGTACGGCCTGCTGGCCGCGCGCAGGCTGGAGGACAAGATCCTGGAACTGGGGCCGGAGCGGGTGGCCGCGTTCATCGGCGAACCGATCATGGGCGCGATCGGCGTGTACATCCCGCCGCGCAGCTACTGGCCGGAGATCGAACGCATCTGCCGCCGCTACGACGTGCTGCTGGTCGCCGACGAGGTGATCTGCGGCTTCGGCCGCACCGGCGAATGGTTCGGCTCGCAATACTTCGGCTTCCAGCCGGACGTGATGACCATCGCCAAGGGCATCACCTCCGGCTACATCCCGCTCGGCGCGGCGATGTTCGGCACCCGCGTGGCCACGGTGCTGAAGGAGCAGGGCGGCGAACTGGCGCACGGCTGCACCTATTCCGGCCACCCGGTGTGCGCGGCGGTGGCGCTGGAGAACCTGCGCCTGCTGCAGGACGAGGGCATCGTCGAACGCGCGCGCAGCGAGATCGCGCCGTATCTGGCGCAGCGCTGGGCCGAGTTGGGCGAGCACCGGCTGGTCGGCGAGGCGCGCATCGTCGGCATGATCGGGGCGCTCGAGCTGGTGCCGGACAAACCGCGTCGGCACTACTTCCCCGAGCGCGGCAAGGTCGGCGCGCTGTGTCGCGACAACGCGCTGCGCCGCGGCCTGATCCTGCGCGCCACCCACGATGCGATGCTGCTGTCGCCGCCGCTGATCCTCAGCCGTGCCCAGGTCGACGAACTGTTCGACAAGGCCTGGCTGGCGCTGGAGGACACGGCGCAGGCCCTGGGCAAATAGCCCGGCGCTGGGTAGTCTGGACTGTCCCCGGACCGGCGCGCGTCGCCGATCCTTCCCCCTCTTGCCCATGGACCCGCGGAGACCTGCCATGACCTTGCGACTGCTCACTCTTTCCCTGGCCACGGCGCTGCTCGCCGGCTGCGGCGGTTCCGGCGGCGACGCGGACAAGGCGGGGCAGGGCGAGGCGAAGGTGCTCAACGTGTACAACTACTCGGACTACATCGCCGAGAACACGATTCCCGACTTCGAGAAGCAGACCGGCATCAAGGTCACCTACGACGTCTTCGACAGCGACGAGATGGTGGAGACCAAGCTGCTGGCCGGCGGCAGCGGCTACGACGTGGTGGTGCCGACGCTGAACTTCTTCGGCCGGCAGATCCAGGCCGGCGTGTTCCTGCCGCTGGACAAGAGCAAGATCCCGAACCTGGCCAATCTCGACCCGCAGATCATGCAGCGCATCGCGCAGCAGGATCCGGGCAACAAGTACGGCGTGCCGTACATGGTCGGCACCACCGGCATCGGCTACAACGTGGACAAGGTCAAGGCCGCGTTCGGCAGCACCGACATCGCCAACAGCTGGGATCTGGTGTTCAAGCCGGAGAACCTGGCCAAGCTCAAGGACTGCGGCGTGACCCTGCTGGATACGCCCTCGGACCTGATCCCGATCGCGCTGCATTACCTGGGCGAGGATCCGCACAGCACCGATCCGGCCAAGATCGAGCAGGCCGCGGCGCTGATCAAGCGCATCCGCCCGTACGTGCAGAACTTCCACTCCTCGCAGTACGTGACTTCGCTGGCCAACGGCAGCACCTGCCTGGCGGTGGGCTGGTCCGGCGACATCATCCAGGCCCGCGACCGCGCCGAGGAAGCCAAGAACGGCGTGCACGTGGCCTACTCGATTCCCAAGGAAGGCGCGCCGCAGTGGTTCGACATGCTGGCCATCCCCAAGGACGCCAAGCATCCGGACAACGCCTACGCGTTCATCAACTACCTGCTGACGCCGAAGGTGGCCGCGGCCAATACCGACTTCATCCACTACGCCAACCCGGTGCCGCAGGCGACCCCGCTGGTGGACGCGGCGATCCGCAACGACCCCACCATCTATCCGCCGCCGGACGTGGCCGCGAAGATGTTCACCTACTCGATCAACCCGCCCGAGGTGGACAAGCTGTACACCCGCCTGTGGACGGAGATCAAGACCGGCCGTTGAGGCGCTGGTCTTTGCTGTCCCGGGCGATGCGTTGTCGTTGATCCGGGCGGGGCAGCACGACATGCTTGCCCGAGCCGGCCATGCCAAGTGCAAGCGGCTGTTGTGGGAGGGACTTCAGTCCCGACGCGATGCTGCCTGGCACGCATCGCGTCTTCGCCCGTCGCGGCTGAAGCCGCTCCTTCCCCTTTTGCCGGTGCACGCAGGTACCGCGCCGGCACGCTCTCCCGGTCGAGATCGGAGCGGGCAGCACCTCTCCCGTAGGAGCGGCTTCAGCCGCGACAGGCCTTCCCGATAGCGCCCTTCGCGCGACCGAAGGGCGCCTCCGCGCATGGCGCCCCATCGGGCTGAGCGACCGGCAAATCGCTCCCTCGACGCAAGCGGCCGGGTCTGGCGCCGCACAGCATCCGCACTCGCAGAGACGCCGCAGCGCCACCGCCACGCGATGCTCACACACTCTGTACTCGCCGGTACAAATAATGCGCTGGCGGGCGTACGCTACCGTTTGGTGGCGTCGCCGTCCCGATCCGGCGACGTTCTTCCTCTCCCCAGGAATCAGCGACTTGAGCAACCACGACCCAGACTCCTCGCAGGCGCCGCGGCAGACCGCCGCGCGCGACGCCCACGCCGACCAGGGCCAATCCGGCAAGCGCCAGGACGGCGCGCGCGACGACGACGCCGGCAAGGCCGACACCCCATCGCCGCTGAAGAACCCGAAGGTCAAATGGACCCTGCTGCTGATCGGCCTGCTGGTGGTGATCGGCCTGGTGGTGTGGTTGATCTACTACCTCACCACCGGCCGCTACCTGCAGGAGACCAACAACGCCTACCTGCAGGCCGACACGGTGGCGGTGGCGCCGCGGGTCAATGGCTACGTGACCGCGGTGTACGTGCGCGACAACCAGAGCGTGACCGCCGGGCAGCCGCTGCTGGAGATCGACCCGCGCACCTATCGCGCCACCCTGGAGCAGGCGCAGGCCGCGATCGCGGTGCGCCAGGCCGACATCGCCGCTGCCGAGGCCGGGCTGCAGGCGCAGCGCGCCAGCCTGCTGCAGGCACGCACCCAGGTCACCGCGGCCGCCGCCAGCCTGCGCTTCGCCCAGGGCGAGGCCAAGCGCTTCGGGCCGCTGGCTGCGTCCGGCGCCGACACCCACGAACACTACGAAAGCATCGTCCACGACCGCGACCGCGCGCAGGCGCAGTTCGACGCGGCCAAGGCCCAGGTGGTCGCCGCCGAGAGCCAGGTGCAGGGCACCAGCGCCCAGCTCGACCAGGCGCGCGCCGCGCTGGTGCAGGCGCAGGCCGACGCCGCGCAGGCGGAGGTGGCGGTGGAGGACACCCGCCTGACCGCGCGCATCGCCGGCCGCATCGGTGACAAGACCGTGCAGGTCGGCCAGTTCGTCGCCGCCGGCACCCGGCTGATGAGCGTGGTGCCGGTGGAGGCGCTGTACCTGAGCGCCAACTTCAAGGAAACCCAGGTCGGGCTGATGCGGCCGGGGCAGCCGGCGCGGATCGAGGTCGATGCGCTGTCCGGGGTGGAGCTGGATGGCGTGGTCGAGAGCATCGCCCCGGGCACCGGGTCGCAGTTCGCGCTGCTGCCGCCGGAGAACGCCACCGGCAACTTCACCAAGGTAGTGCAGCGGGTACCCGTGCGGATCCGCCTCAAGGCCGGCGCCGAGGCGCGCAAGGTGCTGGTGCCGGGCATGTCGGTCACGGTGACGGTCGACACGCGCAGCGCCAAGGACGCCAAGGAGCGCGTGGAGGAGGAGGACGCGCAGGGCCAGGATGCGGTCGCGCCGCGCGGGCGCACCCCGTGAGCGAAGCGGCCGCGGCGGCCGGCGCGCAGGCGCCGCAAAAGGCCGACACCGGCGCCTGGCTGGCGGTGGCCGCCGGCACCATCGGCTCGTTCATGGCGACGCTGGACATCTCCATCGTCAACGCCGCGCTGCCGACCATCCAGGGCGAGGTCGGCGCCAGCGGCACCGAGGGCACCTGGATCTCGACCTCCTACCTGGTCGCCGAGATCGTGATGATCCCGCTGACCGGCTGGTTCGTGCGCACCCTCGGGCTGCGCAACTTCCTGCTGATCTGCGCGCTGCTGTTCACGTTTTTCTCGGTGGTGTGCGGACTGTCCAACAGCCTGACCATGATGATCCTCGGCCGGGTCGGCCAGGGCTTCGCCGGCGGCGCGCTGATCCCCACCGCGCTGACCATCGTCGCCACCCGCCTGCCGCCGGCGCAGCAGACCCTGGGCACGGCGCTGTTCGGCATGACCGTGATCCTGGGCCCGGTGATCGGGCCGCTGCTCGGCGGCTGGCTCACCGAGAACGTGAGCTGGCACTACGCATTCTTCCTCAACGTGCCGGTCTGCGCCGGCCTGGTGGCGCTGCTGCTGCTCGGGTTGCCGCACGAGCGCATGTACCTGCGCGGGCTGCTCGACGCCGACTGGCTCGGCATCTTCGGCCTGACCGCGGGGCTGGGCGCCTTGACCGTGGTGCTGGAGGAAGGCCAGCGCGAGCGCTGGTTCGAGTCCACCGAGATCGTGCTGCTGAGCGTGGTGTCGCTGGTCGGCTTCATCGCCCTGGTGGGCTCGCAGTTCCTCAGCCGGCAGCCGGTGATCCGCCTGTCGATCCTGCTGCAGCGCAGTTTCGGCGCGGTGTTCGTGATGGTGATGGCGGTGGGCATGATCCTGTTCGGGGTCATGTACATGATCCCGCAGTTCCTGGCGGTGATCTCCGGCTACAACACCGAGCAGTCCGGCTACGTGGTGCTGCTGTCGGGTATTCCCACGGTGCTGCTGATGCCGATGATGCCCAAGCTGCTGACCACGGTGGACGTGCGCGTGCTGGTGCTCGGCGGGTTGAGCTGCTTCGCCGCGGCCTGTTTCGTCAACATGCATCTGACCGCCGAGTCGGTCGGCATGCATTTCGTCGTCGGGCAGCTGCTGCAGGGCTGCGGACTGGCGCTGGCGATGATGTCGCTCAACCAGGCGGCGATCTCCTCGGTGCCGCCGGACCTGGCCGGCGACGCCTCGGGCCTGTTCAACGCTGCGCGCAACATGGGCGGTTCGATCGGGCTGGCGCTGATCTCCACCTTCCAGGAGCGGCGCATGGTGTTCCATACGCAGATGCTCGGCAGCGGCACCACCGCCAATTCGCCGCTGGCGCAGGACTACCTGCACGGCATCGCCGCGCAGTTGCAGTCGGCCTCCGGCGCCGGCGCGGCGATGCAGTCGCTGGCGCAACTGGCGCGGCTGGTGCAGCAGCAGGCGCTGGTGATGACCTACAACGACCTGTTCTGGATCTTCGGGGTGATCGTGGTCTGCACGATCCCGCTGGCGTTCCTGCTCAAGCCGCTGCCCAAGGGCGGCGCTCCGCTCGCGATGCATTGAGGATTCCATGGCCCTGCGTTTCTCCCGCGTTCTCGTCGCCGCCGCGCTGCCCTCGCTGCTGTCGGCCTGCATGCTCGGCCCGGACTACGTGAAGCCGCCGCCGGTGGCCGAGGCGGCGCTGGCGCAGCCGCGGCTGCATCGCGCCGATGCCACGGCGGCCGCCGCCGGCGTGGTACCGGCGCCGCCGCCGCAGCGCTGGTGGGACACCCTGCACGACCCGCAGTTGAGCATGCTGGTCGACCAGGCGCTGCAGCACAGCCCCAACCTGCGGGTGGCGCAGGCGCGCCTGCGCGCCTCGCGCGCGCTGGTCGACCAGCGCCACGCCGAGCAGTTGCCCAGCGTCGGCGCCAACGCCGCCTACCTCAACGCGCGCGCGCCGGATGCGCTGACCGACCGCCTGGGCAGCATTGCCGCCGGCACCGGCCAGCCGGTGGAGGTCGATCCGCGCATGCAGCTCTACAGCGTCGGCATCGATGCCAGTTGGGAACTGGATTTCTTCGGCCGCCGCCGCCGCGCCAGCGAAGGCGCACTGGCCGACGCCCAGGCCGACGAGGCCGACCTGGCTGACACGCAGGTGCAGATCGCCGCTGAAGTCGGGCAGGCCTACCTGGGCTACCGCAGCACCCGTGCGCGCATGGCCGTGGCGCAGCGCAACCTGGAGGCCGCGCGGCAGACCCTGCAACTGACCCGCCAGCGCCGCGAGCGCGGCGCCGACGCCGACCTGCAGGTGGAACGCGCGCAGGCACAGCTGCAGCAGCAGGAAGCGGTGTTGCCGGACCTGCAGGCGCAGGCGCAGGTGGCGCTGGACCAACTGGCGCTGATGATCGGCCGCGCGCCGGGCGCGCTCGACACCGAACTGGCCGCGGACCGGCCGCTGCCGACGCTGCCGGCGACGGTGCCGGTGGACGATGCTGGCGCGCTGATCCGCCGGCGCCCGGACGTGCGCCGCGCCGAACGTCAGTTGGCCTCGTCCTCGGCGAAGATCGGCGAAGCGCTGAGCGCGTATTTCCCGCAAGTGCGGCTGCTCGGCAACATCGGCATGGCCGCGACCTCGCCGGGCGATCTCGGCCGCGATGCAGTCAACAGCGTGGTGGCGCCGTTCCTGCAATGGTCGATCTTCGATTTCGGCGGCACCCGCGCCAAGGTCGAGCAGGCCCGCGCCGGCAATGAAGCGCGCCTGGCCGCCTACGAGGGCACGGTGCTGGCCGCGCTGCAGGACGCCAACGGCGCACTGGCGCGGTTCGGCGCCGCGCGCCAGCAGGCATTGGCGGCGGACAAGGCCGCGGCCTCGGCGGATCGCTCGGCCGCGCTGCTGCAGCAACGCTATGCCGCCGGCGCCTCGTCGCTGATCGATGCGCTGGACGTGCAGCGCCAGCAGGCCTCGGCCCAGGACAGCGCGCTGCAGGCGCACACCCAGGTGCTGCTGCGCTACGTGGCCCTGCAGAAGAGCCTGGGCCTGGGCTGGGCGGCACCTCCGCCACCGGCGTCCGCGCCAGCGCCAGCCACGGCGCAGTAAGCGCGCGCCGCTTTGACGAATCCCCACTCCCCACTCCCGAATCCCACGCCGTCACAGCTACACTGACGATCACCGCGCCACGGTCGCCGCCGCATCGGCGCTGCGCACGACGGCGTGCTTCACGGGGAATCACCGATGGCGTTGAGCGAAGCGAGAACCGACCATCTGCCGGCGCCGCCGCCGGCCAAGGGCGCCGGCTATGTGTCCATCGCCGGCCTGCGCAAGGAGTTCGACGGCTTCGTCGCGCTGGACGACATCGACCTGGACATCGGCCAGGGCGAGATCTTCGCGCTGCTCGGCGGCTCCGGCAGCGGCAAGTCCACGCTGCTGCGTTGCCTGGGCGGGTTCGAGCAGCCCAGCCGCGGCCGCATCGTGCTCGACGGCCAGCCGCTGGATGGGCTGCCGCCGTACCAGCGTCCGCTCAACATGATGTTCCAGTCCTATGCGCTGTTCCCGCACATGAGCGTGGAGCAGAACATCGCCTTCGGGCTGAAGCAGGACGGGCTGTCGCGCAGCGCCATCGCCAGCCGCGTCGGCGAGATGCTGGAGCTGGTGCGGCTGGGCACGCTCGGCAAGCGCAAGCCGCACCAGCTCTCCGGCGGCCAGCAGCAGCGCGTGGCGCTGGCGCGCTCGCTGGCCAAGCGGCCCAAGCTGCTGCTGCTGGACGAGCCGATGGGGGCGCTGGACAAGAAGCTGCGCTCGCAGATGCAGCTGGAGCTGGTGTCCATCATCGAGACCTCGGGCGTGACCTGCGTGATGGTCACCCACGACCAGGAGGAGGCGATGACCATGGCCACGCGCATCGCGCTGATGGAGCAGGGCCGCATCCGCCAGGTCGGCACGCCGGGCGACATCTACGAGTCGCCGAACAGCCGTTTCGTCGCCGAGTTCATTGGCTCGGTGAACATGTTCGAGGGCCGCATCGGCGAGGACCATCCCGACCATGTGACCGTGCTGTGCCCGCAGTTCCCGGTGCCGATCTACATCAGCCACGGCATCACCGGCGTGGAAGGGCAGGAGGTGGCGTTCGCGGTGCGCCCGGAAAAGGTCTGGATCACCAAGGGCGAACCGGAGCAGACCTACAACAAGGCGCGCGGCACCATCGAGGACATCGCCTATTTCGGCAGCCACTCGATCTTCCACGTGCGCCTGCCCAGCGGCATCCGCGTGCAATCCAACTTCGCCAACCAGAAGCGCTGGGACAGCGAAGGCATGACCTGGGGCGACACGGTGTGGGTGTCGTGGGACGACAACGACGGCGTGGTGCTGACCGCATGAGCGCGCCCGTCGTCCCGGTGCCGCCCGAGCCGACGCCGCGGCTGGGCCTGCCGCAACGCGTGCGCCTGCGCTCGCTGCCGGCCATGCGCTGGCTGGTGATCGCCGCGCCGTACCTGTGGTTGCTGCTGTTCTTCGCGATCCCGTTCCTGATCGTGCTGCGCATCTCCTTCGCCGAGCAGGCGATCCGCAGCCCGCCGTACAGCGAACTGCTGGAGTTCCGCGACGGCGTGCTGACGCTGAAGCTGACCCTGCAGAACTACCTGGCGCTGCTGCGCGACCATCAGTACATCGAGGCCTACTGGGGCTCGATCAAGATCGCCGGCATTTCCACCGTGCTGACCCTGCTGATCGGCTACCCGATGGCCTACGCGATCGCGCGGCTGTCGCCGTCGGCGCGCAACATCGCGATGATGCTGGTGGTGCTGCCGTCGTGGACCTCGTTCCTGATCCGCGTCTACGCCTGGATCGGCTTCCTCGACAGCAACGGCGTGCTCAACCGCGCGTTGCTGGCGCTGGGCCTGATCGATGCGCCGCTGCACATCCTGTACACGCCCATCGCCGCCTACATCGGCATCGTCTACTGCTACCTGCCGTTCATGGTGCTGCCGCTGTACGCGACCCTGGTCAAGCTCGACCAGCGCCTGCTCGAGGCCGCCTACGATCTCGGCGCGCCGCCGTGGAAGGCGTTCCTGACCGTGACCCTGCCGCTGTCGCGGCCCGGCATCGTCGCCGGCTGCATGCTGGTGATGATCCCGGCGGTGGGCGAGTTCGTGATCCCGGAGATGCTCGGTGGCCCGGACACGCTGATGATCGGCCGCGTGCTGTGGGGCGAGTTCTTCAACAACCGCGACTGGCCGACCGCCTCGGCGGTGGCGATCGCGATGCTGGCATTGCTGATGGTGCCGATCCTGATCTTCAACCGCTACCAGCAGCGCCAGCTCGAAGGCGGGCAGGCATGAGCGGCGCGCGCGGCGGCATGGGCACGGTGCTGCGCTGGACGGTGCTGGGTGCCGGCTTCGCCTTCCTGTACCTGCCGATCCTGCTGCTGATGGTGTATTCGTTCAACGCCTCCAAGCTGGCGACGGTGTGGGCCGGCTTCTCCACCAAGTGGTACGGCGAGCTGCTGCGCGACCGGCAGATCCTGCAGGCGGCGTGGATCAGCCTGAAGGTGGCGTTCTGGACCGCCACCGCGTCGATGGTGATCGGCACGCTGGCGGCGATGGCGATGACGCGCTTCCGGCGCTTTCCCAGCAAGAGCCTGTTCGGCGCGCTGGTGACCGCGCCGCTGGTGATGCCGGAAGTGATCATCGGCCTGTCGATCATGATGATGCTGGTGTCGATGGGCGGCGTGCTCGGCATCCCGCCCAAGGGCGTGGTGGCGATCTGGGCGGCGCATGTCACCTTCACCCTGTCCTTCGTCACCGTGGTGGTGTCCTCGCGCCTGCAGGAGCTGGATCGCTCGCTGGAGGAGGCGGCGATGGACCTGGGCGCCAACCGGATCAAGGTGTTCTTCCTGATCACCGTGCCGATCATCGCCCCGGCGCTGGTGTCGGGCTGGCTGCTGGCGTTCACCCTGTCGCTGGACGACGTGGTGATCGCCAACTTCGTCGCTGGCCCGGATTCGACCACGCTGCCGATGACCGTGTTCTCCTCGGTGCGCATGGGCCTCAAGCCCAAGATCAATGCCCTGGCCACGCTGATGGTGTTGGCGGTCTCGATCGCCGCGTTTGTTGGCTGGTGGCTGATGGCGCGCAGCGAGAAGCGCCGCCAGCGCGATATCCAGCTTGCCCAGCAGCAGGCGGGCTAGGGCGTGCTGCTTTGCTCCTACGGAAATGGCGGAACACTGTGAGCCATCGCACGCGACGGCATCGCCACGTCGCGGCAACGTCCACGGCGCTAGGCTGACAGGACATTTTTCAAGGAGTCCGCCGCGATGCCTTACGACACCGTCAATCCGGCCACCGGCCAGATCGAATACAGCCTCGAGCTGATGGATGCCGCCGCCGTCGAACAGCGCCTGGCCGCCGCGGCGCAGGCATTTCCCGGCTGGGCGGCGACCCCGCTGGAACAACGCGGCGCGCTGCTGCGCAAGGCCGGTGCGCAATTGCGCGAACAGCGCGACGCGATTCAGCGGGTGATGACCGCGGAAATGGGCAAGCTGCGCAAGGAGGCGCTGGCCGAGCTCGACAAGTGCGCCGCCGCCTGCGACTACTACGCCGAGCACGCGGCCGAGTACCTGCGCGAACAAGCAGTGGCCACCGATGCACAGCGCAGCTACGTGCGCTACGAGCCGCTGGGCTGCGTGCTGGCGGTGATGCCATGGAACTTCCCGATCTGGCAGGTGTTCCGCTTCCTGGCGCCGGCGCTGATGGCCGGCAACGTCGCTCTGCTCAAGCACGCCAGCAACGTGCCGCGCTGCGCCGACGCGATCCGCAAGGTGCTGGCCGACGCCGGCGTGCCGGATGGGGTATTCGACGTGCTGCACATCGACAACGACCAGGCCGCCGAGGTGCTGCGCGATGCGCGGGTGGCGGCGGTCACCCTGACCGGCAGCGAACGCGCCGGTCGCTCCATCGCCGCCAATGCCGGTGGGCAGCTGAAGAAGTGCGTGATGGAACTGGGCGGCAGCGACGCCTTCGTAGTGCTGGACGACGCCGACCTCGATGCCACCGTCGCAGCGGCGGTGAAGTCGCGCTTCGACAATGCCGGCCAGACCTGCATCGCGGCCAAGCGCTTCGTGGTGGTGGAGGCGATCGCCGACGAATTCGTGCGCCGCTTCGTCGCTGCCGCGGTCGAGCGCCGCCTCGGCGATCCGCAGGACGAGGCGACCACGCTGGCGCCAATGGCGCGGCAGGATCTGCGCGACGAACTGCACAAGCAGGTACAGGCCAGCATCGCCAAGGGAGCCAAGCCGCTGCTCGGTTGCGAGCCGGAACGCGGCAGCCACGCCGGCTATCCGGCCTCGATCCTCGACCAGGTGGCGCCGGGCATGCCGGCCTACGACGAGGAACTGTTCGGCCCGGTCGCGGCGATCCTGCGCGTGGCCGACGAAGCCGAGGCGGTGCGCGTGGCCAACGACACCACCTTCGGCCTCGGCGGCAGCGTCTGGACCGCCGACCGCGCCCGCGGCGAGCGCGTGGCCTGCCAGCTGCAATGCGGCGCCGCCTTCGTCAACGCCATCGTCAAGAGCGACGTGCGCCTCCCGTTCGGCGGCATCAAGCGCTCCGGTTTCGGCCGCGAACTGGCCGAGCATGGCATCCATGAGTTCATGAACATCAAGTCGGTGTATGTGGCTTGAGTTGGGAATCGGGAATGGAGAATTGGGAATGGGAGAAGCGGCGGCGCCTGATGGCGCCGTCTGTCACGGACGACTGCACGCCTAACGATTCAGCCTTACATCACGCCTGCAGCACGCCGTCCATTCCCGATTCCCGTTTCTCCATTCCCGCCGCCGCTGCGCGGCGGCTCACAACCACCTCGCCCGCTTGAACGCCACATACAGCGCCACGCACACCGCGGCCACGCCGCCGACCATCAGCGGGTAGGCCCAGGGCCATTCCAGTTCCGGCATCTGCTTGAAGTTCATGCCGTACCAACTGGTGATCAGGGTCGGCGCGGCGAGCAGGGCGGCCCAGGCGCCGAGGCGCTTGACCGTCTCGCCCTGGGCCAGGGTGACCAGCGACAGGTTCACGCTCAGGGCGGTACCGAGCATCTCGCGCAGGGTGTCGATGGCGTCGTTGGTGCGCACCGCGTGGTCGAGCACGTCGCGCACGTACAGGCGCACTTCCTCGGCGATCAGCGGGCCGGGGTGGCGCTTGAGGTGCGCCAGCACGTCCTGCAAAGGCGCCACGCCCAGGCGCATCTGGTTGAGTTCGCGCTTGAGTTCGTACAGCCGGATCGCGGTGTCGCGGCGGTACGCCTCGGCGAAGATGTCCGACTCCAGCCGCTCCAGGCTCTGCCGGAAGGCGTCGAGGATCGGTTGGTAGTTGTCCACCACGTAGTCCAGCACCGCGTACAGCGCGTACGACGGGCCCAGTTTCATCAGCGAGGCCTCGCGTTCCAGCCGCTCGCGCACCGGCGCGTAGGGCAGCGAGGCGCCATGGCGCACGGTCAGCAGGAAGCGCTCGCCGAGGAAGGCATGGGTCTCGCCGTAGACGATGCGCTCGTCGATCACCTGCGCGGTATGCACCGCCAGGAACAGCGAGTTGCCGAAGGCCTCGACCTTGGGCCGCTGGTGCGCCTTGCGGGTGTCCTCGATCGCCAGTTCGTGCAGCTGGAATTCCTCCTTGAGCTGCTGCAGCACCGCGTCGCCGGGCTCGTACATGCCGACCCAGACGAAGCCGTCGTCGTGGCCGGCCAGCACGTCGCTGATCTGCTCCAGGGCGATGTCGTGGCGACGGCCGTGGCCGTCGTAATGCACGCAGTTGATGACGCAGGCGGGATTGGCGGTCGCGGAGGCCATGGCGGGATCGGGTTCGGCGGAGGCGCGCGGGGCGAGTGGCGTCGACGGTATCAGCGCTGCGGGCGAGGGCGGGTGAGCGCCCAGGCCAGCGCCGCGTGCACCGGCAGCAGCAGCGCGATCCATTGCAGGTTGAACTGCGGCTGCAGCATCGACAGCCAGTGGATCAGCAGTGCGGCACCGGCCAGCGCCACCACCAGCCACAACAGCACGTGGAACCAGCGCCCCGGGCGGCGCCCGCGCAGCAGCGCCACGCCGCCGACCAACAGCGGCAGGCACAGCGGATCCAGCAGCAACAGGTTGCGGTTGCCCCAGGCGGCGCGATGCTCGCTGAAGCCCCACAGGTACAGCAGGACCGCGCCGCCGAGCGCGCACAGCAGCCAGAACGGCAGCGCCAGCGCCGCCAGCCAGCGCGGGCGGCGGCCCAGCGCCAGCACGCCCGCCGCCGCGGCCAGCCCGACCAGCAGCCACGGCCACCAGTGCCGCAGTTGTTCCGGCGGCTCCGGCGGCAGCCGCTGCGGCAGCAACTGCTGGCGCGCCTGCACCAGCGGGCGGCCTTCGCTGTTGCGCACCTCGTTCAGGCTTTCGGCCAGGCGCATCGGCACGAAGGCCTCCTCCCAGCGCGACAGCGGCTTGTCGGCGTACGGGCCCAGGCCCAGGTCGAAGCCCAGCCACATCCACGGCGCCGGCGAGGCCAGGCGGACCGATTCGCTGCGGTAGGTGTTGCCGCGCGAGCGGCCGGACAGCTGCGCGTGCAGCGCGCCGCCCATGGCCCGGTCCAGCGCGTCGCGGACCATCGTGGCGCAGTTGGCGGTGTAGTAGTCGTAGCGGTAGCGCGCGTTCTCCGGGCGCGCGCGCCAGGCCAGCGCCTGCTGCAGCGCGCGTGCCTGCGCCGGGGCCAGGTCCAGCCACTGGATGTCGACGCCGCGGCCGGCTTCGCGGTACTGCTCCAGGTCCTCCTGCAGCGGCAGCGCGACCAGGTAGTAGCGCATGTCGCCGGCGGCGAAGCGGCCGACGAAGCCCGGTTCGCTGGGGTCGAAGAAGCCGAAGTTGTACGAGGTGGCCTGGCCGCTGCGCGGATCCAGCACCACGATGGCGTCGTGGCCGAAGCGCTCGAAGAACACTTCGCCGGGCTGCATCGTGGCCACGCCGATGCGCGGCGCCGGGTCGCTGGCATCGGCTGCGGGCCCTGTCGGCGCCGGCGGGGCGGCCAGCGGCGGCGGGGCCGCCGGATCCGCGGACGGCGTCTGCGCGAAGGCCAACCCGGCCCACAGCGCCAGCAGCAGTCCCAGCCAGTACGCCGCGCGCGTGCGCGGCACGGTGCACCCGCTCAAGCGCCGTCCTGCTCGGCAGGCGGCAGGATGGTGACGTGGAACGCCTGCACCCGGCGCGCGTCGGCCTTCGCCACACGGAACGCGAATCGGCCCAGGGTCAGTTCCTCGCCGGTCTCGGGCAGGTGGCCGATCGCCTCGGTGACCAGCCCGCCGACGGTGTCGTAGTCGTCGTCCGGGAAGTCGGCGCCGAAGCGCTCGTTGAAATCCTCGATCGGGGTCAGCGCATCCACCACGTACTGGCCGTCGGCCTGCGCGGCGATTAGCGATGCCTCGTCCTCGGCGTCGTCGTGTTCGTCGTCGATGTCGCCGACGATCTGCTCCAGCACGTCCTCGATGGTCACCAGCCCGGCCACGCCGCCGTACTCGTCGACCACGATCGCCATGTGGTTGCGCGAGAGCCGGAACTCCTTGAGCAGCACGTTGAGCTTCTTCGACTCGGGAATCAGCACCGCCGGACGCAGCAGTTCGCGCACCGTGCCCGGGCCGTGGTCGGCGACCACGCCGCGCAGCAGGTCCTTGGCCAGCAGGATGCCGAGGATGTCGTCCTTGTTCTCGCCGTGCACCGGGAAGCGCGAGTGGCCGGATTCGACCACCTGCTTCATCAGGTCGAGGAAGCGCGACTCCACCGGCAGCGACACCATCTGTGCGCGCGAGACCATCACGTCGCCGACGGTGAGTTCGGAGACCGACAGCGCGCCCTCCATCATGCGCAGCGTGTCGGCGGCGATCAGGCCATCGTGCTGCGCGTCGCGCAGCACCTCGACCAGATCGTCGCGGGTGTGTGGGTCGCCGGAGAATACCGAGGTCAGGCGTTCCAGCCAGCCGCGGCGCTTTTCGTGGGGTTCCGGGGAGGAGCTACTCGGTCCGTCTTCAGACATGTTCTGTGGTCAGGCGCCCGGTCGAACGGGCGGTAGCCGCAAGTCTAGCAGGGCGGTCGCGACAGCATCGCGACGCCGGCGGCGCGTGCCGGCAGGCCCGCCGGCGCGGGTTCAGCCGCCCTTGGGCGGCGTGTGCAGCGCGTCCGGCGCCGGTGGCGCGCCAGGCTCCTCGGGCAGGTCCAGGCTGTAGCTGCAGCCGGCCAGGGTCTTGCCGGGGTGCGATTTCACCGTGGACACGCTGAGGATGATCGACTCGATCATCGGCTCGCCGGTCTTGGGGTCGTGCACGTCGCGGCTGAGCACCTCGCGGCCGAACATGGCCTTCTCCGGCGTATCCACCGCCGCTTCCAGGTTCAGGCGCTTGGCAAGCGGCCTCGGGTCGGGCAGGTCCAGGATCGCCATCACGCTGGCGCCGGAGAAGGCGATCTGCTCGCTGCTGTAGCCGAACACCTGGATCGGCCGGACCAGTGCGTACTCGGTCATGAATGGGTTGGACTGCGGCAGCGGCCGCCAGCCGTGCGCCACCGCCTTCAGCGGATCGGCCAGCAGCGGCGACAGCGCGGCGAAGTCGGCCTCGTGCTGGCGGCATTCCAGCAGCGCCGGCAGGTCGATGGCCGGATCGGCGGTTGCGGTGGTGGCAGGCCTTGCAGTGGGCGGCGCGGCAGGCGCGGCGACAGCCGCAGGGATGGCGCAGGCGAGCGCGAGCAGGACGAGCGAGGGACGGATCAACGCACGGAACCTCGAAGCAGGACGGGGCTGCGGCGATCGCCGCGCGGCCACGTTACCGCCGGTGCCCGCGCTTGACCAGCGCGGGGCGGTGGGGGACACACCGAGCCCCTCTCCCCCGGGAGAGGGGTTGGGGTGAGGGTCGGTCGCGGCAGCGGGCGTGGGATATCGGATCAACGCTCGCCGGCGTAGGGGTCGGAGACGCCGAGGTCGGCCAGGATCTCGCGCTCCAGCTGCTCCATCGCCTCGGCTTCCTTGTCGTCCTCGTGGTCCCAGCCGAGCAGGTGCAGCACGCCGTGCACGGTCAGGTGCGCGTAGTGGGCGTTGAGCGGCTTGTCCTGTTCGGCGGCTTCGCGCGCCACCACCGGCGCGCAGATCACTAGGTCGCCGAGCAGCGGCAGCTTCACGCCCTTCGGCAGCCCCTCGGGCAGTTCGGCCGGAAAACTGAGCACGTTGGTGGCGTAGTCCTTGCCGCGGTAGTGCTGGTTGAGGGCGCGGCCTTCGCGGTCGTCGACCAGGCGGATCGCCAGGTCGGCCTCGCGGATGCGGCCCTTCAGCGCCGCGGCGACCCATTTGCGGAAGCTCGTCGCCGCCGGCAGCCCGGCACGGGGCAGGGCGTAGCTGACGCCGACATCGAGGCGGACGGGACCTTTGGTCATGGCGGAACGACCGGGTGCAGCGGTGGGGGGCACAGTATCGCGCTAACGCGCGCTCAGGGCGACGCCCAGTCGCCGGCGGCTTAGGCGATCTCGATCACAGCGGCGTTGCCTGTGCTGCGATCGATGCCGGCGTCAGCGGCGCAGTTGCGGCCACTGCGCGCCTTGCCCAGCAGCGGCAAGCGCGCAGCAGCAGGCTCAGGTCACGCATGCGACCAGGAACAGCAGCGGGGTCTTTTCGTCGTCGACGCGGTAGGCCAGGCTGCCCATCGGGCCTCGCTGGCACTGCGGATTGTCGCGCCGGATTTCCACCGTGGCGGCAAAGCGCCCCGACGCGGGGAGCCACACCGCAGCCTGGCCGTGTTCGAGCAGTTGGCCGACGAGGTAGAAGCTGTCCGCTGGCACCTTTGCGTAGGCCAGCGCATTGCAGCCGAAGCGGTCGCGCGTTACGCCGGTGGATTCGGCCGCATCGAGCAGCGCCTGCGCCCGGGTACCGGCGATCCAGGCCAGGCGTTGCGCTTCGTTGCCGCGCGGCGCGGTCGGCGAGGTGCGGGCGATCGCCGCGGCGCGCTCGAGCACATCGCGCGGCAGGCCGATGCTGGCGGTGTCCTGCACGATCGTCAGGCAGGGCGGGGTCAGCGATTGCGCCAGGGCGCTGCGCTGCGGCGCCGGATCCTGCGCTGGCGTTGTATCGGGCGTCTGGCCGCCGGCACTGCCGGCCACGCCGAGCAGCGTTGCCAGCAGGGTGGGCACGACCCGGATCACGCGGCGGGGCCGCTGGCGCGGTCGACGACGTCGCGCTTCTCGTAGGCGTTGACGATGCGCGCCACCAGCGGATGCCGGACCACGTCGCGCGCCTCGAAGAAGGTGAAGCTGACCCCGTCCACCTCGTGCAGCACCTCGATGGCATCGCGCAGGCCGGACTTGACGTGCTTGGGCAGGTCGATCTGGGTCAGGTCGCCGGTGACCACCGCGGTGCTGCCGAAGCCGAGACGGGTCAGGAACATCTTCATCTGCTCGATGGTGGTGTTCTGCGCCTCGTCCAGGATCACGTAGGCGTCATTGAGGGTGCGCCCGCGCATGTACGCCAGCGGCGCGATCTCGATGACGTTCTTCTCCAGCAGCTTGACCACCTTCTCCACGCCCAGCATCTCGTACAGCGCGTCGTACAGCGGGCGCAGATAGGGGTCGACCTTCTGGCTGAGGTCGCCGGGCAGGAAGCCCAGCTTCTCGCCGGCCTCCACCGCCGGGCGCACCAGGATCAGGCGCTGCACCCGCGATTCGTTCAGGGCTTCCACCGCGCTGGCCACGGCCAGGAAGGTCTTGCCGGTGCCGGCCGGGCCGATGCCGAAGTTGATGTCGTGGGTGGCGATCTGGTGCAGGTATTTGGCCTGGTTGGCGCCGCGCCCGCGCACCGTGCCGCGCTTGACCTTGATCGCCACTTCCTGCGGCTGGTAGGCGCGCTGCGCCACCTGGTCGACGTTGGACTGGTTGAGCCGCAGGTGGATTTCCTGGTCGTCGAAGGCGACGTGGTCGGCCTCGGCGTACAGCGCCTGCAGCAGGCGCTCGGCCGCCGCCACCGCCGGCTCCGGCCCGGTCACCCGGTACACGTTGCCGCGGTTGGAGATCTCCACGCCCAGGCGCAGTTCGATCTGCCGCAGGTGCGCATCGAACGGGCCGGCCAGGTTGGCCAGACGCTCGGTGTCGGCGGGATCCAGGGTGAAGTCGCGTTGCGCAGGGGTGGTCATGGCGGGCGCGCGCCGCCAGCGGCGACGTCGAAAAAAAGAGGGGCGCAAAGGGTAGCGCGCAGCGCGTAGCCGGGCCAGTGAAGGGGGAGCGGCGGTGGCGGCGGTGTGTGCACGCCGACGCGATCGGACTGCGCCCCGCGCCTGTGAGCGCCACCGCCGCGACCCGCACGAGGCGGCGATGGCAACGTTGTCCACAATGGGTGTGGATCGATTGTCCAAAAGCCTGTGGACAACTGCGCGGACGCCTTGCCCGGCAAGGCGCGGCCCTGTGGTGGCGAAAAAATCGCACCTGCCGGCCAGCGCCGGGCGTGCCGCCGCGCTTGTCTTCTGGGAATGCGTTGCGGCGCGCCTATCCATGTCCACCGTCGCTGCGCGCGTGGCGGGCCTGCATCCACGCCTCCGCGATCGCCCGTGCGCCGGAAAGGTCGTCCACCACCAGCACCAGCTGACCGTGGTGATCGCTGTACTGCACGGCGATGTCGATGCCGGCGTCGCCGAGCAGGCCGGTGAGCAAGCCCAGTTGTCCCGGCGTTTCCTGGTCCAGGCGCAGCAGCACCGCGGGGCGTTCGGCGGCCACGCGCATCCCGTGCGTCTGCAGCGCGTCGCGCACCGGCGCGGCAGCCTCGAACAGGAAGTGCGCGACCGCGCGGCCGCCCACCCGCCACGCGCCGCCGCCTTCGATGCTGATGCCGGCCGCGCCCAGCGCCTTGGCCATCGCCGCCAGGGCGCCGGGGCGATCGTCGAGATGGATCTCCACGTCCTTCATCGCAGCGCCTCCGCCGTCGCCTCGCCGTGCACGATCGTCGCCTCGCAGCGCACCGCCATCGCGCAGCTGTTGGCGATGAAGCACTGCGCGTGCGCCTGTGCGTGCAGCGCGCGTGCGCGGGTCGCATCGCTGTCCGCGGCAATGGTCACCCGCGGCGCCAGCGCCACCTCGCGGAAGCGCCCGCCGCGGCCGGAATGCAGCTCCAGCCAACCTTGTGCCTGGTCGTGGTAGGCCAGGACCCGGATGCCGGCATGCGCGCACAGCGCCAGGTAGGTGAGCATGTGGCAGGCGGCGAGGGCGCCGACGAACAGGTCTTCCGGGTTGTGCAGCGCCGGGTCGCCGCGGAACGCGGGATCGGCGCTGCCCGCCAGCGCCGCTTTGCCGGGAACCTGCAGCGTGTAGTCGCGGCCGTAGCCGGTGTAGTCGGCGGTGCCGTCGCCGCGGTTGCCGGTCCAGTGCAGTTGCGAAACGTAGTGGTGCAGCGTGTCGGCCATGTGCCTGCCTCGTGTGGGAAGCGGGCACGGTAGGCGCCAGCGCGGTGCCATGCTTCGTCTAGAATCGAAGCATGAGTGAAGCCACACCGCTGTCCCGTGTCGCCTTCCTGCTGGGCGACGCCGCGCGCAGCCGCATGCTGGCGGCGTTGATGAGCGGACAGGCGCGCACCGCCACGGAATTGGCCCTGGACGGCGGCGTGGCGCCGTCCACCGCCAGCCAACATCTGACGCAACTGGTCCAGGCCGGTCTGCTTGCGGTGGTGCGCCAAGGCCGGCACCGCTATTTCCGCCTCGCCGATGCGCAGGTTGCCGCGGCAGTCGAGGCGGTGATGGGACTTGCGCCGCCGCAGACCCGGCGGGTCGGTCCGGTGGATTCCGGCCTGCGCCGGGCGCGGGTCTGCTACGACCACCTCGCCGGCGAACTGGCGATCCGCTGGCGCCAGCAGATGGAAGCGCGTGGACACCTGCTGTGCAGCGACGGCATGGCGCTGAGCGCGTCCGGCGCTGCTTGGTGCGCGACGCTGGGCATCGATGTGGCGGCACTGCGTGCGTCGCGCCGACCGGTGTGCCGGCCGTGCCTGGACTGGAGCGAGCGCCAAGATCATGTCGCCGGCGCGCTGGGCAGCGCCTTGCTCCGGTATCTCCTCGACACCGGCCTGGCCCGGCGCGTGCCGGATTCGCGGGTGGTGCAGATCGGCCCGCGCGGCGAGCGCTTCCTCAGCGCGCTCGACTAGCGCGCGCCCGCCGCCGCTCAGGCCGCGGCGTCGTCCTCGGCCAGGTGCAGGCGGCCGCGCAGCGAATTGCTCAGCGCCTCGGTGATCGTCACCTCGACGAACTGGCCGATCAGGCGCGGATGGCCGGGGAAGTTCACCGAACGCATGTTCTCGGTCTTGCCGGTCAGCTCGGCCGGGTTCTTCTTCGACGGGCCTTCCACCAGCACGGTCTGCACGCTGCCGATCATCCCCTGCGAGATCGTCTGCGCATGCGCATTGATGTGCGCCTGCAGTCGCGCCAGCCGCGCGTGCTTGACCGCCTCGGGGGTGTCGTCTTCCAGGTCGGCGGCGGGCGTGCCCGGGCGCCGCGAGTAGATGAAGGAGAAGCTCTGGTCGAAGCCCACGTCCTCGATCAGCTTCATGGTCTTGTCGAAATCGGCGTCGGTCTCGCCGGGAAAACCGACGATGAAGTCCGAGCTGATCGAGATGTCCGGACGCACCGCGCGCAGCTTGCGGATCTTCTGCTTGAACTCCAGCGCGGTGTAGCCGCGCTTCATCGCGCTGAGGATGCGGTCGCTGCCGGCCTGCACCGGCAGGTGCAGGTAGTTGGCCAGCTGCGGCACGTCGCGGTAGGCCTCCACCAGCGAGTCGCTGAATTCCAGCGGGTGCGAGGTGGTGAAGCGGATGCGGCCGATGCCCTCGATCTGCGCGATGCTGCGGATCAGCAGGCCCAGGTCCGCGTACTGCGCTTCCTCGCCGGCCTCGGCGTCGGCATACGGACCGCGGTAGGCGTTGACGTTCTGGCCGAGCAGGTTGATCTCGCGCACGCCCTGCGCGGCCAGCTGCGCCACTTCCACCAGCACGTCCTCGAACGGCCGGCTGATCTCCTCGCCGCGGGTGTAGGGCACCACGCAGAACGAGCAGTACTTGGAGCAGCCTTCCATGATCGACACGAAGGCCGATGGGCCTTCGGCACGCGGTTCCGGCAGGCGGTCGAACTTCTCGACCTCGGGGAAGCTGATGTCCACCTGCGACTTGCCCGATTCGCGCCGCGCGCGGATCAGCTCCGGCAGCCGGTGCAGGGTCTGCGGGCCGAACACCAGGTCCACGTAGGGCGCGCGCTTGACGATGGCTTCGCCTTCCTGCGAGGCCACGCAGCCGCCGACGCCGATGATCACCGGCTTGCCGCCGGCCTTCAGTGCCTTCCAGCGGCCGAGCTGGCTGAACACCTTTTCCTGCGCCTTCTCGCGGATCGAGCAGGTGTTGACCAGGACCACGTCCGCTTCTTCGGGGTTGTCGGTCAGCTCCAGGCCTTCGGACGCGGCGAGCACGTCGGCCATCTTGGCCGAGTCGTACTCGTTCATCTGGCAACCGTGGGTCTTGATGTACAGCTTGCCGCGCACCGGCGCGGGCGCGGGCGCGGCGGCGGTGCCGGTGGAGGGCAGGGGATGCAGGACGGTCCCGGGCATGGCGCTTAATCCAGGCGGGTGGAAAGGAAGCCGACTAGTTTACTCGTGCCGGCGCGCGGGCGCAGGTCAGTCGCCCGCGGCATCCACCGCAAGCGCGCGCTGCACCGCCGGCCGCGCGGCCATGCGCTCGGCGTAGGCGCGGGTCGGCGCCGGCGAATCGAGCAGGCCGAACTGCAGCATCCAGCCCAGCGCGCTGCCCCACAGCACGTCGGCGGCGCTGCAACGCGCGCCGAGCAGGTAGTCGCCGCGCGCCAGTTGCGCGTCCACCACCGCCAGCACGGTATCGCAGTCAGCATAGGGCGACATCGCCCGCGGCGGCGGTTCGCGCTTGAGCGCGCGGTCGACCAGCGCCGGCTCGAAGCAGGCGCCGTAGAACGCCAGCCAGCGCAGGTAAGGGCCGCGCAGCGGGTCGCCGATCGGCGGCGCCAGCCCGGCTTCGGGATACAGGTCGGCCAGGTAGGGGTAGATCGCGCCCTGCTCGGTCACCACCGCGCCGGCATGCACGATCGCCGGTACCTTGCCCATCGGGTTGATCGCCAGGTATTCCGGCGCCAGTTGCGCCTGCCGGTCGAAGTCGATGCGCTCGATGGCGTAGTCGGCGCCCAGCTCCTCCAGCAGGATCAGCACGCCGCGCGAGCGCGAACGCGGGTTATGGAACAGGGTGATGTGGCGGTCGGCGGTCATGCGCGGCTCCTGGCTGGTCGGTGCGAACACCCTAGACCACATTGCGGACAGATTCTGTCCGCAATAGCGTGCACCGATGTCATCGCCCGCCGCCCGCCTGTTGCGCCTGATCGCCCTGTTGCAGACCCGCCGGCTGTGGTCCGGCGCCGACTTGGCCGAGCGGCTCGGCGTGGACCGGCGCAGCCTGCGCCGCGACGTGGAGCGGCTGCGCGCGCTGGGCTACGCCGTGGAGGCCGCGGCCGGGGTCGGCGGCGGGTACCGGCTGGCCGCCGGCGCGCAGATGCTGCCGCTGCTGTTCGAGGAGGACGAGGCGGTGGCGGTCGCGGTGGCGCTGCGCGCGGCCAGCGCCAGCATGGCCGGTCTGGAGGACACCGCGGTGCGGGTGCTGGCCAAGCTCGAACCGCTGCTGCCGGCGCGGGTGCGCCAGCGCGCCGACGCCTTGCAGGGCGCGACCCTGGCGCTGGGCCAGGACCCGCTGCGGCCGGACACGCGGGTGCTGATCGGCGTCGCCAGCGCCTGCCGCGACCGTCGGCTGCTGGGGTTCGCCTACCGCGACCACGGCGGCCACGCCAGCCAGCGCCTGGTCGAGCCGCTGCGCCTGGTCAACGCCGGCCGCCGCTGGTACCTGCTGGCCTGGGACCGCGACCGCGGCGACTGGCGCACCTTCCGCGCCGAGCGCATCGTGCCGCCCCTGCAGCTCGGCGCGGCGGTGGCATTGCGCCTGCCGCCGCAGGACGCGGCGGCCATGGTCGATGCGGCGATCCGCTACAGCCCGCAGGCGCTGGGCTACGCGCTCAGCGTGCGGCTGCGCGGCAGTGCCGCCGAGCTGGGGGCGCGCATTCCATTGTGGTGCGGCACCCTGCAGGACGAGGCCGACGGCCATTGCAGGCTGTCGCTGCTGGCCGACGCGGTGCCGTGGCTGGCGGCGCAGTTGCTGACCATCGGCGTGCCGTTCGCCGGGCTGCAGGCCGAACCCGACGTGCTGGCGGCGCTGCGCAGGACCCTGAACGCGTTGCTGGAGCAGCTTCCGGCGCCGGTGCCCGAGGAATAGACGCCTGGGCCTGCCGGCGACCATGCCTCGCGGCGGTGCCGGGATGGCGCGCACTTGGCAAGCGCCGGGGAAGTTGGGACACTCGCTGCCATGAAGGGGATGCTGTGGCTCCTGGGGCTGGGATTCGCCACGTTGACGGCTGCGCCGGCCAGCGCCGGCACCCTGTACAAGTGCACCGGCAGCGACGGCGTGCCCAGCTACGGCAGCAAGCGCGTGTCCGGCGCCAGTTGCAGCGTGATCGGCCGCTACACCCCCGACCGCCGCGCCGCGCGTGCCACCCCGGCGCCTGCGCCGGCCAGGGCCGGCAGCGAGCGCGCGCCCAGCCGCGGCGTCATCGCCAGCGCCGGCACGGTGGCCCCGGCCACCCTGATCAGCGCCCCGGTCGCCGCGCCGGCCCCGGTCACCGCCAACGCCGTGCCCAACCGGGTCGCCCCGGTGGCGCCCGGCAACAGTGGCGCGCCACGGCGCCTGGTCAGTGGCCAGCTGTATTCGTACATGAAGGACGGCGTGCGCCACTACACCAGCGCGCGCCCGACCCAGGTCGCCAATCTCGGCGCGGTGCGCACGATCCGCTACAGCTTCATGGAGACCTGCTACGCCTGTGCCAATCCCGGAGTCAACTTCGGTGCGGTGCGCCTGAACACCACCGCCTACCAGAGCGAGATCGCCGCGGCCGCGCGCGAGTACGGCGTCGACGAAGCGGTGGTGCGCGCCATCATCCACGCCGAGTCCGCCTACAACCCGATGGCGCTCAGCCGCGCCGGCGCGCAGGGGCTGATGCAGTTGATGCCGCCGACCGCACGCCGCTTCGGCGTCAGCGATTCGTTTGATGCAGCGCAAAACATTCGCGGTGGCGTGCAGTACCTGGCGTGGCTGCTGAAGCGCTTCAACGGCAACCTCAGCCTGGCCGCGGCCGGCTACAACGCCGGCGAAGGCGCGGTAGACAAACACGGCGGGATCCCGCCGTACAGCGAGACCCAACGCTACGTGCAACGGGTGGGCGTGCTCGCCGAGCGCTATCGCGGCGTGCTGGCGACCGCGCATTGAGCCGTCGCCGCGGCCCGGCAGGAGGCGTCGCGCGTCCATTGTCGTCGCGTTAAGGGTTCCGCTACACTGCAGTGGATTCAGTGCGGCTCGACCCCCACCGAGCTGCTGGCAGCCTCACGCTACCCAATCACAGATCGGAGTGCCGGATGGCCAACGATGGGGTCAACGATTCTGTAAACGCAGGACGCCGCCGCTTTCTCACCGCCACCACGTCCGTCGTGGGCGCGGTCGGTGCGGGGTTCGTGGCGGTTCCTTTCATCAAGTCCTGGAATCCGAGCGCAAAGGCCAAGCTGGCCGGCGCGCCGGTCACCGCCGACATCAGCGCCCTGCAGGAAGGCCAGCGCCTGATCCTGGAGTGGCGCGGCCAGCCGATCTGGATCGTCAAGCGCTCCAAGGCGATGCTCGATGCGTTGCCGTCGCTGGACAGCCGGCTCAAGGATCCGGAGTCCACCAACAAGGACCAGCAGCCGGACTACGTGCTGAAGAACCCGGAGTACCGCTCGATCAAGCCCGACGTCTCGGTGCTGGTCGGCCTGTGCACGCACCTGGGCTGCTCGCCGGAAATGGTCGCCGAGATCCGCCCCGAACCCTACGACCCCGACTGGAAGGGCGGCTATTTCTGCCCCTGCCACAAGTCGCGCTTCGACATGTCCGGCCGCGTGTTCCAGGGCGTGCCGGCGCCGATCAACCTGCTGGTGCCGCCGCACCACTACCAGGACGACAACACGCTGGTGATCGGCGTGGACCCGAGCGCGTCCGCGAAGGGAGGGGCGTAAGTCATGGCCGACAACATCCTCACCCGCACCGCGGGCAACGTGTTCGACTGGGTCAACGAGCGCGCCCCCGGGCTGATGCCGTTCTACCGCAAGCACGTCACCGAGTACTACGCGCCGAAGAACTTCAACCTCTGGTACTACTTCGGCTCGCTGGCGATGGTGGTGCTGGTCAACCAGATCGTCACCGGCATCTTCCTGACGATGCACTACAAGACCAGCGCGGCCGAGGCGTTCAACTCGGTCGAGTACATCATGCGCGACGTCGAGTGGGGCTGGCTGATCCGCTACATGCACTCCACCGGCGCCTCGCTGTTCTTCATCGTGGTTTACCTGCACATGTTCCGCGGGCTGATGTACGGCAGCTACAAGAAGCCGCGCGAGCTGGTGTGGATCCTGGGCATGCTGATCTACCTGGTGCTGATGGCCGAAGCCTTCATGGGCTACGTGCTGCCCTGGGGGCAGATGTCGTTCTGGGGCGCCAAGGTGATCATCTCGCTGTTCGGCGCCATCCCGGTGATCGGCAACGGCCTGACCGAGTGGATCATGGGCGACTACCTGCCGTCCGACGCGACCCTCAATCGCTTCTTCGCCCTGCACGTGATCGCGCTGCCGCTGGTGCTGTTGCTGCTGGTGGTGCTGCACCTGGGCGCGCTGCACGAGGTCGGTTCCAACAATCCCGACGGCGTGGAGATCAAGAAGGGGCCCAAGGGCAACCGTTGGAACCCGAACAAGCCGGCCGACGGCATCCCGTTCCATCCGTACTACACGGTCAAGGACCTGGTCGGCGTCGGCTTCCTGCTGATGATCGGCGCCTTCATCATCTTCTTCGCGCCCGGCTTCGGCGGTCTGTTCCTGGAGCACGACAACTTCACCGAGGCCAATCGCCTGGTGACGCCGGAGCACATCAAGCCGGTCTGGTACTACACCCCGTACTACGCGATGTTGCGGGTGGTGCCGAACAAGCTCGGCGGTGTGCTGGTGATGTTCTCGGCGATCGCGATCCTGTTCCTGGTGCCGTGGCTGGACCGCGCCAAGGTCAAGTCGATCCGCTACCGCGGCTGGATCTCGCGGGTGATGCTGGGGATTCTTGCGGTGTGCTTCGTCTGGCTGGGCGTGATCGGTTCCGGCCCGGGCACCGAGATCATCGAGACCTATATCGGTCGCGTGCTGACCGTGCTGTATTTCGCCTTCTTCCTGACGATGCCGATATGGACTTCGCTGGATCGAACCAAGCCGGTGCCGGAGCGGGTGAGCAGCCATGACTAAGCGCCTGATCGCCGTGCTCGCCGGCTTCGCGTCGGCCTTGCTGCTGTCCGCCTCGGCCATGGCCGCCGAGGGTGCCGCCACCCTGCAGGCCGGCAACGACCTGGGCGACCGCGCCTCGCTGCAACGCGGCGCCAAGCTGTTCATGAACTACTGTTCCGGTTGCCATTCGCTGAAGTACCTGCGCTACCAGCGCATGGCCGAGGATCTGGGCCTGAGCGAGGACGAGGTGATGCACAACCTCAACTTCACCGGCGCCAAGATCGGCGAACACATCGAGACGGCCATGCCGCACGATGCGGCGACCAAGTGGTTCGGCAAGGCGCCGCCGGACCTGAGCCTGATCGCCCGCGTGCGCGGCACCGATTGGGTCTACACCTACCTCAAGTCGTTCTATCTCGACCAGTCGCGGCCGCTGGGCTGGAACAACAAGCTGTTCGCCAACGCCTCCATGCCCAATCCGCTGTGGGACCTGCAGGGCCTGCAGCAGCCTGTGTACGGCAAGGCCGAGCAGCCGGGCGTGGACAAGCCGGTGGAGCGGCTGCAACTGGCCACGCCGGGCAAGCAGAGCCCGGCCGAGTTCGACCAGACGGTGCGCGACATCAGCAATTTCCTCGAGTACGCCGGCGAACCGGCGGCGTTGAAGCGGCAGAGCCTGGGCGTGTGGGTGGTGCTGTTCCTGGCGCTGCTGACCTTCCTGGCCTATCTGCTCAAGAAGGAATACTGGAAGGACGTGCATTGAGCGGCGGCCGTTCCGGCCGCATCCCGGCTGCACCGTTGCTGAGCCGATCCCCTGTTCATCCTATTGGCTTTTGTGAGCGAGGGTTGCACACTCAGGGGCCGTGACGACCGTCCGCAATGTGCGGGCGGCGTCGATGCGGCCGGCGGATTCCGGCCGTCGGAGAGCCTTGAATGGCGGCGAGTTTGCGCATGCGAAATACCTTGACGTTGTTTTCCTCCACGGATGATGTCCTGTGCCACCGCGTCCGCCTGGTGCTCGCGGCCAAGGGCGTGACCTACGATTTCGTGGCGGTGGATCCGCAGAATCCGCCGGAAGACCTGATCGACCTGAATCCCTACCACTCGGTGCCGACGCTGGTGGAGCGCGAGCTGGTGCTGTACGCCGCCTCGGTGGTCAGCGAGTACCTGGACGAACGCTATCCGCATCCGCCGCTGATGCCGGTCGACCCGCTCTCGCGCGCGCGCCTGCGCCTGGCGATGCTGCGCATCGAGCACGACTGGGTGCCGCAGGTGCAGGCGATCCAGCTCGGCAACAAGGCCCAGGCCGAGGCCGGGCGCAAGCGCCTGAAGGAACTGCTGACCGCCTCGGTGCCGCTGTTCAAGGCCAGCAAGTTCTTCCTCAATCCGGAGATGAGCCTGGCCGATTGCGCGATGGCGCCGATCATCTGGCGCCTGCAGGCGCTGGACATCCCGCTGCCGAAGGACGGCAAGGCGATCGAGGATTACGGCAACCGCATCTTCCGCAATCCCGGTTTCATCCGCAGCCTGACCGACCAGGAAAAGAAACTGCGCGACCTGCCGGCATGATGCCGTGCGTCGCGCCGTCCCCGCTGTGTTCCGAGCTGTACCGGCGTCGCGCGCCGGCACGTAGAATGGGCGCATGACCGAAGACACTTCCCGCATGACCAGCCATCGCCCGTACCTGCTGCGGGCGCTGGTGGAATGGATCAACGACAACGGCATGACCCCGCACATCCTGGTGGATGCGGGCCTGCCCGGCGTGCAGGTGCCGCCGAGCGCGGTCAAGGACGGGCGGGTGGTGCTGAACATCGCCGAGCGCGCCGTGGTGCGGTTGCAGATCGACAACGACGGGGTCAGCTTCACCGCCCGCTTCGGCGGCGTCAGCTACCCGGTGCAGGTGCCGATGTCCGCGGTGCTGGCCGTGTATGCGCGCGAGACCGGGCAGGGCATGGCGCTGCCGGACGACATCCATGGCGCCAGCGAGCCGCCGGGCGACGACACCCCGCCACCGCCGCGGCCGGGCGGGTCCGACGACGCCGGCAAGCGTCCGCGCCTGCGCGTGGTCAAGTAAGTCGTCGATGCGCGGCCTTGGGGCCGCGCTTCACCGAGCCACGCGTTGGCGTTTCCGGTGTTCGCGCGTCGCACGCACTGCGTTCTGTCGTAGGAGCGGCTTCAGCCGCGACGGGCGTACCGGTAATGCCCGTCGCGGCTGAAGCCGCTCCTGCGACAGGCGGATAGATCCCGGCGGTTGCCGTCCATTCGAGATGGCATGCAAAGCGGTTTCCCACTCACCTTGGCGGTCGCCCACGCGAGGCCGCGTGCCATCGATGCGCAGCCGTGGTGCCTTGGCTCACTCGCGCTGCGCGCGCGCTTCCTGCAGGCTGCTCACGCTGGCCACCGACGGCCCGGTGAAGGCGATCAACTGGTCGCCGAGCAGCACCAGGCGGCCGCTGTGGCGGTCGGTGCCGTCGTAGGAATAGTCGAAGCGGAAGCTGCGCTCGAAGCCGAGCCAGCCGTTGGGCAGGCGCCGCAGGCGCAGGCCGGTGCCGTGCACGCTCTGGTCCAGCCACTGCACGTCGGCGGCCTTGCAGGCATTGCGGCCGAGGATTTCGGCGCGTTCGGCGGCGGCACGCGAGGCGTTCCAGAACGCGAACACCGCCGCGCCGGCGATCATCAGCAGGATCAGGCTGGGCATGGCGCCACTGTAGCGAGGCGCCGGTGGGTGGGCAATCGGGCTGGGATTGGGGATTCGGGATTGGGGATTGGCAGGTGGGTCGGCGGCTGTTGGGGCGGTGCACTGCCGGACGATGCCGCATGGTCGCGCACCTATTGGTGTGTCGGGGGCGCCGAGCCGAAGTGCTCTAACGGCCACGATCCTCCTGCGCAACGCTCGCGCATGGCCTTGCCTAACTGCAGGAATTTTTTTGGGGCCAGCCCTGCGGTGGGACGCACGCGTTTCGGCTATGACTGCGGCTCGGTCTTGGGCGTGTCTTCGCCGGAGGGTGCGGCGGGTTGTGGCGGAGCAGGTACTGCGGCGGGTGCCGGTGGCGGGACCGGCGGGTTCGGTGCGGTGGGCGATGCTGGCGGGACGGCGGGCGTGCCCGGTGTCGCGCTTGCCGGCGTCGCGGGCGGCGTCGTGATCGGCATGGAGGCAGGCACGGTGGGCGGGGTGGGCGGCAATAGCTGCGCCTGCGGTTGCAGCTTCAGCAGCGCCGACCAGTCCTGGCGGTTGACGTCGCACAGTTCCTCGCGGCCGGGCGTGCATTCGAGTGCGGCGCCTTCGTCGTTCTGCTCCTGCGCCAGCGGCGCGTCCAGTTGCAGGCGTCCGCTGCGGTCCAGCTTGAGCTTGCGCATGGTCACCGCGTTGAACACGTTGCCGCCGATCAGGTACAGGGTCTGGTCGCCGCCGACGTTGGCCGCCACCACGATGTCGCAATGCGATTCCCACGGCAGCGGGCGGCCGCGCGCCAGCGCCTCGCGCAGGCCGGCGGCGCCGACCGGCTGCCGGCGTCCGCGCAGGAAGCACAGCAGGTCGCCGGGGGCGGGTTTTTCCTGCTGCGGGTCGGCGTAGCGGTAGGGCAGGCCGTCGGCGCCGGCCTGGTAGGCGGCGCGGATGTAGTCGATATGGCGGATCGAGGGGCGGAAGCCGGCCACGCCGGCGCGCACCATCACGTAGGACACGAACGCCGCCGACCATGGATTGTCGACGATGAAGGCGCGGCAGTCGTTCTCGCGGTAGCGCGATCCGTCCAGTTGCTGGCAGCTCGCGGCGCCGTCGATTTGCCCCATCGCGCCCAGCGTGCCGCTGTCGCGCCAGTACGCTGCCACACGCTGCCAGGCTTCGATGCCGTCGTCGGCAAGGTCGGCGCGTTCGGCCTCGGTGACGCGCAGGCCGGCCAGGCGGCCGTCGCGATCGATGAACGGGCGCCACCACAGCCGGTGTTCGTTGCAGGCGGTGCGCACGATCGCCACCGCCGCCGGGGTCAGGCCGAAGCGCGGCGGCAGATCGCAGACTTCCGCGGCTGCGGCGCGGCCGGCGGGAAACAGGGCGGCGACACACAGCAGCGCGAACCAGGGGCGGAACATCGGCGAACTCGGCGGGGAGGGGGAGCGCGCAGCGTCGCAGAGCGGCGTCGGCGGTGCCGTGAAGTGTAGGCAGTCCGCACGACGATGGCTCGCTCGCGTAGGCCGGCGTCGGCCTGGCGCCCGCGCATGTGGCGCTCCCCGCCATTTCGCGGCCTGATTGGCGGGCTGCTGGCGTGATCCTGCGGCGGCTGGAAGCGTCGACGTCGGTACCGCGGCGCGCAGCGAGGGTGCGCATTGATAGCCTGGGAGGCGCCGCAGCGGCGGCTCCCAGGCCAGGTGCCGATCGTTACTGCGGCGGCGTTCCGAGTTTCAGCGACAGATCCACGGCCTGCACATGCTTGGTGAGTGCACCGATGGAGATGCAGTCGACGCCGTCCTGCGCGATCGCACGCACCGCCTCCAGGTCGACGCCGCCGGAGACTTCCAGCGGAATCGCGCGGTTGAACGGTGCGGCCGCGGCGATCGCCACCGCTTCGCGGCGCTGTTCCGCGGTGAAGTCGTCGATCAGGATGCGGTCGCAGCCGGCCTGCAGCGCTTCGCGCAACTGCTCCAGCGTCTCCACCTCCACCACCAGCGGCAGCGAAGGCCACTGCGCGCGCGCGGCGGCCACTGCCGCGGGCAGCGAGCCGGCGGCGTGGATGTGGTTTTCCTTCAGCATCACCGTGTCGTACAGACCGATGCGGTGGTTGTCGCCGCCGCCGCAGCGCACCGCGTATTTCTGCGCCAGGCGCAGGCCGGGCAGGGTCTTGCGCGTGTCCAGGATGCGCGCGCCGGTGCCGGCGACCGCGGCCACGTAGGCGGCGGCGGCGGTGGCGGTGGCCGACAGGGTCTGCAGGAAGTTCAGCGAGGCGCGCTCGGCGCTGACCAGGGCGCGGCTGCGCCCGTGCAGCAAGGCCAGCACGGTGCCGGCGGCCACGCGCTGGCCTTCGGCCACTTGCCAGTCGATCCGGACCTGCGGGTCCAGCGCCTGGTGGCAGGCGTCGAACCAGGGCCGGCCGGCGATCACCGCATCCTGCTTGCACAGCAGGTAGGCGCGGTCGGCACGGTCGGGCAACAGCGCCGCGGTGACGTCGCCGCTGCCGAGGTCCTCGGCCAGCGCACGCGCCACGTCGGCGGCGATGAGGTCCGCGGCGGGCGCCTGCGGCGGCGCCGTGTCGCGGCTCATTTGGCCGGGAAGTCGGCGAGCTGGGCGGTGCCGATGGCTTCTTCGGCCAGCAGCACCGGGATGCCGTCGTCGACGCGGAACACCTGCTTGCGGTCGCGGGTGATCAGGGCTTCGCGCAGCGGTTGCGCCTGCGCACTGCCATCGGCGCGCTGCACGCCGCCGGCGGCGATGGCGCGGTTCAACGCCTCCAGGCCGCGCGCCTCCAGCAGCGCCAGCGGTTGGCGGGTGTCGGGCGAGCACAGCAGGTCGAGCAGTTTGCGGTCCATCCGGTCTTCGTCTTGCGTGGAAGACGGCTAGAATACGTCTTTAAGGCAGGGGACGGCCATGACCTCCAAGCAAACCGCGCCGCTCGTCGGCATCGTGATGGGTTCCCGCTCCGACTGGGAGACCATGCAGCATGCGGCGCAGAAACTCGATGCGCTGGGCGTGCCCTATGAAGTGAAGGTGGTGTCGGCGCATCGCACCCCGGATGTGTTGTTCTCCTATGCCGAGCAGGCGGCCGGGCGCGGATTGCGCGCGATCGTGGCCGGTGCCGGCGGTGCCGCGCACCTGCCGGGCATGCTGGCGGCCAAGACCGCGGTGCCGGTGCTGGGCGTGCCGGTGCAGTCCAAGGCGCTCAACGGCATGGACTCGCTGCTGTCGATCGTGCAGATGCCGGCCGGCATCCCCGTGGCCACCTTCGCGATCGGCAATGCCGGCGCGGCCAACGCCGCGCTGTTCGCCGCGGCGATGCTGGCCCACGACCACGCCGAGATCGGCACCGCACTGGGCGACTTCCGCCAGCGCCAGACCGACGACGTGATGGCCAAGGACGATCCGCGCCAATGACCACCGTCGGCATCCTGGGAGCGGGGCAGTTGGCACGCATGATGGCCGTGGCCGGCGTGCCGCTGGGCCTGCGCTTCGCGCTGCTGGATCCGGCGGCCGATGCCTGCGCCGGGCAGGTGGCGCCGCTGCGGGTCGGCGACTATGCCGACGAGACCGCGCTGGCCGCGTTCGCGGACGCGGTCGACGTGGCGACCTTCGATTTCGAGAACGTGCCTGCGGCCAGCGCCGGTTGGCTGGCCGGGCAGGTGCCGGTGTTTCCGAGCCCGGATGCGCTGGCCGTGGCGCAGGATCGCCTGGCCGAGAAGACCCTGTTCCGCGAGCTCGGCATCCCGGTGCCGGCCTTCGCTGCGATCGAGACCCGCGCCGATCTGGACGCGGCGCTCGCGCAGGTCGGCACGCCGTGCATCCTCAAGACCCGCCGGCTCGGCTACGACGGCAAGGGCCAGTTCCGCATCGCCTCCGCCGCCGATGCCGATGCGGCCTGGGACGCATTGGGCGCGCAGGCGTCGAGCGTGGGCCTGATCGCCGAGGCGTTCGTGCCGTTCCAGCGCGAAGTCAGCGTGGTGGCGGTGCGCGGTCGCGACGGCGAGTTCCGCACCTGGCCGCTGACCGAGAACTGGCATGTGCACGGCGTGCTGTCGGCCAGCCTGGCGCCGGCGCAGGCCGATGCCGCGCTGGAGCAGGTCGCCGTGGCGCATGCGCGCGCCCTGGCCGAACGCCTGCAGTACGTCGGCGTGTTCGCGCTGGAACTGTTCTGCCGCGACGGCGAACTGCTGGCCAACGAGATGGCCCCGCGCGTGCACAACTCCGGCCACTGGACCATCGAAGGCGCGGAGACCTCGCAGTTCGAGAACCATCTGCGCGCGGTGCTGGGGCTGCCGCTGGGTTCCACGCGCATGCGTGGCCATGCCTGCATGCTCAACTGGATCGGCGCGATGCCCGACGCCGCACCGGTCCTGGCGCAGCCCGGCGGGCATTGGCACGACTACGGCAAGGAGCCGCGCGAAGGCCGCAAGGTCGGCCACGCCACCCTGCGCGAGGACACGCCCAAGGCGCTGGCCCAGGCCCTGCAGACCGTGGGCGCACAGTTGCAGCGCGAGACCCAGGTCGCCCCGGTGATCGCCGCCCTGCGCGGCGAGCGCTGAGTCTGCAGCACGCGGCCCAGGCGACGCCTGGGCCAGGCAACTGCGAATCCCAAATCCCGAATCTCCAATCCCGGCTCAACGCAGATTGGACGCCGCGAACTCCCAGTTGACCAGCTTCCAGAACGCCTGCAGATAGCGCGCGCGGTCGCCAGGATGGTCGGTGTAGTACGCATGTTCCCAGACGTCGCAAGCCAGCAGCGGCGTGTCGTCGCCGGTCAGCGGGGTGCCGGCGTTGGCGGTGCTGACCACCGCAAGGCTGCCGTCCGGACGCTGCACCAGCCAGATCCAGCCGGAGCCGAACAGCGCCAGCGCCATGCGCTCGAACTCGGCCTTGAACCGGGCCACGTCGCCGAAGCTCTTGGCCAAACGTTCGCCGAGCGCGCCGCCGGGTTCGCCGCCGCCGCGCGGGCGCAGGCCGCGCCAGTAGAACGCGTGGTTCCAGACCTCGGCTGCCTCCTGGAACAGGCTGCCCTGGGCGCGCCGCAGCAGGTCCGGCAGCGCCAGCTCGGCCAGGTCGCTGCCGGCCAGGCGCGCATTGAGCCGTTCCACCAGGGCGCGCTCATGGGCGTGGTGCTGTTCCACCGCGGCGGCGGACAGATGCGGGGCCAGCGACGCGGCGGCGTAGGGCAGGGGAGCGAGTTCGATGGGCATGGATCCTCGGACGGTTTCGGGTGCGTGTCGCGGTACTGCCGCGCGCAGGGCTTACACTATGCGGCTACGCGAGAGTCTAGCCGACCGCCAAGGTCGTTCTTTCGCCCCAGCAGGAGAGAACCCGCATGCAGGTGATGGAGCGCATCCAGGCCGACGTCGAACGCCATCCCATCGTGTTGTTCATGAAGGGCACGCCGCAGTACCCGATGTGCGGCTTTTCCAGCCGCGCATTGCAGGCGCTGCTGGCCGCCGGCGCCGACCGCCTGCACACGGTCAACGTGCTCGACGAGCCGGAGATCCGGGCCAATCTGCCGCGCTATTCGAACTGGCCGACGTTCCCGCAACTGTTCATCCATGGCGAGCTGATCGGTGGCTGCGACATCACCATGGAGCTGTTCGAGTCCGGCGAGCTGCAGCGCATCGTCACCGAGGCCTACCAGTCGTGAGTGCGCCTGCGTCGCCGCAGGCCGGCGCGCTGGCGCAGCGGGTGATCCTGGTCAGCGGCGCCGCCGGTGGGCTCGGCAGCGCCGCGGCGCTGGCCTGTGCCCAGGCCGGGGCCACCGTGGTCCTGCTCGGGCACAAGCCGCCGCGCCTGAACCGGGTCTACGACGCGATCGCCGCGGTCGGCGCCGCGCCGCTGCTGTATCCGCTGGATCTGCTCGGCGCCACCCCGCCGGACTACGCGACCCTGGCCGAGCGCCTGCAAAGCGAGCTCGGGCGCCTGGATGGGCTGCTGCACTGCGCCGCCGACTTCGCCGGGCTGACCCCGTTCGAGCATGCCGATCCGGCGCAGTTCGCGCGCGCCGTCCACGTCAACCTGACCGCTGCGGCCTGGCTGACCCAGGCCTGCCTGCCGTTGCTGCGACAGGCCGAGGATGCCGCGATCGTGTTTGCGGTGGACGATCCGGCGCGGGTCGGCCAGGCCTACTGGGGCGGCTACGGCGCGGCCCAGCACGGCCGTCGCGGCCTGCTGGCGAGCCTGCACGGCGAGCTGGCGGCCTCGCGCGTGCGCGTGGCCGGGCTGCAGCCGGGCCCGATGCGCACCGCCTTGCGCGCCCGCGCCTACACCCATCAAGAAGACCGCGACGCGGTCGATCCGGCGCGCTACGCCGAGGCCTGCGTCGAACTGCTGTCGCCCGCCGGCGCCGCGCACCGCGGCGCGATCTGGAATCCCCTGGCATGACCATCCTGTCGGCAGCGCTGCTGCTGTTCCTGATCCTCGACCCGCTGGGCAACATCCCGGTGTTCCTCAGCGTGCTCAAGCCGCTGCCGGCCCGCCGCCAGCGCGTCGTGCTGGCGCGCGAGCTGCTGATCGCGCTGGGCGTGCTGATGGGCTTCCTGTGGGGTGGCAAGTACGCCCTGGAAGTGATGCACCTGCGCCAGGAGTCGGTGGCGATCGCCGGCGGCATCGTGCTGTTCCTGATCGGCATCCGCATGATCTTCCCGCGCCCGGAAGGGCTGATGGGCGAGATTCCCGACGGCGAACCCTTCATCGTGCCGCTGGCCATCCCGCTGGTGGCCGGCCCTTCCGGCATGGCCGCGGTGATGCTGATGGGCAGCAACGAGCCGACCCGGCTGGGCGAATGGAGCCTGGCGCTGATCCTGGCCTGGCTGGGGACCTCGGCGCTGCTGTTCTCGGGCACGCTGCTGTACAAGCTGCTCGGCATGCGCGTGCTGACCGCGGTCGAGCGGCTGATGGGCATGTTGCTGGTGGCGATCTCGGTGCAGATGTTCCTGGACGGGATCAGCGCCTACCTGAAGCTGCCGGTCGCCGGCTGAGCGGGCGCGGCCGCCGCCGCGCGTCTTCCCTCGCTGACGCGTCTTGCCTGTCGCCGTGCGTCGGCGCTGCGACGTACCGCGCGTCTGCGGCAGTCCGATGACATGCGCGGCGCTTTTTTGTGCCTGCGCGTGCCGGGGCGTGGCGGCACATTAAGTTCTCGTCAACGCCCTGGGCATATGCGGGCGAAATAGCCTGCTTACCCTGGCGCCTTCCGACGCGGTAGGGGGCGGGGTGCCATGGGCGCGCCGGGCCGCCTGCCGTCTCTGCCGCTCCCCGCTTGGTCCCAGAGGCGCTTGCCCGATGACGTTCCGTTCCACACCGCGTGTTTCCCCACTTTCCCTTGCGCTGGCCACGGCGTTCGCGGCCCATTCCGCCTTCGCCCAGGACGCCGGCAGCGAGGCGGCGCAGCGGGTCACCGCCTCCAGCACGTCCAATACCACGGCCGCGTACGAGACCAAGCGCGTGCAGCAACTGGACAAGGTCAACGTCAGCGCCGACAAGGGCAGCTACGTCCTCGGCGGCGGCAACATGACCGTGCAGACCGCCAGCAAGGCGATCTCCACGGTGACCCGCGAGGCGATCGCGCAGGCGTCCGGCGGCAGCAACTTCACCCAGATGATCGATGCGATCCCGGGCGTGGACGCCTCCACCAGCGACGTGACCGGCCTCAACAACGGCAACTACAGCCTGCGCGGTTTCGATTCCTCGGCGATCGGCATCACCGTCAACGGTGCCCCGGTGACCGACAGCGGCAGCTATTCGGTCTATGCCACCGAATACGGCGATGCCGAGAACTACAACGACATCACCGTCACCCAGGGCACGCCGAACGTGGACCAGCCGGAGATGGGCGCCACCGGCGGCCAGATCGCCTGGTCGACCATCGATCCCAGCCATGCGTTCGGGGTGGATTTCAACCAGAGCTTCGGCAGCAACGATTACCGGCGCACCTTCGTGCGGGTCAACACCGGCGATACCGGCGCGGTGCGTTCGTGGGTGTCGTTCTCGACCAACAGCGCCGACAAGTGGAAGGGCAGGGGCGACATGTCGGTCAACAAGATCGACGGCAAGAGCGTGTGGGACATCAGCCCGGGCAACTCGATCAGCGCCTCGTTCCAGTACAACCGGCAGTCCAACTACTCCTACAACACCGCCAGCAAGGCGCAGCTGGCCAGCGACTACGCCTACGACTACAACGACAGCTGGGGCGGCGGCGGTACCTCGAACGACCAGTCCTACTGGAAGCTGCGGCGCAATCCGTACAAGAGCTTGTTGGCCAGCCTGGATGGCGAGTTCACCCTCGGCGACACCCTGCGTCTGTCGGTGGTGCCCTACGTGTGGTGGGGCGAGGGCGGCGGTTCAAGCGCCGCGTCGGTGTATCCGTCCACCAGCAGCAGCAACGTCTATGGCTACGCCAGCGGCGTGAGCGGCAGCCGCGACGTCGACTACACCTATTCCTACTCCGCGACGGTGCGCCCGGGCGTGGTCGCCAAGTTCTTCCAGGACATCGGCATGGACCACAACCTGGTCTACGGCCTGTGGTACGACCGCTCGCGCAAGAGCCAGAACAGCAGCATCGTCAAGACCGATCAGAGCACCGGGCAGCCGTGCGACGTCTGGGCCGAGAGCGAGGGCTGCTTCCTGACCTATGCCGACGGCCAGGTGCAGCAGAGCTACCGCACCTACACGGTGACCGACGTGCAGAAGTACTTCATCCAGGACAACTGGACTCCCGCCGACGACTGGGCGGTCAACTACGGCGTGTCCTGGATCCATGCCACGCGCAAGGGCCATAACTACCAGTGGCCCGACAGCACCAAGGAGATCGGCGTGGACTTCGACAACAGCTACAGCAAGCTGCTGCCGGCGTTCGGCATCAAGTACGCGCCGGACAGCCGCTCCCAGTTCTACTACGGCGTCGCCAAGACCTTCCGCGTGCCGGCCACCAACTCGATCTCGATCAACCTGTCGGCGGCGCAGGAGATCCCGCAACCGGAATCGGCCTGGACCAACGACCTGGGCTGGCGCTACTACGGCAACCGCTTCTCGCTGTCGGCGATGCTGTACCAGAGCAACTACCGCAACAAGCAGATGTCCAGCTACGACCAGGCCACGGCGCTGACCACCTACATCTCGATCGGCAAGGTGCGCATGCGCGGCTTCAACAGCGAGGCCAGCTACAACATCACCGACAACCTCAAGCTGTACGGTTCCTACACCTACACCCAGGCCAGGATCCTGAGCGACAGCCTGGCGGTGGGCACGTCCAAGGGCATCTACGACTATGCGGTCGGTGGCAAGCAACTGGCCAATACGCCGAAGAATCTGGTCAATCTGCGCCTGAGCTACAGCATCGGCGATTTCTGGGTCGCGCTGAAGGGCCGCTACTCCGGCCCGCGCTACGGCGACTACATGAACACCGAACGGGTGGGGGGCTACACCACCTTCGGCGCCGACGCCGGCTATACCTTCGCCGACTGGGGCTGGCTGAAGAAGCCGTCGATCAAGCTCAACCTGTACAACCTGACCGACAAGCAGGCCGTCACCTGGGTCAGCACCAGCCAGGTGCTGGCGGCGTCCGGCGCCAGCGACTACCCGGACGTGGCGGCCACCGGCACGCCGTACTACTCCGTGCTGGAGCCGCGTGCGTTCGCGGTGACCGTCGGCGCCTCGTTCTGAGGCACTGCCAGCCCGCACCCGGGCTGGACCAGGCAAGACGCAAACGGCCGGGGCCATCACCCCGGCCGTTTGCGTTTGCGGGCATGCGACGTCGGGGAACGTCGCCGGCCTGACCACGGGCGTGTGGATCCCGGGGCGGCGTGCCGCCGACCGCCCGGCACCGGTTCGGCAGAATCCAGGGTGCCTCGTGAGGGCCAGGGCCAAGGGGGACCAGGGTCTGGCGCCGAGCGCCGCCCGCGGAGCGGATCGCGCCGGCCTCCCGAAACTGCCTGGTCAGAGGCCGCGCAGGGCGGGCGGCATGGCACGCGGGAGCAGGGCGGAACTGACGCCACCGCGCCGCCGACGCCTGGGGAGCTGGAGAGTGGGGGCCGCTCCGGTCAGCGCACTGCTGGCGTCCCGGCGCCACGCTCGGCCCAGCTGCCGCGCACGGCGGCCTGGCGGGCGGCAAGCCCATGCGCGCCTGTGCCATGGCATGACCGGATGCAGTCAAAAAACTGGGATCCATGGCAAGTCATGTCCATTTGTGCCCGGTTGTCACGTTTCGGCAACAAATTGGCCCTATGGTGTTAAACTCATGTTAACCCTTGCGGGGAATCGGCAAGGGTGACCAGCCCCCATCCCGCGGCCGTGCGCCCGAACTCGCGCGGCACTGCCATGCGCATTTCGTCAAACTCCATCGAGGCTATTGCAATGATTCAACCCCGTCTGCGGATGTCCAAGCTCACCCTGGGCCTCGTTGCGGCGCTGGCCGCGGCGCCGGTGTTCGCCCAGAGCACCTCCGCCGGTGTCGGCGGCGTGGTGACCCATGGCGGCCAGCCGGTCGCCGGCGCCGAGGTGACCATCACCCACGTCGAGTCGGGCACGGTCAGCCGCGCCACCACCGATGCCGCCGGTCGCTACAACGCACGCGGCCTGCGCGTCGGCGGCCCGTACAGCATCACCATCACCAAGTCGGGCGACGGCACCAAGACCGAAGACGGCGTGTACCTGAGCGTCAACCAGAACGCCACCATCAATGCCGACCTGACCGGCGACATGGCCGCGCCGACCACCCTGGAGACGGTCAATGCCGTCGCCGTGGCCACCGGCTCGGAAGTGTTCAGCGCCACCAAGACGGGCTCGGGCACCAATATCGGTCGCGAGCAGATCGAAGCGCTGCCGTCGATCAACGGCAACATCCAGGACTACATGCGTCTGGATCCGCGCGTGGCCTTCGTCGATCGCGCCTCCGGCACGATCAGCGCCGGCGGCCTGAATCCGCGCTACAACTCGATCAACATCGACGGCGTCTCGGCCAGCGACACCTTCGGCCTGGAAGGCAACAACATGACCACCCGGCGTCAGCCGGTGTCGATGGAAGCCATCGAAGCCATCGACGTCAACCTGTCCAACTACGACGTCAGCATCGCCAGCGCCGCCGGCGCCACCGTCAATGCGGTGACCAAGTCGGGCACCAACGAGTTCCACGGTTCGGTGTACGGCAGCTATCGCGATGGCGACTGGTTCGGCGACAACCCGGACGGCACCAAGTTCAACGGCTTCACCAAGGAGAAGACCTACGGCGCGACCTTCGGCGGCCCGATCGTCAAGGACAAGCTGTTCTTCTTCGCCAACTACGAGAAGTTCCAGCAGGACGCGCCGGGTGTCGACCTCGGCAGCACCGCGCTGGGCAAGGCCAACGCCAAGTACGGCATGGCCGACGTGACCCGCGCCCAGCAGATCGCCAAGAACTACGGCTTCGATGCCGGCGGCCTGGACAGCGACGGCAACACCGACCTGAAGGAATACGCGCTCAAGCTCGACTGGAACATCAGCGACAACCACCGCGCCAGCTTGCGCTACAGCAAGCTCGACCAGAGCAAGCTGCGCATCAACGGCGCCGGCAGCTCCAGCCAGGCCTCGCTGAGCTCGTACTGGTACCAGCACGAGAAGTCGGTCGAGAGCTATGTCGGCCAGCTGTTCAGCGACTGGTCCGAGAACTTCTCCACCGAGTTCAAGGTGTCCTACCGCGACTACTCCGCGATCCGCGTGGTGCCGACCAATGCGCCGAGCATCGCCGTGTACTTCGACGGCTCGGTCGCCAACCCGACCGGCGACGTGCTGTACCTGGGCACCGAGACCAACTCGCAGGGCAACATCCTCACCACCAAGACCTGGAACTACTACGGTGCAGGCACCCTGACCCTGGACAACCACAACCTGAAGTTCGGCGTCGACTACAGCACCAACGACATCTACAACCTGTACGGCCGCAACAGCTGGGGCGTGTACACCTTCTTCGGCCTGGACAACTTCGCCAGCGGCCGCTGGAGCTCGTACCAGCTCAACCAGGAGCGTAGCCCGGGTTCGATCGCGGCCGACTACAAGAACAGCAACCTCGGCCTGTTCGTGCAGGACACCTGGTACGTCAACAACAACCTGACCCTGACCCTGGGCCTGCGCGGCGACCGTCCGCAGGTGAGTCCGGATCCGACCTACAACGCCGCGGCGCAGGCCTACTTCGGCTACGACAACAGCAAGATCTTCAACAGCGACTTCCTGATCCAGCCGCGCTTCGGCTTCAACTACACCTTCGACACCGACCGTCCGACCCAGCTGCGCGGCGGCGTCGGCTTGTTCCAGGGCGATGCGCCGCAGGTGTGGATCGGCAACAGCTACTCCAACACCGGCTTCAACTACAACGCCTACAGCTTCACCACCTACAATCCGGCCCTGCCGTTCAGCGCCAACAAGGACACCCAGCCGATTCCGACCACGCCGGGTTCGGCGACCCAGGGCGTGAGCTTCGTCGGCAACGACTTCAAGCTGCCGTCGCTGTACAAGGCCAACCTCGCCCTGGATCACGAACTGCCGTGGTACGGCATCGTCGCCTCGGCCGAGTTGCTGGTGACCAAGGTCAAGGATGGTCTGTACTACAAGAGCCTGAACATCGGTCGCGTCAACAGCCCGGGCCAGGATCCGAGCCCGGCCTACTATGGTCCGGACGGCCGCGCGCTGTACTGGAACCCGGCCCGTACCGGCCGCCCGTGGGCGACCGGCGACAACCGCTACAACCGCAACAGCGCGTACAGCGACGTCTACCTGATCGACAACACCGACAAGGGCAAGACCCAGCAGTTCACCGTGTCGCTGTCCAAGCCGTTCAGCGAAGGCGGCGACTGGTCCTGGACCCTGGGCTACACCTATACCCACGCCACCGAAGTCGGCCCGCTGACCAGCTCCACCGCCAGTTCGGGCTGGGGCTACCAGTACGCCTTCAACGCCAACTCGGAAACCGAGAGCCGCTCGCGCTACGAGATCAAGGACCGGATCTCCGGTTCGCTTGACTGGAAGCACATGTTCTTCGGCGACTACGAGACCCGAGTGGGCCTGGTCTACGAAGGTCGCAGCGGCCGTCCGTACAGCTACGTGTTCAACGGCGACGCCAACGGCGACGGCCGCAGCACCAATGACCTGTTCTACGTGCCGAAGGGCCCGGGCGACGTGCTGTTCGGCACGCTGAGCAGCACCGGTGCGTTCACCGCCAACCCGGCGCTGCAGCAGCAGTTCTTCGACTGGCTGGCCAGGAACCCGCAGCTGGCCAAGTACGCCGGCAGCTACGCCCCGGCCAACGGCTTCCGTTCCGGCTGGATAAACACCTTCGACGTGCGCATCACCCAGCAGCTGCCGGGCTTCTACAAGGGCCACAAGTCCGAGATCTGGCTGGATATCCAGAACGTGGGCAACCTGCTGAACAAGAAGTGGGGCCGGATCGAAGACTACGGCTTCTACGCCGATGCCCGCGTCGCCAACCTGCAGGGCATCTACCAGGGCAAGTACGTGTACAACACCCTGTACACCGACCAGCCCACGGCCGCCAATGCCGACGCCGACGGCTTCAACATCGGTGTTTCGCAGTGGTCCATGCAGCTGGGCTTCCGCTATCAGTTCTGATCGCGGCGCAAGCTGAAGCGTTGGAAACGGCCGGGGCGACCCGGCCGTTTTCTTTTTGCGGGGGCTGACGTTAAAGTCGCCGGCTGACGACACCGACAAGACATTCGATATGACGACCAGCAATACGGCGGCGCGCGCGCTGCCGGTAGTGGATGCGCGGATCTACCCGCGCGGCGGCCTGGACATCCTCTCGCGCGTGGAAGTGGCGCGCCTGCGCGATGCGTCCAGCGGCGGCCTGCACGAGCTGCTGCGGCGCTGCGCGCTGGCGGTGCTGACCAGCGGCAGCGCCTCGGACGATCCGCGCGCGGCGCGCGACCTGTATCCCGACTTCGACATCCAGGTGGTGCAGCGCGACCGCGGCGTGCGCATCGATCTGCTCAATGCGCCGGCGATGGCCTTCGTCGACGGCGAGATCATCAACGGCGTGGCCGAGCTGCTGTTCGCCGTGGTCCGCGACCTGGCCTACATGGCCATCGAGCTCGGCCCCGAGTCGACCACCGACCTGCAGTCCAGCGAAGGCATCACCAACGCCGTGTTCGGCCAGTTGCGCAATGCGCGCATCCTGCAGCCGAACGATCCGAAGCTGGTGGTGTGCTGGGGCGGCCACTCGATCTCGCGCGACGAGTACCTGTACACCAAGCAGGTCGGCTACGAGCTGGGCCTGCGCGGGCTGGACATCTGCACCGGCTGCGGCCCGGGCGCGATGAAGGGGCCGATGAAGGGCGCCACCATCGCCCACGCCAAGCAGCGCAAGCACGACAACCGCTACATCGGGGTGACCGAGCCGGGCATCATCGCCGCCGAATCGCCGAACCCGATCGTCAACCACCTGGTGATCATGCCGGACATCGAGAAGCGCCTGGAGGCCTTCGTCCGCATCGGCCACGGCATCATCGTGTTCCCGGGTGGCGTCGGCACCGCCGAGGAGATCCTGTACCTGCTCGGCATCCTGCTGCGCGAGGAGAACCGCGCGCTGCCGTTCCCGCTGATCCTCACCGGCCCGACCATCGCCGCGCCGTACTTCGAGCAGATCGACCGTTTCCTGCGCCTGACCCTGGGCGAGGTGGCGACCTCGCGCTACGAGATCGTGGTCGGCGACCCGGTGGCGGTGGCGCGCAAGATGGCGGCCGGCATCCAGCAGGTGCGCGCGCACCGCAAGGAGCAGAAGGACGCGTTCTACTTCAACTGGTCGGTGGACATCCCGCTGGAATACCAGCGTCCGTTCGAGCCGACCCACGAGGCGATGGCCGCGCTGGATCTGCACCATGGCCGCCCGCCGCACGCGCTGGCGGCGGACCTGCGTCGCGCCTTCTCCGGCATCGTCGCCGGCAACGTCAAGGAAGACGGCATGCGCCGCATCGAGCAGCACGGCCCGTTCGAGATCCATGGCGACGCGGACATGATGCAGGCCCTGGACGAACTGCTGCGCGCCTTCGTCGAGCAGCGCCGGATGAAGATTTCCGGCGAGTACCGGCCTTGCTACCGGGTCATGGCCTGAGTCCGATCCGGATCGTCGCAACGAACCAGGCGCCATCGCTGTCGGTCTGCAGCGAGGCGCCTTCCAGGTTTTCCAGGCGCGTACGCAGCGCCGACAGCCCCACGCGGTGACCGCGGCCGATGTGCGGCGACAGACCGGTCCCGGGGACCGCGTTGCGCACCCGGATCTCCAGGGCGCCGGCGCGCTCGCCGATGGCGATGCCGATCTCGCCGCCCTCGGTGCTGCATTCGATGCCGTGGTGGACCGCGTTTTCCAGCAGCGGCTGCAGCGACAGCCGCGGAATCCGCACCGGTACCGGTGTTTCGGGCATGTCCCAGTGCACGCGCAGGCGCGGCCCGAAGCGAATCGCCTCGATGTCCAGGTAACGCCGGGCCAGGTCGATCTCGTCCTGCAGGTCGACCAGGTCCGGCGCCGCCAGTGCGGCGCGGAACAGGTCCGACAGGTCCATCAGCAGCTGTTCCACCTGCTGCGGTTGCCGGTGCACCAGCATCACCGCAGTGTTGAGCGTGTTGAACAGGAAATGCGGCTGCACGCGCGCGGTCAGCGCGTCGATCTCGGCCTGCTTGGCGCGCTCGACCAGTTGCTTGATGCGCACATGATTGTGCAGCGCGGCCATGCCGAGCAGGCCGATCAGCAGGGCGATGCCGGACAGCTGCAGCGACAGCGCCAGCCACGCACGGCTGGAGAGCTGCCAGTAGTCGCCGAAGGCATAGAGGATCACGCCGCTGATCAGCCAGGTCAGCGCCTGCATCAGGCCCAGGGTGGCCACGGTGATGGACAGGAAGCCGCGTCCGGCCAGTGCCCGGCGCAGCAGCAACAGGCTGGCCAGGGTCAGCAGTGCGACCCACTGGATGCCCAGCGACGCCAGGCCGAAGTAGACCCACCGGCTCCCGGCCATGCCCGCGCCCGGGACCGGGGTCAGGGCCAGGATGGCGGCGATGCATTCGCCGGCCATCACGATCCAGATCAGGGTCGAGGGTTGCTTGAGGACCTGCAACTGGTCGTTGGAGTAGGCGGAGGCAGGCATTGGGGCGGAAGGCGGGTGGGGCAGGGCCGAGATGCATCATGCCGGCTGGGGGCGCGCCGCGCACGGTCCGTCCACGCCTCCATATCCGCCATCCGTCGGCAATGGCTGGCGCGGGGGCAGTCCGGCCGCTAGCGTGGCGATCGGGAGAATCTGGGGAAGACAATGGCGGTTCCTTGCGTGCGTGGCCCTGCCGAGCGGATGCAGCGTGGTTTCACGCTGGTGGAATTGATGGTCACGATCGCCGTGCTGGCCATCATCATGGCGCTCGCGGTGCCCAGCTTCACCGGCCTGATCCGCAGCAGCCGCCTGACCGGTGCCGCCAACGAACTGGTCGCTTCGGTTCAGTTGGCGCGTTCTGAAGCAGTGCGCCTGAACGGCGGCGTCAGCCTGTGCCGCAGCGACGACGGCGCGACCTGCGCCAGCGGCGGCAACTGGACGCGCTACCTGACCGTCACCCGCGACGGCACCGTGCTGCGCACCACCACGCTGCGGACCGGCCTGGTCGTCACCAGCAACACCCTGGACGCCATGGGCGACAAACTGACCTTCGGCGCCGACGGCATCGCGCGCAACAGCAGCGGCACGCCGGTCATGGGGGGCATCGTGGTCTGCATGGCGGTCACCAATCCATCCGACAACGTCCGCAGCGTCAACCTGATGGGCGGCAGCCGCACCCAGGTCACGTCGACGTCCGACGGCGGCAGATGCACCACCACCGGCTAGGCCGGTTCCGGCAAGCGGAGACAGCATGAAGCGGTTCGACAGTGGCAGACACATGGCAGGCATCACCCTGATCGAGGTCATGATCTCGGTGCTGATCCTGGGGGTGGGCATGCTCGGGGTGGCGGCGATGCAGACGACCGCGCTGCGCAACAACCAGAGCGCATTGCAGCGCAGCCAGATCGTCATGCAGACCTATACGATCCTCGATGCGATGCGCGCCAACCGCAACGCGGCGATGCTGGGGGCCTACAACACCACCGGCATGCTGTGCACGGTGCCGGCGGCGGGCGACCTGGTCGCGTCCGACAAGGCGATGTGGCTCACCGGCCTGAAGAATGCGATCGGCGGCGACCCGGCCTCGACCTGCGGCTCCATCGCCTGCAACGACGGCAGTTGCACCATCGCCGTGCAATGGGACGACAGCCGCGGACTGAACGTGGGTGCGAACGGCAACACCAGCGGCAGCACGACCCAGACCCTGAGCACGACGGCCCAGCTGTGAACACATCCATCACGCTTGCGCCGCCCCGGCGCCAATCCGGCTTCAACCTGATCGAGTTGATGATCTCGATGCTGCTCGGCCTGCTCGTGGTCGGCGCGGCGATCGGGATCTTCCTGTCCAACCGCCAGACCTATACGGCGACCGAAGGCTTGAGCCGGATCCAGGAAGCGGCCCGGACCGGCTTCGAGATGATGGCCCAGGATATCCGCGAGGCCGGCGGCAACCCCTGCGATTCCGGGCTGCCGGTGGCGAACGTGCTGAACAATCCCACCGCGACCTGGTGGACGAACTGGGCGCTGCCGCTGACCGGATACGAGAGCAGCAATCCGTCCAACCTCACCGTCACCGCGGGTACCGACGCGATCCAGATCCTTTCCGCCGGTACCGGCGGCGCGACCGTGACCGCGCACAACGCCGCGACCCAGACCCTGACGCTCAACGCCGCCGCCCCCGACCTGCACAGCAACGCGATCATGCTGCTGTGCGACCGCCAGCAACTGGCGGTGCTGCAGATGAACAGCGTGTCCGGCACCAGCGCCAGCTATTCTAGCGGTGGCCTCAATGCCTGCAACCGGCTCGGGCGCCTGCCGGGCGTGTGCGTCGCCGGCTCGAACAACTACACCTACGAGATCAACTCCATCCTGACCGAGGTGCGGGCGGTGCGCTGGTACATCGCGCCCAGCAGTGGCGGAACGGGCACGTCGCTGTATCAGCAGGTCATCGCGCCGGGCGGGACGAGTCAATCGAACGAAATCGCCGATGGCGTCACCGGCCTGCAGTTCAAGTACCTGTCCACTGGCGGCACCGCCTATGTCGATGCCAACGCCGTGGCCAACTGGGCCAATGTGATCGCGGTGCAGGTCAGCATGACCGTCAGCTCCACGACCGCGGCCGGCGCGGGCAAGCCGCCGGTGACGCGGACCTTCAGCACGATCGTGAGCATCAGGAACCGGAACCCGTGAACACGTCTCCGTCGCCCCGCCGGCAAGCCGGCATCTCGCTCATCGTCGTCCTGCTGCTGTTGCTGGTGATGACCCTGCTGGGTCTGGCCGTGCTGCGCGGGACGCTGCTGCAGGAGCGCATGTCCTCCAACATGTACGACCGCAGCCTGGGCTTCCAGGCCGCCGAAGGCGCCTTGCGCGATGCGGAGAAGGTCATCCAGAACGCCGCCGCCGGCGGCAACACGGTTGGCTTCAACTGTTCGTCGGGCCTCATCGTTTGCCCGGCGGTTCCCAGCAACACCTATACCGGCAACGCGTCGTCCGGCTGTGCGCTCGGCACCCAGGAGTGCTGGGTGAACGGAACGGTGACGCCGACCGGCCAGGCAGTGCCTGCGCAGTATTACATCCAGTATCTCGGCCAGCGCACCAGCGAGGATCAATTGGGCCTGGGCTCGAGCATCAATCAGAACCAGTACGGCGGTACCGGCGGCACGTCCCTGGAAAAATACTACCGGGTCATCGCCCGCAGCGGCGATCCGTCCGCGACCAATGGTCGCGCCATCGTCGTGCTGCAGACCAACGTGACCGTCAAGTAAGGAGCCCTCTATGACCAGTCGAGCGAAGAAGACGACGTACCGGGACTGGCTCCTTGCGGTGGTGGCCGGCCTGTTCATCGGTACCATCGGCGGTGCCGGCGCGGATGTGGACGTCTCGCAATCGCCGCTGTATGTCGGCAGCGACGTGCCGGGCAACCTGGCCTTCGTGCCGTCGGTGGAATTCCCCACGGTGATCAGCAAGGCGAACCTGTCCGATACCTATTCGGCGTCGAGCAAGTTCGTCGGCTATTTCGATTCCAAGAAGTGCTACAAGTACCACTACAGCGACACCGAAAGCGATCGCTACTTCTATCCGGTCAGCGTGCTTGGCAACAATCCGAGCAGCTACGTCTGTAGTGGCGCGGGCGTGTGGGCGGGCAACTTCCTCAACTGGGCCGCGACCCAGACCATCGACCCGTTCCGCTCGGCATTGACCGGCGGCTATCGTGTGCGCGACACGACGACCGAGACGATTCTCGAGAAGGCGATCGCCGATCGCGATGCAACCAGCAATTTCCCCCGGCGCTACATCAGTAACAACGCCACGCTCATCGCCGGCGGTACCGCCGCGAGCTGGCAGAATTTCGGCATGCGCATCGATGGCCTGGGCGCACCGGCGGTCGGGCGCGGCCACACGATGAACTTCGCGGCGTACAATCTTCAGAATGCTTCGACGGATGCGATTCCCTACGATCCGAGCAAGCATTCGCTGGATGGCAGCTATCTCAAGCCTGACGGCTCTCCCTGCAACACGCCGTTTAACATCGGCTGCGTGCGCGACACGACCTTGACGTTCCAGGTCGCGATCCGCGTCAAGGTGTGCGATGCCAGCCTGGGCACCGCATATCTGGAGGACAACTGCGTCGCCTACCCCAGCGGCTACTACAAGCCCGAAGGCCTGATTCAGCAGTATTCCAAGCGGATCCGCTACAGCATTTTCGGCTACAAGAACGTCGACATCCAACAGGGCGCCGGCGCCGACAGCGGCATCCTGCGCGCCAAGCAAAAGTTCGTCGGGCCTTACACCTACAATCCCGATGAGGGTCGGCTGGCCAATACCGCCAGCGAATGGGACCCGCAGACCGGTGTCATCTACCAGAATCCGGATACTGCCGATGCGGCGGCGACCTCTGCGGTGATCGGAAGCGATCCCAATTATCAGATCGTCAACAGCGGCGTCATCAACTACCTCAACAAGTTCGGACAGCTCAAGACCGGCAAGAACGTCAAGTCGTACGACGACGTCAGCGAGCTGTACTACGCCGCGATCCGTTACTTCAAGCACCAGGGCAACATCGCCGCCTATTCGGCGCTGAGCGGAAGCGCGCAGACGAGGTATCAGCAGGCCGACGGTTTCCCGGTCATCACCAATTGGAACGACCCGATCTCCTACCAGTGCCAGGTCAATGTGATCCTGGGGATCGGCGATACCAATACGCACTACGACAAGAACCTGCCGGGCAATACCAGCAATCTCAATGGCGAGCCGACCAAGCCGCAGGAAGTGACGAGTGACGCGTCGGTCGACGTGCTGGCGCGCATGCGCCAGATCTGGCGGAAGGAAGGCTTCAACGCGACCGATGCGGCGAACCGCGCGACCGCCAGTTCGTTCAACGGCAACGGCAATTCCGCCTACATCGCGGCACTCGCCTACGACGCGCACACCAAGGATCTGCGTCCCGACACCGCCAGCGACGGCTTGCCTGGCAAGCAGACCCTGTCCACGCATTGGGTCGACGTGGTGGAGTACGGCGATTACAAGTCGCCGAACACCAATCAATACTGGCTGACCGCGAAGTACGGTGGTTTCCGGGTGCCGGAAGGCTACGATCCGGAGACGAACATCAGTGCGTTGGCAGACTCCACCTGGTGGGACGGCAGCTCCTACGTCAATGGCAACACCAGCTACAAGAAGCCGGACAACTACTACATCGCCGCCGACGCGGAAAAGATGGTGGCCAGCCTGCGCCAAGCATTCGAGCGCATCCTGGAGGAGATGAAGGGGTCTGCGGCGTCGCTGGCCAGCAACACGACCAAGCTCGAGGCCGGGGCGCGGACCTACCAGTCGGTGTTCTACAGCGGAAGCTGGCGTGGCGATGTGGTGGCGTACGACGTCGACCAGACCACCGGCGCACTGACGCAGGCGTGGAGTGCGAACGGGCAGTTCCCGGTCTGGAGCAATCGCACGATCAAGTTCGTCAACTCGGGCGGGACGCTGGACAATTTTGCATACGGCAAGCTGGCCGGGACGCCGCTGTCGTCTGCCACGCAGAACCAGATCAACTACCTGCGTGGCGATCGTTCGCAGGAAAAGGCCAACGGCGGTACGCTGCGCACCCGCACCGGCATCATGGGCGACATCGTCAATTCGCAGCCTGTGTACGTCGGTTCGCCGAATGCGCGCCTCTACACGACGGCGACGTTCACCGGTGCAAGCGCCTATGCCAGCTTTGCGGCGAGCAACGCGCAGCGTGCACCGATGCTGTACGTCGGCGCCAATGACGGCATGCTGCATGCGTTCGACGCGACGACGGGTGCGGAAAAATTCGCCTTCGTGCCGAAGGCGGCGATGACCGGGTTGCTCGACTACACCGATCCCAACTATCAGCACCGCTACTACGTGGACGGCGAACTCACCGTCTCGGATGTCTACATCGGCGGCAGCTGGCGGTCGGTGCTGGTCGGAACGATGGGGCGTGGTGGCACGGGCATGTTCGCACTCGATGTCACCGATCCCAACAACATCTCCCTGCTGTGGGACAAGACTTCCGCGGATGTCACCCAACTGGGCAACAATCTCGGCAAGCCGATCATCGGGCAACTCGCCGACGGTCAGTGGTACGCGATGCTGGGCAATGGTCCCAACAGCACCAGTGATGCTGCCTACCTCATCCTGGTCAATATCTCTGGTGGAGCCGCCACGCAGATTGCTGCAGGAACCGGCAGCAATAACGGCTTGTCGGGCGTGCTGGCTTGGTCATCCAACAACAATTTCATCGTCGATCGCCTGTATGCCGGCGACCTTGCAGGCAATCTGTGGGCGTTCGACATGTCCGGTACACGCGGTACCGCGCGCAGGCTGTTCTCCGCCAGCTATGCATCCAAGGCGCAGCCGATCACCGCGGCGCCCACGGCGGCGAAGGACCCGTCGACAGGCTTGACCTGGGTGTTCTTCGGCACCGGCAAGTACCTGTCCAGCGGCGATCTGGGCAACAAGGACGTGCAGAGCTGGTACGGCCTGATCGATCGCGGCAGCACCATTCCCTCGACGCGCGCCACGCTGGGCAAGGTCAATATCCTGCAGGAGGGCACGGTCAACGGGTACGCGGTCCGAGTCATCGACGACAAGCCGAGCGCAGGACAGGACGGGTGGTACATGGACCTGGTGTCGCCGCCCGGGACGACGCCGCAGGGCGAGCGCATGGTGGTCTCCAACTTCTTCCAGGGTACTGCGCTGATCGGCACCACGCGCATTCCGGATTCGGGCGATGTCTGCAGCCCCAGCGGCAAGGGCTTCGTGATGGCGATCAATCCATTCACCGGCGGACGGCTGGCGCAGTCCTTCTTCGATCTGGACGGTAGCGGCGGCTCGAGCACCGGCGATACCCTCAACGGGGTGCCGGTCTCCGGTATCGGCCTGAACAGCAGTCCCAATAATCCGATCTTCATCGGCAACCAGATGCAGATCGCACTGGACAACGCGAGTACGATCACGCTCGGTACCAACAGCAGCGCGCTCAGCATGAAGCGCGTGTCCTGGCGCGAACTCCTGAGGAACAACTGATGCGATCCCCGTCCTTTCCGGCCCGCCGGCAGCGTGGTTTCACCCTCATCGAGTTGATGATCGTGGTGGCGATCGTGGGTGTTCTCGCCGGCATCGCATTTGCGAGCTATCAGTCCTATGTCGTCAAGTCGCGTCGCTCCGCTGCCTCCGTGTGCCTCCAGCAAGGTGCCCAGCTAATCGAGCGTTACTACACGGCCAACATGACGTATGTGGGTGTGAACAAGCCGCAATGCGCAACCGATGCCGTGCAGTTCTACACCGTCGACTTCACCGGGACCCCCACCGCCAACGCGTTCACGTTGACGGCGACGCCTACCGGCCCCCAATTGGCCAAGGACACTCAGTGCGGCGCGCTCAGCATCGACCAGAAGGGCGCGCGCACCACATCCACCGGCGCAGGCGAGGGCACGTGCTGGTGAGGTCAGGGGAGTAGGGCGCAGCGACAGTCGGAAAAGCGCGCTCTTCACCCCTTGCGATTGTCATGGGGGCTCTATACAATGCGCCTCCCCGCCCGAATAGCTCAGCCGGTTAGAGCACTTGACTGTTAATCAGGGGGTCGTTGGTTCGAGTCCAACTTCGGGCGCCAAATCCTCAAAGGCCGCGAGCAATCGCGGCCTTTGCTTTTGCGCGTCAGTCCGGGGTCCGGCAGGGCATCGGTTCGGTCGCTTTTTGCGTGCGGATGCGTCCGGTGTTGTTTACCACCACCGCTGCGCGTAGCCGGCCGCGCTCGCAGATATTGACGGTCAGATTGCTGCCAGCGCTGCGTCCATCGGGCAGGAAGCGGATCGAGGGGCGGCCTTGGTTGGAGCGCAGTACCAGTTCGCCGGCGCCCGGCGCGCTGCCTTCGCTGAGGATGCTGTCCGGCGCGATCGGCTGGCCTTGCCGTTCCGGGTCGCGGAACACCAGCCAGCCCTGGCTCCAGTCGCTGTCGCCGCGGCAACTGCCGTCCCCGTTGGATGGACAGGCGCTGACCGGGACGCCGGAGCTGATGGCGCTGCTGCGCGCCAGGGCGAAATGCGCGCTCAACTGGTGGGTCGCCGCCGTCAGGCGTTGGCTCGCCAGCAGCTCGCGGAACGCCGGCAGGCCGATGCCGGCGACCAGGCAGAGCACGGCCATCACGATCATGGCCTCGAGCAATGTGTAGCCTTTGATTGCAGCGTTCCGCATGTCCGTCGTCTCCCGGTGCGAGGTCGCCAGTCTCGCGGCGGGACGGCAGGGCTTGAATGAGGGGGTTGTGCGTTCCCATGTAGGAAATCTCCCCGGCGCGGGGTCAGCCCCGTTCCCCACCTTGAGGCTTGTGCATGTCCGACCGTTTCCAACTCGTATCGCCGTATTCGCCGGCCGGCGACCAGCCGCAGGCGATCGAGAAGCTGGTGGCCGGCTTCGAGGCCGGCCTGTCCAAGCAGACCCTGCTCGGCGTGACCGGCTCCGGCAAGACCTACACCATCGCCAACGTGGTCCAGGCGATCCAGAAGCCCACCCTGGTGATGGCGCCGAACAAGACCCTGGCGGCGCAGCTGTACGGCGAGTTCAAGGCGTTCTTCCCCAACAACGCGGTCGAGTACTTCGTCAGCTACTACGACTACTACCAGCCCGAGGCCTACGTGCCGTCCTCGGACACCTTCATCGAGAAGGACAGTTCGATCAACGAGCACATCGAGCAGATGCGTCTGGCCGCCACCAAGACTCTGCTGTCGCGGCGCGATGCGCTGGTGGTGGCCACGGTCTCGGCGATCTACGGCCTCGGCGCGCCGGAGGACTACCTGTCGCTGCGGCTGATCCTGTCGATCGGCGAGCATGTCGAGCAGCGCCAGCTGATCCGTCACCTGACCGACCTGCAGTACACCCGCAACGAGTACGAGCTGCACCGGGGCAGCTTCCGCGTGCGCGGCGAGGTGATCGACGTGTTCCCGGCCGAATCCGACAGCGAGGCGCTGCGCATCGAGCTGTTCGATGGCGACGTCGAGCAACTGACCCTGTTCGATCCACTGACCGGCGAAACCCTGCGCAAGCTGCAGCGCTACACCATCTACCCCAAGACCCACTACGCCACCACCCGCGAACGCACGCTCAGCGCGGTGGACACGATCAAGCTGGAGCTGAAGGAGCGGCTCGAGCAGCTGTACGCGCAGAACAAGCTGGTCGAGGCGCAGCGGCTGGCGCAGCGCACCCAGTTCGACCTGGAGATGATGGCCGAGGTCGGCTTCTGCAACGGCATCGAGAACTATTCGCGGCATCTCACCGGCAAGGCGCCGGGCGAGCCGCCGCCGACCCTGTTCGACTACCTGCCGCCGGATGCATTGCTGGTGGTGGACGAGTCGCACGTCACCGTGCCGCAGATCGGCGCGATGTACAAAGGCGACCGTTCGCGCAAGGAGACCCTGGTGGAATTCGGCTTCCGGCTGCCGTCGGCGCTGGACAACCGGCCGCTGCGCTTCGAGGAATGGGAGGCGCGCTCGCCGCGCAGCATCTACGTGTCGGCCACGCCGGGCCCCTACGAATTGCGCGAATCGGCCGGCGAGATCACCGAGCTGGTGGTGCGCCCGACCGGACTGATCGACCCGGAAGTGGAGATCCGCCCGGTCGCGACCCAGGTCGACGACCTGCTGTCGGAGATCAACCTGCGCGTGGCCGATGGCGACCGCGTCCTGGTCACCACGCTGACCAAGCGCATGGCCGAGAACCTCACCGAATACCTCGGCGAGCACGGGGTGAAGGTGCGCTACCTGCACTCGGACATTGACACGGTCGAGCGCGTGGAGATCATCCGCGATCTGCGCCTGGGCAAGTTCGACGTCCTGGTCGGCATCAACCTGCTGCGCGAAGGCCTGGACATGCCGGAGGTCTCGCTGGTCGCGATCCTCGACGCCGACAAGGAGGGCTTCCTGCGCTCCACCGGCTCGCTGATCCAGACCATCGGTCGCGCCGCGCGCAACCTGCGCGGCAAGGCCATTCTCTATGCGGACAAGATGACGCGTTCGATGCAGGCCGCGATCGACGAGACCGGGCGCCGCCGCGAGAAGCAGGTGGAGTACAACCTGGAGCATGGGATCGTCCCGAAGTCGGTGGCGCGCCCGATCGTGGACATCCTGGAGGGCGCGCGCGAGGACGCGGCCGAGGCCAAGTCGGGCAAGGGCAAAGGCAAGGGCAAGGCGCGCCGGGTCGCGGAGGAGCCGGCCGACTACCGGACGCTGGCCCCGGCCGAGATCGCCGCGCGGCTCAAGGCCCTGGAGCAGGAGATGTACCAGCACGCGCGCGACCTGGAGTTCGAGGACGCGGCGCGGGTCCGCGACCAGATCAAGAAGCTGCGCGACGCCAGCCTGGTGGGCTAGGCGGGCCGCAGCGGTACCCGATCGGAGGATGGGTATTGTTCTTGTCCGCCAGGTGGGCTAAGATTCGCGCCCCTGCAGCGGTGCGCCGCGGCAGAGAAGGGCGGTTAGCTCAGCGGTAGAGCACTACCTTGACATGGTAGGGGTCACAGGTTCGAACCCTGTACCGCCCACCACGACGCAAAGAGGCGATCGTGGAAACGACAAAGCCGGCGCAAGCCGGCTTTTTTGTGTCTGCACTGAGGCCCTCGGCCGGCTCGGAAGCAGAGCGCTGGCCGCGCGGCCAGGCTTGCTTTAGCATCCGAGCGGACGATCAGGCGAGGAGGCCAGGCGCATGGTGGAATACCATCATACGGTGCAAGTCAAAGGACGCTACCAGCTCGTGGCGTTGACCCGGGAGCCGGAATACAGCCCGGCCAACGTGGTCGGCTATGCGGTCACCACCGACGGCGGCGCGCGCATCGATCCGCACGACATGTCCTGGGACGAGGCGCGGGTCTTCCTGGACAGCCTGGTCGAGCGCGATCGGGACGCTGTCAGCGCGGAAAAGAAGCCGTCGCGGAACAGGCCGAGCACGCGGCAACGTCGCTGAAACGCAATGCCCGCATCGCGGCCGTGGCGTCGCCCGCGCAGGCGGGCGGGCAAGGCGACCCGCAGCCATGGCGCGCCTGGTGCCATCGTGGTCATGGGCTGCTTGGCGACGCGGCCCTTCAACGATGAGCCGTTCCAGCCGAGCCTGCGCCAGGCACTCCCGCTCGCCTCGCAGACTGTCGACACGGGACGTCTCAAAATACGGAACTCGCTCTAGAATATTTGCCAGGATGGATCAGGGAGGATAGGGCTTGTCGAATCGTAAACTCGTTGCGGCGGCGCTCGTCGTCGTGCTCACGGCCGTCTGCGGCTATTTCCTGTCCGGCTACCTGGTCCTGCTGCTGTTGAAGCTGGACACGCGGATGTTCGGGCTTGGCACCTATTACCAGTACGTCCACGCCATCGGCTTGCCGGAGGTGGCTCCCTACGTCGGCAAGATCAAATGGGCCGGCTACCTCGGCTTCGGCTTGCCCGGCCTGGTGGCACTGCTGATCCTGGTGCTGATGTTCAAGCCGGCCAAGCGCAGCCTGCACGGCGACGCACGCTTTGCCGGTGCGGCCGACCTGTCCAAGCACGGGCTGTTCAAGACCAGCGGCGACGGCATCGTGGTGGGCAAGTTCCGCGGCAAGCTGGTGCGCCTCAGCGGCCAGCAGTTCGTGATCCTGGCGGCCCCGACCCGGTCGGGCAAGGGTGTCGGCGTGGTCATTCCGAACCTGCTCGAGTACCAGGAATCGGTGGTGGTCCTGGACATCAAACAGGAGAACTTCGACCTGACCAGCGGCTGGCGCGCCAGCCAGGGCCAGGAGGTGTTCCTGTTCAATCCGTTCGCCGAGGACCGCCGCACCCATCGCTGGAACCCGCTCAGCTACGTCTCCGACGACCCGGCGTTCCGGGTGTCGGACCTGATGAGCATCGCCGCCATGCTGTACCCGGACGGCTCGGACGACCAGAAGTTCTGGGTCAGCCAGGCGCGCAACGCGTTCATGGCATTCTCGCTGTACCTGTTCGAGAACTGGGACGACGAGCGCAACATCGGCTTCCCCGGCGGTCTCGGCACGCCGACGCTGGGCGCGATCTACCGCCTGTCGTCCGGCGACGGCACCGACCTGAAGAAGTACCTGAAGTCGCTGTCGGAGCGGCGCTTCCTCAGCGGCAATGCCAAGTCGGCGTTCTCCAACCTGCTGTCGCAGGCGGACGAGACCTTCGCCTCGATCATGGGCACGCTCAAGGAGCCGCTCAACGCCTGGATCAACCCGGTGCTGGATGCGGCCACCAGCGACAACGACTTCCTGCTCACCGACCTGCGCAAGAAGAAGATGACCATCTACATCGGTATCCAGCCCAACAAGCTGGCCGAAAGCCGCCTGATCATCAACCTGTTCTTCAGCCAGATCATCAACCTCAACACCAAGGAACTGCCCAAGAGCAATCCGGCGCTGAAGTACCAGTGCCTGCTGCTGATGGACGAGTTCACCGCGATCGGCAAGGTCGACATCATCGCCTCGGCAGTGTCATATATGGCTGGCTACAATGTCCGCCTTCTGCCGATCATCCAGAGCATGGCCCAGCTCGATGCCACCTATGGCAAGGACATCTCGCGGACCATCATCACGAATCATGCACTGCAGATTCTCTACGCTCCGCGCGAGCAGCAGGATGCAAACGACTACTCGGAGATGCTCGGCTACACCACCTTCCGCAAGAAGAACGTCACGCGCGGCAAGGATGTGACCCGGAGCGTGTCGGAGGAGAAGCGGGCGCTGATGCTGCCGCAGGAGTTGAAGGCGATGGGCAACGATCAAGAGGTGTTCTTGTACGAGGGCATTCCGCACCCAGTGAAGTGCGACAAGATCAAGTATTACAAGGATCGCCACTTCACCGCGCGACTGCGGCCGAAAGTCGACATTCCGACGCTCTCGATTTAAAAGTGTGACGAAAAACACTTATTTTTTGGGCGCATTTATCATTTGAACGTTTTTTTGCCAAATGCTTGACGTGAGCATGCCCCTCCGGCACATTCTCGCGAGTATGGCGATGCGTTGGTAACAGAAACAGAAACAGGAACAGGGGCGTGGGCCGAACAGGCGCACGTAAGGGGTGACATGGAAGGTTTGTTGTCAAATTCCGTTCTCTTCGGCGCCGATCGCGCGGCCTCGGGAGCATCCCGTTGCCTGCCGCGGATCCGTGTCCGTGCCGTTCCCGGCAGCTTCCTTCTTGCGGCGCCTGTGTCGCGTCGTTGCGTCGAATTCCGCCATCCAGCAGTGGGCCGCCTGCGCGCCGCCCGCTCTCTACACGTTTCCGCAATTCAGAGGCTCGCGTGAAAAGAACGCATATGTTTCGGCTGATCGCTACGTTGAGTGCCGTCGCGCTGTTGAGCGCCTGTGCAACCAGGCCCGCGCCCGACTTTCGCGGCAAATGGAAGCCGGTCAACCGTTTCTCCGAGTCGACCATGGAGATCCCGCTCTACTCGTCGTACGTGTACCAGGCGATTCCGATGGACGGCACGCTGAAGACGATGCTCGAGCGCTGGGCCAAGGATTCGAACATGCAGCTGTCCTACGGCATCCAGTCCGACTACACGCTGTATGCGCCGGTCGCCAAGATCAATACCACCAGCATCCAGCAGGCAGTCGCCGAGCTGAGCGTGGTCTATGCGCAGGAAGGTCTGAGCGTGACCGCTGCGGGCAATCGCATCCTGGTGCAGCCGTCGTCGTCGGTGAGCGGTACGCCGGCGACCAGCGACAGCGCGAAGTGACGTCACCGCCGGTGCGCACGTTGCGCGCCGGCAGCCATATTACGAACCTGGTGAAGTCTGATGTTCGGTAAAAAGCAGGCCGAAAGCGAAAACGTCAACAAAGCGGTCGCGAAGGCGGTCAACTACGAGATCAGCATTGCGGATCTGGCGCGCCGCAGCGAGCGCCGCGCATGGTGGGTCGCCTTCGGCGCGATCATCATGTGCCTGCTGCTGGGCGGCGGGTACTACTACATGCTGCCGCTGAAGGAAAAGGTGCCGTATCTGGTGATGGCGGATGCGTACACCGGCAATTCCACGGTGTCGGTGCTTCGCAACAGCGGCGATGTGCAGAGTGTCACCAACAGCGAGGCGCTGGCCAAGAGCAACGTGGCGCGCTTCATCACCGCACGTGAGTCCTACGACTCGGAGATGATGGGGCTCAACGACTGGAATACGGTGTTCTCGATGGCGCCGCGGAACACTGCGGTGGGTGCGGAGTATTTCAATCTGCACGCGCCGAACAATCCCTCGGCTCCGTATTACACCTACGGCAAGGCGCGTTCGATTCGGGTCAAGATCCTGAGCATCAACCTGCTGGGCGGCGGTGGCAAACCGTACACCGGTGCGAACGTGCGTTTCCAGCGCAGCATCTACGACAAGAAGACCGGGCAATCCACGTTTCTCGACAACAAGTTCGCCATCCTTGGCTTCAAGTACAACAGCAATCTGGCCATGGAAGACGATCTGCGGGTGGAGAATCCGCTTGGGTTCGTGGTGACCGATTACCGGGTCGACAACGACTACTCGGCCATGCCGGTTCCGCCGTCGCCCGCGGTGCAGGCCCCTGCAACCGGCGCGGTACAGCAGCCGGCCGCCGCACAGATGCCGGCCGCTGCGGGACAGGCAACCATGCCGCAGCAGATGCCTGCTCAGCAGGCGATGCCCGGTGCGAACGGCGCGATGCCGGTTCCGCAGCAGGAGCCGTTGGTCAATCCGGGGAGCGCGCCCGTCTATCCGGGGACGCAGCCCGCTGCGGCCCCTCCTGCACCCAACGTTGCACCTCAGCACAATGGTAATGGAGCGAACGTTCGATGAGTTTCCTGACGAAAACCGGTTCGGCGCATATTGCGTTGCTGGCTCTGGGCCTGTTCGCGCCGATCGCGTCGGCACAGGTGGTCCAGCAGTACGAGTACGAGCCTGACAAGATCTATCAGGTGCGTACCGGCCTGGGCATCACCACCCAGATCGAGCTGAGCCCGAACGAGAAGATCCTCGATTACAGCACCGGTTTCACCAGTGGCTGGGAACTCAGCCGTCGCGAGAACGTCTTCTATCTGAAGCCGAAGAACGTCGACGTCGACACCAACATGATGATCCGCACCGCGACCCATTCCTACATCCTGGAATTGAAGGTGGTGGCCACGGATTGGCAGCGGCTGGAGCAGGCCAAGCAGGCCGGCGTGCAGTACAAGGTCACCTTCACCTATCCGAAGGACACCAGCTTTGCCGCGGCCAGCGACGAGGTGAAGGACGAGTCGCAGCTCGATACACGGCTGACCAAGGACCGCCATTACTACTTCGATTACGACTATTCCACGCGCTCCAAGCAGATGTGGATCGTGCCGAGCAGCGTCTACGACGATGGCAAGTTCACCTACATCAAAATGGATCTGACGCGTTTCCCGACAGGCAATTTCCCGGCCGTGTTCGGCCGCGAGAAGGAGAGCGACGAGGATTTCCTGGTCAATACCACCGTCGAGGGCAACACCCTGATTGTCCACGGGACCTATCCCTTCCTGGTCATCCGCCACGGCAAGAATGTTGTCGGCTTGCGTAGGAACAAGCAAAAGTGAACTCGAATCTACCTCCGTCTGACGAAAACTACGGCCGCGATAACGGCCAGCCGCGCAATCCGCAAGCGGACGACGCGCCGCGCGAGAATCCCTATTTCGCTCGCCAGCAGCAGACCGCCGACCCGGATCTGGATGCCAACGAGCCGGTGCTGCGCTCCAGCGACCTGAAGAAGCTCAATCGCAAGGCGCTGGTGTTCCTGGCCGGTATCGCCGCACTGCTGATCGTCGCGATCTTCTGGCTGGTGAGCGGCAGCAGCACGCCCGAGCCGGCGCCGAAGCCGCGCCAGGAGGCAGTGGTGGCGCCTGCGCTGCCGCAGACCGCGGCGCCGCCGCCGGTGCAGCCGGCAGAGCCGGTGCAGCTGGCCGAGCAGCCGAGCCTGCCGCCGTTGCCGCCGATGCCTACCGATACCGACGCGCAGATGCAGTCGGCCCCGCGACAGGAACGTGGGCCGTCCTTGCTGGAGCGGCGCATGGCCGGCCTGCAACAGGACGCCGGCGGCCAGGGCCTTGGCGGCATGATGCCGGGACAGGAGCAGGGCGGTGCGCCGATGCAGCAGGAGCAGGAGACCTCTGCCAAGCCGATCGCCAACCCGGACGGTCTGCTGGTGCGTGGCACCTACATTCGCTGCGTGCTTGAAACTCGGATCATCACCGATTTCCCCGGCTTCACCTCGTGCATCATCACCGAGCCGGTGTACTCCATCAACGGCCGCCGCCTGTTGCTGCCGAAGGGATCGAAGATCCTCGGACAGTACGGTTCCGCGGAGCCGACCGGCCCGCGCATGCAGGTGGTCTGGGACCGCATCACCACGCCGACCGGCATCGACGTGACCCTGGTCGGACCGGGCGTGGACAACCTCGGCAGCGCCGGCCATCCGGGGCAGTACAGCGCGCACTGGGCGAGCCGCATTTCGTCCGCGCTGATGATCAGCATGCTCAGCGACGCCTTCAAGTGGGCGGCGGCCGAGCACGGTCCGAAGACCACCACCACCGGCCTCAATTCCGGCATCGTCACCGAGCAGCCGTTCGAGAGCAACACGGCGCAGTCCATCCAGCGTCTGGCCGACCAGGCTCTGGATCGTCGTCGTCCCGCCACCGTGACCATCAACCAGGGCACCATCGTGAACGTCTACGTCGCCAAGGACGTCGACTTCACGGCCGTGTTGCCGCGTTGACCGAGATCGAGACAGCGACGTGACGTTCGACGACTCTCCGACCGCGCAGATCTCCACGGACTTCCTGGATTACCAGTATTCGGTGCTGGGCATCCTGGATTATCTGAACTCGCCGGAAGTGACGGAAATCTGCATCAACCGTCCCGGCGAGCTGTACCTGGAGACCCTGCGCGGCTGGCAGCGGATGGACATCCCGTCGCTGACCTTCGATCGCGCCCGGCAGTTCTGTACGGCGGTCGTCAACGAGAGCAATACCGGTCAGCGCATCACCGATGCCGATCCGGTGGTGTCGCTGACCTTTCCCACCGGCCAGCGCGCGCAGTTCGTGATCCCGCCGGCCTGCGATGCCGGCAAGGTGTCGATCACCATCCGTCTGCCGTCCAAGCACACCAAGACCCTGGAGCAGTACAAGGAAGACGGCTTCTTCCAGGAGATCCTGGAGGTGCAATCGGGACTCAGCGAGCAGGACCTTGAGTTGCTCGAGTTGCGGCGGCAGCGCGATTACGCTGAATTCTTCAAGAAGGCGGTGCTGTTCAAGAAGAACGTCGTCGTCGCCGGCGCCACCGGTAGCGGCAAGACCACCTTCATGAAGTCGCTGGTGAATCACATCCCGCACGAAGAGCGGCTGGTGACGATCGAGGACGCGCGCGAACTCTTCATCAGCCAGCCCAATTCCGTGCATTTGCTCTACTCCAAAGGTGGACAAAGCACGAGCAACGTCACCGCGAAGAGTTGCATGGAAGCGTGCCTGCGCATGAAGCCCGACCGCATCATCCTCGCGGAGCTGCGTGGCGACGAGTCGTTCTACTTCATCCGCAACTGCGCCTCCGGTCATCCCGGCTCCATCACCAGCTGCCATGCTGGCAGCATCGGCCAGACCTGGGACCAGCTGGCGTTGATGGTCAAGGCCTCGGCCGAAGGCTCAGGCCTGGAGTTCGCCGTCATCAAGCGGTTGCTGATGATGACCATCGACATCGTTGTCCACATCAAATCGCATGCGGGCCGGCGCTATATCACCGGTATCGATTTCGATCCGGAGCGCACGCATTCGGGTGGAGGGTGAATATGTTCATTGAGGTGATAAGGCGAAAATCCGCCGATTGACTTTGAATTTTTCTTCCAACACGATTGATTTGCGACACTGCGGCGTTCCGGGCGATTGCCACGACGCCGATGCATAGGGAGTAACCACGGCATGTTGCCAGGCATGGAACTACTCAGCTGTCCCGAAATGGCGGTTCCGGCTGAAGTCATGCAGCACGTTGTGCGCGTCGAGTCGTCGCACAACCCGTTCGCGATCGGCGTGGTCGGCGGTCGCCTGGTGCGCCAGCCGCAGAACCTGTCCGAAGCGGTGGCCACCGCGCGGATGCTGGAAGAGAAGGGCTACAACTTTTCCCTAGGCCTGGGGCAGGTCAATCGCTACAACCTGATCAAGTACGGCCTGGATACCTACGAAAAGGCATTCAGGACCTGTCCCAACCTGCAGGCCGCGTCGAAGATCCTGGCCGAATGCTACAGCCGCTCGGGCGGCAACTGGGGCAAGTCGTTCAGTTGCTACTACTCCGGTAACTTCGAGACCGGGTACCGCCACGGCTACGTGCAGAAGGTCTACGCGTCGATCAACCAGGGCAGGGCGCTGGCCGCGTCCACCGCTGGTGCGATTCCGGTGATTCCCGCCGGTGGCGTGCGTCGTGCGGTCAACGACTCGGTGAAGGCCGCGGCGGTGCGCGAAGTCGATTCGATCGTGTCGCGGCGCATCGACTCGGCGGCCGATCGACTCGCCAACGGACTCGCTGCGCAAGGCCAGCCATCGATGCGTCCCCAGGCCGCCGTCGCGGCGCCGGGGCAGCAGACGGCTGGCGCAGTGGCGGCGGCGCAGCCAACAGCGGCAGACGCTGATCTCTACGTAATACGACCTACAGGCGCCGGCAAAGGAGTGGCGGTTCCTGCAGGTGGCGGGGCGCCCCCAGCTCCGCACGTTGCCGCACACGCGCCCCAGGCCGTGGCGGGAGCGGCCGTTCCTGGCTCAAGTACGCCGCCGCCGACGTCTGGCGACGGGGCCTTCGTATTCTAGCCAGATGCAGTAGCGCGGCCATGCAAGTGGCTTTTTGATCACCCCCTGTTTTCCAGTCAAGGAGATACCCACGATGTTCAAGAACAATCAGATGAAGTCGAACGCCAAGGTCATCGGCACGGCGGCGTTGCAGGCGGCGGTGTTCACCGTGGCCCTGCTCGCGTCCAGCTTCGCGATGGCGCAGGACTATGCCGGTGCGGACACCAAGGTCTGTGGCTTCCTCGGCAAGACCAACAACATCCTGAACATGGCATCGGTGGTGGTGGTGACCATCGCGGTCGTCTTCGCCGGTTACCAGATCGCGTTCGCGCACAAGCGCGTTTCCGAAGTGGCCCCGGTGCTGCTGGGTGGTGTGCTGATCGGTGCGGCCGGCCAGCTGGCCAAGATGCTGATCGGCGATACCGGCCAGACCGAGTGCAAGGCCACCGCCGCGATTCAGATGATCCAGCACGTCCTGCACTATGCATAAGAACGTACTTTTCCGGGGCTGCACCCGACCGGCGATGTTCTTCGGGGTGCCTTACATCCCGTTCTTCATCGGCGCGGGCGGCGGCTTCCTGATGGGTATCTATTTCGATATGTGGCTGCTGCTGCTCATTCCGGTCATCGTCTTCGTCATGCAGCAGATGACCAAGCGGGACGAGATGATCTTCCGCATGCTCGGGTTGCGCTGGATGATGAGGATGCGCGTGCGCAACCTGCAGCGCTATTCCGGCATGTGGGTGTTCTCGCCGAATGAGTACAGGAAAGAGGTGCCGGGCGCCAAGCGCTAGTTTGGGACTGGGCACCGTGTCTCGGCCCCATGCACGACGCTGATGTCGTGCATGGGGTTGTTCGGTTTTTCGTGTCGGCGCGTTGCAGGTATGAGCGCGGTCGGCGGTTCCCGGAGCACGTGCACCGGGCCTTGGCAAGACGCAACGGATTCTGAGTTATTCCCTTATGTTCATCCCGGATACTTCGATCAGCGAGTTCATCTCCATCTCCACGCATGTGGCGCCGTCCGTGCTGAAGACGACGGGAGGAGACTTCATGCTGGTCTGGCACCTGGGCGGGCTTCCGTTCGTGGGCCGCGAAGAGTGGGAAATCGAACACCGGCACAACACGTTCAACCGCATGCTGCAGACGCTGCGCGCCCCGGACTTCGCCAACGTGGCGTTCTGGGTGCACGACGTGCGTCGCCGCCGCCGCATCAAGAACGCTGGCAAGTTCAAGCAGGCGTTCAACCAGGAGCTGTCGGACCAGTACTACGGCACCTTGTCCTCGCAGAAGATCATGCAGAACGAGCTGTACCTGACCATGATCTATCGTCCGGTGGTGACGGGTAAGCGGCTCATGGACAAGTCGTCGAGCATTCCCCAGTTGCAATCCGAGCAGGACCAGGCGATCGCCAAGGTGATTGAGCTCGCCGGCAATGTCGAAGCCGTGCTGAAAGACTACTCGCCCTACCGGCTGAGCATGTACGAGGCCAGCAACGGAGTGGTGTTCTCCGAGGCGCTGGAGTTCTTCGGTTATCTGATCAACCGCATCGATGAGCCGGTGCCGGTGCTGCAGGCGCCGGTGCCCGCCTATTTGCCGGTCAGCAAGCACATGTTCGCCAACAAGACAGGCGACTTCGTGATCAAGACCCCGGAGGGCGTCAATCATTTCGGCGCCATTCTGAACATCAAGGAATACACCGACGGGACCTATCCGGGCATCCTCAATGGTCTGAAGTATCTCGACTTCGAGTACGTCGTCACCCACTCGTTCAGCCCGATGGGGCGGCACGATGCGCTGAAGGTGCTCGATCGCACCAAGGGCATGATGGTGTCCTCCGGCGACAAGGCGGTCAGCCAGATCCACGAGCTCGACCTAGCGATGGATCAGTTGTCGTCGGGCAATTTCGTGTTGGGCGAGTACCACTTCACCATCGCGGTCTACGCGGATACGCAGGAAAAGCTCGCGCAGCAGGTGGCGACCACCCGCGCGGAACTGTCCAATGCCGGTTTCGTCTCCACAAAGGAGGATCTGGCGGTCGCGTCCTCCTTCTATGCCCAACTGCCGGGCAATTGGCGTTATCGCACGCGTATCGCCAACGTCAGCTCGCTGAATTTCCTCGGCCTGTCGCCGCTGCACAACTTCGCCCAGGGCAAGCGCGAGAACAATCCGTGGGGCGAGTGCGTCACCACCTTGCAGACCACCAACGGCCAGCCGTACTACTTCAATTTCCACGCGACGCATCCGGCGGAAAACTCGCTCGGCGAAAAGGCGATCGCCAACACCATGGTGATCGGCAAGTCGGGTACCGGTAAGACCGCGTTGATCAACTTCCTGCTCAGCCAGGTGCAGAAGTTCGATCCGATTCCCACCATCTTCTTCTTCGACAAGGACCGCGGCGCCGAGATCTTCGTGCGCGCCTGCGGCGGTAACTACCTGGCGATGGAGAACGGCAAGCCCACCGGCTTCAATCCGTTCCAGTGCGAGCGCACCGAGGCGAACGTGCAGTTCCTGGCCGACCTGATCAAGGTCCTCGCCGGCAAGATCGAGTACACCTCGCGCGAGGAGGAGGACATCTTCCGCGGCGTGGAAGGCATGCTCGATACGCCCATGCACCTGCGCAGCATGACCAACTTCCGCAAGAGCCTGCCCAATATGGGCGACGACGGCCTGTATGCGCGCATGCGCAAGTGGACCGCCGGCAACTCGCACGGCTGGGTGTTCGACAATCCGGTCGATACGATCGACCTGGAGAAGGCGAGCATCATCGGCTTCGACTACACCGACGTCATCGACAACCCGGAAGTGCGCGTTCCGGTCATCAACTACCTGCTGCATCGTCTGGAGGCGCTGATCGATGGCCGGCCGCTCATCTACGTGATGGACGAGTTCTGGAAGATCCTCGATGGCAAGGGCGGCCTGAAGGAATTCGCCAAGAACAAGCAGAAGACAATCCGTAAGCAGAACGGCCTGGGCATCTTCGCCACCCAGAGCCCGGAGGACGCGCTGGCCAGCGACATTTCCGCCGCCTTGGTCGAACAGACCGCGACCATGATCCTGCTGCCCAATCCCAATGCGAGCAAGGAAGACTACATGGACGGCCTCAAGCTCACCGAGGCCGAGTATCAGGTCGTGGTCAGCCTGGACGAGCGCTCGCGCTGTTTCCTGGTCAAGCAGGGTCACGGCTCGTCGGTGTGCCAGCTGAATCTGCGCGGCATGGACGACGCGCTGTCGGTGATCTCGGCGTCGACCGACAACATCGAAATCATGCACCAGGTGCTGGAGCGCAAGGCCAAGGAACATGGCGTCGCGCCGGACGACCTGACGCCGGAACAGTGGTTGAACGAGTTCTACGCACGTCGCAAGGGCTCCGGAAAATCGGGTCCGGCTAGGTCGGTGTCTTCGGATAATCGGGGGGCGGCGGCGGTCAGCTGACTGTCTCGCCTGGGTCACGCATGGGAATGTTTCTACGAGATCTATGTTGAGGTGTGTATGGACAAGATGACGAAAGCCTTCAGTCGTGTTCGCGTCGTTGGTGCAATTGTGCTGCTTATGCTGTTGCCAGCGACTGCTTTTGCGCAGTGGGAAGTGATCGACAATAAGCAAATTGACAAGAACAAAGAGAACACAAAGACGCTGGATGAGAAGCTGGACAAGATCCGCGGGGACAACGAGGTCGGCAAGGCCGAGAAGGAAAAGTCCAGCGGCGACGAGGTCGACAAGCCGAAGGAAAAGCTGGTCAAGGTCGACGACAACTACGGCGTCTCCGACTGTGCAGCCAAGACCTCGGGAACGCCCGTGTCGCAGGAACAGCAGCAGACCTGCGAACTGATCCAGCGCACACGCAACTCGCAGTTCAATTACATGGTGGCGATGTACGACATCACCGAGAAGCGGCTGCAGCGTCTGCGCGACCTTGAACAACAGCGTGCGAAAATCGACACGAACCAGATCGGCTTGCTGGAAGACAACACCAACAAGCTGATCGCGTTGCGGGCGTTGATGGATATCGATCGCCAGCAGACCGAAGCGGCGATGTTCGCCTACGAGAAGCGGCTGTCCTACCTGACCCAGGTGCAGTCCGCTGGTGCCTGGGCGGCGATGCGCGGCAAGAAGGCGCCATCGGCGACCGATACCGGCAGCAGTGGCAGCCTGTTCGACGGCTTCTCCGGGCTGAGCGACTTCGCGAGCAAGATCGCCGCAGGCGCCGCCATGGGCGTTGCCCTGGAGGCGGTCAAGTCGTCCAGTCCCAAGAATCTCGAGCGTCTGAGCATCGCGAAGTAAGACCCACGTGTCGCTGCTTTCGCCTGATCGGAGCGGCGACACCTGCTAAAGCTCAGTGATGAGCGTGCGCGTTATGGAGCAGTCATGGATTTTTTGCAGAACTACGCCAACTACCAGTTCTTCATCCTCATCAACAATTTCTTGCGGGATGAGATCGACTATTTTCAGTGGGCCTTGTTGATCCGCATGTCGTGGTGGGTGACGGTGACGGCGATGAGTGCGCTGACGCTGTGGATCCTGCTCAAGGGGTACCGCGTCGCCACCGGGCAATCGCGTGAGTCGGCGATGGAGCTGGTGGTGAGTTCGCTGCGCTCGGCGCTCATCATTGGTGTGGCGATGAGCATGGTGTCCGCTGCCAGGCCTGGTGCCACCACGGGTGATCAGCAGATGAACGGCCTGTATTGGCGGCTCACGGACGGACTCAGCAGCGCCATCGTCGAGACCGTGACCGGCGACTCGGAGAGCGCCTATCAGGCGATCGACAAGAACCTGGCGTTGATGCAGATCGCGATGACGAGCATCGATCAGATCGATACGGCGAGCAATCCCCAGTTGGAAGATGAAAAAAGTCGTGCGCGCTGGTTCACCGGCTTGGGCATGGCAGGCCCTGGCGTGGTGGGCGGATCGCTGTTGCTGCTGAACAAGCTGGCGATGGCGCTGTTCGTCGGCTTTGGGCCATTGTTCATTCTGTGTCTGCTATTTGATGCCACGAAGTCCTTGTTCCAGAAGTGGCTGATGTATGGAATCGGGACGGTCTTCTCACTGGCCGTGCTGAGTTTCACGGTCGGGCTGGCGACGAAGGTGGTGGCGGCAGTGGCAGCCGGGTTCCTGGCCAAGTGGGCGCTTCCCGGTGGCTCGACCGAGGGTGTCAGCAGTATGGCATTGCAGCAAGGAGGAATCGGCTTGGTCTTGAGCACGCTCATCATCACGGCACCGCCGATGGCAGCCTCGTTCTTCCAGGGCACGCTGGGCCAGTTCTCGCCGTACTCGGGATTTGGCGCGGTTGGCAAGGATCCGGCGTCTGGTAGGCCTTACACGCCACAGGCTCCTAACCCTACGAACGTGCCTAAGAACGAGCTGTCTACCACCACTAACGCCACTGGCAATTTCGTCGGTAGTCAGGGAACTGGCGCTCAACAGCAACCGGGTTGGCTTGGTAAGGCGAACACCCCCAATGCTTGATGAGCTTATGTTGAGGGTAGCTTGAGGTCAGTTAAATGAGATTGATACATTTGCCATCTTTGATGTTAATTGTGGGGCTGGCCGCAAACCCATCTGCGTCTTTGGCTCAAACCGCTTGCCCAGTTGGCACGGCGGCTGGTTCGGCGACCTGTGGTCCCTCTAGTGCCGATGAAATTTCTGCTCCACCTCGTCCCACTGGCGAATGGATAAAAACGTGGGGCGCTATTGCAACGTCTCCTAGTGGAAATGGTGGGGTAAGTTCTGGTAGAACTTCGAAAAAAGAAGCTGAGGATGTCGCATTCCAGAATTGTCAGAGTGCGGGTGCGCAAAGCTGCAAGGTTGAATTTGTGTATCACAATCAATGTGTGGCGTTGGCGCATCCTGTTGGTGCTAACGGTGCTGCTTTTAGTACAGCTGCCACCGTCAGTGATGCAGTAGCAAGGGCAAAGTCTCAGTGCAGCGGTTTGGGTAAGGGTGAATGTCAAATTGCTATCGCAGAGTGCTCTGAGCCAATTTTCAAGAAATATTGAGGCGTTCCTGGCGAGCTTTGGTTCTTTGAAACTTATGTTCTCGATAGGTTTCTTGTAATTTCAGTAATTAATAATAAAGGCGCTTTTGCATGGCGTTTTTTGTTATGCGTGGTGCTGATTTAAGTTGGTGCTTGTGAATGCGTATGTAGGCATCATTGGGATTCGTGCGTCAACGCTATTCTAATGTAGCGTTTATAGTGCCCGTCGCACGCGCGGTCTCCGCCCGAAGCCGGTGTTGTATTTCTCAGACTCCATGGTGGCGCGGTGCCGTCATCTATCAGAGATATTCGTGTAGCTTCCTCGTCGCCAATATCGACGGTATTGGCGACTTGCCAGGCATCGCGCGCAAAATGGACCATATTTGGGCGTTGACGTTGGGCGTGAAGGAGGGATTGGGTTGCTCGCGGTGATCATCATGGTCCGCCGATGGCAGCCTCGTTCTTCCAGGGCACGCTGGGCCAGTTCTCGCCGTACTCGGGATTTGGCGCGGTTGGCAAGGATCCGGCGTCTGGTAAGCCATACACGCCGAGTTCGCCTGAATATGGCCAATCTTCGAGAGCGGTAGGTGGATATGATCAGTCGCCGTCAACAAATACACACGGTAATAGGCAGCCGAATTTTGCCTCTGATTCCGGATCCCAAATGGGTGATGGAAGGCTGAGAAACTCTGGCCTGAGCTGACAGCTTGTTGGGTAGGAACATGTTGAAATATATCTTTGCATTTTTTTTGTGTCTGTGCTCTGCGGGGGCGATAGCCCAAACAGCTTGCCCTACCGGCGTTACTGCCGGTAGGGCCCAATGCCTGCCTGATTCTGATTCGTCCAGTGGTGCTGCGCGTCCTACAGGTGAATGGATCAAGACCTGGGGTGCGATCGCGACTGCCTCCAATGGGGATGTCGGGAGCAGCACCGGGAAGTTTTCCGAGCAGGAAGCTGAGGAGAATGCCCTTAGATTGTGTAGCAATCTTGGGAACTCAGATTGCAAAATTATGATTACTTATAAAAATCAATGTGTGGCGGTTGTAAAGGCTGCCGAGGGCCGTACCGGCGGAAAGGTCGTTACTGGGGGTAGTGAAGAGAAAGCTAAGAATGAGGGGCTGAGGCAATGTAGGAAGTCTTCCGGAGCTGAGTGTTCCGTGGTTGGTGTGGATTGTTCTAAGCCTTATTTTAAAAAATATTGAGAAATTATATTTTTTTCTGGTTGAATAAAATGTAATGTCTCCGCTGTATTGATTGATTTATTGGCTCGAAAATCTGCATTATTTTCTGAATATAAAGACCTCGATTAGTGGCTTTCTGGTGCTACGTTCTTTGCTGAATACGTATGCAGGCATGACGCATATTCCTGCATCAACGCTACTCTAACGCAGTGTTTCGCGTGCCCGTCGCACGCGCGATCTCTGCCCGAAGGGGGGCGTTGCATGTCTCAGGCTCCATGGTGGCGCGGTGCCGTCATCTACCAGATCTATCCGCGTAGCTTCCTCGACGCCAATGGCGACGGTATCGGCGATTTGCCCGGCATCGTGCGCAAGCTGGACTACATCGCCGCCTTGGGCGTGGACGCGATCTGGATCTCGCCGTTCTTCAAGTCGCCGATGGCCGATTTCGGCTACGACATCGCCGATTACCGCGAGGTCGATCCGCTGTTCGGCACCATGGCCGACTTCGACGCGCTGCTGGCCAAGGCGCATGCGCTGGGCCTGAAGGTGATGATCGACCAGGTGCTCAGCCATACCTCGGTGGAGCACGACTGGTTCAAGGAGAGCCGGCAGAGCCGCGACAATCCCAAGGCCGATTGGTACGTGTGGGCCGACGCCCGCGAGGATGGGACGCCGCCGAACAACTGGCTGTCGATCTTTGGCGGTGTAGCGTGGCAGTGGGAGCCGCGTCGTGGGCAGTACTACCTGCACAACTTCCTGGCCTCGCAGCCGGACCTGAACTTCCACAATCCGCAGGTGCAGCAGGCGACGCTGGACAATGTGGAGTTCTGGCTGGCGCGCGGCGTCGACGGCTTCCGGCTGGATGCGATCAACTTCTGCTTCCACGATCCGCAGCTGCGCGACAACCCGCCCAAGCCGCCGGAAAAGCGCGTCGGCCGCGGCTTCAGCCCGGACAATCCGTACGCGTTCCAGTACCACTACTACAACAACACCCAGGCGGAGAACCTGCCGTTCCTGCAGAAGCTGCGCAGCCTGCTCGATCGCTACCCGGGCACGGTGAGCCTGGGCGAGATCTCGTCGGAGGATTCGCTGGCGACCACGGCCGAATACACCCGGGCCGGGCACCTGCACATGGGCTACAGCTTCGAACTGCTGACCGACGATTTCAGCGCCGCCTATATCCGCGAGACCGTCTCGCGCCTGGAAGCGGCGATGACCGAGGGCTGGCCGTGCTGGGCGATCTCCAATCACGACGTGCAACGCGCGGTGACGCGCTGGGGGCAGGGCGCGGAGACGCCGGTCTTCGCGCGGCTGCTGATCGCGATGCTGTGTTCGCTCCGTGGTTCGGTGTGTCTCTACCAGGGCGAAGAGTTGGGTCTGGGCGAGGCGGAGGTGCCGTTCGAGGCGCTGCAGGATCCCTACGGCATCGCGTTCTGGCCGAACTTCAAGGGCCGTGATGGATGCCGGACGCCGCTGCCGTGGGAGGCCGGCGAGCAGGCCGGTTTCAGCACTGGCACGCCATGGCTACCGGTCGCGCCGGCGCATCGCGCGCAGTCGGTGGCGGCGCAGGAGGCAGACCCGGATTCGGTCCTGCTTGCGATCCGCCAGTTCCTGGCCTGGCGCAAGCGCCATCCCGCGCTGCGCGAGGGCGACATTCTCTTTCACGAGACGGCCGAGCCGGTATTGATGTTCGAGCGCCGCCACGCTGCGCAAACCTTGCTGCTGGCGTTCAACCTGTCGGCCGAGGCCGGCGACGTGGCCTTGCCCGAGGGACGTTGGCAGGCGGTGCAGGTCCCAGGTGTGGTGCCTGGCGCCGTGGGTGAGTGCTTGCGCTTGCCCGGCTATGCGATGGTGTGTCTGCAGGGTGCGTGAGCACGCAGGGTGACGGTTTTGCCGAGCCGCCGTTGGTGCATCTGCGGCACAGCAAGCATCCCTTAGGGTGAAGAGATAATCCGGCGATGCATTGCGCCGGATTGGGCAGCGTGCAGGTGGTGCCGACGTCTGCGCCCGATTGAACAGCGCTCATCCGGCTTGACGCCCCCTGTTGTTGGCGTCCGCTATCCGCCACGAGATCGTGGCCGTTGGCCGGCTGCGGTCAGAGAGGCCAATCCAGAGACTGCGTTGCTGGCCCGCGCTGTAAGTGGTCTCGTCATGCCACGTTGGCGACGCTGGCGGTGCTGCCACTAGCCTATAAGGCACGTGTGCCGCACTGTCGGTCATCGCCAGGAAATCGCCAAGCGCGCGTCGCTCCCAGGCCAATGCGGTTCCCTCCAGCAGCGCCAGTGGCGCACCTCCCGCCTCTTGGCTGCAAGCCATGCATCGGCGCCGCTGCCCTATCTCGATCGGCGGCCGTAGCGCCGCTTTTTCGGCGCCGATGGCCTGGAGGACGACCAGCGTCGGTGATTCGGACCGCTGATCGATGCGCGGAATTGGAGCTGTCCCACCTTCGCGAAGCGTAGCCGCGACTTCCTGCGAACCGCGCGTCTTCCCTCCGCTAGGCAAAGCACACCGCCATCGCGACGCGATCGCAATCCCGCTTTGCCGCTCGGTATCCGGGTGCTCGGCAGCACCGCAGCTGGCAATCACCCAAAGAAAACGCCCGCCGGGTGTACGCCGGCGGGCGTCGTCTGCGTGCTCTACGCTGGGCTCAGAACTTGTAGTTCACGCCGAGCATGTAGGTGCGTCCCCATTCGACGTACTCCAGCGGGCGATCCTTGGTGCCGGCGTAGGTGCGGTAGGGCGAGTTGGTCAGGTTGCTCGCCTGCAGCAGCAGGCTCAGCCCGGCCAGGGTGCTGCCGTCGGCGAAGGTGTAGCTGACCTGCGCATCGGTGACGTTCTCGCCGACCACGTAGCGCAGCGTGCGGTTGCCGTTGAAGTTGCCGATCTCGCCGATGAAGTCCGAGCGCCGCCGCTGGCTGACGCGCGCCTCGAAGCCGTTGCGCTCGTAGTAGGCGGTGAAGTTGTACACGCGCTTGGACAGGCCGGGCAGGTCGATCGGCGCCGAGCCGACGCTGGAGGCGCTTTCGGGGTCGACGATCTTGATGTCGCTGTCGTTGAACGTGGCGCTGGCCTGGATGCCGAAGCCGCGCAGGCTGTCGGTGAACATGTCCAGCGGCAGCGAGGCGGTCAGCTCCAGGCCGCGCAGGGTGCCGCCCTTGCCGTTCTGCGGCGAGGAGAAGGTGCCCGTCGTCTGCACCGGCACGGTCATGTTGGGCGGGCGCACGTAGCTGGCGAGCAGGGCGGAGAAGTCGTAATCGTCGCGCGATTGCGTGTAGATGTAGCTCTTCAGGTCCTTGTAGAACACCGCCGCGGCGACGTAGGCCTTCTCGCCGAAATACTTCTCGTACGACAGGTCCAGCGCATTGGCGCGCCACGGGTCGAGCAGGGGATTGCCGCCACTGCCGCCTGGCTTGCCGGTAGAGGTGTCCACGCCGAAGTCCAGGCCGGCGCGCATCTGGTCCACGCGCGGCCGCGCCACCTGCTTGGCCGCGGCGAAGCGCAGGGTCTGCTGGTGCGGGAACAGGAAGGCCAGGTTGAGGCTCGGCAGCCAGTCGTTGTAGGTCTTGCCGGCGTCGATCGGCAGCACGTTCTGGCCGGCCGGACGGGACTGGTCGAAGTAGCTGGACTGCGAGCTCTGATCGGCATGCTGTAGCTGTACGCCGATGTTGCCGCGCACGCCGACCTCGCCGATGTCGGTGTTGATGTTGGCGCGGAGCCAGGCCGTGGTGATCTTCTCCTGCACGGTCCACGACTTCGGAATCAGGTAGTCCAGGTTGGTGACCGGATTGAAGGTCATATAGCGCGAGACCGCCGCCGGTACGTTCCAGGCCGGGATGGTGCCGATGCCGGCGAAGCCGAGATTGACCGGGTCGTACTGCAGATCGCTGGCGATGCTGGTGTCGCCCTGCGCGCCGAGCAGGATGTTGCCTTCGGCCTGGGTCTTCTGCTTGCGCCGATCGGCGTAGTTGACGCCCACGTCGATGTCCGAGAACCAGGTCAGCGCCTGTGGTGCCGGCAGCGTCGCCGCCAGGCGGCCGCCCTTCAGCCGGTCCTCGACCTCCGGCACCTTGCCGTAGCCGGAGCCGTAGATGGTATTGGTCAGGAACAGGTTGTTCGGGTCGGAGTAGTCGCGGCTGGGGGTGATCTGCGAGAAGCCGTTGGGCTTGATCGCCAGGCCGACCGTGTCCAACTGCGGCATCGGCACCAGCTGCAGGTTGTTCTCCAGGTTCAGCTCCTTGCGGGTGGCCTTGGAGTAGTTCAGGTCGGCCATCAGCCGCACGCTGCCGAGGTTGAACTCGTTGTTCCAGCCGAACGCGTCGATCTTGTCCTTGCGCTTGTTGTACATGCCGCGCACCAGCGGGTACACGCCGCTGGCGGTGCCGCCGGTGAAGCTGCCGCTGGCGTCGACCTGCGGATTGGTGATCAGCAGGCCGGGCGTGTAGCCACCGTTGTAGTTGCTGAGGTTGACCTCGAACTGGTTGGCGGTGTCGATCTGCTCGGCTTCGGTATGGAACGCGTCGAAGGTGCTGGTCCAGGCGTTGGACGGACGGAACTGCACGGTCGCCATCACGCCGTCGCGCTTGTTGTTGCCGGTGCGGCGCAGCGCCTTGATGCCGTCGGAGAAGTAGGTGCCCGGCGCCACGCCGGGACGGCTGCCGCTGTCGGTGTTCTGCGTGGTCCACGGCTCGTACAGGCCGACCTGGTTTTCCTGGATGGGCATGTCGCTGTGGGCATAGCCGATCGAGAAGCCCAGGGTGTTGTCCAGGAACTGGTCGATGTAGCTGGCGCTGAAGCGGTTGCCGAAGGCGTCGACGTTGGCGGCCTTGCCGAGCGAGCTCTTCTGCAGGCGGCCGCTGACGGCGATCACCCGGTCCGGAAAGCTCAGCGGGCGCACGGTCTGCATGTCGATGGTGCCGGACAGGCCCTGGCCGACCAGGCCGGCGTCGGGCGTCTTGTACACGGTCACGCCGTTGACCAGTTCCGACGGGTACTGGTCGAACTCGACGCTGCGGTTGTCGCCGGTGCTGACCACTTCGCGGCCGTTGAGCAGGGTGGTGGCGAAGTCGGGCGACAGGCCGCGCACGCTGATCACCTGGGCGCGGCCGGCGACGCGCTGCGCGGCCAAGCCGGGCAGACGGCCGAGCGATTCGGCGATGCTCACGTCCGGCAGCTTGCCGATGTCTTCGGCCGAGATCGCTTCGACGATGGACGTCGAATCCTGCTTGATCGCGATGGCGTTCTCGATGCCGCGGCGGATGCCGGTGACCTGGACCTTGTCCAGTTCGGTGACCGGATCGTTGGATGTGGTGGCGGTGGTCTCGGACTGTGCCGCAGCCAGCATCGGCGTCATCGCGACGGCCAGCGCCAGCGTCAGCGCGTTGCGCTTGTGGTTCAACATTTTCCCCTCCCAGGCAATGTTGTCTTGCGAATATCTGAACCGGCGAGGCGGCCGGATGTGCGTGTCGCGCAGCCGCAGGGCGGTGTCGCGATTGCGCTGTATGGTAGACACGCGGCTTCGTCGCGAACGCCCGCTGCATACGTATTCACTGGCCTGCATCGCATTGGAAGCGCTTTCAGGATCGCAATGTCGTGTGCCGGCGGCTACGCCTGCGCCGCCTTGAACATGGGGGGGCGATGCTGCCGAGACTGTCCGTCGCGAACGCCCGGCGCGGTGCGCCAGGCAATGTGGTTACGCATAGGACAGCGCGTTCCTGGTCGCGTTGCCGAGACGCGGCGCAGTCCCCGGCTGACAGGGCCGATGCCGTGCGCAGCGGCGCTGTCCTGCACGCGTGCTGGCGCGGCGGCGGATCCGGGAAGTCAGTGACCAAGCACCCAGCATCCGCCGTCGGTGCTGCCTGCGGCACAGTGCCGCGTCAGCGCGAAGCAGCCGAGCCAGCGGCTGCCGGCGCCGGGTCCAGCGGCACGAAACGGATCGCCTGACCGCCGCCAGGTGCCAGCTTCAGCAGCAACTGATCGCGGCTGGTGACCTCGCGCTGTTCGCGGACGAAGTCGAACGGGTTGTGCAGGTAGTCGGCAGCGTCGCCGTCGCGGTAGATCTCGGCGCGGTAGCGCACTCCGGGCTCAAGAAAGCCCAGCGCGATCGGCAGCACGCGGCCGTGTTCGTCGGTGATGCTGCCGAGGAACCAGTCGCGGCTGTGGCGGTCCTTGCGCACGATGGTCACGTACTCGCCGATCTCGCCGTCGAGCACGCGGCTGTCGTCCCAGTCCACCGCCACGTCCTCGATGAAGCGGAAGGCGTCGCGGTGCTGCAGGTAGTGCTCGGGCAGGTCGGCCGCCATCTGGATCGGGCTGTACAGGGTCACGTACAGGGCCAGTTGCCGTGCCAGCGTGCTCGGAATCGCGCGTCCGCCGCGGCCCTTCAGGCTGAGGATGCCGGGGGTGTAGTCCATCGGCCCGGCCAGCATCCGCGTGAACACCAGGTTCACTTCGTGCTCCGGCGGGTTCGGCGGCTCGCCCCAGGCGTTGTACTCCATGCCGCGCGCGCCTTCGCGCGAGAGCCAGTTCGGGTAGGTGCGGCGCAGGCCGGTGTCCTTGATCGGTTCATGGGCATTGACCGACAGGTGGCGCCTGGCCGCCTCCTGCACCACCTTGAGATGGTGGCGAGCCATGAACTGGCCGTCGTGCCATTCGCGCCACAGCGGGCCGCCGGCGGGATTGCGCCGGTCCACCTGGCCATCGTCGCAGACGTAGCCGGTCTTGAAGGTGTCCACGCCCAGCCGCGCGTACAGGTCCAGCGCCGCATCGAGCTGGTCTTCGTAGTGCTCCACCGCGCAGCCGGTCTCGTGGTGGCCGATCAGGTGCACGCCCTTCTTCGCCGCGTACGCGCTGAGCGCATCGATGTCGAAGTCCGCGGTGGCGCGGGTGAAGTCGAAGTCGTCGCCGTTGCCGACCCAGTTGCCGTCCCAGCCGGGGTTCCAGCCTTCGACCAGCACGCCACGAAAGCCGTGCGCTGCGGCGAAGTCGATGTAGCGGCGGGTGTTGGCGGTGGTGGCGGCATGCCTGGGGCCGCGCGCCCAGGTTTCCTGGTTCAGGTGCATCGACCACCACACGCCGATGTACTTGGCAGGATGCACCCAGCTCACCTTGCCCAGTGCGTTGGGTTCGTTGAGGTTGAGGATCAGGTTGGAATCGACCAGGCCACCGGCGGTGTCGCTGATCTGCAGCGTGCGCCACGGCGTGTCGAAGGGCAGGGACCGGCGCACCTTCCAGCCTTCCGCCGACGGCGACAGTTGCGCATGCAGGCGCTGGCCTTCGCCGCGGCGCAGCCACATCCCGGCGTAGTCGACCAGGGCGGCCTCGTGGATGGCCAGGTGCAGGCCGTCCTGGCTGCGCAGGGTGAACGGCGTGTGCGCCAGCGGCACCTCGCGCAGCGGCGTGCGTCGATACAGGTATTCGTAGTGGATGGGTGCGCCGGCGGGAATCCACCAGGCGGTCGCATCAGGGACGATGTCGAACTCGGTGAGCTCTTCGTCGATGACGGCCTCCTGCATGCCGGGCTGCTGCGGAAAGCTGTAGCGAAAGCCGAGCCCGTCGTCGTAGACCCGGAACACCACCGCGAAGCGACGCTGGCGGCCGCCACGCTCTCCCAGGTCCACGCGCAGTTCGTTGTAGTGGTTGCGCACATAGCGGCGCTCGCCCCACGGCTGTTCCCAGGTCTCGTCGACGCTGCGGCTGTGCTGGCCGAGCACGGCCAGGTCGCGATCCAGGCTGCCGTCGCGCAACTGGAAGCCCAGCCGCGATTCGCCGATCACCGCCTCGCCCAGCCGCTGCACGCGATAGCTGGGGCGGCCGCCGTCCAACTGCAGGGAGACGCGCAGGATCTTGCCCGGCGAGTCCACGCTGGCCAGCGTCTGCGGCGCGGCGTGCAGGCATGGCGCAACGCACCACAACACACTCGCCAGCAACGACGGCACACGCAGGCGCGACAGGACCTCAAACAGCGGCATATCCCCTCCCAGGGCGACCGTGGCAGCGCATCGACTATAGCGACGCGGTCCGCGGCCGCCGTGGCGCATGCGATGAATACGTATGCAACTGCACGCGTCGCGGTGCCGCCCGTCTACCATGTCCGCAGCGCCCCCGCGATGCGGAGGCGGCGACCGTAGCGCCGGCGTGCCGGCCTGCGCTTCCACCATGCAGGCAAAGAGGGAGGGAGGTCGATCGGTGCGAGCCGGTCTGCCGCTTCGATGCTGAAGATGATTTGCTTGGCCGCCACCTTGGGTGCCGCGGCGTCGGCGTCTGCTGGACAGACGTCATTGCAATGGCGTGGCCAGACCGCGCAGGCCGAGGCCACGGCCGACGGCGGTTTCGTGCTGCATGCGGCGCAGGGCACGCGCACGGTGCCGGCACAGCCGCTGCGCAGCGAGACCGACAGTCCGTTGTTCGATGCGCTGTTCGCGCTGGCGCAGCAGGAACTGCACGACGACCAGGTGCAGGCGATCCGCGACCCGGCGTTCGATCACGGCAAGCCGTTGCCGTGCGATTGCTACCAGACCGGCGAGCGCTGGCCCTACGTGTGGACCCGCGATGTCAGCTATGCCGCGGACCTGGCCCTGGCCCGGCTGGATCCGGTGCGCACGCGGCGCTCGCTGCGCTTCAAGCTGTCGCCGATGCGCGGCGCCGACGCGCTGCCGGGGCTGTTCGTGGCGCAGGACACCGGCTCCGGCGGCAGTTGGCCGGTGAGCAGCGACCGCGTGGTGTGGTTCCTGGCTGCGCGGCACCTGCTGGACGATCCGGGCTTCGCCGCCGACACCCGCGCCGCGCTCACTGCCACGCTGGCGCAGGATCGCGCGTTCGCGTTCGACCCGCGCATCGGCCTGTACCGCGGCGAGACCTCGTTCCTGGACTGGCGCGAGCAGACCTATCCGGCCTGGACGCGCGAGGATGTCGGCTTCATCGCCAGTTCCTTCGCGCTGTCCACCAACGTGCTGCATTACCAGGCGCTGCGCCTGGGCGAGCGCCTGGCCCGGGAGCAGGGCGATGCACAGGCGGCCGCGCGCTATGCCGGCTGGGCCGACGCGCTGCGCCAGGCGATCGCGCAGCGTTTCTGGCGCGAGGACCGCGGCACCTACGTCAGCTACATCGGCACCGCCGAGCATCCGGTGCGCTACGAACGCTACGATCTGCTGGGCCTGTCGCTGGCGGTGCTGGCCGACGTGCTGCCGGCCGCGCGCGCGCGCCAGGCGCTGGCGCGCTATCCCGCGGTGGAGGCAGGCAGTCCGGTGGTGTGGCCGCAGCAGCGCGAGGTGCCGATTTACCATAACCGGGCGATCTGGCCATTCGTCAGCGCCTACGCACTGCGTGCGGCGCGGCACACCGACGACAGCGCGCGCATCGACCTGGAAGTGCGCTCGCTGCTGCGCGGCGCCGCGCTGGCCGGTTCGAACATGGAGAACTACGAGTTCCTGAGCCAGGCCATGCATGTCGACGACGGTCCGCTGAGCGGCCCGGTGGTCAATTCGCCGCGGCAGCTGTGGTCGGTGGCCGGCTATCTGGCGATGGTGATCGAGGGCGTGTTCGGCGTGGAGGACGACGGCCGGGTGCTGCCCAAGCTGCCGACCAGCCTGGTGCCGCTGCTGTTCGGGGAGCGCCAGGAGATCGCGTTGCAGCTGAAGGACCGGCGCATCGTGCTGCGCCGGCCGGCGCAACTGCAGGGCGACCTGCTGGTCGCTGGCAAGACCCACAGCCAGAACGGCGTCACCACCATCGACCTGGTGGCCCGGCACAGCGGCAGCGCGCCGCTGCAGATGCTGGCGGCCGATGACGCCTTCGCACCGCTGGCTCCGCCTGCGCCACAGGTACGGCGCGAGGCTGATGGCTGGCACGTGCAGGCGGCCGCGGACACGGTGCTGTACGTCGATGGGCAGGTGCACACGGGGCATGCCGACGGCGCGCTGCTGCCGCTGGCCGAGCGCGTGCAGTGCCTGAGCCTGACCCGGCAAGTGGGGCGCTGGGAATCGCTGCATAGCCCCACCGTCTGCGTCGGTGATGTTGCGCGCGTGGACGGTCCCGACGACTGGACGTGGACGGCGCCACGCGACGGCGCGTATCGGCTTGGCCTGCGTTACGTCAATGCGCATGGTCCGATCAACACCGGTGTCACCGCCGCGGTCAAACGCCTGCAGGTGCAATGCGGCGACGCGCCAGCGCAATCGCAACCGCTGGTGATGCCGCACAGCGTTGGCGAGCAGACCTCCACGACGGCGCTGTTCGTGCTGCAGGCCGGGCAACGTTGCGTCGCGCGCTTGCTGCCGGCGGCGAACATGAGCGCACTGCAGCACTTCGCGCGCTACACCGGTGGCCAGGGCGGCGCCGATGGCGTGGTCAATGCCGCCGATGTCGCCGCGCTGCTGATCGCGCCGGCCGGCCCGATCGAGGAGCGTCCATGAGCGCCATGCCACGCGCCAAGCCGGCGCTGTCGTTCTGGCAGATCTGGAACATGTGCTTCGGCTTCCTGGGCATCCAGTTCGGCTTCGCGCTGCAGAACGCCAATGCCAGTCGCATCTTCCAGACCCTCGGCGCCGACATGGACCAGGTGCCGGGACTGTGGATCGCCGCACCGCTGACCGGCCTGATCGTGCAGCCGATCGTCGGTTACCTGTCCGACCGCACCTGGAACCGCTTCGGCCGGCGTCGCCCCTACTTCATGGTCGGCGCGCTGTTCACCACGTTGGCCCTGCTGGTGATGCCGAACTCGCCGACGCTGTGGGTGGCGGCCGGCACGCTGTGGGTGCTGGACGCCTCGATCAACATCTCGATGGAGCCGTTCCGCGCCTTCGTCGGCGACCAGTTGCCGACGCGCCAGCGCGCCACCGGTTATGCGATGCAGAGCTTCTTCATCGGCGTCGGCGCAGTGGTGGCGAGCATGCTGCCGTGGCTGCTGGCGCACTGGGGCGTCAGCAATACCGCCGCCCCCGGCGAGGTGCCGGCGACGGTGCGCTACGCGTTCTATGTCGGCGGCGCGGTGCTGTTCCTGTCCATCGGTTGGACCGTGCTGCGCACCCGCGAGTATCCGCCCGAAGACCTGCACGGCAGCGACGTCGCCACGGCGGCCGCCGCGGCGGCGCAACCGCGCCGTGTCGATGGCGCCGCTGCGCTGTGGTGCGCGGTGGGCATTGCCGGCGCGGGGGCCATCGCCTGGTGCCGCGGCGACCGCATGCTGTACGTGCTAGCCGGTCTGTGCATCGCTTACGGCGTGCTGCAGGGCGTGGCGCCGCGGCTGCGCCGCGGACACATGTTGGCGGCGATCGTCTGCGATCTGCAGACCATGCCGCGGGCGATGCGGCGCCTGGCCGGGGTGCAGTTCTTCTCCTGGTTCGCGTTGTTCGCGATGTGGATCAACACCACCGCCGCGGTCACCCAGACCCACTACGGCACCCAGGACGTCACCTCGGCCGCCTACAACGAGGGCGCCAACTGGGTCGGCGTGCTGTTCGCCGCCTACAACGGCTTTGCCGCATTGGCCGCGATCGCCATTCCGCTGCTGGTGCGCGCCTGCGGGCTGCGCATGAGCCATCTGCTCAACCTGTGCCTGGGGGCGGCCGGCCTGCTGTCGTTCCTGTGGATCCGCGATCCGCAGTGGCTGCTGCTGTCGATGGTCGGGGTGGGCTTCGCCTGGGCCTCGATCCTGTCGCTGCCCTATGCCTTGCTGTCGGACAGCGTGCCGGCGGCGAAGATGGGCGTGTACATGGGCATCTTCAATTTCTTCATCGTGATCCCGCAGTTGGTCGCGGTCAGCGTGCTGGGCTTCGTGCTCACGCACTGGCTCGGCGGCCGGCCGCTGTACGCGCTGGCGATTGGCGGCGCCAGCCTGCTGGTGGCGGCGCTGTGCGTGCTGTGGGTGCCGTCGGATTCGGGAGCGAATGCATGATCGATCGGATATCGCTGTTGGCGCTGGCCCTGCTGGGCGCCTGCGCTGCGTCGGCGCAGGCCCAGGCGCCCGCGCAGGAGGAGTTCTACGGCACGCTGGAGCCGTTCGCCAGCGAGGCGGTGTACTTCGTGGTCACCGATCGCTTCGTCAACGGCGATCCGGGCAACGATCACCGCGACCAGGGCGGCGCGCACCGCACCTTCGACATCCCGATCCCGGCGCCGCCGGGCGAGAGCGACAACATCGGCTACCTCGGCGGCGACTTCAAGGGCGTGGTCGACAACGCCGGCTACATCCGCGACCTGGGCTTCGGCGCGGTGTGGATCACCCCGATCGTCGACAACCCGGACGAGGCCTTCACCGGCGGCAAGCCGATCACATGGGGCAGCTCGCTGAGCGATCGTGGCAAGACCGGCTACCACGGCTACTGGGGCGTGAACTTCTACAAGCTCGATGAACATCTGCCGAGCCCGGGGCTGGATTTCGCTGGCTTCACCCAGGCCATGCACGCGCAGCAGTTGAAGGTGGTACTGGATATCGTCGGCAACCACGGCTCGCCGGCCTGGACCATGCCCAAGCGGCAACCCATGTTCGGCCAGGTGTTCGACCGCGACGGCAAGCTCATCGCCGACCACCAGAACCTGCCGCCGTCCAGGCTGGACCCGGCGCACAACCCGCTGCACGCGTTCTACAACACCGGCGGCAACCTGGCGCAGTTGTCCGACTTCAACGAGCGCAACCCGGCGGTGATGGAGTACCTGGTCGGCGCCTACTCGCAGTGGCTGGGGCAGGGCGCCGATGCGTTCCGCATCGACACCATCGGCTGGATGCCGGACAGCTTCTGGCACGAGTTCGTGCGCCGCATCCGCGCGCAGCGCCCGGGCATGTTCATGTTCGGCGAGGACTTCGACTACAACGCGCACAAGATCGCCGGCCACACCTGGGCCAACAACGCCGGCGTCAGCGTGCTGGATTTCCCGCTCAAGCAGGCACTGGCAGCGACCTTCGGCCACGCCCAGCGCGGCTACGAGACGCTGCAGCCAGCGCTGTACCTGGAACGCGGCCCGTACGCCAATCCGTACGAGCTGATGACCTTCTACGACAACCACGACATGGCGCGGCTGGACGCCAGCGACGCCGGCTTCATCGACGCGCACAACTGGCTGTTCACCGCGCGCGGCATCCCGGTGATCTACTACGGCTCGGAGACCGGCTTCATGCGCGGGCGCGCCGAGCATGCCGGCAATCGCAACTACTTCGGCCAGGAGCGGGTGAACGCGGCGCCGAGCAGCCCGATCTTCGCGCCGCTGCGGCGCATCGCCACGCTGCGCCAGCGCAGCCCGGCGCTGCAGCGCGGCCTGCAGCTCAACCTGCAGCTGTCCGGCGACGAGGCGGTGTTCTACCGGGTGTTCCAGCATGCGGGCAGCACCCAGACCGCGCTGGTGCTGCTGAACAAGGGCGACGCGCCGCGCACGCTGGAGGTGCGTCGCTACCTGCAGCCCGGCACCTGGCACGATGGCTTCGACGGTAGTGCCACCCAGGTGACCGATGCATTGCGCGTCGAGGTGCCGGCGCATGGTGTGCGCGTGTTCCTGTCCGATGCGCCGATCGTGCGCCCGGACCTGCGCGCGCGGCTGCGCTGGCTGATGGCGGCCAAGGACGGGGTCGCGCCGACGCCGTGAACGCGGCGCTGCCGGTCGGCGTCAGCGCGCCGGCCGTCGGCGCGTCAACGCCCGAGCGGGCTCAGTTGCGCAGCAGCGACGAGCCGCGCAGCGCCAGCGTCACCGGCAGGGTGCGGCTGCTCACCGGCTGCCCGGCGATCTGCGCCAGCAGGGTGTCCACCAGCACCGCACCGGCCAGCTTGGTGTCCTGCTGCACCGTCGACAACGCCGGATCGACGCTGGCGGCCACCGGGATATCGTCGAAGCCGGCCAGGGCCACGTCCTCAGGCACGCGCAGGCCATGCTCGCGCAGTGCCTTCAACGCGCCGATGGCGATCAGGTCGCTGGCGGCGAACAGCGCATCGAAGCGTTCGCCGCGGCCGAGCAGGGCCAGCGCCGCTTCGTAGCCTGACTGCTCGGTGGTGATCGCATCGACCTGCAGCGCCGGCGTGGCGTCGGCGCCGGCCGCGCACAGCGCCTGCAGATGGCCGCGGTAGCGTTCCAGGAACTCGGGGTAATGGTTGGAGGCGTCGCCGAGGAAGGCGATGCGGCGGCGGCCCTGCGCCAGCAGGTGCGCGGTGATGTCGTGCCCGCCCTGGAAGTTGTCGCTGCCGATCGACACGCCCGGCTGCCCGGGCAGCACCGCGCCCCAGCGCACGAAGTGCGTGCCCTGGTCGACCAGGTGCTGCAGCCGCTGCTGCGCCTGCAGATAGTCGCCATAGCCGAGCAGGATCAGCCCATCGGCCTTCTGGCTGTCGCCGTAGTCGGCACGCCAGTTGTCCGACAACTGCTGGAACGACACCAGCAGGTCGTAGCCGTGGCGGGCGCAGGCGCGGGTGATCGACCCCAGCATCGAGTGGAAGAACGGGTTGATCAGCGAGTCGTCGGTGGTCGGATCTTCGAAGAACAGCAACGCCAGCGTGCCGGCATTGCGCAGGCGCAGGCTGGAGGCGTGCTTGTCGACCTTGTAGTTCAGCTCGCGCGCGATCGCCAGGATCTTGCGCCGGGTCTGCTCGTTGACCGCCGGGCTGCCGCGCAGCGCGCGCGAGACCGTGGGTTGCGACACGCCCGCGAGATAGGCGATGTCCAGTGAGGTGGCCTTGCCTTTGATGACGGCGCGTCCGGTGCGGAGAAAACGTCGGCGAAGCATGCCATGGCGGCTGCTGTAGCTCTTGCTGCGGCGCAGCGAAGGCCTCGGCGGCATACCAGGAATGACCGTTTTGGTAAAAGACCGCGATTACCATTTTGGTAAAAGCTGGTTTACCATCCTGCTCTTCGACCTGATCTGGACATGGGTGGCCCGCGGCGACGCCGGCCGAGCGTGCGACATGAGCACTACCACCGCCCTCGCGTGAGTTCCCGCCCAAGGCTGTCCGAGCAGGCGCCCTTGTGGCGCCTTCTTTCTGTCCCGCGCCCAGGCTGGCCTGCCGCCGAGGTGGCGCGGACGTCATCCCCCAGTTTCCCTTTCCGCCGACTCCCATGATCACGATCACGCTCCCCGACGGCAGCCGCCGCGAATTCGAACATCCCGTCAGTCCCATGGACGTGGCCCAGTCCATCGGCCCCGGCCTGGCCAAGGCGACCATCGCCGGTCAGGTCGATGGCCGCCTGGTCGACGCCTGTGACCTCATCGACCACGACGCCAGCCTGCGCCTGATCACCGCCAAGGACGCCGAAGGCGTGGAGATCATCCGCCACTCCTGCGCGCACCTGGTCGGCCATGCGGTCAAGCAGCTGTACCCCGAGGTCAAGATGGTGATCGGTCCGGTCATCGCCGAGGGCTTCTACTACGACATCTACAGCGAGCGCCCGTTCACCCCGGAGGACCTGGCGGCGATCGAGAAGCGCATGCAGGAGCTGATCGCGCAGGACTACGACGTGATCAAGAAGGTCACCCCGCGCGCCGAGGTGATCGAACTGTTCAAGCAGCGCGGCGAGGACTACAAGCTGCGGCTGATCGAGGACATGCCCGACGACGTCACCGCGATGGGCCTGTACTACCACCAGGAATACGTGGACATGTGCCGCGGCCCGCACGTGCCGAACACGCGCTTCCTCAAGGCCTTCAAGCTGACCCGCATCTCCGGCGCCTACTGGCGCGGCGACGCCAAGAACGAGCAGCTGCAGCGCATCTACGGCACCGCCTGGGCCGACAAGAAGCAGCTCGAGGCCTACATCCTGCGGATGGAGGAGGCCGACAAGCGCGACCACCGCAAGATCGGCAAGCAGCAGGACCTGTTCCACCTGCAGGAAGAGGGCCCGGGTCTGGTGTTCTGGCATCCCAAGGGCTGGTCGATCTGGCAGGTGGTCGAGCAGTACATGCGCAGGGTCTACCGCGACAGCGGCTACGGCGAGGTGCGCTGCCCGCAGATCCTGGACGTGTCGCTGTGGCAGAAGTCCGGCCACTGGGACAACTACCAGGACAACATGTTCTTCACCGAGTCGGAGAAGCGCACCTACGCGGTCAAGCCGATGAACTGCCCGGGCCACGTGCAGGTGTTCAACCAGGGCCTGCACAGCTACCGCGACCTGCCGATCCGCTACGGCGAGTTCGGCGCCTGCCACCGCAACGAGCCGTCCGGCGCGCTGCACGGCATCCTGCGCGTGCGCGGCTTCACCCAGGACGACGGCCACATCTTCTGCACCGAGCAGCAGATCGAGGCCGAGGTCACCGCCTTCCACCAGCAGGCGCTGAAGGTGTACGGCGATTTCGGCTTCGACGACATCCAGATCAAGATCGCCTTGCGCCCGGAAAAGCGCCTGGGCGACGACGCCACCTGGGACAAGGCCGAGGCCGCCCTGCGTGCCGCGCTCGGCGCCTGCGGCGTGGAGTGGCAGGAACTGCCGGGCGAGGGCGCCTTCTACGGCCCGAAGATCGAGTACCACCTCAAGGACGCGATCGGCCGCACCTGGCAGCTCGGCACCATGCAGGTGGATTTCATGATGCCCGGCCGCCTCGGCGCCGAGTACGTGGACGAGCACAGCCAGAAGAAGCATCCGGTCATGCTGCACCGGGCCATCGTCGGCTCGATGGAGCGGTTCATCGGCATCCTGATCGAGCACCACGCCGGCATGTTCCCGGCCTGGCTGGCGCCGGTGCAGGCCGTGGTCATGAACATCACGGACGCGCAGGCAGACTATGTAGACAACGTGCGGAAACTCCTTGCAAATCAAGGCTTCCGCATCGAGGCCGATTTGCGGAACGAAAAAATCGGTTATAAGATTCGCGAACACACGCTGCAGCGGGTGCCGTACCTGTTGGTCGCGGGCGACCGCGAGACGGAAAACGGCGCGATTGCGGTCCGTACGCGATCGGGGGAGGATCTGGGCACCATGTCGGTCGCCGCCTTCGCCGACCGGCTGCGCGCCGAGCAGTTGGCGTGACACCACCCTGGCACGGACGGAGCCTCCGTCCGTGCCAGTCCGATTCCCCTGGGAGATTGCAACATCAGTACCCCTGACAACAAACAGAACCGCAAGAACCAAGAGATCCGCGTTCCGCGCGTGCGCGTGATCGGTGCGGACGGCGAGATGGTCGGCGTGTTGACCCGCGACGAAGCGCTGGCGCTGGCCGAAGAGGACGGACTCGACCTGGTCGAGATCCAGCCGCAGGCCGATCCGCCGGTCTGCAAGATCATGGACTTCGGCAAGTTCAAGTTCGAGCAGCAGAAGAAGGCCAACGAAGCCAAGAAGAAGACCAAGCAGGTCGAGATCAAGGAAATCAAGTTCCGTCCGGTCACGGACGAAGGCGATTACCAGATCAAGCTGCGCAACATGCGCCGCTTCATCGAGGAAGGCGACAAGGTCAAGGTCAACATCCGCTTCCGCGGTCGCGAGATGAGCCATCAGGAGCTCGGTCGCGAAATGGCAGCGCGGATCGAGGCCGATCTGGGCGAGGACATCGTCATCGAATCGCGTCCGCGCCTGGAAGGCCGGCAGATGGTGATGATGATCGCGCCGAAGAAGCGCTGACCCAGGCCAGGATCGCGCCCCGCCCAGTGCGGGCGCGCGGCCGCCCGGGCGCCAGCGGCGCCCACTGGCATGATCATCCCGGCGTTTTTGCCCCGGCGCAGGCTGCGTGGTGACGCCGTGCGCGCCGTTTTCGATTCCCCATTCCCCATTCTCGATTCCCGGCTCGCCAGTGCGCGCCCACCGAACCGCATGATTTGCAAGGCATTCCAAGCCCTGGCATAATGCGCGGCCCGGTTCACCGGGTTTGCCGCTCCGGCGGCAATAGGACCCGCCCGGATCCTTAGTGGATCAAGGGCTTACAAGCAGGTAAGGGCACGGACGGAAAGTGTGGCGCAGCCACCGCCCTGACCAGTGACAAAACACCATCAAGGACATTGCAATGCCCAAGATCAAGACCAACCGGGCGGCGGCCAAGCGTTTCCGCAAGACCGCCTCCGGCAAGTACAAGGCCGGCCACGCCAACCGTAGCCACATCCTCACCAAGAAAGCGACCAAGCGGAAGCGCAACCTGCGGCAGACGAACCACGTCCGTGCCGAGGACGCAGGCCGTCTGGACCGTATGCTTCCCTACCTCTGAGGACTGAACCATGGCTCGAGTCAAGCGTGGCGTCCAGGCGCGCCGTCGTCACAAGAAAGTTCTGAACCTCGCCAAGGGCTACTACAACGCCCGTCGCAAGGTTTTCCGCGTCGCCAAGCAGGCGGTGATCAAGGCGCAGCAGTACGCCTACATCGGCCGCAAGCAGAAGAAGCGCAATTTCCGTTCGCTGTGGATCACCCGCATCAATGCGGCGGCCCGCATCAACGGCATGAGCTACAGCCGTTTCATGAACGGTCTGCTCAAGGCCGGCATCACCCTCGACCGCAAGGTGCTGGCGGACATCGCCGTGCACGACGCGCAGGGCTTTGCCGCCCTGGCGGAGAAGGCGAAAGGCGCGCTGGCGGCATAAGTTTGCGAGTGCCTGCAGAAACCCGCGCGTCCACGTGCGGGGTTTCGGCGGGAGCCATCGCAGGCATGCAGGGGAAGGGCGCAAGTCCTTCCCCTTTTGCGTTTTTGGGCGTCCCGATGCGGGGTGCCTGCCGGGTAGGTGAGGTCCCGCATCGGCGGGACACGGTGGCCACGGTTCGGCCGGAGCAGTGAGGCGCGAGTGCAATGAGTGAGATCGATTCCCTGAGCGGGCAGGCGCTGGCGGACATCGCCGCGGCGCAGAGTCCGGAGGCGCTGGAGCAACTGCGGGTCGCGCTGCTCGGCAAGAGCGGCAGCATCACCGCCCAGCTCAAGCAGCTCGGTGCGCTGGCGCCGGAGCAGCGCAAGCTGGCCGGTGAGGCGATCAACCGCGCGCGCGACACGGTGTCCGCCGCGCTGGCCGAGCGCCGCACGCTGCTGGAGACCGCGGCGCTGGACGCGCGCCTGGCCGCAGAGCGCATCGACGTGACCCTGCCGGGCCGGCGCGGCGAACGCGGCGGGCTGCATCCGGTCACCCGCACCCTGGAGCGCATCACCGAGATCTTCGCGCGGCTGGGCTACGAGTTGTCCGACGGCCCCGAGATCGAGGACGACTGGCACAACTTCGAGGCGTTGAATTTCCCGCCGCACCACCCGGCGCGGGCGATGCACGACACCTTCTATTTCGGCGACGGCCGCCTGCTGCGCACCCACACCTCGGGCGTGCAGGTGCGCTACATGGGCGAGCATGCGCCGCCGCTGCGCATGATCGCCGCCGGCAAGGTCTACCGCAGCGACAGCGACCAGACCCATTCGCCGATGTTCCACCAGGTCGAAGGCCTGCTGGTCGACGAGCACGCGACCTTCGCCGACCTCAAGGGCACCCTGGCCGAATTCGTGCGCGCGTTCTTCGAGCGCGATTTCCAGATGCGCTTCCGTCCCAGCTACTTCCCCTTCGTCGAGCCCGGCGCCGAGGTCGACATCGCCTGGCAGCAGCCCGACGGCAGCACCCGCTGGCTGGAAGTGCTCGGCTGCGGCATGGTCCACCCGAACGTGCTGCGCAACGTCGGCATCGACCCCGAGCGCTACACCGGCTTCGCCTTCGGCATGGGCGTGGAGCGTTTCGCGATGCTGCGCTACGGCGTCAACGACCTGCGCGCCTTCTTCGAGAACGACGTGCGGTTCCTGCGGCAGTTTGCTTGAGGCTGGGAGTCGGGAAACGGGAATCGGGAATGGGCAAAGCAACGCAACAGCTCGTTTCCCCAGTCCGTTTCCGTTCCAGTAGACCGCGCTTTCGATTCCCCATTCTCCATTCCCGATTCCCGGCCCTTCCATGAAATTCAGCGAAAACTGGCTGCGTAGCCACGTTCCGACCCAGGCCTCGCGTGAGCAGCTCACCGCGACCCTGACTGCCATCGGCCTGGAGGTCGAGGAGGTCGTGCCGCTCGGCGACGGCCTGCAGCAGGTGGTGGTGGCGCGGATCGTCGAGGCCGCGCCGCATCCCGAGGCCGACCGGTTGCAGGTGTGCCGGGTCGATGCCGGGCAGGGCGAGCTGCTGCAGATCGTCTGCGGTGCGCCCAATGCACGCGCGGGCCTGGTTGCGCCGCTGGCGCTGGTCGGCGCCCAGGTCGGCGGCATCGCGATCAAGCCGGCCAAGCTGCGCGGGGTCGCGTCCAACGGCATGCTGTGCTCGGCCAAGGAACTGGGGCTGGACAGCGACGCGTCCGGGCTGTTCGAGTTGCCCGACGACGCGCCGGTCGGCCAGGCGCTGACCGAATACCTGGGGCTGCCCGACGCCAGCATCGAGATCAAGCTCACCCCCAACCGTGCCGACTGCTTCGGCGTGCGCGGCATCGCCTACGACGTGGCCGCGGCCTGCGGCAGCGACGTGCTGCCGCTGGCGGTGACGCCGGCGGCGGTGAGCAGCGAGCGCACGCTGGCGGTGGCGCTGGACGCGGGCGCCGACGCGCCGCGTTACTGCGGCCGCGTGGTCGAGGACCTGGATCCGGCGGCGAAGACGCCGCTGTGGATGGCCGAACGCCTGCGCCGCAGCGGCGTGCGCCCGGTGTCGCTGCTGGTGGACATCACCCAGTACGTGATGCTGGAGCTTGGCCAGCCGATGCATGCCTTCGATCTGGACACCTTGCAGGGCCCGGTCGGCGTGCGCCACGCGCGCGACGGCGAGACCCTGACCCTGCTCGATGGCCGCGAGGCGGCGCTGGACCCGGGCTTCCTGCTGGTCACCGACGCCGATCGGCCGGTGGCGCTGGCCGGGCTGATGGGCGGCCACGCCACCCGCGTCACCGAAGCCACCCGCCACGTGTTCCTGGAGGCGGCGCATTTCGCGCCGGCGGCGATCATGGGCCGCGGCCGCAAGCTCGGCCTGCACACCGATGCCGGCCACCGTTTCGAGCGTGGCGTCGACCCGGCGCTGCCGCGGCAGGCACTGGAGCTGGCCACGCGGCTGGTGCTGGAGCTGGCCGGCGGGCGGGCCGGCCCAGTGGTCGAGGCCGCCTTGCCCGAATTCCTGCCAGCGCCGGCGCCGATCGCGCTGCGCCGCGCGCGCATCCTGCGCGTGCTCGGCATCGAGATCGCCGACGCCGACGTGGAGCGCATCCTGCGCGCGCTGGGCATGGAGGTGACTGCATCGGCCGATGGCTGGCAGGTCACCGCGCCGAGCCGCCGCTTCGACATCGCCATCGAAGAGGACCTGATCGAGGAACTGGCCCGCATCCACGGCTACGACCGCCTGCCGACCACCTTGCCCGGCGGCGCCACGCGCATCGCCATGGACAGCGAGACCCAACTTGACGAGCGCAGCGTGCGCCGGCAGTTGCTGGCGCGCGAGCTGCTGGAAACCATCAACTACGCCTTCGTCGATGCCACGCTGCTGGACCAGTGGGGGCTGCACGAGCGGCGCGTGGCCCTGGCCAATCCGCTCAGCGCCGAACTGGCGGTGATGCGTCCGTCGCTGTTGCCGGGGCTGGTCGCGGCGCTGGGCCGCAATGCCGCGCGCCAGGCCGGGCGCGTGCGCCTGTTCGAACTGGGCAAGGTGTTCGCCGCGGCGGCGGAAGCCGGTGCCGCGCCGACCGAGACCCAGCGGGTGGCGGCGGCGGTGTGCGGCGATGCCGACGCCCTGCAGTGGGGCCTGCCGGCGCGCAAGGTCGATTTCCACGATCTCAAGGGCGACCTTGAGTCCCTGGCTGCGGCATCCGGCGCGCGCCTGGACTACCGTGCGTCCACGCACCCGTTCGCGCATCCGACCCGGTCGGCCGACGTGTATCGCGACGAGGTGCGGATCGGTTGGATCGGCCAACTGCATCCGCGGCTGCTGCAGGCGATGCAGATCGACGTGGACGTGCTGGCGTTCGAGCTGGACCTGGCGCCGCTGGCCGCGCGTGCCTTGCCGCGTGCCGCCGAGCTGTCGCGGTTCCCGTCGGTGCGCCGCGACCTGGCCTTCGTGGTGCCGGATGCGGTCAGTTGGGCGGCGCTGGCGCGCAGCGTGCGCGCGGCGGTGGGGCCCTTGCTGCGCGAGGTGGTGCTGTTCGACCGCTACGTCGGCGCGAGGGTCGAGGCTGGTTGCAAGAGTCTCGCTATGGGCTTGATTTTGCAGGACAACACGCGCACTCTGACAGACCGCGACGTGGAGGCGGTGGTCGCCGATGCGGTGGCCGCGCTGGCGCGGGAACACGACGCGCGGATGCGTGGTTGAGAAGGACAGGGGATAGCAGGGCAATGGCGTTGACCAAAGCGGAAATGGCCGAGCGGTTGTTCGACGAAGTCGGGCTGAACAAGCGCGAGGCCAAGGAATTCGTCGATGCGTTCTTCGACGTGCTGCGCGACGCGCTCGAGCAGGGGCGGCAGGTGAAGCTGTCCGGTTTCGGCAACTTCGACCTGCGCCGCAAGAACCAACGGCCCGGCCGCAATCCCAAGACCGGCGAAGAGATCCCGATTTCGGCGCGGACGGTGGTGACCTTCCGCCCCGGACAGAAGCTCAAGGAGCGAGTGGAGGCATATGCTGGACCCGGGCAGTAACCGCGAACTTCCGCCGATTCCGGCCAAGCGCTACTTCACCATCGGTGAGGTCAGCGAGCTGTGCGACGTCAAGCCGCACGTGCTGCGCTACTGGGAGACCGAGTTTCCCAGCCTGGAACCGGTCAAGCGGCGCGGCAATCGGCGCTACTACCAGCGCCACGACGTGCTGATGGTGCGGCAGATCCGCAGCCTGCTGTACGAACAGGGCTACACCATCGGCGGTGCGCGGCTGCGCCTGGAAGGCGAGGGCGCCCGCCAGGAATCGGCGCTGAGCAACCAGATCATCAAGCAGGTGCGGCAGGAGCTGGAAGAAGTCCTGCAGTTGCTGCGGCGTTGAACCAGGGCGGCGCCACCGCCGCTAGGAATGCCAGCGGCAAACCCGCTATAATCGCCAACTCGCCGCGAGGCGGGTCCGCCATGACGGCGGAGACGCAACACATCGGGGTATAGCGCAGCCTGGTAGCGCACTAGTCTGGGGGACTAGTGGTCGTCGGTTCGAATCCGGCTACCCCGACCATCTTTCGAAGGCCCATGTCTGCGACATGGGCCTTTTTGTTTGACCACACCGGGCTGTGGGCCTCCACTCCCCGGTAGACAGGCGCGGCCTCCCCCGGTGCGAGCGCCGGCTTGTGGCAGCGGTGCCGGAGTCGACGATCCGTAACACTCGTTTGGGGCCGACGCATCGCCGTAGACAAAATTCGCAGGAATGCGCCATGGCTGCGCGCCGGCGCCGCCTCGCCAGATCGGAAAGCCGCGCCAGAACTGAGAGCGATGCAGCGTCAATGCATTGACATTGATCACGTTAACATCGCGTCGATGGAACGTTCACCGGCCCTTGCTACGCTGAATCGCCGGACATGTAGTTGAACCCTCCTGTTACTGCGTCAAAAAAATGTCGGGTAACGCCTTGGTGACGGCAGATGGCTGTGCCATAGTGCGTTGCAACACGAAGCTTCGCTGTTGGCCAGGGCCGTTCGTCCCGGGCAGGAATTGACACCGTGATCATCCTCTGGCCGGGACGGAGCCCTGGCCGGTTGGACGAGTGCGGCGCTTCGAAAACCATTCGACAGAGGGCATCAGCATCGCGCATGGGTAAACTTTCCGTGACCTTCCACTGGGCGCTGGCCCTGTTCTGCCTGGGACTGCTGTCTGCATGCAGCAGCGGGCCGGCGATGCGTACCGACCTGCCGGCGGGCGATCCGCTTGCCGCTTCAATGGGCAAGCCGGAATACCTGCTCGGCCCGGGCGACCTGCTGACGGTCAAGGTGTTCCAGGTCGACGACCTGGAACGACAGGTGCGGGTCGACAACGAGGGCCGCATCTCGCTGCCGCTGATCGGCGACGTCAAGGCCGCCGGCTCCAGCGTCAATGCGCTGCAGAAGGAGATCGCCGACCGCTACCGCAACGGCTATCTGCAGAACCCGCAGGTCTCTGTGCTGGTCGACGAGTTCACCGGCAACCGGGTCACGGTCACCGGCGCGGTCAGCGAGCCGGGCATCTATCCCATCCAGGGCTCCGCGCTGACCCTGCAGCAGGCGCTGTCGCTGGGCAAGGGCGTCAGCGACGTGGCGAGCCGCGGCAACGTGGTGGTGTTCCGGACCGTCGGCGGGCAGAAGATGCTGGCTCGCTTCGATCTGCGCGAGATCCAGAAGGGCGCCGCGCCGGATCCGGCGATCTACGGTGGCGACATCGTGGTGGTGTACCGCTCCGACGCGCTGGTGTTGCTGCGGACCGTGGTGCAACTGACCCCGTTCGTGATGGTGTGGAGGGCCTACCGATGAGCGCCTCCACCTTACCTCCCGCCTCCGCGCCGCGCGCGCGCCCCGTGGGCACGCCGCTGAGCCCGGCCGACATCGGCCTGCTGGATTACTGGAATGCGCTGTACCGCCAGCGTTGGCTGATCGTCGGCATCACCGCGGCGGTGGTCCTGCTGGCGCTGCTGGCGCTCCTGCTGATGACGCCGAAGTACCGCGCCACCAGCGTGCTGCAGATCGAGCGCGAATCGCTCAACGTCGCCAATGTCGCCAACCTGATGCCGGTGGAATCGCCGCAGGATCGCGACTTCTACCAGACCCAGTACGAGCTGCTCGGCAGCCGTTCGCTGGCGCGGCAGGTGATCCGCGAGGCGAAGCTGACCGAGGCGCCGGCGTTCAAGCCGCTGGTCGACGAGGCCCTGGAGAAGCTGCAGGACAACGGCGACGGGCGTGCGCCGACGCCGCAGGCGCGCGCTGCCGCGGCCGAGAATGCGCTGGTCGGCCCGGTGCTGGATGCGTTGACCATCGAGCCGGTGCGCGACTCGCGTCTGGTGCGGATCAACTTCGATTCGCCCGACCGCGTGCTGGCCACGCGCGTGGCCAACACCTACGCCAAGATGTTCATCGCCTCGACCCAGGAACGCCGGCTGCAGGCGTCCTCGTTCGCCGCGCGCTACCTGTCCGAGCGCCTGGCGCAACTGCGCGACAAGGTGGAGGAGTCGGAGAAGAACGCCGTCGACTATTCCAGCCAGGAACAGATCGTGTCGATGGGCGACGACAAACCGTCGCTGCCCACGCAGAACATGAGCGAACTGAATGTGCGCCTGGCCGCGGCGCAGGAGGCGCGGATCAAGGCCGAGGCGGCCTGGCGCCAGGCCGGCATTGGCGACGGCATGGGCCTGCCGCAGGTGGTCAGCAACCCGTTGATCCAGAATCTGCGCGCCGAGCAGGCCAAGATGACCGCCGACTACCAGCAGAAGCTGGCGACATTCCAGCCCGGCTACCCGGAGATGCAGCGCCTGCAGAACCAGATCGCCGAGACCAAGCGGCAGATCGCCGACGAGGTCGCCAACATCCGCAGCGCGCTGAAGAACGATTACGAATCGGCGCGTCAGCAGGAAACCTTGCTGGCCGACCGCATCGCCGCCCTGAAGAACGACGAACTGGACCTGCAGACCCGCAGCATCCGCTACACCATGCTGCGCCGCGAGGCCGACACCAACCGCCAGCTCTACGACGCGTTGTTGCAGCGCTACAAGGAGATCGGCGTGGTCGGCAACGTGGGCACCAACAACATTTCGATCGTCGACCGCGCCGATGTGCCGGGCAAGCCGAGTTCGCCGAAGAAGCTGCTCGGCCTGGCCCTGGCCTTCGTGTTCGGCCTGTTCCTGGCGGTGGCGGTGGCGCTGGTGCGCTATTTCATCCGCGAGGCCGAAGCCGCGGCGGCGGCCTCGGCATGAGACGTCGTAGCGCCATGGCGCGCCGCACCGCGCAATGCGCGAGCGCGTGCCGCAACGCACATGCCGGCTTCGGTTCGACGCACAGACTTTCAGTGAGGTGATACGTGGTTCAGCTAGGCAATAAAGTGTTCCGTTATTTTCCAGCGCGGTTGTACGAAGACGTTCTTCTGTTGAAGTAATCACGGGCTGCCGTGGACCTGGGGTCGGCGAGGGAGGCGCCGCAGCGGTCCACAGGCAGGCGAAATCGAGGCCCGGCGGCGTCGCATGTTCCCCCGCATGCCGATCGACCGGGTTTGGATAGGAATCCCGATCATGCTTTTGGCAGACCTGAGTAGCGCCACCTATACGACCTCCTCGCCGCGCATGCTGTCCAAGTACGCGGCCGCGGCAGACATCCTGTTGCGCGTGTCCGACCTGACCGTCATGGTCGGCGGCGCGTTGCTGACCCACCGGCTGCTGTTCGGTACCTGGATGCCGGAACCGGCATATCGGGTGGCGATCGGCACCACGCTGCTGTACGCGGTGATCTGCTTCGCCCTGTTCCCGCTGTACCGCAGTTGGCGCGGGCGCGGCCTGTTGCGCGAGATGATGGTGCTGAGCCTGGCCTGCGGCGGCGTGTTCGCCCTGTTCGCCATGCATGCGTTCGTGGTGCAGTTCGGCCAGCAGGTCTCGCGGCTGTGGATCGGCACCTGGTTCGTCACCAGCCTGGGAACGCTGCTGCTCTCGCGCACGATGGTGCGCGGCGTGCTCAACCGGCTGCGCTCGGAAGGCGTGGACGTGCAGCGCGTGGTGGTGGTCGGGCTGCGCCATCCGGTGGTGAAGATCCACAACTACCTGAGCCGCAATCCCTGGGTGGGCATGCAGGTGGTGGGCTACTTCAGCAGCGACTACGACCTGTCGGTGGCCGACCATCCGCAGAAGCTGCAGTGCCTGGGCGAGGGCACCGCCGACGCGCTGATCGACTACCTCGACGACCACCAGGTCGAGCAGGTGTGGATCTCGTTGCCGCTGGGCGAGCGCGACCACATCAAGCAGCTGCTGCAGCGCATGGACCGCTATCCGATCCAGGTCCGGCTGATTCCCGATCTGTTCGACTTCGGCATGCTCAACCAGTCCGGCGACCAGATCGGCAATGTGCCGGTGATCAACCTGCGCCAGGGCGGCGTGGACCGCAACACCTATTTCGTGGTTGCCAAGGCGCTGCAGGACAAGCTGGTGGCCCTGGCCGCGCTGGCCGTGCTGTGGCCGCTGATGCTGGCGATCGCGGTGGGCGTGAAGCTGAGCTCGCCGGGCCCGGTGTTCTTCCGCCAGCGCCGCCACGGCCTGGGCGGGCGAGAGTTCCACATGTACAAGTTCCGCTCCATGCGCGTGCAGCAGGAGCCCAGCGACGTGGTGGTGCAGGCCACGCGCGGCGACAGCCGGGTGACCCGCTTCGGTGCGTTCCTGCGCCGCACCAGCCTGGACGAACTGCCGCAGCTGTTCAACGTGCTCGGCGGCAGCATGTCGGTGGTGGGGCCGCGTCCGCACGCGGCGCAGCACAACACCCACTACGAGAAGCTGATCCACCATTACATGCAGCGGCACTACGTCAAGCCGGGCATCACCGGCTGGGCGCAGGTGAACGGCTTCCGCGGCGAGACGCCGGAACTGCGCACGATGAAGAAGCGCATCCAGTACGACCTGGACTACATCCGCCGCTGGTCGTTGTGGCTGGACACGCGGATCATCGTGCTGACCGCGTTCAAGGTGCTCGGGCAGAAGACCGCCTACTGATGCGCCCGATGCGTCTTCTTCCCGCCGACCGTGTGCAGCGTCGGCGTCGCCTCCGCGTCGCCGTCGTTCCTGCACTGCCTGCACCGAATGGGCTGGCGCGCCGCATGCCGGCGCCACGCCCGGCGCGCGTCCAGCGTGGCGTCGTCGCGCGATGCGCCGTCGCCCCAGCGGGGTGCGCATGCTGAGCGCGGCGGACATGCCGCTGCGCGAGCAGCGTCGCAACCTGCTGATCGAGCTGGTGCTGCTGTTCGCCGTCGGCTACAACTTCGTGCTGGCGGTGATCAACGCCAAGGTGTTCCGGGTCAGCCCGGCGATGACCTACGCGGTGGAACTGGCGGTCTATGCGGCGTGTTTCCTGCTTGGCATGCGCGCGCTGGACCGCAAGCGCATGGCGATGGTGTTCACCGGCATCGCCCTGCTGGCGCTGCTGATGCTGGTGCGCCTGTTCATGGCGTGGACGCTGGATCCGAAGTTCTTCCGCGATGCGCTGATCCCGTTCGCCTTCCTGATGCTCGGCGCGGCGTATACCGGCTCGCTGCCGCGCATGTTCGTGCGCATGGCGCTGCTGGTGTCGCTGGTGGCGGTGTTCGAGCTGGCCCTGCCCAAGGTCTACGGCGACGTGGTCAACCCCAAGAGCTATTTCGTCAACGCGCGCGGCGCCAGCGCGTCCAGCTTCTGGAACCAGGACAGCAATCTGTTCGTCAGCGCCACCAGGCCCGGCGCGCGCAACTTCCTGCCGTCGTCGAACCTGCCACGCGCCTCCTCGGTGTTCATCGAGCCGGTGACGATGGGCAACTTCATCATCTTCTTCACCGCGATCCTGCTGACCTTCTGGCGCTGGATGCGGCCGCTGGCGATCGTCGCCTCGGTGGCGATGATCGGCTTCCTGATCGTGGCCTCGGACGGGCGCCTGGCCGCCGGCACCTGCGTGATGATGGCGCTGCTGAGCCCGTTGCTGCTGCGCACCGACCAGCGCCTGGGCTTTCTGATCTTCTTCCTGGTGATGGGCGGGGCGTGGCTGCTGGTGTGGGCCTCGGGCATCCAGAGCTACGAGGACACCACCCTGGGGCGGGTGTTCTTCACCGTCGATTCGATTCGCAGGATGAGCGCCGATGCGTGGATGGGGCTGGACGTGGACCAGCCGTACCGCTACTTCGACAGCGGCATCGCCTACTTCATCTCCTCGCAGTCGGTGCTGCTGGTGCTGGCGTTCCTGCTGGCGTACTCGTTCGCGATGCTGATGCGCACCATCGAAGGGCAGTTGTTCAAGAACCTGCTGATCTTCGCCTTCTCGCTGAGCCTGCTGGTCTCCAACGGCTACTTCTCGATCAAGACCGCGGCGCTGTGGTGGTTCGTGTGCGGTTGCCTGTGGCAGATGACGCCGCGCCTGCGCGATGCGTCGGCGCTGCCGGCGACAGCGGCAACGCCGGCTCCGGGTCTCCCGGCGGTGCCGGCATGAGCGCGCCCGCCACGGCTGTTTCCGCATCCGTGCCGGCGCAGGCGCGCACCGCGCGGACGCGCGCGCCGCGCGATATGCGCATCGATGCGGCCAAGGCGCTGGCGATCCTGCTGGTGGTGTTCGGGCACGCCAAGGGCATTCCGCACGCCTACGTCATCCTGGCCTACAGCTTCCACGTGCCGATGTTCTTCCTGTTGTCGGGCTGGGTCGGCGAGGCCTTCGGCAACCGCCCGCTGACCCTGGCCACGGTCGGCAAGCTGGCCCGCAGCCTGCTGCTGCCGTACGTGGCGTTCTTCTTCGTCGCCTACGCGTACTGGATGCTGACCCGGCATATCGGCAGCAAGGCGCAGCTGTGGGGCGACCGGCCGTGGTGGGAGCCGCTGCTGGGCCTGGTCAGCGGCATCGGCCCCAAGCTCTACGTGATGCCGGCGCTGTGGTTCCTGCCTGCGCTGTTCGTGACCACGCTGGCGTATCTGGCGCTGCGTCGGACGCTGTCGTTGCCGGTGCTGGCCGGGCTGTCGTTGCCGCTGGCCTGGGGCTGGGCGTGCTGGTTCCCGGGGCAGGACATGCGCCTGCCGTTCTCCCTGGACGTGCTGCCGGTGGCGCTGTGCTTCTTCGCGATCGGTGCGCTCGCGGCCACGCGGGCGCAGTGGTGGCCGGCGCGGCCGGCCGGCAATGCGCTAGCGGCGCTGCTGCTGGGTGCGGCCTGGTTCGCGATCGCCTGGTACAACGGCCGCGTGGACGTGAACATGCTCAAGTTCGGCGATTCCCCGCTGGGCTTCCTGGCCGCCAGCCTGCTCGGCAGCGCCATGGCGCTGTGCATCGCCGGGCTGCTGCAGCACTGGGCCTGGCTGCAGTGGATCGGGCGCAATACCTTGCTGATCCTGTGCACGCACACCTTGTTGTTCTCGGTGATGGCCGGCGTCGCCGCACGTACCGGCCTGGTCCGCGGCGATGCCTGGGGACCGGCCTGGGCGGTGTCGGTGAGCGTGCTGGCGGTGCTGGCCAGCGTGCCGATGCGCGCGGTGCTGGTGCGGAGTGCGCCGTGGATGATCGGCGTGCGTCGCAGCGCGGTCGCGGGAGCGCCGGCATGAAGGTGGTGCATGTGGTGCGCCAGTTCCATCCGTCGGTCGGCGGCATGGAGGAGGTAGTGCTGAATATCGCGCGCCGCCATCTGCAGCAGGGCCGCGACCAGGTCGAAGTGGTGAGCCTGGACCGGGTGTTCACCGATCCGCAACAGCGCCTGGCGTCGCGCGACAGCCACCAGGGCGTGCCGATCGTGCGCTTGCCGTATCGCGGTTCCTCGCGCTACCCGCTGGCGCCGTCGGTGCTGTCGGCAGTGCGCGGCGCGGATCTGCTGCACGTGCACGGCATCGATTTCTTCTACGACTTCCTGGCCCTGACCCGGCCGCTGCACCGTGTGCCGATGATCGTCTCTACTCATGGCGGTTTCTTCCACACCACCTATGCCTCGCGCCTGAAGATGCTCTGGTTCAAGACCCTCACCCGCGCCTCGGCGCTCGCCTATGCGCGGGTGGTGGCGACCAGCGAGAACGATGGCCGGCTGTTCTCGCAGGTGGTCGCGCCGCAGCGGCTACGGGTGATCGAGAACGGGGTGGACGTGGACAAGTTCGCCGGGCAGGGCAGCGCCACGCCGGGGCGCACGCTGATCTACTTCGGGCGCTGGTCGGTCAACAAGGGCCTGCTGGAGACCCTGGACCTGGTGCGCGCGCTGGCCGCGCAGGATCCGGCCTGGCAATTGATCGTGGCCGGGCGCGAGTACGACTTCAGCGTGGCCGACCTGCAGCAGGCGATCGCCGAGCGCGGCTTGCAGCAGCGGGTGCGTCTGCAGGTGGCGCCGACCCAGGCGCAACTGGCGCAGTTGCTCGGCAGCGCGCAGTACTTCGTGTGCCTGTCGCGGCACGAGGGATTCGGTCTGGCCGCAGTGGAAGCGATGAGCGCGGGACTGCTGCCGATCCTCAGCGACATTCCGCCGTTCGCGCGCCTGCAGCGCGAGTCGGGGCAGGGCGTGCTGGTCGATCCGGCCGACTCGCAGGCGGCCGCGGCCACGGTGCACGCCTTCGCTGCCGCCACCGATGCGGACTTCGCCGCGCAGCGCGCCGCGGCGATGGCGTATGCGCATCGCTACGACTGGGACCGCGTGGTCGGTGCCTATCTGGACGAATACCGCCTGGCGCTGGGCGGCGCGGAGGGCGGCCGATGAGCGGCGAGAGCCAGCGCCACGGCGCGGCGCAGCAGGCTGCGCCGGCAGTCACCGTGCTGCTGTCCACCGAGCGCCCGACCGCGACCACCAATCCCTACCTGACCCAGCTCTACGCGGCGCTGCCGCCGCAGGTGCAACTGCGCTTCTTCTCGATGCGCGCGGCGCTGCTGTCGCGCTACGACGTGTTGCATCTGCATTGGCCGGAGTACCTGCTGCGGCATCGCACCGCGCTCGGTACGCTGGCCAAGCAGGCCTGCGTCGCGCTGTTGCTGTTGCGCCTGCGCCTGGCCGGGATACCGCTGGTGCGCACCCTGCACAACGTGGCGCCGCACGAGGACAAGGGCTGGCGCGAACGCTTGCTGCTGCGCTGGATCGACCGCCAGACCGCGCGCTGGATCCGCATCAATGCGACCACGCCCGAACGCACGCCGGCCACCGACACCATCCTGCACGGCCATTACCGCGACTGGTACGCGCCGGTGCCGCAACCGCCGCGGGTGCGCGGGCGCCTGCTGCACTTCGGACTGCTGCGCCCGTACAAGGGAGTGGAGACGTTGATCGCGACGTTCGGCGCATTGCCCGATCCCCAGCTCAGCCTGCGCATCGCCGGCAACCCGATCGATGCGCAGATCCGCGGCGTGGTCGAGCGCGCCTGCGCCGAGGACCCGCGGATCAGTGCACGCCTGCAGTACGTGGAGGACGCGGTGCTGGCGCAGGAGGTCGGGGAGGCCGAACTGGTGGTGCTGCCGTACCGGCAGATGCACAACTCCGGCACCTTGCTGCTGGCGCTGTCGCTGGCGCGCCCGGTGCTGGCGCCTTGGAGCGAGGCCAATGCCGCCATCGTCGACGAAGTCGGCGCGCAGTGGGTGCAGCTGTACCAGGGCGAGCTGGATGCGGCGCAACTGGCGCGGGCCCTGGCGCACGCGCAGCGGTTGCCGGCCGACGCCGTGCCGGACCTGTCGCGGCGCGACTGGAACGGCATCGGCCTGCAGCATTACCGCAGCTATCTGCAGGCGCTGGCCGCGCGCCGTGGGGAGGGCGCATGAGCAGCGCCGAGACCCCGCGGCCGGCAGCGCCGCAACCCGGACTGGGCGCGCGCGCCGCCGGCGGCGCGGCGGTGACCATGACCGGGCAGCTGGCCAAGATGGTGGTGCAGTTCGGCGGCATCATTCTGCTGGCGCGGCTGCTGACGCCCTACGACTACGGCCTGATGGCGATGGTGACGGCGATCGTCGGCATGGCCGAGATCCTGCGCGACTTCGGCCTGTCCTCGGCCGCGATCCAGGCCAAGCACGTCAGCCGCGAGCAGCGCGACAACCTGTTCTGGATCAACAGCGGCATCGGCCTGGCGCTGGCGATCGTGGTGTTCCTGTCCTCGTCGTGGATCGCGCACTTCTACCGCGAGCCGGCCCTGCTCGGCATTTCCCAGGCGCTGGCGGTGACCTTCCTGCTCAACGGCATGACCACGCAGTATCGCGCGCACCTGAGCCGTGCGCTGCGCTTCGGCCAGGTCTCGCTGAGCGACGTCGGTGCGCAGGTGCTGGGCCTGCTGGTCGGCGTCGGTGTGGCCCTGGCCGGCTACGGCTACTGGGCGCTGGTCTGGCAGCAGGTGGTGCAGGCACTGGTCAATTTGCTGATCGCCGGCGCCTGCGCGCGCTGGCTGCCGCGCGGCTACCGGCGCGATGCGCCGATGCGCACCTTCCTGAGCTTCGGCTGGAACCTGATGGCGGCGCAGTTGCTCGGCTATGCCAGCCGCAACGTCGGCCAGGTGATCATCGGCCACCGCATCGGCGCCGAGGCGCTGGGCCTGTACAACCGCGCGTTCCAGCTGCTGATGATGCCGCTGAACCAGATCAACGCGCCGGCCACTTCGGTGGCGCTGCCGGTGCTGTCGCAGTTGCAGGACGACCCGCCACGCTTCGGCAACTTCCTGCTGCGCGGGCAGACGGTGATGGTGCACCTGATCGTGGCGCTGTTTTCCTTCGCCTGTGCGCTGGCGATGCCGCTGATCGTGCTGGTGCTGGGCGAACAGTGGCGCCCGGCGGTACCGCTGTTCCAGGTGCTGACCCTCGGCGGCATCTTCCAGACCGCGTCCTACGCCACGTATTGGGTATTCCTGGCACTGGGCCTGATGCGCCAGCAACTGGTGTACTCGGTGGTCGGGCGGGTCATGCTGATCGCCTGCATCTTCGCCGGCTCGCTGTGGGGCGTGATGGGCGTGACCGTGGGCTACACGCTGGGTCTGCTGGTGATGTGGCCGCTGTCGGTGATCTGGATCGCGCGTATCGCGCCGCAGATTCCGGCCTGGGAGCTGTTCAACAACGCCTTGCGCGCGGTGCTCGGCTACGGCGTCTGTGGCGTCGCCGCCTACCTGGCCGCACAGCAGTGGGGCGGCGCGTCGCTGTGGATGCAGCTCATCGTCGGCGCTGCGGCAATGGCGCTGTCCGGCCTGCTGGTGTTCGCGCTGTGGCCGGCGTTCCGCCGCGATGTGTTGGCCATCCTGCAGATGCGCACGCTGTTGCGCCAGGCACGGGGAGCGCGATGAGCGTCGGCCGGCCGTGTGTTTCCTTTCCTTCATTCCGCACAGGAGCGAGCGCATGAGCGATTCTTCCGCAGCGGCGCTGTCCGCATCGGCACCAGCCGCGGCCACCAGCGGGCGTGCGCCGTGCTATCTGGTGCTGTCGGCGCACGACTACCGCACGCCGCGCCGCGCCAACATCCATTTCATCGCCGATGAACTGGCCAAGCGCGGTACCACGCGGTTCTTTTCCCTGCGCTACAGCCTGCTGTCGCGGCTCAAGGGCGACCTGCGCCTGCCGCTGGACGCCACCGCCAACCAGGTGGTCCGCCACAACGGCGTGGACTGCTACCTGTGGCGCGCGCTGCTGCATCCGTTCAACACCCGGCGGCGCTGGCTGCGGCCGCTGGAAGACCTGATGTTCAAGGTCTACGCGGCGCGCGCGCCGGCCACGCTGATCCGCTGGATGCGCGAGGCCGACGTGATCGTGTTCGAGAGCGGCATCGCGGTGGGCTTCATCGCGCTGGCGGCACGGATCAACCCGACCGCGCGCAAGGTGTATCGCGCCTCCGACGGCTTGAGCACGATCAACGTCGCCGACTACATCGAGCGCGAGTTCGACCGCGTGGCGCCGAGCCTGGACGTGATCGCGCTGGTGTCGCCGGCGATGGCCGAGGAGGTCGCCAGCCGCCACAACGTGTACCACGTCGGCCATGGCGTGGACCACGACCTGCACACGCTCGGCGACCCGTCGCCGTACGGCGAGGGCATCCATGCGGTGGCGGTGGGTTCGATGCTGTTCGATCCCGAGTTCTTCGTCGCCGCCAGCCGCGCCTTTCCGCAGGTCACCTTCCACGTGATCGGCTCGGGCATGGGGCGTGCGCCGGGCTATGGCGACAACGTGGTGGTATACGGCGAGATGAAGCACGCCGAGACCATCCGCTACATCAAGCACGCGCGCTTCGGCATCGCCCCGTACGCCTCGGAACAGGTGCCGGCGTATCTGGCCGACAGTTCGATGAAGCTGCTGCAGTACGACTTCTTCGGCCTGCCGGCGGTGTGTCCCAATGCCGTGGTCGGCCGCTATCCGTCGCGCTTCGGCTACACCCCGGGCGACGAGGCATCGATCGTCGCCGCGATCGGGCAGGCGCTGCAGGCGCCGCACGTGCGCCATCGCCAGTGCCTGAGCTGGTCCGACACCACCGATCGGGTGCTGGACCCGGCCGCCTACCCGGAGACACGCCTGTTCGCCGACCGCACCGCCTGAACACACGTCGCCGGCGTGTCTGCCTTACACCCCGCGCAACCAAGGAGGACCGATGTCCGCATTGCAAAAATGGATCGATTACCAAGAGCGCCGGGCGCTGTTCTGGTGGAAGCCGAAGAACGGCGAGATCAACGTCGGCGATCATCTTTCCAAGATCATCGTCTCCAACGTGCTCGGCCAGCGTGACCGCACCCTGCTGGACAAGCGCGACAAGCGCACGCGGCTGATCGCGATCGGCTCGGTGCTGCATTTCGCCCGCGACGGCGACACCGTGTGGGGCAGCGGCGTCAACGGCAAGATCCCCGCCGACCGCCACACCTTCCGCCAGCTCGACGTGCGCGCCGTGCGCGGGCCCAAGACCCGCGCCTTCCTGCGCGAGCGCGGCCTGCAGGTGCCGGAGGTGTACGGCGATCCGGGCCTGCTGATGCCGTTGTTCTTCCCGCGCGAGGCGCTGGCGCCGCCGCCGGCACGGCGGTCGGTCATGGTGGTGCCGCATTTCAACGAATCCCTGGACAAGTATGCGCAGTACAAGGAACACCTGGTGCTGCCGAACCGCCAGCCGGCCGCGTTCGTGCGGCAACTGCTCGGCGCCGAACTGGTCGTGTCCAGTTCCTTGCATGGGCTGATCCTCGCCGAAGCCTATGGCGTGCCGTCGGTGTACCTGGACTGGGGCAATGGCGAGGACCGCTTCAAGTACGACGACTACTACGCCGGCACCGGCCGCAGCCGCTGGCATGCCGGGCAGACGGTGGAGGAATGCATCGCGCTGGGCGGCAATACCGTATTCGACCTGGCCGCGGTGCAGCGCGGCCTGCTGGAGAGCTTTCCGCATGATCTCTGGTGAGCGCGCGGCGGGCGAGGTGCTGGCACTGGGCGGCTATCCGATCCTGCGCAGCACCGAAGCCGATTTCGTCGCCAGCTTGCTGCAGGCGCTGGCGCGTGGCGAGCGCCGCCAGGTGTTCTTCGCCAACACCAACTTCGTGGTGCAGTGCCAGGCCCTGCGTGCGCAACTGGCCGCGCCGGACGTGTGCATCGTCAACGACGGCATCGGCATGGACCTGGGCGCGCTGCTGGTGCACGGCCGTCGCTTCGCCGGCAACCTCAACGGCACCGACCTGATTCCGGCGCTGTGCCGGCAGAGCCCGCGGCCGCTGCGCTTCTTCCTGCTCGGCGGCCGTCCCGGCGTGGCCGACACCGCGGCGCAGACCTTGCGGCAGACGCTGGGGCAGGAGGTGAGCGGCACCTGCGACGGCTATGCCGAGTTCGCCGCCGCCGGCGCCGGCCTGGCCGCGCGCATCAACGCCAGCGGCGCCGACGTGCTGCTGGTGGCGTTCGGCAATCCGCTGCAGGAGCGCTGGCTGCTGCAGCACGCGGCGCAACTGCAGGTGCCGCTGGCGTTCGGCGTGGGCGCGCTGCTGGACTTCCTGTCCGGCACCGCGCGCCGCGCGCCGGCCTGGGTGCGCCGGCTGCGCATGGAATGGATCTATCGCCTGCTGCGCGAGCCGCGGCGCCTGCTCAAGCGCTACAGCTGGGATCTGCTGGTGTTCTTCGCCCTGTGCCTGCGCCACGGCCGGCACCTGGGCGCCACGCCGCCTGTCCGGGACTCGCTGCGGCCCTCGTGACGCCGACCGGCTGTCGCCGACAAAAGGGCGCTGCCTGACATTCGCGCGGCCATGCCGGGGATTAGACTGGACGCATGTCCAGCGCCGCCGCCTTCCGAATCGCCGCCCTGGTGCGCGACCTGTCGCTGCTGCCACACCCGGAGGGCGGACGCTATGCGCGCGTGCATACCTCGGCCTTGACGGTGCAGCACGCGCAGACGCTGCGCCCGGCCTGTACCGCGATCCGCTTCCTGCTGGAGCGCGGCGAGGTCAGCAACTGGCACCGCATCGATGCCGACGAGACCTGGCAATGGGAAGAAGGCGGGCCGCTGGAACTGTTCGGCTTCGACCCGAACCACGGCCTGCAGCGCTACCGCCTGGACGCCAGCGAGCGCGGCGGCATGCCCTCGGTGGTGATCGCGGCCGGCACCTGGCAGGCGGCGCGGCCGCTGGCCGACTATTGCCTGGTGCGCTGCGTGGTGGCGCCGGGCTTCCTGTGGGAGCGCTTCGAACTGCTGGCCGCGGCCGATCCGCTGGCGGCGCACCTGCCGAAGCTGGCGGACTGATGCCGGGACCGGGCGCGGCGCGCGCGGCGACCGCGCCGGGAACCGTCGCGCGCCGGCGCGGCCCGGTGGTGTGCCTGGTCGCGGCCTTGCTGGCGGCGGCTGTGCCCATCGTGCAGGCGCAGACCGCGCTGCCGGTCGCGCCAGCGAACCCACCGGTGGTCGACCTGGAAGCGGTGCTGGTGAGCGGGCGCCAGCCCGGCCCGGGCCTGTGGCAGGTCCGCCGCGGCGATCATGTGTTGTGGATCCTCGGCACGGTGTCGCCGCTGCCCAAGCGCATGCAGTGGGAATCGGGCGAAGTGGAGCGGGTGATCGCGCAGTCGCAGGAAGTGATCGCAGCGCCGAGCGTCACCCTGGACTCGGGCCTGGGCATGTTCCGCTCCCTGTTGCTGTTGCCGTCCCTGCTCAAGGCGCGGCGCAATCCCGACGACCGCACCCTGCAGCAGGTGCTGCCGCCGGAGTTGTATGCACGCTGGCTGCCGCTGAAGGCACGTTACCTGGGCCGCGATGCCAGCGTGGAACGCTGGCGGCCGGTGTTCGCGGCGCAGGAACTGTACGAAGCGGCGATGCGCACCTCCGGCCTGAGCCTGGGCAGCGTGGTGCAGCCGCTGATCGAGCGTTCGGCCAAGCGCGCCAGGGTGCCGATCGTGCCGGTGGTGGTGGAGGTCAAGGTCCCCGACGCCAAGCGCGCGCTGCAGGAATTCCGGGCGACCTCACTCAACGACAGTGCCTGTTTCGCACGCACGCTGCAGGTCATCGATCGCGACCTGGAGACGATGCGCCAGCGCGCCAACGCCTGGTCCGAAGGCGATCTGGACACGCTGGCCACGCTGCCGGCCAACGACCAGTACCGGATCTGTCTGGACGCGGTCGGCGAAGCGGCGATCGCGCGCAAGCTGGGCCTGGGCGATGTGCGCCAGCGGGCGATGGCGGCCTGGCTGCGGGAAGCCGAACGGGCGCTGGCGCAGAACCGCTCCAGTTTCGCGGCGTTGCCGATGCAGACCCTGCAGGAGTCGGGTGGACCGTTGGATCGGCTACGTGCCAGCGGCGCCGAAGTGATCGCGCCCTAGCGCGTACACGAGACGTGTCGGTCCATGGGACGCGCCGACTTGGGGTGGGGGTGCAGCGTTGCGCGCGCAGGCGCAAGCAAGCGGAGACGGCATGCGCTGACGCCGTGCCGTCTCCGGTGACTTCGGCGGTCAGCCCGCCGCGGTGCGCGGTGCGCTGGCGCTGGTGGCCAGTTGCGGCCAGCGCTTCAGCACCGCGGCGCGGATGCCGGCGGCGTCGATGCCGGCCTCGGCCAGCAGTTGCTCGCGGCTGGCGTGGTGCTGGAACGCGTCGGGCAGGCCAAGGTGCAGCACCGGGCGCAGCACGCCTTCGGCGCTGAACAGTTCGGCCACGCCGGAGCCGGCACCGCCGGCCACCACGTTGTCCTCGATGGTCACGAAGCCTTCGTGGCTCTGCGCCAGTTCCAGCAGCAGGGTGCGGTCCAGCGGCTTGACGAAGCGCATGTTGACCACGCTCAGGCCGAGCTCGCGGCCGACCTGTTCGGCGGCCGCCAGGGTCGCGCCGAACGCCAGCAGCGCCACGCTGTGGCCCTGCGCGCGCAACTGGGCCTTGCCGATCGGCAGGGTGTCCAGCGTGCTTCCCGGCGCGATCCCGGGGCCGGTACCGCGCGGGTAGCGCACCGCGGCCGGACCGGGATGGCGCAGGCCGGTGCTGAGCAGTTGCCGGCATTCGGCTTCGTCGGCCGGCGCCATCACCACCAGGTGCGGCACGCAGCGCAGGAAACTCAGGTCCAGGTTGCCGGCATGGGTGGCGCCGTCCGGGCCGACCACGCCGCCGCGGTCGATCGCGAACAGCACGTCGAGCTGCTGCACCGCCACGTCGTGCACCAGCTGGTCGTAGCCGCGCTGCAGGAAGGTGGAATAGATCGCCACGACGGGCTTGGCGCCGTGCACGGCCATGCCCGCGGCCAGGGTCACCGCATGCTGCTCGGCGATGGCCACGTCGAAGTAGCGCTGCGGGTACTCCTTGCTGAAGCGCACCAGGCCCGAACCTTCGCGCATCGCCGGGGTGATCGCCAGCAGCGCCGGCTCGGCCGCGGCCATGTCGCAGATCCAGTCGCCGAACACGTCGGTGTAGGTCGGCGCCTTGGCGCCCGGCTTGGCCACCAGGCCCTTGCTCGGGTCGAACGGGCCGACCGCGTGGTAGCCGATCTGGTCGCCCTCGGCCAGTTCGTAGCCCTTGCCCTTGGTGGTGATGACGTGCAGCAGCTGCGGACCCTTCAGGGTCTTGAGCGTCTTCAACGCGCCGAGCAGCGCCGGCAGGTCGTGGCCGTCGATCGGGCCGGTGTAGTGGAAGCCCATTTCCTCGAACAGCGTGGACGGCACGAACATGCCCTTCCAGTGCTCTTCCCAGCGCCGCACGAAGCGCGCGGTAGGGTTGCTCTTCTTGTCGCCGAGGATCTTCTTGCCGCCCTCGCGGATGGCGTTGAGGGTCTTGCTGCCGCTCATGCGGCCCAGCATCTTGGTGACACCGCCGACCGCCTCGGAGATCGACATGCGGTTGTCGTTGAGGATCACCAGCAGGTTCGGTTCCGGGTCCATGCCGCCGGCGTGGTTCAGCGCTTCGTAGGCCATGCCCGCGGTCATCGCGCCGTCGCCGATCACCGCCACCACCTTGCGCTCGTCGCCCATGCGCTGCAGCGCCACCGCCATGCCCAGCGCGGCCGAGATCGAGGTGGAGGAGTGGCCGACGCCGAAGGTGTCGTACTCGCTTTCCTCGCGCTTGGGGAACGGCGCCACGCCATCGGCCTGCTTGACCGTGTGAATGCGGTCGCGGCGCCCGGTGAGGATCTTGTGCGGATAGGTCTGGTGGCCGACGTCCCACACCAGTTGGTCGACCGGCGTGTCGTACAGGTAGTGCAGGGCGACGGTGAGCTCGATCACGCCCAGCCCGGCACCGAAATGGCCGCCGCTCTTGCCGACGCACTCGATCAGAAAGGCGCGCAGTTCCTCGGCGATGGCCGGCAGCTCCGATTCATCGAAGCGACGCAGTTCTTCGGGGACCTGGATGCGCGAGAGGCGCGGATAGCGGGTGGGGTCGATCATCGGAATGGAGGTTCAGCGGACCTGTCATTTTCCTCTCCATTCCGGGCACACGCAATCAACCCGTTCAGTCGCGGGCGCGCGGATGGCCTGTTTTGGCCGGGGTGCGGCAATCCGTCGCAGCGGGCGTGACGGCGACGTGACGCTGCGTGGCTAGAGCGAAAGCTTCGAGCGCTTCGGCAACTGCGCCTTCAGGAACGACATCTGGTCGGCCAGGATGTTGCGATTGGACAGGATCAGGTGCTCGATCCAGCTCGGCCGGTATGGCACCGCCAGCAATGGCATCGATGCCTGCTGCGGGGTGCGATTGCCCTTGCGCGAATTGCAGTGGAAGCACGCGGTGACCACGTTCTCCCAGATGTCGCGGCCGCCCTTGGACACCGGCAGCACGTGGTCGCGGGTCAGGTGCGGGCGGCTGAACTGCTGGCCGCAGTACAGGCACAACTGCGCGTCGCGGGCGAACAGCGCGGTATTGGTCAGGGTGGGCGTGGGGTCGAGCGCACGCGCATGCGCGTGGCCGCGCGCGGCGATGATCGGATGCAGCTCCAGCACGCTGCGCTCGCCGCTGGCGCGGCTGATGCCGCCATGGATGTGCAGGCAAGGTTCGCCCAGGGTCCAGGCGACTGCGCCACGCGCATACAGGCAGGCGGCGTCCTGCCAGTTGATCCAGTCGAGCACGCGGCCATGCGCGTCCAGCGACAGCAGCCGGACCGAAGGCAGGTGGGAAGGGGACGCCGCAGGCGACGGGACCGCGGCCGAGGCGCCGCAGGCCCCGGTATCGATCAGACCAAGCGTTGTTGTGTCTGTCTCCATCGGGAAGACAGCTTATACCCGATTGGTGACGGTTTGTGTATCGGCCGTGGCGGGCATTGCAGCCCCGGCACGGCGTGCGTGCCGGGGCTGCGTTCGGACCTGGATGTGCGACTCAGAATTGCGCGTCGGCCAGCGCCATCAGCGGCTCGGCGCCGCTGTCGATGGCCGCGGCGTGGGTCAGCGTGCGCGGCAGCAGGCGCGCGTAGTAGAAGCGCGCGGTCTCGCGCTTGGACTGCTTGAACGCCTCGCCATGGGTCGAGGCCTCGGCCGCGGCGACGCTGCGCGCCCACCAGTAGGCCAGCACCACGTAGCCGGAATAGAACACGTAGTCGTAGCTGGCCGCGCCCAGTTCCTCGGGATTGCCGGCGGCGCGCTGAAGGATGCGCTTGGTCAGCGCCGCCCATTCGGCGGCCTTCTCGCGCAGCGGGGCGACGAACTCGGCCACCGCCGGGTTGTCGGCGTGTTCGGTCAGGAAGGCCTCGATCTGCGCCAGGAACAGCTTCAGCCCGGCGCCCTGGCTGGACGCGGTCTTGCGTCCGATCAGGTCCAGCGCCTGGATGCCGGTGGTGCCTTCGTACAGGGTGGTGATACGCGCATCGCGGGCCAGTTGCTCCATGCCGTGTTCGTGGATGTAGCCGTGGCCGCCGAAGCACTGCAGCGCGTGGTAGGTGTTCTCCACCGCCCACTCGGTCTGGCAGGCCTTGGAGATCGGGGTGAGGAAGCTGACCAGCACGTCGGCCTGCTCGCGCTCGGCCGGATCCTGCGCGCTGTGCGCGATGTCGATCAGGGTAGCGGCGTGCAGCGCCAGCAGGCGGCTGCCTTCGGTCAGCGCCTTCACCGTCAGCAGCATGCGGCGCACGTCCGGGTGCACCAGGATCGGGTCGGCGGGCTTCTCCGGCAGCTTGGCGCCACTGAGCGAACGCGACTGCAGGCGCTCGCGGGCGTAGCGCAGCGCGTTCTGGTAGGCGCGCTCGGACAGGCCGATGCCCTGCAGGCCGACGCCGAGGCGCGCGGTGTTCATCATGGTGAACATGGCCTGCAGGCCCTTGTGCGGCTGCCCGACCAGGTAACCCTGGGCGCCGTCGAAGTTCATCACGCAGGTGGACGAGCCGTGGATGCCCATCTTGTGCTCCAGCGAGCCGCAGCGCAGCGCGTTGCGCTCGCCGACGCTGCCGTCGCGGGCGACCTTGAACTTCGGCACCACCAGCAGCGAGATGCCCTTGGCGCCGGCCGGTGCGTCCGGCAGCCGTGCCAGCACCAGGTGCACGATGTTGTCGGTGAAGTCGTGCTCGCCGGCGGTGATGAAGATCTTGGTGCCGCTGACCGACCAGCTGCCATCGGCGTTGGGTTCGGCGCGGGTCTTGAGCAGGCCCAGGTCGGTGCCGCAGTGCGGCTCGGTCAGGCACATGGTGCCGGTCCAGCGGCCGTCCACCAGCGGCTTCAGGAACACCTCCTGCTGCCAGGCCTCGCCGTGCTGCTTGAGCGCCTCCACAGCGCCGTGCGACAGCAGCGGGAAGTTGCCCCACGCCAGGTTGGCGGCGTTGACCATCTCGTTGAGCGGCACGCCCAGGGTGTGCGGCAGGCCCTGGCCGCCGAACTCGGCGGCGGCGGTCAGCCCAGTCCAGCCGCCCTCGGCGAACTGCTGGTAGGCCTCGCGGAAGCCGGGGGCGGTGGTGACCGCGCCGGTGGCCTTGTCCAGGGTGCAGCCGTGCTCGTCGCCGACCCGGTTCAGCGGCGCCAGCACGGTGCCGGTGAAGCGCGCCGCTTCCTCCAGCACCGCGTCGATCAGTTCGGCATTGGCGTCGGCATGGCCGAGGCGGGCGAACAGCGCCTCCACCTGCAGCACGTCGTGCAGCGCGAAGCGGAGATCGGTCAACGGGGCTTGATAGGTGCTCATGCGATCGCTCGTGGCTAGGGCCGCGGCGCGGCCGAGGGCGTCAGGATACTATGGCGTATGGAGTATGCGCAGCCGCGGCTGCGCGGCGCCGTTCAGTCGAGCAGGCGGTGGCGCACGGCGTAGCGCACCAGTTCGGCGGTATTGCGCATGCCCAGCTTGTTGAGCACGCGGAAGCGGTGGTTCTCGGCGGTCTTGACGCTGATCTGCAGCACCCGCGCGATTTCCTTGGTGGTGCGGCCTTCCACGATCAGGTGGAACACCTCGCGCTCGCGCGCGGTCAGGCTGCGGTAGGGATCGGGTGGCAGCGCCTGCGGCTGCTGCATCTGCGTCACCAGCGCCTGCGCCGCCTGCGGCGAGAAGTGGCCGCGGCCGGCGTGCAGGTTGCGCACCGCTGCGATCAGGTCGGCGCTGGCGCTGTCCTTGAGCAGGTAGCCGGAGGCGCCGGCGCGCACCGCGTGCAGCACGTACTCGTGTTCCTCGTGCATGGTCAGCACCAGGATCCGCGCCAGCGGCACGATTTCGCCCAGCCGTCGCACCACGTCGATGCCGTTGAGCCGCGGCATGGAGATGTCCACGATCGCCACGTCCGGGCGGGTCGCCTCGGCCTTGGCCAGCGCCTCGATGCCGTCGGCGGCCTGCGCCACCACCTGGATGCCGGCCACGGCGTCGAGCACGGCGACCAGGCTTTCGCGCACCAGGGTGTGGTCGTCGGCGATGAGGACACGGATCGGGGTGTTCATGCCGGTGCGCGTCCGTGGTGGTTGCCGGGGCGGGCGGCAGCCCGTTGCGGCGCTGCCGATCGCATTGCCTGCATGGCCGTGCGGTTGCCGGCATGGGGCAGGGCGATGACGTTCAATCGGCCTCCAGCGGGACCCGGATCTGCACGCAGCAGCCCTCGCCCGGGGACGATTGCAGGCGCAGGCTGCCGCCGCTCAGGCGCAGGCGTTCGCGCAGGCCGCTCAGGCCGCTGCCGCCGGCGGCCAGCGCCTGCTGCGGATCGAAGCCGCGGCCGTCGTCGAGCACCTGCAGCTGCGCCCAGCCGTCGCGGGCGACCAGCCGCAGCAGCACCGACTGCGCAGCCGCGTGCTTCAGCGCATTGGTCAGCGCCTCCTGCGCGCTGCGGAACAGCAGGGTCTGCAGCGCTTCGTCCAGCGCCGGCAGCGGGCCGATCTCGACCGCGACTGGGATGGCGCCGGCGGCGGACTGGCTGCGGCCCAGCCAGCCCAGCGCGGCCTCCAGCCCCAGGTCGTCGAGGATCGGCGGGCGCAGCAGCCGCGACATCTGCCGGGTGTCTTCCAATGCCTGCGTGCACAGCTGGATGGCGTCCTCCAGCGGTGTGCGCAGCGCCGCATCGGCGCTGCCGAGCGCCGCGCCCAGTTGCGCCAGCCGGTGCTTGAGTACGGTGAGGTTCTGGCCGACGCCGTCGTGCAGCTCGCGCGCCAGGCGCCGGCGTTCGTCCTCCTGCACCTTGACCACGGCGCGGCCGAGGCGGCGGAACTCGCGCTCGTTGGCTTCCAGGCGCTGCAGCAGCAGGCGGTAGCGGTCGGCGGCGGTTGCGTCGGTCATGGCGTGGTGCCCGCGCGTGCGACAGATAAACCGTCGCCGGCCTGCGCCGCGGCGCGGCGGGCGCGTTGCGCGGCGGCGTGGTCGCCGAGCGCCTCCAGGCGTTGCGCGGCCTGTGCGTGCAGCGTCGCAGCGAACAGCGGGCTGCCGCGCAGCAGCAGCGCCTGCGCCTGTGCATAGCGCGCCGCCACCTGGTCGGCCGCGCCGTAGCGCAGCGCCTGCTGCAGATAGCGCAGGCGCAGCCCGGCGTTGCCCAGGCGGGCGACGTCGCCCTCCAGTGCGGCGAGCGCGGGTTCGTCGTGCGCCGCACGCACCTGCACCTGCAACTGCAGCAGGCGGGTGCCGCTGGCGCGCGCCAGCGCCTCGGCCTGGCGCAGCGACGCGGCGGCTGCCGCGGCGTCGCCGTCGCGCTCGTCCAGTTGCGCCTGCAGCAGCGCGGCACTGGCACGTTGTTCGCTGGACACCGAGGCGGGCGCTTGCCGCTGCACCTGCTGCAGCGCCAGCCGCGCCTGCGCCGGGTCGTCCAGCGCCAGCCACACCTGCGCGCGCAACAGGGCGATGTCGGTCTGGCCGCGCTGGTCGCGGCTCTGCTGGAACAGCCGCTGCGCCTGGTCCAGTTCGGTGAGTGCCACCGTGCGCTGACCCTGCCAGAACGCCAGTTCGGCCAGGTTGCGCCGGCTCACCGCCACTTCCTCGAGCATCTGGTGGCGCTCGGCCTCGCGCAACGACTGGGTCAGCAAGGTCTGCGCCTGCGCCCAGTGGCCGCGCGCGGTGGCCAGCAGGCCGAGGTTCTGCGCAGTGCGTACGCGGCCGGTGGCGTCGTTGAGGTCGGCGTAGGCGCGTGCGGCCTGTTCCCAGAACGCCTGGGCGCTGTCCAGGTCGCCCAACTGGAAGTGCGCGAAGCCGATGTTGTTGAGCGTCTCGGCGACGCCGTGCGCATCGCCGAGCGCGCGCCAGGCCGACAGCGCACCACGGAACGCCTGCAAGGCCTGCGGATAATCGCCGCGCTCCTCGGCCAGCAGGCCGAGTTCGTTGGCGGCGGCGGCCTGGCCATCGCGGTCGCCGAGTTCGGCGTACAGGGCCTGCGCCTGCTGCAGCTTCTGTTCGGCCTCGGCGAAGGTGCCACCGATGCTCAGCGTGCCGGCCAGGTTGCGCAGGCTGGTGGCGACGCCACGCCGATTGCCGACCTGCCGGCGCAGCTCCACGGCGCGCAGATACTGCGCCTGCGCCTGCTGCGCCAGGCCGAGACGGCCGTAGCCCACGCCCAGCGCGTTCACCGTTTCCGCTTCGCCATAGAGGTCGCGCCCGCGACGGAACAGCAGTTGCGCACGCAGCAGGTCCTCGTCCACCGCGGTGGCAGCGTTGCCGCTGAGGATCGCCAGCTTGCCCAGCGCCAGCCACAAGCGCGGGTCGTCGGGATCGCGCTGCGCCAGCGTGCGCAGGCGATCGCGCGCCGCATCCAGGTGGCCGGCCTGCGCCTGGACGCGTGCGACCTGCAGTTGCACCACGCTGTCGTCGGGCCGGGCGCTGGCCAGCGCCTGCCAGGCGCGGTCGGCGGCGGCGAGATCGTCTTCGGCTTCCAGTTGCAGCGCCGCCAGCAGCGCCTGGGTGCGCGGCCGCGCCGACGTCGCTGGCATGCGTGCGCTTAACGCCTCGCGCGCCTTCTGGTCCTCGCCGATGGCCTGCGCCGCGACCACCTCGGCCAGGCGCAACGGTGCCGACTGCGGCGCCTGTGCGCTGGCCGCGGCGAACTGCTGCAGCGCCTGCGCGCTGTCGTCGCGTTGCCGCGCCGCCAGGCCGCGTGCATAGGCCTGCAGGGCGGCGGGCGCGGGCAGGTCGTCGGGCAGGGTGGCGCCCTCGGCGAGCAGCGCCCTGGATGCGATCGGCAGCCAGGCGGCGTAGGCCGCGGCCGGATCGGCGGCGGTCGGTCCGTCGATGTGCTGCGCCGCGCCGCTGGGCGGATGCAGCAGCGCCTTTAGGCGCCAGCCCGCGCCCTGGCGTTGCAGACTCGGCTGCAGCACGCGCTGCGCCGAGGCGAGCCGGCGCAGCGCCGTTACGTCCAGCGGCGCCTGGCCGGTGGGGTCGTACTGGCGCAGCGCCTGGCGGGTGCGTTCGTCGTCGACCACGGTCAGCGTTTCGCCCAGGCTGCCGCGCAGCCAGGCGCCCAGGGCCAGGCGTTGTTCGGTGCTGGCCGGGTCGCCGGCCAGCGGCAGCACCAGCAGCCGCGGCAATGGCTCCACGGCCGCCACCGGCGGCGCAGTGGTGCGTTGCGCCTGCCAGTGCCAGGCGCCGGCGCCGAGCAGGGCGGCGCCGGCCAGGGTCGCGGCCAGGCCCAGGCCGATCCGGCGCCAGCGCCGGCGATCGCGCGGCAGTTGCCGGCGCTCGATCGCCACGATCACCTCGCCGGCATCCTGCAGCCGATCGCGCGGCTGCGGGCGCAGCAGCCGCTGCAGCAGCCGCACCAGCCAGGCCGGCACGTCCGTGCGCAGCCGGTCCACCGGCGGCGGCTCGCGCAGCATGCGCTGGGCCAGGGTCTCGGACAGGGTGCCGCCGGCGAACGGCACCTGCCCGGCGAGCATCTCGTACAGGATCAGGCCCAGCGCGTAGAGGTCGCTGCGCGGGTCGAGCGCATCGCCGCGCGCCTGTTCCGGCGACAGGTAGGCGGGCGTGCCGATGACGTTGCCCAGGGTCGCGCCGAGGCCGCTGCTGGCCATCGAACAGGCCACGCCGAAGTCGCTGATCAGCGCGTCGCCGCCGTGCTGCAGCAGGATGTTGGCCGGCTTGAGGTCGCGGTGCACGACGCCGCGCGCATGCGCCGCCTGCAGCCCGCGGGCGATGCCGCCGGCGATGCGCAGGGCGGTGTCGACATCCAGCCGTTCCTCGCGCTGCAGCCGCGCTTCCAGCGATTCGCCGTCCACGTAGTCCATGCTGATCAGCCAGCGCCCGGCGTGTTCGGCCAGGTCGTGGATGCGCACCACGTGCGGGCTGGACACCTGCCGTGCCAGCAGCAGTTCCTGGCGGAAGCGGGCGAACGCCTGCGGCCGCTGCGCCAGCTCCGGGCGCAGCAGCTTGACCGCCACGTCGATGCCCAGCGCCTGGTCGTGGGCCAGGTACACCAGCCCCATGCCGCCGATGCCGAGCAGGCGTTCGATGCGGAAGCGGCCGGCCAGCACCTCGCCCGGGGTCAGGCTTTCCTGCGCATACAGGCCGGTGGCGGTGGCGGCGTCGCTCATGCCGGCCCGACCTCGGCGCCGCTGTCGCGCAACGCCTGGCGTGCGGCGATCCACAGCGCGGCGCGCTCGCAGAAGGCCTCGAGCAGCTGCATGTCCAGCGCGCCGATGGCGCTGCCGGCGCGGCGGCTGTCGGCATAGATCGCGCCGAGCACGCGCGTGCCGTCGCGCAGTGGCAGGCACAGCATGGTGCGCAGGCCGGCGGCGCAGACCGAGGCACGCTCGGCCAGCCAGGGCACGCCGCCGACGTCGTGGGCCACGGTGGCCCGGCCGTCGCGCAGGGCCCGTTGCAGCGCCCCCTCGCTGCCGGCGAGGCCGCGCTGCAGCGGCATCGGCCCGGTGCCGTGGCTGGCGGCGATGCGCGGGCCCTGCGGTTCGGCCAGCACCAGCATGCCGCGCTCGGCCTGGGCCAGTTCGACCACCGCGTCCAGGCTGGCGCCGAGCAGGTCGTCGAGTCCGCCGACCTGGGCCAGCCCCTGGGTGAGCGCAGTGGCGCGATCGCAGCGGGCGCGCTGGCGGCGCTCGGCCAGTTCCGCATCGGTTGCGCTGAGCGGGGCGAACTCGGCGTAGATGTCGCCGAAGCGCAGCCAGGTCGCCGTCTCCAGCGCGATCGGTGCGGCCACGCGCACGCCGTCGCGGAAGCTGCCGTTCTTGCTGCCCAGGTCGTGCAACTGCCAGTGGCCATCGGCCTGCGGCTGCAGCCGCGCATGCCAGCGCGATACCGAAGGATGTTCCAGCGCCAGCGCGTTGTCCGCCGCGCGGCCGATCGCCAGCGTCTGCCCGGCGGCGAGCAGCAGCGTCGGCGCCGGCGCGTCGGGCAGGTAGGCGGTCAGGCGCGCGGGCATCGCGGGATGTCCTTCGTGGCGGCGTGCGTGACCGGTCCCGCAGCGCTCAAGGCGCGTAGAGGCGTTGGTAGTCGATGGAGAAGCGCAGCGTCGCCGCGCCGGCCAGCAGTTCGCCGGCGGGGTTGCCCTCGCTCATGCCGGCGTTCCAGGTCTGCGCGATGCCCTGGCCGGCGCGCGCCGACACCTGCTCGCGGAACCCGTCCAGCGCCACCGTGGCGGCGGTGTAGTCGGCGTTGGCCAGGGTGCTCTGCACGCTGTTCAGCATGCTCGCCAGCGGGGCCGCCTCATTGGCGGGCAATTGCGCCACCAGCGCCTGCAGGCGGTTCAGCTTGGCGGCCACCACCGTGGCGGTCGGGCGCAGGTCGTGGATCACGATGAATTGCGAGAAGCCGCCGGTGGTGCCGCGGGCGCGCACGCTGCCGGGCGCGATCTCGTCGGTGATGTCGCGGAAATCGCCCCCCAACGGCGCCTTGATCAGGCGCAGGGTGCTGTCGGCGGTGTAGGCCAGCGCATGCGTGTGCAGTTCCACATGCACGACCCGCCGGAACGACAGGCCACCGTTCGGCGGCGGCGTCACCGTGATCAGCAGCGGCAACTGCGCTGGCACCTGGCCGGCTTGCGTGCTGGGCAGTCGCGGCAGCAAGGCAGCGACCTGGGCCGGGGTCAGCAGTTCTGCGCTCAGGCCCAGGCTGCCCGGGTTGAGGTCGCTGGCGCTGTCGAATTCCAGCGTCACCTCGGCCAGCGGGTGCGGACCGGCGCCGATCGCCGCCGTCGCCACATTGCCGCTCACTTCCACCTGTACCGGCAGCGGTTGCGCGGCGAGCCCGCCGGACGCCGCCACGGCGCAGAACAGCAGGCAAACCCTTGCGAACATCGTGTGCATCTGAAACCCCCTGTTGCATGTGCCGGCACCGCGCACCGCACCCGCGTTCCGCCCGGCGACGCGGCGAGGCAGCGGCCTACGCCTGGATCATACCGCTCCGTACGGGCGATGCACGCGGCCCTGGGTGTTTCCACTCACGACCGCTAGGGGCGATCCCGGATAGGCGCCGCCGGGCCGCCGCGTCAGGCTGCAGTCACCCGCCCGTCCCGGGCCCACTCACCGGAGATTCCAGATGCCCATCCGTCGTCCCGCTCTCGCCATTGGCATTTGCGCCGTCCTCGCCAGCGGTATCCTGGCCGGCGGCAAGGCCGAAGCCGCCGCGCATCTGGACAGCCTGCTGGAGTCCAAGCTGGCCAATGCGCCGCTGACCGACGAACTGCAGATCGTCATCACCTACAAGCAATCCAAGCCGGTCTCGGCGGCGCAGCTGACCGCGCTGAAGGCGCTGGGCATCACCCGCGGCGTCAGCATGCAGACCCTGCCGATCGCCGGCGCGCTGGCCACGCCCGAAGAGATCCTGGCGCTGGCCGAGCGCGACGACGTCGCCTCGATCTACTACAACGCGCCGCTGCGCTACTTCAACCAGGACGCGCGCGAGGCGACCGGGGTCGACCGCGCGCAGAGCAATCCGGGCGACTTCGGCCGCACCGTGCCGTACACCGGCCGCGGTGTCGGCGTGCTGATCAACGACTCGGGCATCGACGCCACCCATCGTGACCTGGCCTACGGCGACCGCGTGGTGCAGAACGTGCTGGCCAACACCAACCTGCACAATCTGAATTCGATGCTGCCGGTCACCTACGTGGAAGGCGTGCCGAACACCGACGCGGGCTCCGGCCATGGCACCCACTGCGCCGGCACGGTCGGCGGCAGCGGCGCGCAGTCCGGCGGCAAGTACCGCGGCGTGGCGACCGGCGCCAGCCTGGTCGGCTACGGCTCCAGCGGCGTGCTGCTGGTGCTGGACGCGGTGGGCGGCCTGGACTACGCGGCCTCGCACCAGAACAGCTTCAAGGATCCGATCCGCGTCGTCAGCAACTCCTGGGGCACGTCCGGCAAGTTCGACCCGGCCGACCCGGTCAACGTGGCCACCTACGAGCTGTACAAGCGCGGCATCGTCAGCGTGTTCGCCGCCGGCAACGACGGTCCCAAGGAAGACACCCACAACCCGTACGCACAGGCGCCGTGGGTGATCTCGGTCGCCGCCGGCAACGTCGACGGCACGCTGGCCGACTTCTCCTCGCGCGGCAAGGCCGGCGAGCGCGATACCTTCACCACCGCCGACGGCAAGAGCTGGACCCACATCAACGAGCCCAGCATCACCGCGCCGGGCGTGGACATCATCTCCACCCGCGCCTCCACCGGCCTGTTGCCGCCGCTGGCGGCGCAGACGGACGAGAAGCTGATCGCGCCGGCGCAGCTGCCGTTCTACACCACCATGAGCGGCACCTCGATGGCCACGCCGCATGTGGCCGGCGTGGTGGCGCTGGTGCTGGAGGCCAATCCGAACCTGACCCCGGACCAGGTCAAGGACCTGATCGAGCGCACGGCCACGCCGATGGCGGGGCGCGCCTCCTGGGAAGTCGGCGCCGGCTACCTCAACGCCTACTCGGCGCTGCGCGAGGCCAGCAAGAAGTGACCGGAGCGGGCGGACGCCAGCGTCCGCCCGCTCCGCCGCAAGCGCAGTCGACCGCCGTGTCGGTGCTTGCGATGCAGTCCGGACGCCGCCGTTCTTCGACGAAATGAAGCGCCGTCCGATCGACTGATGTCGTTGACGTTTTCGCGGTTGCCTTCGATCACGCCGTCGCCGTTCGGCGGCGTGGTCGGCAGCCACCGCGATCCCCCGTGCTGGACGTGCGGGGTTCCACCGCTCCCCGGAATGGCGTCCGGGAATCGGAACGGGCCCCGCACGTCCCGCATCCCGTTCGGCCGCACCGCGCGCCGGATGCGCCGGACCCGGCACGCCGCTGCCGCACCCTGTCTTTGCCGCATGTCGGCGCCTTCTGCCTGCAATGCAGTTTGTTGCCGTTCCAGCCGCGGTGTTCGCTGGATCGAGCGGCATGCCCCCGGTGCCGACCGCCGCGCGCGGCGACAGGGGAGCGCACCCTCCAACCCGTGGTGGTTGCATGCGCCGCGGCTGAGTGTTTCCACCCGGCCGGCCTGGGTGCGATACCGGATTGGCCGCGCATCGGCGCGCCCGGCACGCTGCGGCGACCGCCCGTTACGGGCTTCGACGATCCGGAGCGTCCGCAATGTCCATTCGCCGTCCCGTTCTTGCCATCGGTATCTGCGCCGTCCTTGCCGGGGGCACGTTTGCCGGCGGTGACGCCGTGGCCGCCGCGCATCTCGACCAGTTGCTGGAGGCCAAGCTCGCCGCGGCGCCTGCGGCAGACGAACTGCAGATCGTGATCACCTACGATCAGACCGGGCCGGTGTCGGCCTCGCAGCTCACCGCGCTGCATGCGCTAGGCATCACCCGCGGGATCACCATGCGCACGCTGCCGATCGCCGGCGCGCTGGCCACGCCGGCCGAGATCCGCGCGCTGGCGCAGCGCGACGACGTCGCCTCGATCTACTACAACGCGCCGCTGCGCTATTTCAACAAGGAAGCGCGCGAACTGACCGGTGTGGACCGCGCGCAGGGCAATCCCGGCGATTTCGGCCGCGCGCTACCGTACAGCGGCCGCGGCGTCGGGGTGATGATCAACGACTCCGGCATCGATGCCACCCATCGCGATCTCGCCTATGGCACCCGCGTCGTGCAGAACGTGCTGGGCACCACCAACCTGGCCAATGTGGATGCGATGCTGCCGATCACCTATGCGGAGGGCGTGCCCAACACCGACCTCGGCTCCGGCCATGGCACCCATTGCGCCGGCACCGTCGGCGGCACCGGTGCGCAGTCCAACGGCGATTACCGCGGCGTGGCGACCGGCGCCAGCCTGGTCGGCTACGGATCCGGCGCGGTGCTACTGATCCTGGACGCGGTCGGCGGCCTGGACTACGCCGCCACGCACCAGTTCAGCTTCAAGGATCCGATCCGCGTCACCAGCAATTCCTGGGGCTCGTCGGGCAAGTTCGATCCGCAGAATCCGGTCAACGTCGCCACCTACGAGTTGTACAAGCGCGGCATCGTCAGCGTGTTCGCCGCCGGCAACGACGGCCCCAACGAGGACACGCATAATCCGTACGCGCAGGCGCCGTGGGTGATCTCGGTGGCCGCGGGCGAAAAGGACGGCACGCTGGCCGACTTCTCCTCGCGCGGCAAGCGCGGCGAGAGCGGCAGCTTCACCATGGCCGACGGCAAGACCTGGACCTATCTCAACGAGCCGACGATCACCGCGCCCGGCGTGGATATCGTGTCCACCCGCGATTCCACCGGCGCGTTGCCGCCGCTGGCCGCGGACAAGGACAGCAAGCTGATCGCGCCGGCGCAACTGCCGTTCTACACCACCATGAGCGGCACCTCGATGGCCACCCCGCACGTGGCCGGCATCGTCGCGCTGCTGCTGGAGGCCAACCCGGACCTGACCCCGGACCAGGTCAAGGATCTGCTCGAACGCACCGCCACCAACATCCCCGGGCGCACCTACTGGGAGGCCGGCGCCGGTTACGTGAATGCCTATGCCGCGCTGCTGGAAGCGAGCAAGCAGCGCAGCGGCTTCGGCAAGACGGTCAATTCCCTGCATCCGTTCTACAGCAACGCGCTGGTGCTGCCCGGCGGCAGCCAGCCGTTCGAGGTGGCGTTCTCGCCGGTGGGCACGCCGCAGACCCAGGCGTTCACCGTCGGCAAGGACGTCGCCTGGGTCAGCGCCAAGGCCACCATCGATGCCAACACCCAGGCATTGGTGCTGACCGATCCGGACGGCGTCAGTTACGGCTCGCCGGTGGCGCTGCCGTTGCTGGGCAGTACCGTCAGCGTCGGCGCGCCGGGCAAGCCGGGCACCTGGACCATCAGCGTGCGCGGCATCGGCTCGATCAGTGGTGTCCCGGTTGCTCCGAAGGGCAGCAATGGCCTGGCGGCGCCGGGCACGGTGCGCGGCACCCTGGATTTCCTGCTCAGCGGCGGCTACACCGGCCTCAACGACGTGGCCAGCGGCGACCGCGATCGCGGCGCGGTGGAGTACGCGGTCGCCAACCGCTTGATGGACGGCTACGCCGACGGCCTGTTCCGTCCGCAGAATCCGCTCAAGCGCGCGGAGTTGGCGCGCTATCTGGTGATGGGCGCCGGCGTGCGCCAGGCGCTGCCGGCCGCGCCCAGCTTCAGCGGGCTCGGCCGCAACGACCCGGCCTATCCGTTCGCCGAGGCGGCGGTGGGCAAGGGCGGGGCGCTGCGCGACCTGCAGCAGAACCAGGCGGCGGTGCTGGGGCTGGTCGCGGGCGAGTTCCGCCCCAACGACGCGGTCAGCAAGCTGCAACTGGCGTATTCGCTGGTGCAGGCGCTGGGCCTGCAGACGCAGGCGCTGGCCTTCGACGGCACGCTGTCGGTGAGCTACAACAACCAGCGCCTGCCGATCGAGGACGTGGCGGCGATCCCGAGCAACCTGCGCGGCTACGTGCAGCTGGCGCTGGATGCCGGCATCCTCAACGCGCGCTTCGCGGTGACCCAGGGGCCGCAGGACCTGCAGCCGACCCTGCATGCCTACTTCGATCCGGGCAGCACGGTGTCGCGCAGCGGCTATGCGGTGATCGCCGGGCGCTTCCTCGGCGTCAATCGGCAGGCCAAGGACTGAGGGCCGGTCGCTGCAACGACGGCAGGCGCGCAGGTGCGACGCCTGCGCCGTGCCTTGATGCCGTTGCTGCGGATCCTCGGTGTCTGCATCCTGGTACCGCGTCGTCGCCACCGCTTCGCGGGATCCATCGTTGCGGCGGTAGGAGCGGCTTCAGCCGCGATGGGCGTTGCCGAGCAAGCCCGTCGCAGCTGAAGCCGCTCCTGCGGACACCGCATCACTCCTGCCGCGGATGCACGCTGACGGTCGCGGTCATGCCCGCAGCGAGCAGGGTGCCCTGCGGCACGCTGGCCGGGTCGATGCGGATGCGCACCGGCACGCGCTGCGCCAGGCGGATCCAGTTGAAGGTGGGGCTGACGTCGGCCAGCAGCGAGGTGCCGGTCGGATTGTCGCTGTCTCCGATGCCGCGGGCGATGCCCTCGACCTGGCCGTGCAGCATCAGCCCGCCGCTCATCAGGCGGATGTCGGCACGATCGCCGACGTGCACCCGCGGCAGCTTGGTTTCCTCGAAATAGCCGTACACCCACATCGCATCGTCGCGCACCAGCGCCAGGCGCGCACCACCGGCCTGCGCGTAGTCGCCCACGCGCACCTCCAGGTTGGTGATGTAGCCGTCGGCGGTGGCGCGGACCTGGGTGCGCTGCAGATCCAGTTCGGCCAGGTCGAGCGCGGCCTGCGCCTGTTCCACCGATGCCACGGCCTGCGCCTGCGCCGCGGTGGCCTGGCCGCGCAGCGCCGCGCTGCGGTGCACGTCGGCCTGGGCCGAACGCGCGGTGGCTTCGGCATCCGAACGCGCCTCGGCGGAGATCACCGCAGCGGCGCGCGCGCGCCGTTCGGCCTGGGCGCGGCGCATCTGGAACTCGGCTTCGCTGGCCGCCTGGGTGGCCGCCGCCGCCGACAGGCTGGCGCCGGCCGCACGCGCCTGCGCCTGCGCCACCGCGAGGTTGGCGCGGGCCTTTTCCAGGGCCAGCTCATAGCGCTTGCGGTCCACACTGAACAACAGGTCGCCGCGCTTGACGTGCTGGTTGTCGCGTACCGCCACGCCATCGACCAGGCCGGAGACGTCGGGTGCGATGCGCACGACTTCCGCGCGCACGCGGCCGTCGCGGGTCCAGGGCGAGAGCATGTAATGGCGCCACAGCGCATGCGCCAGCAGGGCGGCGACCAGCACCACGATGGCGGTCAGGGCGAATCGGATCAGGGCAGGGGTCTTCATGGCGGGACTCAGGGCAAAAGGAGCAGGCCGAGCGCGGCGAACGCGCCGACGTAGATGGCCAGACGGAACAGGGAGGGGTGCCAGGCATAGCGGTACAGGCCGGCGCGGCCGGCGACCGCGTCCAGCGCCCAGGCCACCAGCAGCAGGGCCAGGCCCAGCACCAGCAGGCCGGGCACGTACACCCCGGCGATCGAGAGTTCAGCGGGCAGCAGCATCGTCGGCTCCTGGCGTGGTGGTGGTCGGCGCAGGCGTATCGGCCAGCGCGGCGAGAACGGAATCGGCGTCGAGCAGCGAGCCGCGCAGCAGCAACAGGTGCTCGCGGGTGGGCTTCCAGCGCAGCGGCACCGCGCCCTCCACCTGGCTGGCGACCAGCGCGGCCTCCACCCGCTGCAGGGCCTGGCGGTGCCGCTGCGGGCCGGGGTCGAGGTACAGGTCGGCCAGCGCCTGCACGGCGGCGTCCACCGCGGTGGCCAGTGCCGGCGACAGCGTGCCTTCGGCGGCGTCGCGGCGCAGCTCGACCAGGGTGCGCCCGGTCTCGTGCACCGACAGCGCCCAGCCGAGCAGGTCGCGCAGTTCGTCGCTGCCCGGCGGGGTGTGCGCCACGATCTGCTGGAACAGGTCGCGGTTGACGCTCTCCAGGCGCAGCGCCAGCCCCGGCAGCGGCGCACGCGCGGCCAGCGTGGTCTGCCGCCGCAGCCGCTCCAGCAGGCGCCGGCGCTGCCAGCGGGTGCCGATCACCGGCGGCACGAACACGAACGTCGCGCTCACCGCCAGCGTTCCCAGCAGCAGCGGCACCACGCTGTTGAAGGTGGCTGCGGCGTTGAAGGTAGGCGTGGGCTGGACCGCCAGGATCGAGACGAAGGCCAGGTTGGCGCCGGTGGCGAAGCCGTACAGCGCCGGTTTCGAGGCCAGGTACAGGGTCACCAGCAGGAACGGCAAGGTGCCGGCGACGAACAGGCCGTAGCCGTCCATCTGCGGCAGCACCAGCAACTGGCAGACCACGCCCAGCGCGATGCCGAACACGAAGCCATTGAGCAGCGAGCGCGCGGCGGCCGGTGCATTGGCGCTGGACGACAGGATCGCGCTCAGCGCCACCGCCTGGAACACCGCCGTGGCGCCGCTGATCCAGCCGGCCTGGATCCACAGCCAGCACATCGTCGCCACCAGCAGCGCGCTGCGCAGCGCGGTCAGCGCCGCCGCGGCGTAGTCGTTGCCGCGCACGAACACCGCGGTGTCGCCACTGCCGTCCTGCGGCGTGCGCCACTGCTGCGGCGCGACCAGGGTCGCCTCGGTGGCCACGTAGTCGTGCAGGTCGGCGAAGAACCGTTGCAGCAGCGACACGCCGGTGTCGAAACCTTCGTGCTGCGCCGCGGGCATCGGTGCACGCGCCGCGGCCGCCCGCGTCGCCAGCGCATCGCGGCACGCGGCCAGCTTGCGCGCGGTCGCGGCGGCGCCCTCGCGTCCGCCGCGATCGCTGAGCGCGGCCTTGAGCGGCCGGTACAGGCCGATCAGGGCCTCGGCCACGTTGCCATCGCCGCTGCGCAGCAGCCGGTTGATGTAGTGGTGCAACGCCTGGAAGCTGGTCGACACCGCCATGAAGCGCTGGTTGAGCAGGCGTAGGCGGCCGCTGCGGGCCCGCGCCTCCGGATCCTCGAACACCACCGAGCTGCGCAGGTCCTCGATGGTCACCGCGTCGCGTACGAAGCGCAGGTGCGCCTGCTCCATCGCCTCGCGCGGCAACTGGCCGCCGGTGGCGTCGCGGACGAAGTCCAGAAAGCCGTCGGAGGCGCGGCGCACGGTGTCGCGCAGGGTCTGGCGCAGCCGGCTGGGGAACACCACGTCGCTGACGATGCCGGTCACCAGCAGGCCCAGCACCACCTCGGTCACCCGCGCCACCACCAGGTTGAACACGTTCTGCGGCTGGTTCACCGCCGGCAGCGCGATCAGCGCCACGGTGTAGCCGGACAGCACGAAGGCGTAGGCCTTGAAGTTGCGGTACAGCAGCGCGCCGCCGGTGCAGGCGCCGATCCACAGCGACAGCACCAGCACGAACAGCACCGGCTCCTGCGGGAACAGCGCCACCATCGTCAGCGCGGCGACGCTGCCGATCAGCGTGCCCAGTATCCGGTAGAAGCCCTTGGCGAAGACCATGCCGGTCTGCCGGTGCATCACCACCACCACCGTGATCATCGCGGTCATCGGCGAGGCCAGGTCCAGGCGCAGCGCGATCCAGCCGGCCAGATAGATCGACAGCAGGGTGCGCAGCACGAACAGCCAGGCCTCGCCTTCGCCGCGCAGGGCGTCGGCCAGCAGCGTGCGCAGGCCGGGTGCGGCGTCGGCAGCGGCGGTCGCGTTGGGCCGCGGCATGCTCATGCCGCGTCCTCGACGCCGCGCAACAAGGCCTTCAGCAGCGTCTGCAACTGCGCCATCGCCGCCGGATCCAGGTGCTGCACATAGGCGTCGAGCTGGGCGCACAGGGCCGGGATCAACGCGTCGATCAGGCGCTCGCCGGCGTCGGTCAGGCGCAGCAGCAGCATGCGCCGGTCCTCGGCACTGGGCGTGCGCTGGATCAGGCCCTTGTCGACCAGTTGCGTGGTGAGGCGGGTGATGTTGGCCGACTTCTCGCCGGCCGCGTCGCCGAGCTGGGACGGGTTCAAGGTCCCGTCCGGGCTGGCGTCGATCATCATCAGCACGTTGTATTCGGCATAGCTCAGGCCGTAGGGCCGCAACACCTCGTTGCTCTGGTCCAGGCTCAGCTTGTGCAGCAGCTTGATCAGCCGCAGCAGCAGCGCTGCTTCACGCGGGAAGGGCGGATGCTTGCGGGCAGTCACGTCCAGGCGCTGCTCGGTGGCGGCAAAGCGACTCATGGCCGGCTCGGGATCTTATACATATGTAGATAATACATTTATGTATTAATTTTGCGGTAATCCCGGCTGAACGAGGGCGGTGCAAGACAGGGATGGGAAACGCGCACGCACGGGCGGGCACCGACGTGGCCGTGCGCCAGCGTGCCAAAGAAAAGGTCGAGGACGCGCCTGGATAAGGTGAAGCCCAGGTCGACGCGCAGGCGCGCTGTGCCCCCCGAAGCCGGGGGCGGCGCGTTCGAGACAGGTGGGGCCGGGTGGCGCTTCAGCGCCACCGTGTGGTCAACGCAGCACGCCGTCCAGGCCGGGCGCCGGCGAGAGCATGTTGCGGGCGTCGATGTCGAAGCTGCGCTGCTTCTTGTCCTCGGGCGTGGCGGCGATGCTGCCCTTGAGGGTGTACTCCAGGCTGCGGCGGCCGGCCAGGGAATCGGCGATGGCCATGCGCGCGCTGGAACTGGGGCGAAGCGCGACGCTCACCACATCCGCCGTCTCCGGGCCGATCGAGATGCCGGGAGCCGCCTGCAGGGTGCCGGCCGCTTCGCCGCCCACCCCCAGGTCCAGGCGCAGGCTGTCGTAGCGCATCGGGATGCTGCTGTAGTTCTGCAGGCGCAGGTCCACCTTCCAACTGCCGTCCATGTTGACCGTCAGTTGCTGCACGCTGGCGGCTGGGTCGGACACCCGCCGCACCATGCCGTCGCTGCAGGCGCCGAGCAACGCGGTGCACAACACAAGCAAGCCGAGGCGGAGCGGGTGACGCATGAGCGCAATCCATGGAGGGGAAGACCGGCGAAGACTACACCACGCCCCGGTATGCGATGGTGGCGCAGCGATGGCAGGCCCGGAGTGCCGCAGGGCACCTGCCCCCTGAGCGGTCCTCGGCGATCCGGCCGGCGGCCATCACCGTGCGTCCCTGCCGTGCGCCAGCCGGATGCCGAGGACGCGCCCAGCATCGCCGGTGCAGGATTCGGGCGCCGTCGGTGGGGGCCGCGACGATGGGTAGGAAAATTCTGCAACATTGCGCTTGCCCAATTCCGATCGCCTCGCTATGATGCGCGTCCTCGCACCGGTCCTGCCGCGTTGCGCAGTGGCCGAGTAGCTCAGTTGGTAGAGCAGGGGATTGAAAATCCCCGTGTCGGCGGTTCGATTCCGTCCTCGGCCACCATTCATATCAAGGCTCTACAGCGATGTAGGGCCTTTCTTTTTTCGGGCTTGCGCCGGTTCTGGAGCATGCCGCGTGGCGGGCCGGCGCATGGTGTCTGCAGCGCCTCGTCTGGGGCAGGTACCGACCTCCGCGCTATGCAGATTTCCGCATTCGTGATGCCTGCCCGAGGGCGTAAAGGACCGATTCCGCGTGAAGAAGGCGTGTCCACGCTTGTAGACAAACATACCCAGCTCACGGTTTTTCGGGATCTTCCGCTCAATCAATGACGCTGCCTGTCGTAATCATAGGCACGGGCGATCGGGGGGGGGACCTGCCAATGACCAGCGGATTCGGACGGAGATGGAGCGGCGTGGCGCTGCTGTGGGTCCTGGCTGGCGCGGCCATGGCGGCCCCCGCCGAGCAGGGGGAGCATGCGGGCGAGCAGGGCGGTCCCGGCGCCGATGCGCCTTACATCGAGCAGGTCGGCTCCGAGTGCGTCATGGTCAACACCTATGTGCAGCGGCACGACGGCGTGGTCGAGCGCGTGGTGCTGCGCGAGCCGGTGCAATGTGCCGGCCAGCCTGACCAGCGCGGCATGGCCGATCTGAGCCACTGACCGTTCACGCCTTCGCCGCCGGCGTTCCGCGCCGCGCTTTACTTCGCTGCGCAGCTCCTGCATAAGCTGCTGTTTCCCGTCCATCGGAACCTGCGCATGCGTCTTTCGCCGATCGCGCTGCTGTTGCTGGCGTGCCTGTTGTGCCTCGCACCGCCGCTGCGTGCCGCGCAGCCGGTCAGTTCGGTCGCCGCGTTCGATCTCGGCCGCTATGCCGGGCAGTGGCACGAGATCGCGCACCTGCCGGTCTCCTTCCAGAAGAAATGCGTCGGCGACGTCACCGCGGCCTATGTACTGCGCGACGACGGCCAGGTCGGCGTGCGCAACGCGTGCCGCACCGCCGACGGCTCCACCCTCGCAGCCGAGGGCGTGGCACGTCGGGTGGAGGGCCATCCCGGGCGGCTGCAGGTGCGCTTCGCGCCGGACTGGCTGTCCTGGCTGCCGATGGTGTGGGCCGACTACTGGGTGATCGCGCTCGATCCGGATTATCAGTGGGCGCTGATCGGCGAGCCGGGACGCAAGTACCTGTGGGTGCTGTCGCGCTCGCCGCGCATGCAGCGCAGCGTGTTCGAGGCGATAAAGGCCAAGGCGGTGGCGATGGGCTACGACCTCGACCCGCTGCTGGTGGTCGCGCCGTTGGAGTGAGCGGCGCTGATCGGTGGCGCATCGCGCAACTGGGGCCAGTACGTTCTGGGGCAGGGGCGACGGACGCCTGGGTCGATCGGCCTCAGCCGAGAAACGCCGCCAATGCGGTGGCCAGCAGTGTCGCGCTGTCGCCGTCGCGCAGCGCCTGCAGGGCGCCGCGGCCGTCGGCCAGGCGTATCTCCCGCAACCACTGCGACAGCGTCGCCAGATCGCTGCCGCAGCCGTTCCAGGCTACGCAGATGGTATCGCCGACATTGTGCAGGTCGGCGTGGTTCAGATGCTCCAGGGTGCCTTCGAGGGCCAGCCAGGCGAGCGCCCGCTGCGCATCCTCCGGCGCGCCATAGGCGGCGCCGTCGATCAGCGACAACAGGTCGCTGTTGCCGGCGCGTTGCTCGGCCCGACGCCGTTCGGCGCGGCGCATGCCGTGCAGGATCGCCTTGATCCGGTCTTCGTGGAGGCTGTCGGTCATGCGCGCGGGGACGAGGCGGGCAGCGGCATCATTCTTCGCGCTCGGCACGCAGTTGCAGTTCGCCGTCCGCCAGGCGCGCGCGCAGCCGATCGCCGGGCGCCACCTGGGCGGCCGAGCGCACCACGCTACCGTCGTCGGCGCGGGTCAGGATGCTGTAGCCGCGCGCGACGGTGGCCAGCGGGCTGACCGTCTCCAGGGCGCGCGCCAGCGCGCGCAGGCGCTGCGCATCGGCCTGCAGTTGCCGCGTCATCGCCGCCTGCGGACGCCGCCCCAGCGCCAGCAGCCGCACCCGCAGCATCGCCAGCCGCCGTTGCGGCTGTGCGGCGCGCAGCACCGCCGCGGCATGGCGCAACTGCGCATGGCGGCGTTCCTGTTGCTGCCGCCACACCGCAGCGAGGCGCCGTCCGATCTCGTGCTGGCGGCGCTGCAGCAGTTGCAGGCGCATGTATGGACTCTGCGCCTGCAGGCGCAGCAAGGCGCGGTCGGCGCGTTGCTGCGCTTGCCGCAGCCGGTGCTGCTGCCAGCGCAGCAGCGCGGCGTGCTGGGCACGCAGGCGCGCGCCGAGATCGCGCTGGTCGGGCACCAGCAATTCGGCGGCGACCGACGGGGTGGGCGCGCGCAGGTCGGCGGCGAAATCGGCCAGGGTCACGTCGGTCTCGTGGCCGACCGCCGACACCACCGGAGTGATCGCGGCAGCGATCGTGCGCGCCAGGTGTTCGTCGTTGAACGCCCACAGGTCCTCCAGCGAGCCGCCGCCGCGGGTCAGCAGGATCGCGTCGTAGCGGCCGCTGGCGTCGGCCTGGCGCAGCAACGTGGCGATCTGCGCCGCGGCGCTGTCGCCCTGGACCAGGCTCGGCAGGATGTCCACCTGCAGCAGCGGCATGCGCCGCCCGAGCACGCTCAGCACGTCGCGCACGGCCGCGCCGCTGGGCGAGGTGATGACCGCCAGGCGCCGCACGAAGCCGGGCAGGGCGCGCTTGCGCTCGCTGTCGAACAGGCCCTCGGCGGCGAGCCGGGCCTTGAGCTCCTCGAACGCGCGGCGCAGCGCGCCTTCACCGGCTTCCTCCAGATGGTCCAGCACCAGTTGGTAGTCGCCGCGCGCTTCGTACAGGGTCAGGCGCCCGCGCGCCAGCACCCGCAGGCCTTCGCGCGGCACGAACCGCAGCCATTGGCTCTTGGGCTTGAACATCGCGCAGCGCACCTGCGCGCGCGCGTCCTTCAGGGTGAAGTACAGGTGGCCGGACGAGGGCCGGGTGACATTGCCCAGTTCGCCTTCCACCCAGGCCAGCGGGAAGGCGCTCTCCAGCAGGTCGCGGGCCAGCGTGTTGAGCTGGCTGGGGCTGAGGATCTGGTCGGCGCGATCGGACATGCGGGCAGTGCAGGGCGTACGGGCGCCTATCCTCGCACGTCGGCAGTTGCGTCCGGCTGCGTCGGCGTGGCTGCGTGCCGGGCCAGTGCCCACTGCACGTGCTCGCGCACCAGCGGCGAGGGATGCTGCGCGCGCGTACCGAGCGCGGCCAGCACCTGCGGTGTGGTCGGCGCGTTGCCCAGCGCTACGGCGATATTGCGCAGCCAGCGTTCGTGGCCGCTGCGGCGGATCGCGCTGCCTTCGGTGCGGCGCAGGAACTCGTCTTCCTCCCAGGCGAACAACTGCGCCAGCGTCGCCTTGTCCAGGTCGTTGCGGGCGCGGAAGTCCGGCTCGTCGCTGCGCTTGGCGAACTTGTTCCAGGGGCAGATCAGCTGGCAGTCGTCGCAGCCGAAGACGCGGTTGCCGATCGCCGGGCGCAATTCCTCGGGAATCGCGCCGTCGTGCTCGATGGTGAGGTAGGCGATGCAGCGGCGCGCATCGAGCCGGTACGGCGCGACGATCGCCTGGGTCGGGCAGACGTCGATGCAGCGCGTGCAGGTACCGCAGTGGGCGCTGGCCGGCGGGTCGATCGGCAGCGGCAGGTCGACGTAGATCTCGCCGAGGAAGAACCAGGAACCGCCGTTGCGGTCGATCAGGCAGGTGTGCTTGCCGATCCAGCCCAGGCCGGCGTCGCGCGCCAGGGCGCGTTCGAGCACCGGCGCCGAATCGACGAACACGCGGTGGCCGAACGGGCCGATCTCGTCCTGGATGCGCTCGGCCAGCTTCTGCAGGCGGTTGCGCATCAGCTTGTGGTAATCGCGTCCCAGCGCATAGCGTGCGACGTAGGCGCGCTCGCCGTCGTGCAGCGTGTCCCAGGCCGAATCGTCGTCGTTGCGGCCGTAGTCCAGGCCCACCGAGATCACCCGCAGCGTGCCGGGGATCAGCTCCGCCGGGCGCGAGCGCTTGTCGCCGTGCTGGGCCATCCAGTGCATCGTGCCGTACAGGCCCTGTTGCAGCCAGTCGCGCAGATGCGCCTCGTCCTGCTGCAGTTCGATGCCGGCGATGCCGCAGCGCTGGAAGCCGAACGTGCGCGCCAGCGCGCGGATGCGTGCGGCCGCGGCGTGGGGATCGGCGATGTCGAGACGGGCGGACATCGCGCAAGTATAGAATCCCGGGCATGTACGACTGCTTCGATCTCTATGCCACCGCGGACGCGCGCCGCATCGATGCGCAGGCCACCGCGCTGCTGGGCGGCGACGGCTACACGCTGATGCAACGCGCCGGCCAGGCCGCGTGGCAGACGCTGCTGCAGCGCTGGCCGCAGGCGCAGCGCATCCTGGTGGCCTGCGGCAGCGGCAACAACGGTGGCGATGGCTACGTGCTGGCGCGGCTGGCGCATCGCGCCGGACGCCAGGTACGCGTGCTGCAGTTGCCCGGGCGCGGTCCGCAGTCGCCGCTGGCGCAGCGCGCCTGCACCGACTACATCGGCGTCGGCGGCCGCATCGAGGAGTTCGACGCGGCACTGGCGCCGGCCGACGTGGTGGTCGATGCCTTGCTCGGCATCGGCCTCAATCGTGCGCCGGACGCCGAACTGACGGCGCTGCTCGGCGCGCTGGGCGGACTTGGCGCGCCGGTACTGGCGCTGGATGTGCCCAGCGGCGTGGACGCCGAAACCGGCAGCGTGCCCGGTGCGGTGTTGCCGGCGTCGCTGACGTTGCAGTTCATCGTCGCCCATGCCGGCCTGCATACCGGTGCGGCCTTGAACCATGTCGGCGAGCGCGCACTGGCGACGCTGGAGGTGCCGCCGGCCGCGTTCGCCGGTTGCGCGCCTTGCGCACAGGCCTGGACCGTCGGCGCCTTGCGCAGCCGTCTGGCACCGCGCCGGCAGGACAGCCACAAGGGCGATTCCGGCCATGTGCTGTGCGTCGGCGGCAACCTCGGCAGTGGTGGGGCGGTGATGCTCAGCGCCGAATCGGCCCTGCGCAGCGGCGCCGGCCTGGTCAGCGTCGCCACCCGTGGCGCGCACGTGGCGCCGCTGCTGGCGCGCTGTCCGGAGGCGATGGCACATGCGATCGACGATGCAGGGACAGTGGCGCCGTTGCTGCACAAGGCCAGCGTGGTCGCGCTCGGCCCCGGGCTTGGCCAGGACGATTGGGCGCAGGCGCTGTGGCAGGCGGTCCTGGCCGATTCGGACCGCGCGCTGATCCTGGACGCCGATGCATTGAACCTGCTTGCGCAGGCGCCGCGGCCCGTCCCGCAGGCGGTACTGACCCCGCATCCGGGCGAGGCCGGGCGCCTGCTCGGCATCTCAACGGCCGAGGTGCAGCGGGATCGTTTTGCGGCCGCCGCGGCCTTGGCCGAGCGCTATCAGGCGGCGGTGGTGCTGAAGGGTGCCGGCAGCCTGGTCGCCGCGCCTGGGCAGGCGCCGCGGGTGATCGCCGCCGGCAATCCGGGCATGGCGGTCGGCGGCATGGGCGATCTGTTGACCGGTGTGGTCGCGGCGCTGCGCGCGCAGGGCCTGTCGGCGTTCGAGGCGGCCAGCGTCGGCGCACTGCTGCATGCCGGCGCCGGCGATCGCGCGGCTGCCGGGGGCCAGCGCGGGCTGCTGCCGACCGATCTGTTGCCGGCGTTGCGGCGCCTGTCCAATCCGGAATCCGAATCATGAGCCTCACCTTGTTCCTGCCCGACAGCGACGCCACCGAACGTCTCGGTCGCGCGCTGGCCGCGACCCGCCCGACGCAGGCCTCGGTGCATCTGCACGGGGATCTGGGCGCCGGCAAATCGACCCTGGCGCGGGCGCTGCTGCGCGCGCTCGGCGTGCAGGGCGCGATCCGCAGCCCCACCTATACCTTGGTGGAGCGCTACCCGCTGGCCGATGGCGAAGCCTGGCATCTGGATCTGTACCGCATCGGCGCGGCCGGCGAGCTGGATTTCCTGGGGTTGGACGAGGGCGGGGCCACGCTGTGGCTGGTGGAATGGCCCGAACGCGGCGGCGACGTGCTGGCCCCGGCCGATCTGGACGTACGCCTGGCAGTGCATGGCGACGGGCGCAGCGTCGCCCTGCAGGCGCGCACCGAGGCGGGCACCGCCTGGCTGGCCCGGGTGGGTGGACAGGCCGACTTGCAGGGACTTTTTGCCGGCTGACGCTAGAAAGTGAAGGCAGGTTATGGATTATTAAGGGAAAACCGCTTGCCTTTGACTCCCGGCGATGTTTGAATCGCGTTATGCGCCCGGGGATCCGTTTTTTCGCCAGTTTCGCCGCTGCCGCAGGCTGGTGCCTGGCGGCGCAGACGGCGTTTGCCGGACAGGTCCAGTCGGTCTCGCTCGACAACGGCGCTACCGGCACCCGCGCCGAGATCCGTCTGCAGGGCAGTGGTGGCTTCAGCACCCTGTCGTTGGCCAACCCCAACCGCCTGGTCGTCGATCTTCCCGATTCCTCCACTGCCAAGGGCCTGAAGCTGCCGGCCGGCGGCGGCGTGGTGAGCGCGGTGCGCACCGGGCATCCGGTACCGGGCACCTTGCGCATCGTCTTCGACCTGAGCAGCCAGGTGGTGGCGTTCAAGCCGCAGATGCAGACCATCGGTGGCAGTTCGGTGCTGGTGATCGAATGGCCGGGTGAAGCGCCAGCAGGCAAGGCGGTGGCGGCCGATGTGCCGGCACCCGCGACCCCAGCGCCGCAGGCTGCGCCCGTCGCAACGCCCAGGCCGGCAGTGGATGCGCGCGCCGAAGCCGCACGTGCGACCGCGGCGCTGACCTCGTCGGTGGTGCAGCGTGCCAGCCAGCCGGCGCCGGCCCCGGTGCCGCCGCCCGCCGCGCCCACGCCCGCGCCGAGCGCCGTTGCATCTGCGCCGAGTGTTGCTGCGGCGGCGCCCAGCCATCCTGCGCCTGGCGGCGCGCCGACGCCTGCACCCACGGCCGTGGTGCCGCCAGCGAACGCGCCCTCCGAGCGTGACGACACGGACGACGATGCGGCGGTGGCCGCGGCCGCCGAAGCGCGCCCGGTGATGCCGAGCGCCGCGGCGCGAGTGAAGATGGCGCCGGGCATGCGCCCGCTGATCGTGGCCATCGATCCCGGCCACGGCGGCCAGGATCCGGGCGCCAGCGGCCCGAGCGGCAAGCACGAGAAGGACGTCACCCTGGCGATCGGTCGCGAGCTTGCCCGTCAGATCAACGCCACGCCGGGCATGAAGGCGTACATGACCCGCACCACGGACGTGTTCATTCCCCTGCCGATGCGTGCGCAGAAGGCGCGTGCGGCGAAGGCCGACATCTTCATCTCGATCCACGCCGACGCGGCCGAGAACCGCAGCGCCACCGGCTCCTCGGTCTACGTGCTGTCGACCAAGGGCGCGTCCTCGCAGCGCGCGCGCTGGCTCGCGGACAAGGAAAACGCCGCCGACTTGATCGGCGGCGTGCGCCTGCAGAAGACCGACAGCACCCTGGCCAATGTCTTGCTTGACCTGGCCCAGAGCGGGCACATGAAGGCCTCCGAAGACGCGGCCGGGCATGTGCTGGGCGGGTTGAAGCGGATCGGCAACAACCACAAGCCCGAGATCGAGCGCGCCAACTTCGCGGTGCTGCGCACGTCGGACATGCCGGCGATGCTGGTCGAGACCGCCTTCATCTCCAACCCGGACGAAGAGCGCCGGCTGACCGATCCTGCGTACCAGCGTCGCATCGCCGGCGCCGTGCTCGACGGCGTCAGCACCTTCTTCACCCGGCAGCCGCCGCCGGGCACGCTGTTCGCCGCGCGTGCGCAGGCCGAGGCCGAAGCGGCCAGCACTGTGGCCGGCGGCAGCCGCTGAGGCGCTATCATTAACGGCTGATCCTCGATGACGGCGTCCGCGCCGCGAGCCGTGCCGATGTTCTTTGCCTGCTGTCGTTTCCCTCCCGTCGCCAAGCCCGGTGCGCGCCTGCGCGTGCATGGAGCGAAGACGGCATGAGCATCCGCCAGCTGCCCGAGATCCTGATCAACCAGATCGCTGCCGGCGAAGTGGTCGAGCGGCCGGCTTCGGTGGTCAAGGAACTGGTGGAGAACGCACTGGACGCCGGCGCGCACCGCGTCGACATCGATCTGGAGGAAGGCGGTGTGCGCCTGATCCGCATCCGCGACGACGGCGGCGGCATCGCCCCCGAGGAATTGCCGCTGGCCATCTCGCGGCATGCGACCAGCAAGATCGCCTCGCTGGACGACCTGGAATCGGTGGGCACGCTGGGGTTCCGCGGCGAAGCATTGCCGTCGATCGCCTCGGTCAGCCGCTTCACCCTGGCCTCGCGCCGTGCTGGCGACGAACACGGCGCGGCCCTGCAGGTCGAAGGCGGCAAGGTCGGCGAGGTGCAGCCGCGCGCGCTGCCGCCGGGCACCCTGGTCGAGGTCCGCGAGCTGTTCTACAACGTGCCGGCACGGCGCAAGTTCCTGCGCGCCGAGCGCACCGAACTGGGCCACATCGAGGAGTGGCTGCGTTCGCTGGCGCTGGCGCGTCCGGACGTGGAGCTGCGCGTCTCGCACAACGGCAAGCCGTCGCGGCGCTACAAGCCGGGCGACCTGTACTCGGATGCGCGCCTGGGCGAGACCCTGGGCGAAGACTTCGCACGGCAGGCGCTGCGCGTGGACCACAGCGGTGCCGGCCTGCGCCTGCACGGCTGGATCGCGCAGCCGCATTATTCGCGCGCCAGTGCCGACCAGCAGTACCTCTACGTCAACGGCCGCTCGGTGCGCGACCGCAGCGTCGCCCATGCGGTGAAGATGGCCTACGGCGACGTGCTGTTCCATGGGCGGCAGCCGGCCTATGTGCTGTTCCTCGAACTGGAACCGGCGCGGGTCGACGTCAACGTGCATCCGGCCAAGCACGAGGTGCGCTTCCGCGACGCGCGGCTGATCCACGACTTCGTCTATCGCACGCTGCAGGACGCGCTGGCGCAGACCCGTGCCGGCAGCCTGCCCGGCGCGATCGGCGCCGACGCGGCGCTGCCGACGCCAGCCCCGGGTGCTGCGGCCTGGGCGGGCGCAGGCGCGCCGAACGGTGGCGGCACGGGTGCTGGTGGCGGACAGGGCTACGGTTACGGCGCGCAGTGGCGCCCGGCGCAATCGCCGCTGGGCCTGCGCGTGGAAGAGGCGCCGGCCGCCTATGCGGCGCTGTACGCGCCTGCCGCGGAGGCGGGCAGTGCCGCCAGTCTGCCGCGGCAGACCCAGGACCCGGCCGGCGGCCTGCCGCCGACCGCCGCCGACAGCGGCGTGCCGCCGCTCGGCTATGCCATCGCGCAGTTGCACGGCATCTACATCCTCGCCGAGAACGCTGATGGCCTGATCGTGGTCGACATGCACGCCGCGCACGAACGCATCGGCTACGAGCGCCTGAAGACCGCGCACGACGGCATCGGCCTGCATGCGCAGCCGCTGCTGGTGCCGATCACCCTGGCGGTCGGCGAACGCGATGCCGATACTGCCGAGCGCGAGGCGGAGACGCTGGCTGCGCTCGGGTTCGAGATCACCCGCAGCGGGCCGCAGTCGCTGCACGTGCGCAGCATTCCGGCGCTGCTGGCGCAGGCCGAGCCGGAGGCCTTGCTGCGCGACGTGCTCACCGATCTGCGCGAACACGGCCACAGCGGCCGCATCGCCGGCGCGCGCGACGCGCTGCTGTCGACCATGGCCTGCCACGGCGCGGTGCGCGCCAATCGTCGCCTCACCGTGCCGGAAATGAACGCCTTGCTGCGCGACATGGAGGCCACCGAGCGCTCCGGACAATGCAATCATGGGCGTCCGACCTGGGCGCGGTTCACCCTGGGCGAGATCGATCGTTGGTTCCTGCGGGGGCGGTGATGGACAAGCGAGTGTGGATGACGGCGCTGCTGGGGGCGCTCGTCGCCTTGGGCGGATGCGGCAAGCAGGCGCCGGCGCCGGCCGCGCCGAAGGCGATGGACGCACGCTTCGTGGCCGACGAACAGGCCTGGCGCGCGCAGCGCCAGCGCGAACTGCAGGCGCCGGATGGCTGGACCAGCCTGGTCGGCCTGCACTGGCTGGAGCTGAAGGAGCACTACGTCGGCAGCGGCCCGGACAGCGGCATCCGCCTGGCGGTCGGGCCGGCGCGGATGGCGCTGGTGTCGCAGGTGCAGCGCGAGGTGTACCTGACGCCCGAGCGTGGCGCCGGACTGAGCGTCGCCGGTGCGCCGGTGCAGGGGCGCATCCGCCTGTACAGCGATCACGACCCGCAGCCGACGGTGATCGACTTCGACGACGGCAAGGGCAAGCTCAGCCTGATCGAACGCGGTGGCCGCTACGCGCTGCGGGTCAAGCACGCCGATGCGCCGACCCGGCTCGGTTTCGCTGGCATGCCGTACTGGCCGCTGGCCGAATCCTGGCGCGTGCGCGGGCGTTTCGTGCCCAATCCGCCGGGCACGACCCTGCCCATCGTCGACATCATCGGCGTCACCACACCATCGCCCAATCCCGGCGCGCTGGAGTTCGAGCGCGGCGGCAAGCGCTACCGCCTGCAGGCGATTGGCGAGCCCGGCCAGCCGCTGTTCGTGGTGTTCGCCGACCGCACCAGCGGCCGCGGCAGCTATCCGGCCGGCCGCTTCCTCGACGTGGACCCACCCGCAGCCGACGGCAGCGTGGTGCTGGATTTCAACCGCGCCTACGACCCGCCGTGCGCGTTCACCCCGTTCGCCACCTGTCCGCTGCCGCCGCCGGAGAACCGCCTCGACCTGGTGGTGGATGCCGGCGAGAAGACCTACGCCGCTGCCCATTGACCCAAGGATGCCGATGACCCCGTTCCCGCGCCTGTTGCGCCGCCTGCTGCTGGGCCTGTCGCTGTGCCTTGTCCTGCCGGCACTGGCCCGCACGCCGCCGCCGGTGGCCGCGACACCGGTCGCCCCTGCTGCCGCAGCGCCTGCCGTGGCGCCGCCCACGCCGTTGTTGTGGAAGGTCAGCGGCCCGCGCGGCACGTTGTACCTGCTGGGCTCGTTCCACATGCTCAAGGCCGACGACTATCCATTGGCCCGCGAGGTCGATGCGGCCTATGCGGCGTCGCCGCGGCTGCTGTTCGAACTGGCGCCGAAGGACGTTGACGCACCGCAACTGGGTGCGCAGATGCTGCAGGCGGCGCAGCGCCACGACGGCAAGCGCCTGCAGGACGACCTGGACCCGGCCACCTGGGAGCGGCTGCGCCGCTATTCCGCCGGCCACGGCCTGCCGCTGGCGCAGATGAGCGGCTTCGAGCCGTGGTTCGTCGGGCTCAGCATCAGCATCGCCGACATGCAGGCGCAGGGTCTGCAGGCCGATGCCGGCCTGGATCGCCACTTCATGACCTTGGCCCTGCAGGACGGCAAGGTCGCCGAGGGCCTGGAGACCGCACAGGCGCAGATCGACCTGCTCGACGGCATGGACGCGGTGGAGCAGAAGCAGATGCTGACCGAGGCGCTGGACGACGCCGAGCAGGGCGCGGCGCAGACCCTGCGCCTGCATGATGCCTGGCGTCGCGGCGACGAGCGCCAGCTATGGCAGGAGATCGGCGCGCAGATGAAGCGCGACTACCCGCGGCTGTACCAGCGCATCGACGTGGAACGCAACCAGGCCTGGCTGCCGCGCCTGGAGCAGCGCCTGAAGGACGGCGGCGGCGACACCCTGGTGGTGGTCGGCGCGCTGCACCTGCTCGGGCCGGACGGCGTAGTCGACGGCCTGCGCGCGCGCGGCTACAAGGTCGAGCGGATCTGCGGGAGTTGCAAGCCGGCAAAATCGCGCTGACACACGCCTGCGAGGCTTCGCCCATACCCTCATCCGCCCCTGCGGGGCACCTTCTCCCGACGGGAGAAGGGAGAAGCCGGAGCCCCTCTCCCATCGGGAGAGGGGTTGGGGTGAGGGTAGGGCGCGCAGCGCCCCGCCGAACCCACCCGGTCGCAATCCTCAGCGCGGACGCGACTTCGGCGCGGCACCCGCCGGCGGTTCGCCGGGCTTGCCGGTGCCGGCGGCCGGGCGGCCGAAGCCGGCGCCGAGGTTGCGCTGGAACTCCTGCCACAGTTCCAGGTTGCGCTCGGTGAGCTGGTTCATCATGGTCCACGGGGTCTGTCCCAGCAGGTTGCCCATCTGCTGGCGGAACTGCTGCTGCTGGTCGAGGAACACCTGCATGCTGCGCTCCAGGTAGTTGCCCATGAAGCCCTGCAGCGAGTCGCCGTAGAAGCGGATGATCTGGCTGAGCAACTGCGTGGACAGCATCGGTTCGCCGTCCTGTTCCTGGTCGGCGATGATCTGCAGCAGGACCGCGCGGCTGAGGTCTTCGCCGGTCTTGGCGTCGCGGACTTCGAATTCCTCGCCGTCGATGATCAACTGGCGGACGTCTTCGATGGTGATGTAACTGGAGATCTCGGTGTCGTAGAGGCGGCGATTGGGATACTTCTTGATGATGCGAATCTCAGCCATGAAGCGATCGCTCTGTGACGGTAGGCGCGCAGCATGGCGCAGCGCAGCAGGGCTTGCAACCGCCGAAAGTACCTGAACACGCGGGTGCAGCAAAAAAATCATGCTGCGCAGCATTCGCAGCGCGGCAAAGGCCCACAGGCCGCCGTGGCGGCCAATGCAGGATAGCGTTACCTCGCGCGAAAGCCGCCGCCTGAGCGATTCAGCCGCTCACCACCCCATGTGGTGGCCGCCGTTGATGTCCAGGTTCGAACCGGTGATCCACGCCGCTTCCTCGGCCACCAGGAACGCCACGGCGTAGGCGATCTCCTCCGGCTTGCCGAGACGCCCGGTGGGAATGTCGGCGGCGATCTTGGCGCGCACTTCCTCCGGCACCGCCATCACCATGTCGGTGGCGACGTAGCCGGGCGAGACCGTGTTGACGGTGATGCCGTAGCTGGCGTTCTCGCGCGCCAGGGAAATGGTGAAGCCATGCATGCCGGCCTTGGCCGCGGCGTAGTTGGCTTGGCCGTACTGGCCCTTGAGGCCGTTGATCGAGCTGATCTGGATGACCCGCCCCCAGCGCTTCTGGCGCATGCCCTCGATCACCGGGCGAGTGACGTTGAACACCGAGTTGAGGTTGGTGTTGATGACCTCGTGCCATTGCTCGGCGGTCATCTTGTGGAAGGTGGTGTCGCGGGTGATGCCGGCGTTGTTGATCAGGATCTCGACCGGGCCGAGCTGGCGTTCGACCTCGCGGACCAGGGTCTGCGCGTGCTCGGGCGAGGCGACGTCGCCGGGGACGATGGCGACGTCATGGCCGCGCTCGCGCATGCGTTGTTGCCAGGCCAGGGCCTTGGCCTCGTCGCGGTAGTTGCTGGCCACGCGGTGGCCCTGCGCGGCCAGCCGCTCGCAGATCGCGGTTCCGATGCCGCCGGTGCCGCCGGTGACCAGCGCAACGCGTGATGTCATGGATGTCGCTCCGGATAGGGAAAGAAGAAGGGCGGCCGCGGCGCGGCCCAGGGTGCGATTCTAGTCAGCCTTGATGTCGCTGGGGATAGCGGGCGCGGCCGGTGCTGCGGCGTCCACGCGTCGGTCCTGCGCCGGCAGCCGTGCCGGGTCGAAGCTGCGCAGCGCGCAGTCCAGCAGTGTCCGTACCGATCCGGCGCCTGCCAGCGCGGCCGGCGGCTGGCCCAACGTCGCCCAGGCCAGGCGCAGCGCCGGCAGCGGGTCGGCGTCGTCCAGCGGCAGCGCGGCATGCGATTTGGACAGCTTGCGGCCGTCGGCACCGAGCAGCAGCGGCAGGTGCAGGTAGCGCGGGGTCGGCAGGCCCAGCGCGCGCTGCAGCAGGATCTGCCGCGGCGTGGAATCGAGCAGGTCGGCGCCGCGCACCACGTCGGTGATGCCTTGCGCGGCATCGTCGACCACCACCGCCAGTTGGTAGGCCCAGCAGCCGTCGGCGCGCAGCAGCACCACATCGCCGACTTCGGTGTAGACGTCCTGGCGCAGTCGGCCGCGGACGCCGTCGTCGAAGGCGACCACGCTGGCCGCGCCGGGCGGCACGCGCAGGCGCAGCGCCGGGTGCGCGCGGACCTGGGTCGCCACGCAGGCATGGTGCACGCCGCCTTGCGCCGCCAGGTCGCTGCGGCTGCAACTGCAGGGAAAGGCCAGGCCGGCCTGCAGCAGTCGCTGCGCCGCCTCGCGGTAGACCGGGTCGCGCTCGCTCTGCCGCAGCACCGGGCCGTCGGCCTCCAGGCCGCAGGCGCGCAGGCTGGCCAGTTGCCGCTCGGCGGCACCGGGCACGCTGCGCGGGCTGTCCACGTCCTCGATGCGCAGCAGCCATTGCCCGCCGGCGCGACGCGCCAGCAGCCAGCTACCGAAGGCGGCGAGTAGCGAACCCAGGTGCAGCGGGCCGGTAGGCGAGGGCGCGAAACGGCCGCGGTAGGGAGGCGGGGACATGGACAAGCTGAATCCTCGGTCAGGTACGCGCTTGAATTCAAGCGGCCAACACCGCAGATTCGATCCAATCCCTACCATTTAATCAGTGCGGAGCCCACGCTCACATGTTCAATCGCATCGTCCTGTTCCTCATCACCAACCTGGCGGTGCTGGTCCTGGCCGGCATTGTCATGTCCGTGTTCGGGGTCAACCCCAACCAGATGGGCGGCCTGCTGGTGATGGCCGCGATCTTCGGCTTCGGCGGCTCGCTGGTGTCGCTGCTGCTGTCCAAGTTCATGGCCAAGCGCGCCACCGGCGCGCATGTCATCACCGAGCCGCGCAACCACACCGAGCGCTGGCTGCTGCAGACCGTGCAGCGCCAGGCGCAGGCCGCCGGCATCGGCATGCCCGAGGTCGCCGTGTACGACGGTCCGGAAATCAACGCCTTCGCCACCGGCGCCAACCGCAACAACGCGCTGGTCGCGGTCTCCACCGGCCTGCTGCAGAACATGACCGAGGACGAGGCCGAGGCGGTGCTGGGCCATGAGATCAGCCACATCGCCAACGGCGACATGGTGACCATGGCGCTGCTGCAGGGCGTACTCAACACCTTCGTGATCGTGCTGGCGCGCGTGGTCGGCGGCGTGGTCGACAGCTACCTGTCGGGCAACCGCGACGGCCGTCGCGGCCTGGCCTACTACGCGATCGTGATGGTGTTGGAGCTGGTGTTCGGCCTGTTCGCGACGATGATCGCAATGTGGTTCTCGCGCTACCGAGAGTTCCGCGCCGACGCCGGCGGCGCCAGCCTGGCCGGCCGCGCCAAGATGATCGCCGCGCTGCAGCGCCTGGAACTCAACCACGGCCAGAGCACGCTGCCGTCGCAGGTGCAGGCGTTCGGCATCGCCGGCGGCCTGGGCCAGGGCCTGCGCAAGCTGTTCATGAGCCACCCGCCACTGTCCGAGCGCATCGCCACCCTGCGCGCCTCGCACGTCAACGCGACAGTGAGCTGAGGTCGACCGCTACCGGCGCAGGCAAATGCCTGCGCCGGTAGCGGCTTTTGCCAATCCCCAATCCCGAATCCCCAATCCCGGCCTCTCAGGCAAAATCGAAGTTCATCCCCGGCGCTGCCAGGCCGACGAACTCGCCCTGCACGTAATCGACGCCGGCACTGAACAGCAGGCTCATCGAGGTAGCGTCGGAGACGAACTCGGCGATGGTGCGGATGCCGGCCGATTGGGCGCGTGCGGTGATCTCGCGGATCTTGTCCTGGTGTTCGCGGGTCTGGGTCAGGTCCTGGGTGAAGCCGCGGTCCAGCTTCAGGAACGAGGGCTGGAAGTGCGCCAGCAACTGGAACGAATCCAGGCCGGAGCCGAACTGTTCCAGCCCGACCTTGCAGTCCAGCGCGGTGGCGTCGGCCAGGAATTGCTGGGCGTTGCGCAGATGCGTGAACACCTTGGCTTCCGGCGTCTGCAGCCACAGGCGGTCGCCGGGCACGCCGTGCGTCGCCAGTTCGCGCCGGATCAGGTCGACCATCTGCGTGTCGGCGAAGGCCTCCGGGCTGACCTTGACCAACAGGCTGGTGGCGTGGCCGGCGCGCTGGCGCTCGCCGATCACGGCGATCGCACGAGAGACCACCCAGCGGTCGATCTCGGCGGTCAGGCCATGCTCGGCGGCGATGCCGAGGAAGGTCGACGGGCCGATCAGTTCGTCGTTGCGCTCCAGGCGCAGGTAAGCCTCGTACAGCTCGTGCTGGTCGCCCTGCAGGTTCAGCACCGGCTGGTAGTGCAGTAGGAAGCCGTCGCCGGCCAGGGCCTCGCGCAGGTGCTGGACCCAGCGCTGTACGCGCTCCTCTTCAAGGCGATCGGCCGCGCCCGGGTCGAAGATCTTGCAGGCGTTGCCGCCCAGTTCCACGGTCGCCTGCACGTTCTCGCTGGCGCGGGCCAGGACCTGGCCGACGCTGGCGATCTTCTCGCCGATCTGCACGCCGCCGATGCTGACGGTGACCGTGGCCGAGCGCTCGCCGACGCTGAACACCTGGCTGGCGTAGGCCTGCAGCAGGCGCTCGGCCAGCGCCGCGGTGCGCGCGTAGTCGCCTTCCAGCAGCAGGGCGAAGTTGTGCTCGCCGAAGCGCGCCGCCTGTACGTCGCCGTCGATGGCGGCGGCCAGGTGCTGGGCCAATGCTGCGACCAGCGCGTCGGCCGAGTCCAGGCCGATGTCGGCCAGCAGCCGCGCGTAATGATCCGGTTCGACCAGCAGGAAGCCGTACTGGCCTTCGCCGCGGCCGACCTGGGCCACGGCGGTTTCCAGCGCCAGCATGAAGGTGGGGCGATTGAGCAGGCCGGTGACCTGGTCGCGCTGGCGCAGGTCCTCGACCTCGCGCGCCAGTTCCGGGTCGAACTCTTCGCGGCGGCGGAACACCACCTGCACGCAGGCCTCGCCCTCGTAGCTGGCGGTGGCGAATTCCATGGTCGCCGGAAAGCTGTCGCCTTCCAGGGTGCGCGCGTCCACCTGGTACTGCGCCGGCGGCGGCTCGCCCTTGCTCAGCGACTTCAGCAACTGCTTGAAGCCTTCCACGTGCTGCGGGGCGACCATGTCCAGCAGCGACACGCCTTCGACGTCGTCGAACGACGCGAACCCGAACATCTCCAGGTAGGCATCGTTGGCGCGGATGTGCATGCCTTCGTGGATGTAGGCGATCGGGTCGCGCGAGGAGGCGATCAGCGCGTCGCAGCGGCGCTCGGTCTCGCGCATCTGCGCCTCGATCCGGCGCAGCCCGCGCCGCGCCTGCAGATCGGCCCAGGTGGTGCGGACCACCGCCAGCAAATGCTCGGGACGCTGCCGCAGCGCGATCGCGCGCGCGCCGCCGGCCACCGCCTCCAGCCATTCGTTCTCGTCGATGCGCTCGGCCAGCACGATGACCGGGATGTCCTTGCCACTGGCCGCGACCCGCTGCAGCACCTGCGGCAGGGGGATCGACTGGGCCTGTGCGCTGAGCACCAGGTCGATCGGCTGCGCGGCCAGCATCGCCGACAACTCCTCGGCGTGCTGCGGCCGCGACGGGCGCACCGCGATGCCGCTGTTGCGCAGGCTGCTGACGATCGCCTCGGCGTCTTCGCCGCTGTCGTCGACGATCATCAGGCGGAGGGTGATGTCTTTGCCTGTGTGCATGAAGCCTCCCGGGGACGGGGTTTAATACACGATGCCCGCTGTCGCGTCCATGTTGTTCGGGAATGGGGAATCGGGAATGGGGAGTCGCAAGAGCGGACTATCGTGTCTTAACGTTCGCGGGCGGACCGGGACGCGCGCGCAACGAGCGGTGTTTCGAGTCCCCATTCCCGATTCCCCATTCCCGGCCGCTAGGCCGCCAAACCAGCCGCATGGCCCGAGGCCCAGGCCCACTGGAAGTTGTAGCCGCCCAGCCAGCCGGTGACGTCGAGCACTTCGCCGACGAAGTACAGGCCGGGTACGCGTCGCGATTCCATGGTCGAGGACGACACCTGGTCGGTGTCCACGCCGCCCAGGGTGACTTCGGCGGTGCGGTAGCCCTCGGTGCCGCTGGCCACCAGCGGCCAGGCGCCCAGCAGCTCGGCGGTGGCGCGCAGCTGCGGCTCGTCCAGCTGGCGCACCGGCTTGTCCGGCAGCCACACCTCGCACAGGCGTTGCGCGAAGCGGCGCGGCAGCGCCTCGCCCAGCACCGTGCGCAGTTCGGCGGCGCCGCGCAGGCGCTTCTGTTCGCGCAGCCAGGTCGCCGCGTCCTGCCCCGGCAGCAGGTCCAGGCGCAGGTCGTCGCCCGGCTGCCAATAGGAAGAGATCTGCAGGATCGCCGGGCCGCTGACGCCGCGGTGGGTGATCAGCATGAAGTTACGGAAGCTTGCGCCGTTGCAACGGGCCTCCACCGGCAAGGCCAGGCCGGACAGGTCGTGCAGGCGTTCCTGGTGCTTGCCGCTCAGGGTCAGCGGCACCAGGCCGGCGCGGGTCGGCAGCACGGCGTGGCCGAACTGCCGCGCCAGCTCGTAGCCGAAGCCGCTGGCGCCGAGGCTGGGGATGGACAGGCCGCCGGTCGCCACCACCAGCGAATCCGCGTGCACCGGGCCGTCGTCGGTGTCCAGGCGGAAGCCCTCGCTGCCGCGTTCCACCGCGCGCACGCTGCAGTCGGTGCGCACGGTGACGCCGGCTGCGGCGCACTCGTCCATCAGCATGCGCACGATCTGCTTGGAGGAGATGTCGCAGAACAACTGCCCCAGTTCCTTCTCGTGATAGGCGATGCCGTGGCGCTCGACCAGGTCGATGAAGTCGGTGGGGCGGTAGCGGGCCAGCGCCGACTTGCAGAAGTGCGGGTTGGCCGACAGGAAGTTGCCCGGGCCGGTACCGGTATTGGTGAAGTTGCAGCGGCCGCCGCCGGACATCAGGATCTTCTTGCCGACCTTGTTGGCGTGGTCGATCACCCGCACCCGGCGCCCACGCTGGCCGGCGGCGATCGCGCACATCAGCCCGGCGGCGCCGGCGCCGATCACCACGACGTCGGTGCGGAGGGGGGCGGTCCCGGCGCTCATGCCGCGGCTTTGCGCACCGTGGGGGTGAAGGCGAAGCTGCCGCTGTCGCCCAGCCACTGCACCTCGCCGTCCTGGATCACCACGTCGAAACGCATGCTGCGCTGGATCAGCTCGGCCGCCGCGGCGACGGCATCGGCCGGCAGGTCGATCACCTGCACCTGCTTGAGCTTGCCCAGCGCCGAGGCGTTCTTGTCCCACCAGATGTCCGCGGCGCGGCCGCCGTAGTTGGCCACCACCACCGAACGCGCCCGCCCGCAGGCCTTGCGCACCCGCGATTCGTCGGGCTGGCCGACCTCGATCCATTGCTCGATCGCACCGGTGTAGTCCATCCGCCACAGGTCGGGCTCGTCGTCGCTGCTCAGGCCCTTGCCGAACAGCAGGCGCTCCTCGGCGTACAGGGCGAAGGTCAGCAGGCGCGCCATCAGCCGCTGGTCGGTCTCGGACGGATGTTGCGCCAGGGTCAGGGAGTGGGCGGCGTAGTAGCCGCGGTCCATGTCGGAAATCTGCAGCTCCGCCTTGCGGAGGGTGGCGGTGAGGGCCATGCGGCTACCGGGATCGAGGGCGCAATAGGATACGGTGTGCGGGGCCGCCGCCCATCCGTGCCGCGGGTGGGGCCCGAGGATCGATGCCGGGTGGGCACAGCAGAGGCGAGAGGGGCGCTGGGGGATGCGGCGGTGTCAGCGGCGTTCATCGCCTCAGTCGCCGTTGCCCGGCAGGCGGCAGATTTGCGCAGTTTTCGCGGATCGGCAGCAGGATCGGCCGCGCCGGCGCTAACTTTAGGGTGAGGTTCAGCTTCCTTGTGGTGGATCCCGGTTTGTCTACACAAAGATGTCGCTTTTTGATCGCGACCCGCGTATGGTGGCCCCACTGTGTTTGCTAGAGTCACCGTGAATCGTGGCTTGGTGCAGTAGATCTCACGATCCACTTCATCGTTCCGCTCGCTTTACTAACGCCTGCAACTCAGTCTCGGCCTCGATATCCGATGGCCGCGATTTCTTCAATTCAATGTTTCAGGAGTTAGCAAATGTCTGAGCGTCAGAGCGGTACCGTGAAGTGGTTCAACGATGCCAAGGGCTTCGGCTTCATCACCCCGGAAAGCGGCCCGGACCTGTTCGTGCACTTCCGCGCGATCCAGGGCACCGGCTTCAAGTCGCTGCAGGAAGGCCAGAAGGTGACCTTCGTCGCCGTGCAGGGCCAGAAGGGTATGCAGGCTGACCAGGTGCAGGCCGTCTAAGGACGCCCGCCACCGCAAGGTGCCGAACGCCGGAAGCGCAAGCTTCCGGCGTTTTTGTTTTGGGCGATGGTGGCGTCGGGCGCGCGTTCGCGCCAGCTGTGGCCATTCGCGGCGTAGCGCAGAGCGCTGCGGCGATGTCCATGCACACGCCGGTTCACACCCGCATCCGGCTACGATGGCGGCCCCCACGTCGCTGGAGTCGCTGCCATGATCACCGTGCATCACCTCAACCAGTCCCGGTCGCAGCGCGTGCTGTGGTTGCTGGAGGAACTGGCGCTGCCGTACCAGGTGATCAAGTACCAGCGCGACCCCAAGACCATGCTGGCGCCGCCGGAACTGCGCGCGATCCATCCGCTGGGCAAGTCGCCGGTGCTGGTGGACGACGGCCACGTGCTGGCCGAGTCCGGGGCGATCCTCGACTATCTGGTGGACCGCTACGACACCGGCTGCACGCTGTCGCCGGCGCCGCAGCCGCTGGATTCGCCCGAGCGCCTGCGCTACCGCTACTGGATGCACTACGCCGAAGGCTCGGCGATGCCGCCGCTGCTGATGAGCCTGGTGTTCGGGCGGATCCGCTCGGCAAAGATGCCGTTCTTCGCCCGGCCGATCGCCAAGGGCATCGTCGACAAGGCGATGCGCAGCTTCGTCGGGCCGCAGGTGCGCCTGCACCTGGACTGGATGGAGCGCGAGCTGGCGGCCACCGGCTGGTTCGCCGGCGACCGCTTCACTGCCGCGGACGTGCAGATGAGCTTCCCGGTGCAGGCCGCGGCGGCGCGCATCGGCCTGCAGGCGCATCCGAACCTGGCCGGGTTCGTGCAGCGGATCGAGCAGCGCCCCGCCTACCAGCGTGCGCTGCAGCAGGGCGGTCCGTTCGAGCTGCTCGGTGGCGCGAACGACTGAGCCTGTCGCGCGCCCGCCGGCCGCGCCTCCCGCGCGGTCAGCGGACGCCGGGGCGGGCCGGGCAGGTGCGTACGAAGGCGATGCTGTCGGCCATGACCGGGAGCGCCGGGTCGTCCTTGCGCAGCGCCAGCACCAGGCGCATGTGGCCGACGCCCGGATAGGTCTTCAGTTCCGCCGGCACTCCGGCACGCTGCAGCGCGGCCTGCAGCGATTGGCTGTTGTGCGGCTCCACCACGGTGTCGGCATCGCCGTGCAGCAGCAGCGCCGGCGGCTCGTCGCCGTCGACGAAGTTCACCGGCTGCGAGCGCCGCTGCTGCGCCGGGTCCTGGCCGAACATGCCGATCAGGTCCGGGTCGGTCAGTGGAAGGAAATCGTAGGGACCGGCCAGCCCGACCAGGCCGCACAGCTGCCGCGGCGACAGGCCCTGCGCCTGCAGCCAGTGGCCGTCGGTGGCCAGCAGTGCGGCGATGTGCGCGCCGGCGGAGTGGCCCATCAGCACCAGTCGCTGCGGATCGCCGCCGTACTCGGCGGCATGGCGCTGGCTCCAGGCCACCGCGGCGGCGGCGTCGCGCATGAAGCCGTCCAGGGTCACCTGCGGATACTTGCGGTAGTCCGGCACGATCGCGACCACGCCGTGCCGCGCCAGCGCCTCGCCGGCCCAGCGGTAGTTCTGGCGGGTGCCGGTCTTCCAGGTGCCGCCGTGGAAGAACACTACCACCGGCGCGTGCTGCACCCCGGCCGGGCGGTACACGTCCAGCGCCAGGCCGTGCGCGGCGTCGTAGACGATGCCGCGCTGCTCGCTGAGGCCATGCCGCGAGGAGCCGGCGTTGAGGCCGCCGAAGAACAGGCTGCTGCAGGCCGAGACCAGCAGCGAGGACAGGGCGATCAGGGCGTTGCGGGGCCAGCGGGGGCGAGATGGACGGTCGGACATGGGCGATCCCGGAGAGGAGCGCGGAGCATGCCGGATGGGGGTGTCGGCGGCGAGTGGAGGTGGGGCGGGGATTGGGGAGTGGGGATTCGCAAAAGCGCGGCTTTGCGCTTGCGCCTTGATTTCGCGGTGGTCGGACCCTCACCCCAACCCCTCTCCCGGGGGGAGAGGGGCCTGGCATGCCTGCGCGCCACGAAGCGTGCACTGGATGCTCACCTTGCGGACTTTCCAATGAAGCCTGCGACTTCTACGCTGTCTCCCATGTCCTCCTTGCGTTTCGACAATCGTTTCGTCGCCGAGTTGCCTGGCGACCCGGAAACCGGGCCGCGGCGCCGCGAGGTGCTTGGGGCGCTGTGGTCGCCGGTCGAGCCGACGCCGGTGGCGGCGCCGCGGCTGCTGGCGTACTCGCCGGAGGTGGCGGCCTTGCTCGGGCTGTCCGAGCAGGAGGTGCGGGCGCCGCAGTTCGCCGCGGTGTTCGCCGGCAATGCGCTCTATGCGGGCATGCAGCCCTACGCGGCGAACTACGGCGGCCACCAGTTCGGGCATTGGGCCGGGCAACTCGGCGACGGCCGCGCGATCTCGCTGGGCGAGGCCCTGGGTGTGGATGGGCGGCGCTGGGAGCTGCAACTCAAGGGTGCCGGGCCCACGCCGTATTCGCGCGGCGCCGACGGCCGCGCGGTGCTGCGCTCCTCGATCCGCGAGTTCCTGTGCAGCGAGGCCATGCATCACCTGGGCGTGCCGACCACGCGCGCGCTGAGCCTGGTCGGCACCGGCGAGACGGTGGTGCGCGACATGTTCTACGACGGTCACCCGCGCGCCGAACCGGGCGCGGTGGTGTGCCGGGTGGCGCCCTCGTTCGTGCGCTTCGGCAGTTTCGAGCTGCCGGCCGCGCGCGGCGACATCGCGTTGCTGCGGCGCCTGGCCGATCTGGTGATCGCGCGCGATTTCCCGGAATTGCCGGGGACCGGCGGCGCGCGCGACGCGGCCTGGTTCGCCGAGATCTGTGCGCGCACCGCACGCATGGTGGCGCACTGGATGCGGGTCGGCTTCGTGCACGGGGTGATGAACACCGACAACATGTCGATTCTGGGGCTGACCATCGACTATGGCCCCTATGGCTGGGTCGACGACTACGACCCGGAATGGACGCCCAACACCACCGATGCGCAGGGGCGCCGCTACCGGTTCGGCACCCAGCCGCAGGTCGCGTACTGGAACCTGGGACGGTTGGCGCAGGCGCTGGCCCCGCTGTTCGACGACGTGGCGCCGCTGCACGACGGCCTCGAACGGTTCCGTTCCGACTATGCGCAGGCCGAGCGCGACAACATCGCGGCCAAGCTCGGCCTTGAGACCTGCAGCGGCGACGATGTCACGCTGATGCGCGACGTGCTGGATCTGCTGCAGCAGGGCGAGGTCGACATGACCCTGTGGTTCCGCGGCTTGAGCGCATTGCCGCTGCAGCCGTGGACGCCGGCGCAGGCCCTGGCGGCACTGGCCGAGGCGTTCTACGACCCGGACAAGCTGGCGGCGCAGGCGCCGGCGTTCGAGGCCTGGCTGGCCCGCTATGCGCAGCGCCTGCAGCAGGATCCGCTGCCCGCCGCCGCACGCGCGGAGCAGATGCGCGCGGCCAACCCGCGCTACGTGCTGCGCAACTACCTGGCGCAGCAGGCGATCGACCGTGCCGAGCAGGGCGATACCGGCGGCATCGACGAACTGCTGGAGGTGATGCGGCGTCCCTACGACGAGCAGCCGGGACGCGAGGCCTTCGCGGCGAAGCGTCCGGACTGGGCGCGGGCCCGGGCCGGCTGTTCGATGCTGTCGTGCAGTTCCTGAGCGGGGCCGGCGCGTGCGCTCAGGACGCGGTCGCGCCGCGATAGCGCCAGGCGGCCAGGAAGGTCGCCACCACTTCCTCCGCCAGCGCCTGCTGGGCGGCCGCGTCCGGCGCCTGCCCGTTGAGCATCGCGCTGGGATAGGCGTAGCCGAAGGTGGCGCCGATGAAGGCGGTGGCGGCGAGGAAGGGCGCATCGACCTGGACGTCGCCACGCGCGTGCAGGGTCTGCAGCAGGGCGCTCAGGCGCTCGCGCAGGCGGCCGGCGCGGCGCTGGTGCAGCGATTGCAGCAGGTCCGGCATCTGCGCGCTGGCCTGCACCAGCAGGCGATGCAGGCGCAGGGCGTCGGGCGCGTACAGGTGCGCCGGCACGGTCACCGCGATCTGCCGCAGGGTCGCCGGCAGGTCCTGCGCGGTGGCGCTGCCGATGTTCTCCAGGCGGGTCTGCAATTCCTCGCCCAGGGCCTCGAACACCTGCATCAGCAGTTCGGCCTTGCTGGAAAAGTGGTTGTACAGGCTCTGCCGGGTCAGCCCGGCCTGGCTGGCGATCTGTTCCAGCGACACCTCCAGCCCATGCTCCAGCAGCAGCGTGCGCGCTGCCGCCAGCAGGCGCGGGCGCGCCAGCGCCGGCCGGCCGCGCGGCCGAGCGGGCGCGGCCGCAGCCGCCACCTCGGGTGTCGCAGTCGTTGCTTGCGCACCCGGCTGGCGAAGGGTTGTGCTTCCCTTCATGAATGTTTTTTTGTCTTTGAGTAAATTAAATGATCCTCCTCGTCGTCCCCAGGATCAAGCGCATGCCCGCGCCTCTCGTCCAGCGCCGCCGCGCGCTGCCGTTGCTGCTGTCCGTCGTCGTGCTCGCGTTCGCCGGCTGCAAGGGCGGAGGCAAGGCGCCGGCGCCGGCAGCGAAGACGGTGGAGGTGGTGACCCTGCAGCCGCAGAGCGTGCCGTTGAGCGTGGAGCTGGCCGGGCGCACCGTCGCGTCGGAGGAATCGGAGGTGCGGCCTCAGGTCAGCGGCATCCTGCGCCAGCGGCTGTTCGAGGAGGGTGCCGTGGTGCGGGCCGGGCAGCCGTTGTTCCAGATCGAGCCGACCCTGTACCAGGCCGCGGCCAACCAGGCGCAGGCCAACCTGGCCACCGCCGAGGCCACGCTCGCCGCCGCCACGCTGCGCGCCGAGCGTTACCGCACCCTGGGCAAGACCCAACTGGCCGCGCAGCAGGACGTGGACGATGCGCAGGCCGCCTACAAGCAGGCGCTGGCCAGCCGCGACGCGCAGCGCGCGGCGCTGGATACCGCGCGCACGCAACTGCGCTTCGCCACGGTGCTGGCGCCGATCGGCGGCCGCATCGGCCGCGCGCGGGTGACCCCGGGTGCGCTGGTCACCGCCAACCAGACCGACGCCATCGCCAAGATCCAGCAACTGGATCCGATGAACGTGGACATCACCCAGTCGGGCAATCAGTTCCTGGCGCTGCGCCGGGCGATCGCCACCGGTGGCGTACAGCCGGCCAGCACACAGGTGCGGCTGACCCTGTCCGACGGCACCGAGTACCCGCTGCCGGGCACCCTGGAGTTCGCCGACATCGACGTGGAGGAGACCACCGGTGCGGTGACCCTGCGCGCGCGCTTCCCCAATCCCGATGCGCAACTGCTGCCCGGCATGTACGTGCGCGCGCTGGTCGGGCAGGGCGTGCGCCAGCAGGCCCTGCTGGTGCCGCAGTCGGCGGTGGACCGCACCCCGCGCGGCGAAGCGGTGGCCTGGGTGGTGGGCGCCGACAACGTGGTGCGCCAGCGCGAGTTCACCACGCTGCGCGCGGTCGGCGACCGCTGGCTGGTCGGCGATGGCCTCAAGCCCGGCGAGCGGGTGGTGGTGGCGGGCCGGCAAGGCCTCAGCGACGGCGCCAAGGTGACGGTGAAGACCGCCGCCACCGCCGCCGCGCCTGCCGCCGGCCAGGGCTGAGCCGGCATGCTGCCGCGTTTCTTCATCCACCGCCCGATCTTCGCCTGGGTCCTGGCGATCTGCATCATGGCCGCCGGCGCCATCGCCGTGTTCACCCTGCCGATCGAGCAGTACCCGGACATCGCGCCGCCGTCGGTCAACGTCACCGCCACCTACAACGGCGCCTCGGCGCAGACCGTGGAGGACAGCGTCACCCAGGTGATCGAACAGCAGATCAAGGGCATCGACCACCTGCTGTACTTCTCCTCGACCAGTTCCTCGTCCGGGCAGGCGCGGATCAGCATCACCTTCGACCAGGCGGCCAATCCGGACATCGCCCAGGTGCAGGTGCAGAACGCGGTCAACCAGGCGCTCAATCGCCTGCCGCAGGAAGTGCAGCAGCAGGGCGTGACCGTGGCCAAGTCGCAGGGCGACAGCCTGATGGCGGTGGCGATCTACGACCGCACCGACCGCATGGACAACGTCGACATCTCCGACTACCTGGTCAGCACCCTGCAGGATCCGATCAGCCGCATCAACGGCGTCGGCGAGATCAACGTGTTCGGCGCGCAGTACGCGATGCGGGTGTGGCTGGACCCGCACAAGCTCAATGCCTACCAACTGATGCCGGGCGACGTGCGCAGCGCGATCCTGGCGCAGAACACCCAGGTCACCGCCGGCGAGCTCGGCGCGCTGCCCACCGGCGCCGAGCAGGAACTGAACGCCACGGTCACCGCGCAGTCGCGCCTGCAGACGCCAGAGCAGTTCCGGCAGATCATCCTGGCCACGCGCGCGGACGGTTCCAGCGTGCGCCTGGGCGACGTGGCGCGGGTGGAGATCGGCGCGGAGAACTACCAGAACAACGCCACCCTCAACGGCCACCCGGCGTCGGGCTTCTCGGTGACGCTGTCGGCCGGCGCCAATGCGATCGCCACCTCCGATGCGATCCACGCCACCATCGAACGGCTCAAGCCGACCTTCCCGCCGGGCCTGGACGTGGCCTATCCGCGCGACAGCACGCCGTTCGTGCGGATCTCGATCGAGAACGTGGTGCACACCCTGGCCGAGGCGATCGTCCTGGTGGTGGTGGTGATGTTCCTGTTCCTGCAGAACTGGCGCGCCACGCTGATCCCTGCGATCACCGTGCCGGTGGTGCTGCTGGGCACCTTCGGCATCCTCGCCGCGGCCGGTTTCACCATCAACACGCTGACCCTGTTCGCGATGGTGCTGGCGATCGGCCTGCTGGTCGACGACGCCATCGTGGTGGTGGAGAACGTCGAGCGGATCATGCACGAGGAACACCTGCCGCCGCGCGAGGCCACCGAGCGCTCGATGGGCGAGATCACCGGCGCGCTGATCGGCATCACCGTGGTGCTGGGCGCGGTGTTCCTGCCGATGGCGTTCTTCGGCGGCTCCACCGGCATCATCTACCGGCAGTTCTCGATCACCATCGCCTCGGCGATGGCGCTGTCGGCGCTGGTCGCGCTGACCCTGACCCCGGCGCTGTGCGCGACCCTGCTCAAGCCGGTGGAACAGGAACGCAAGCTCGGCCGCTTCTTCCAGTGGTTCAACCGCAGCGTCGAGCGCGGCCAGCAGGCCTACCAGCGTCGCCTCGGCGGCGTGCTGCAGCGGCCGCGGCGCTGGCTGGCGCTGTATGCGCTGGTGGCGCTGGCGATGGTGGTGCTGTACATGCGCATGCCCACCGGCTTCCTGCCGGTGGAGGACCAGGGCCAGGTGCAGATCCAGTTCACCACGCCGGAAGGCACGCCGCTGGCCAAGACCCAGGCCCTTGGCGAGCGCATCAGCGACTACTTCATGACCCACGAGAAGGCCAATCTCACCGCGATCTTCATGGTGGTGGGCCGCAACAACGCCGGCACCGGGCAGAACGCCGGCCAGGCCTTCGTGGCGCTCACGCCGTGGGGCGAGCGCAACCGCGACAACACCGCACAGGCCATCATCGACCGCGCCAACGCGCATTTCCGCGGGGTCAGCGACGCCAAGATCAGCGTGCTGTCGCCGCCGGCGGTGCGCGGCCTGGGCCAGTCCAGCGGCTTCGAGCTGTGGATTCGCGACAGCGACGGCGCCGGCCGCGCGGCGCTGCTGAAGGCGCAGCAGCAGGTGCTCAAGGAGGCCGGCGACGATCCGCAACTCACTGCGGTGCGGCTCAACGGCCTGGGCGACAAGGCGCAGTTGCAGGTGGACATCGACCACGCCCAGGCCAGCGCGCTGGGGCTGGCGCAGAGCGACATCAACGCGACCCTCGCCACCGCCTGGGGCGGCAGCTACGTCAACGACTTCATCGACCGCGGCCGGGTCAAGCGCGTGTACGTGCAGGGCGATGCGCCGTACCGCGCGCTGCCGGAGGACATCGCGCAGTGGTACGTGCGCGGCAGCGGCGGGCAGATGGCGCCGTTCGCCAGTTTCGCCAGCACCCACTGGACCCGCGGCCCGCAGCTGCAGCAGCGTTTCAACGGCCTGCCGGCATCGCAGATCCAGGGCGGCGCGGCGGCCGGCAGCAGTTCCGGCGAGGCGATGCAGCGGATGCAGGCGATCGTGGCCAAGCAGGAGGGCTTCGACCTGCAGTGGAGTGGGCTGTCCTACCAGGAGCAGTTGTCCAGCAACCAGACGCTGTGGCTGTACACCGCCTCGATCCTGTTCATTTTCCTGTGCCTGGCGGCGCTGTACGAGAGCTGGTCGATCCCGGTGGCGGTGCTGCTGGTGATCCCGCTGGGCGTGGTCGGCACGGTGCTGGCGACCACGCTGGCCGGGTTCGTCAACGACATCTATTTCCAGGTCGGCCTGCTGACCACGATCGGCCTGTCGGCGAAGAACGCGATCCTGATCGTCGAGTTCGCCGAGGCGCGGCAGCGCGCGGGCATGCCCTTGCTGGAGGCGACGCTGGAAGGTGCGCGGCTGCGCCTGCGGCCGATCGTGATGACCTCGCTGGCGTTCGTGGCCGGCGTGCTGCCGCTGGCGCTGTCGACCGGCGCCGGTGCGTCCAGCCGCCGCGAGATCGGCGTGTGCGTGATCGGCGGCATGGTCACCGGCACCGCGCTGGCGGTGCTGCTGGTGCCGCTGTTCTTCGTATTGGTGCGCCGTCTGTTTCACGGTCCGGCGCGGCAGGACGCGAGCGCTGCGGCGGCGTAAGCCGTAGACCGACGAGGCGGCCCCGCGACGCGGTGCCGCCTTGCGACTAGACTTTGCGGTTCCCCACGCCATACGACCGAGCGATGAACGATTCCTCCTGTTGCGGCGCGCCCAGCGACGCACCGGCCCACTGGTCCGGCCGCATCCGCGACATCGCCGATTTCCCGAAGCCGGGCATCGTGTTCAAGGACATCACCCCGCTGCTGGCCGACGGGCCGGATTTCGCCTCTGCCGTGGATGCGCTGGCCCAGCCCTGGCGCGGCACCCCGCTGGACGCGGTGCTGGGCATCGAGGCGCGCGGCTTCATCCTCGGCGCGCCGCTGGCGCACGAACTGCGGACCGGGTTCGTGCCGGTGCGCAAGCCCGGCAAGCTGCCTGCGCAGACCCTGGCCCAGGATTACGGACTGGAGTACGGACGCGACCGCATCGAGATCCATGCCGATGCGCTGCAGCCGGGCATGCGCGTGCTGCTGGTCGACGACGTGCTGGCCACCGGCGGCACCCTGCTGGCGGCGCTGGCGCTGGCGCAGCGGATGGGCGCCGAGGTGGTCGCGGCGACGGTGCTGGTGGAACTGGCCGGACTCGGTGCGCGGGCGCGCTGGCCGGCGGAGATTCCGCTCACCGCGCCGCTGCGTTACTGACGCCGACGCCGCGCATGGGTGGGCGCGGCCGGGATCGGTCGCGCTCGCGACGGGCGGTTCAATGCGGGTAGACCACGGCCTCCAGCGCCGGGTCGGCATGCGCGGCGGCGTGGCTCAGCTGGCCATCGAACGGACCGACCTTGCAGATCCGTCCATCGTCGGCGAACACCAGTTGCAGTCCGTGTTCCGTTTCCCAGTCGCAGTTGCATTCCAGGCTGATGCGCAGGCGGCCATCGCGGTAGCGGCGTAGATACGCCTCGCTGCCGAACTGCACATGCGCCCACACCTCGGCGGGGCCGGCGATGTCCGGCGAAGGCCATCCGTATTTGGCGCACAGCGCCTGCGTGTGCCGGTAGTAGGCGAACACGTGCGGCGCTGCCGCGGCGAAGACCGCGGCATCGAGTTGCAGGAAGGTCTCGATGGCGGGCGCTGCGTCGACCGGAACGTCGCCAGCCTCGCAGCCCACCAGCACGAAGCAGCAGCTGCCGCGCATCCACGGGACCGGCACCGCCTCGCTCCACAGGTTGCCGTCCTCGTCCGGCTGCAGCGACGCCAGGACCTGCTGCGCCGCACTCACAGCTTGGCGACCCGGAAGCGGCGGCCCTTGATCTTGCCGGCCTGCAGCTGCGCCAGCGCCTTGCCGGCGTGGACGCGGGCGATGGCGACGTAGGAGCGGGTGGGGTAGATGGCGATCTTGCCGATCGCCGCGCCGGACAGCCCGGCATCGCCGGTCAGCGCGCCGAGGATGTCGCCGGGACGCAGCTTGTCGGTCTTGCCGCCGTCGATGCGCAGGGTGACCATCGCCGCCTGCGGCAACTGCGCCGGCCGCGCGGTGGCCAGTGGTGCGCGCGACCAGCGCAGCGGCTGGCCCTGTTCGGTTTCCAGCGCCTGCGCGCGCGCGGTCTCGCGCGGCGCCACCAGGCTCAGGGCCAGGCCATGCTTGCCGGCGCGCGCGGTGCGGCCGATGCGGTGGCGGTAGGTCTCGGTGTCGGTCGGCAGTTCGTAGTTGATCACCGCCGCCAGGTCTTCCACGTCCAGCCCGCGCGCGGCCACGTCGCTGGCGACCAGCACGTTGCAACTGCGGTTGACGAAGCGCACCAGCACCTCGTCGCGGTCGCGCTGTTCCATGTCGCCATGCAGCGCCAGCGCGGAGAAGCCGAACTGCTGCAACGACCCGGCGACCTCGTCGACCTCCTTGCGCGTATTGCAGAACACCACGCTGGACTCGGGGGTGAAGCGCAGCAGCAGGCCGGCCACCGCCTTCTGCCGATACGTGGGGTCGACCTCGAAGAACTGCTGGTCGATCTCCGGCGCGCTGTCGGCGCCCTCGACGGTGATCTCCGCCGGTTCCTTGAGCAGGTCGCGCGCCAATGCGCGGATTTCCTCGGGGAAGGTGGCCGAGAACAGCAGGCTCTGCCGATGCTTGTCGCAGCGGCTGGCGATCTCGCGGATCGGCTCCTCGAAGCCCATGTCGAGCATGCGGTCGGCCTCGTCCAGCACCAGCGTGCGCACGCCGCCAAGGTGCAGCGCGCGCTTGCGCGCCAGTTCCTGGATGCGGCCGGGCGTGCCGACCACCACCTGCGGGTCGTGTGCCTCCAGCGAGGCCAGTTGCGGCGCCAGCGGCATGCCGCCGGTCAGCACCACCAGTTTCATGTTGGGAATGCCGGTGGCCAGCTTGCGCAACTGCTTGCCGACCTGGTCGGCCAGTTCGCGGGTCGGGCACAGCACCAGCGCCTGCGCGCGGCTCAGCGCCGGATCCAGCTTGTGCAGCAGGCCCAGGCCGAACGCCGCGGTCTTGCCGCTGCCGGTGGGCGCCTGCACGATGACGTCCTGGCCGGCCAGGATCGGCGGCAGGCTTTGCGCCTGCACCGGGGTCATGCGGGTGTAGCCGAGCGCGTCGATGCCGGGCGCGAGCGCCGGGGAGAGGGAAAGGGTGGCGAAATCGGTCATGCGGCATTTTAGCCGGTGAGAGGCCGGGATTCGGGATTGGGGATTCGGGATTGGGTGGTCCGGCGAGCGCTGGGCGTCTCGCGATGCCCGTTGGCGTCGTAGGGACGGCGTCAGCCGCGACGGGTTTACCTCCGAAACTCGGAGGGTAGGTCGAGTTGCAAACCCAGGGAAACGGCCTCTGCATCGGTTCGACAGGCGGGTGTCCGCTCAGCCCACCGTGGTCAGCCAATCGGCAATGGCGTGCGCGCTCGCAGCAGGGTCGGTCTGCAGCAGCAGGTGCGGGCCGGGCAACTCGATGCAGCGGGCGCCCGCAATGCCGGCGAGGATCGTGGCACCGGCCGTGCGATGCATCAGCCGGTCGTGGCTGGCGCGCAGGTACAGCGTCGGCACGGCGATGTCGGCCAGACGGGGGCTGACATCCACGCGCAGGGCGCTGGCCGCGCGGTCGCGCAGCACCGCAGGGGCGATGCCGCGCAGCGTGCGTGCCAGTTGCGTCTCCAGCACCGGCGTGGACCAGCGGCCGAGCAGCGACCAGCGCAATGCGGCGGTGGGCAGGCGATGTGCCGGTGCGAAGCGCGTCAGCGTCGCGAACGGTGCCAGTGCCGGGACCGGGTGACGGGCAAAGGTGGTGGACAGGACCAGGCCAGCCAGCCCAGCGGGGCGTTGCGCCGCGAGCGACACGGCGACGGGGCCGGAGAACGATTCGCCGAGCAGGACGAAGCGCTGCTGCGGCAGCGATTGCCGTGCCAGGTGCTCCAGTTCCGCGTACGAGGCCAGTCGGTCGCGCGGATAGGTCACCACCGTCACCTGCGCGAAGCGCCGCCGGGCTTCGGCGACGAATTCGCCGAGCAGTTCGCTGGTGCCGTCCAGGCCCGGCAGGATGACGAGTGCCGTCATCGCAGCGTCGGGCGTGGGCAGGCGGCCGCAGCGCGGCGGCCAGGGCATGAGGGCATCGCGAACAAACGGCAAGATCCAGGTGTGGGGTGGGCGCGGCAGTCGGCGTCGGCGCAGGGCGCATCCACGTACAATAGCGCGATGCCTCTTATCACTCTGCAGAACCTCGACTACAGCGTCGGCGGACCCTTGTTGCTGGAAAAGACCGACCTGTCGATCGAGCCGGGCGAGCGGATCGCCCTGATCGGCCGCAACGGCGCCGGCAAATCCACCCTGATGAAACTGATCGCCGGCGAGCTCAAGCCCGACGACGGCGAGGTCCGCGTGCAGCAGGGCGTGCGCATCGCCCGGCTGGAACAGGAGGTGCCGCACGGCGCCGCCGGCAGCGTGTTCGACGTGGTCGCCGACGGCCTGGGCGAGCTCGGCCATTGGCTGGCCGAGTTCCATCGGCTCAGCCATGCCGCCGAGTTCGACGGCGATGCGCTGGGCGCGGTGCAGTCCAAGATCGATGGCGCCAATGGCTGGGCGCTGGACCAGCGGGTCAACGAGACCCTGACCCGCCTGGAGCTGGACGGCGACGCCGAGTTCGCGCGGCTGTCCGGCGGCATGAAGCGCCGCGTGTTGCTGGCGCGCGCGCTGGTCTCGGCGCCGGACCTGTTGTTGCTGGACGAACCGACCAACCACCTCGACATCGAGGCCATCGACTGGCTGGAAGGCTTCCTCAAGGGCTGGAACGGCAGCGTAGTGTTCGTGACCCACGACCGGCGTTTCCTGCGTGCCCTGGCCACGCGCATCGTCGAGATCGACCGCGGCCAGGTCAGCAGTTGGCCGGGCGACTGGGCCAACTACGAGCGCCGCCGCGAGGAGCGGCTCAATGCGCAGGCGCAGGAGAACGCGCGCTTCGACAAGCTGCTGGCGCAGGAAGAAGTGTGGATCCGCCAGGGTATCAAGGCCCGGCGCACCCGCGACGAGGGCCGGGTGCGGCGGCTGGAAGCGATGCGCCGCGAGCGCACCCAGCGCCGCGAACTCGGCGGCAACGTGCGCATGGAGGCCGCGCAAGGCGAGTCCTCCGGCAAGAAGGTGATCGAGGCCAAGGACCTGAGCTTCGCCTTCGGCACGCGCAGCATGGTGCGCGATTTCTCCACCACCATCCTGCGCGGCGACCGGATCGGCCTGATCGGCCCCAACGGCAGCGGCAAGACCACGCTGCTGAAGCTGCTGCTGGGCGAACTGACCCCGGACCACGGCGAAGTGCGCGCCGGCACCAATCTGCAGGTGGCGTATTTCGACCAGTACCGCGCCACCCTGCGCGAGGACTGGAGCGCGATCGAGAACGTGGCCGAGGGCCGCGACTTCATCGAGGTCAACGGCAAGCGCAAGCACGTGCATGCCTACCTGCAGGATTTCCTGTTCACCCCGGAGCGCGCCCGCGCGCCGATCACCCGCCTGTCCGGCGGCGAGCGCAACCGCCTGCTGCTGGCGCGGCTGTTCGCGCAGCCGTCCAACCTGCTGGTGATGGACGAACCGACCAACGACCTGGACGTGGAAACCCTGGAGCTGCTGGAAGAATTGCTCGGCGACTACAGCGGCACCTTGTTGCTGGTCAGCCACGACCGCGACTTCATCGACAACGTGGTGACCTCGACCATGGTCATGGAAGGCGACGGCCGCATCGGCGAATACGTCGGCGGCTACAGCGACTGGGTGCGGCAGCGTCCGGTGGCGCCGGCCAGCGCGATGGCGGTGGCCAAGGCCTCGGCCACCGCCGCGGCGACCACGCCGGTGACGGCGACTGCAGCGGCCTCCGCGCCGGCGCCGGCCAAGCGCAAGCTCAGCTACAAGGACGCGCGCGAACTGGAACAGTTACCGGCGCGGATCGAAACGCTGGAACAGCAGGTCGCGGCGCTGACCGAGGCGATGACCGACGCGGCCTTCTATCAGCGCGACGCGGCCGCGGTGAACGCGCACACGCAGGCGCTGAGCCAGGCGCAGGCGGACCTGGATGCGGCGTATGCGCGGTGGAGCGAGCTGGACGGCTGAAGAGCCGGGGCTCGGACAAACACCCTGGGCCTGCAGCGGCAACGACCACGGCGGCCGCTTTGCCGAGATCAAAGACCTGATGCGTGGACGTTGGCGGGTATCGCGTCGGGGCTGAAGCCCCTCCCACAGGGGCGCGTGCGGCGGCGCTGTTGTGCGAGCGGTTCGACGCAGCGCGGTCAGGTCAATCCTGCTCGGCAGGCGCTTCCGCTTCCTCGCTGCCGCCCACGAACGCGACGAAGCTGAGGCCCTCCTGCGCCCACTCGCGGGCGACGTCGTCGAGGATTTCCAGCAGCACGTCGAAGGCCGGCTGCGCCACCATCTGCAACTGCCCGGCGTCCTCCAGCAGCAGCGCGTAGCCGCGCGGCGAGGGCAGCCAGGACAGGTCGCGCAGGCCGTCGGTGAGCGCGTCCCAGTTGCGGCCGAAGCCGGGCGGGAAGTCCAGTTGCGCGGCCAGGCGCATCAGCAGCATGGCCTTGCCGGTGCAGCCGTGCAGGTCGATCCGGCACAGCCGCAGGCCGGCGTCGCGGGCCAGGGCGGCGACACTGTCCAGGTCGCGGTTGGCGACGCGGTAGACGCCGGAGGCGGCCGGCTCGGCCAGATTCAGCGCGAACGGGAAGCCGCTCATGGCGTCGGCCTCGCGCTGCCGACCTGGAAGCTGCGGAAGCTGGCGTAGTGGTCGTCGCTGTAGTACCAGACCTGCGGCGGGGTGCCGCCGGTGATGATGCGGCGCGCGCCGCGATGCGACAGGCCTGGGGTATCGACGGTGTATTCGCGGTAGTAGCCGCGCGGCTGTGCCGGCAGCCGGTTCTCGCGGTTGCCGAACACGCTGCCGTCCTGGCGGTGCGGGAACGGGCCGCCGCGCAGGATCAGCGCCACCGTGGCGCGCGCTTCGGGCGGCAGGAACGCGGGAAGGTCCGGCGTTGCCGCGTCGGCGGCGGGCGTTGCCTTGCCGGGCGCTGTGTAAGGCGCCTGTGCGGCCGCGTCGAGCGAGGGCGCGAACTGCTGGTGCGGCGGATGCTGCAGCCCGCGGATGCCCCACAGCCCGCCCACCAGCAACACGATGGCGGCGATCAATAGCACGGGCTTGCGCATGGGCTCTCCTGCAGGAACGGCGGCGGCGCGCAGCGAGGCGCCCTCGCGCACAGTATGGGCCGGCCTGCCTGTTCCCGCTCTAAACGCCGCCGGTCACGCCGGTGACCCAGGCGATTCACACGCGACTAACCGGGGCGTGGGGCATGGTAGGCGCCTATTCGCAGGCCGGCCGGCACCGCCGCCGCGGGATGGGACGATGTTTCCCCAGCCGCGCCCTTGGTAAGGTCGCCGACCGTCCCTACCATTGCTCACGCAACGCTCGTCCTTTCGACGGCGAAAGTCCAGGAGAACCGCATGGCCTACACCCTCCCCAAGTTGCCCTACGCCTACGACGCGCTGGAACCGCACATCGATGCGCAGACGATGGAGATCCATCACACCAAGCATCACCAGACCTACATCAACAACGTCAACGCCGCGCTGGAAGGCACCGAGTACGCCGACCTGCCGATCGAGGCGCTGGTGTCCAAGCTGAAGTCGCTGCCGGAGAACCTGCAGGGTCCGGTGCGCAACAACGGTGGTGGCCATGCCAACCACTCGCTGTTCTGGACGGTGATGGCGCCCAATGCCGGCGGCACCCCCGGTGGCGACGTCGGCAAGGCGATCGACGCCGAACTGGGCGGCTTCGACAAGTTCAAGGACGCCTTCACCAAGGCTGCGCTGACCCGTTTCGGCAGCGGCTGGGCCTGGCTGAGCGTCACCCCGGACAAGAAGCTGGTGGTCGAGAGCACCGCCAACCAGGACAGCCCGCTGTTCGAGGGCAACACCCCGATCCTGGGTCTGGACGTGTGGGAACACGCCTACTACCTGAAGTACCAGAACCGCCGTCCGGACTACATCGGCGCGTTCTTCAACGTGGTCGACTGGAAGGAAGTGGAGCGCCGCTACCACGCCGCGATCGGCTGATCGCGCGCGCGCCAGCGCTGCCACAGCAAAAGGCCGGGTTCGCCCGGCCTTTTTGTGCGCGTGCCGCACCGAAGCGCTGGAGGTGCAGGCGCGGCGTGGCTGCGAGGTGAGGCGAGGAGGGAAAGGCGGCACGTTGCGATCGCGCGTGCGCAACTTGCCTGGCGGCGATGGCGGTCTGCGCCCGGTGGGGCGCCGATTGCGCCGCTGCGTCGCCAGGGCACCTCATGACCTGGGGGTGCCACGCGCAAGAGCGGCTGCAGCCGCGACCAGGCGTTCCGTGGAAGGCCGTCGCGGCCGAAACCACTCCTGCAGAGGACGGGGTGCGCGACGAGCGTAGGCGACTGGAGCTTGCCGATAGTTCCCGGCCGCTAGCATGCCGATGCCATCCCCATGCGCTGCATCGCACGGCAGCGATCGCACCGCGCGCAAACGCGCCGAGCCTGCGGCCCGCTACGGCACCGGTGGCAGCGATGTCGGCAGCGGGTCGAGCGGCTGCAGTGCCATCAGCAGGCCGCGCGTGCCGGCCGCCGGTCGGTCCGGTGCCGGCGCGAACAGGCGTGCGCCGCGCAGCGGGCGGAAGTGGCCGCGTTCGAAGAACACGTGGTCGGCGGCCGCCGCAGTGCTGGGTGCACGCACGTCGATGCGGTTGCGCGCCGCGTCGCCGCGCACGCTGCCGTCCTCGAAGCGGACCGCCAGCGGCGCCAGCTCGGGTGCGCGCGCCGCGGCGAAGAAGCCCCCCGCCAGCAGCGACGGCGCGCCCTCGGCGGTGGCATCGATCCACGCCATCAGGTCCTCGGCCTGTTCGCGGCGGCTGGCGCCACCGTCGCGCGCGGCGTGCAGGCGGGTGAAGTACAGGTTCACCGGCTGCCCGTGCAGATCCACCCGCACCAGGCCGGCCACGCTGTAGTCCTCCAGCGGATGCAGCAGGGTCTCGGCTTCCTCCAGCACCGGCAGGCGGGTCAGCAGCGCGTTGCCGCGGCGTTGCGGCCGGCTCGGCGGATCGGGGCTGATGAAATGGCAGTGGTAGCCCAGGCGCGCGGCCAGCCATTGCGCCTGGTTCGGGATCTCCGGCGTCTGCAGCACCTCCTGCAGCGCGATGGCGTCGGGATGCAGGCGTTGCAGGGCCACGACGATATGCTCGCGGCGCGCGCTCCAGTCGTCGCCGTCCTGCGACGCGTGCGGATCGCCGGCCAGCGTGAGGGTGACCACGGTGAGCGGGCTGTCCGCGGGCGCTGCGATCGTCGGCACTGCGTCGGTCATCGCCTGCGCGTGCGCCAACGTCACGACGGCCAGCAACAGCCAGCCGGTGCGATGCCATCGGAAGACGCGCAGGTTCATGCGGACGATGCTACGGCGCGGGGCCTCAGAGGGGCGTATACAGTCGGCGGCGCTGCGGCGTCCGCCACACAATCGATGTTACGCAAGTGACAACGGCGACCATCGCCCCGCCTCCAACGCATACGGGCGCGGAGGCGGGGCCGGGCCGCGGCGCGCACGCCGCGGCCCTCGCTCAGGGCTGCAGCACGCCGTCCTTCAGGTGCAGCGGCGCGCGCGCCTCCACCTGCGTCGCCGAACGGCCCAGCAGCAGCTCGTAGTCGCCGGCGGCGATGTGCCAGTGGCGCTTCTTCGGATCGTAATCGGCCAGGGTCTTGGGCTCGGCGACGATGCTGACGTGGCGGCTCTCGCCCGGCTTGAGCATCACCTTGTCCCAGCCGACCAGGCGGATCGGGGTGTGGTGGCCCTGCGGCAGGCGCAGGTACAGCTGCGGCACGTCGGCGCCTTCGCGGTCGCCGGTGTTGCGCACGTCGAAGCTGGCGACGACACGGTGACCATCGGCCTGCACCTTGAAGTTGCTGTAGGCGAACGTGGTGTAGGACAGGCCGTAGCCGAACGGATACACCGGCTCCAGGCCGCGCGCGGCGAACCAGCGATAGCCGACGTTGGCGCCTTCGATGCTGTAGTCGACGTTGCTGCCGGCCGGTTGCGCCGGCTTGAAGCCCAGGCCGGGAATCGACGGCCGCGGCAGTTGCGACACGTCGCGCAGCCAGGTCACCGGCAGGCGGCCGGACGGATTGACCTCGCCCAGCAGCAGCCGCGCCAGGCCTTCGCCACCGCGGATGCCCGGGTACCAGGCTTCCAGCACCGCCGGCACCTGCTGCAGCCACGGCATCGCGACCGGACCGTTGGTCTCCAGCACCACCACCGTCTTCGGATTGGCCTTGGCCACGCCGGCGATCAGCGCGTCCTGCCTGTCGGGCAAGGCGATGTCCGGCAGGTCCACCGACTCGGCCGACCACTGCGTGGCGAACACGATGGCCACGTCGGCCTCGCGCGCGAGCTTGGCCGCCGCCGCCGGGTCGTCGCCGCTGGCGTAGTCGATCTGCGCGTCGGGCAGGGCCTTGCGCAGCGCCTGCAGCGGCGAGGACGGATGGAACATCACCGGGCCGGGCCAGGTGGTCGGGGCAATGCCGGGCACGGCGTTGCCGCCGTTGACGGTGATGCCGACCATCGACGAACCGCCGCCGCCGATCACGCCCTTGTCGGCATGGCCGCCGATCACCGCGATGCGGCGCACGGTGCGCGACAGCGGCAGCAGCTTGCCCTCGTTGCGCAACAGCACCGTGCCTTCCTCGACCACGCGCTGCGCGGCCAGGCCGCCGGCCGCGTCGTCGATCGGCTGGTGCTGCGGCGGGTTGTCGAAGCTGCCGGTGGCGAAGAACGCGCGCAGGATGCGCTTGACCATGTCGTCCAGGCGCGCCTGCGGCACGGTGCCGGCGGCCACCGCCATGCGCAGCGGCTGGTCGAAGTACACCGCCTTGTCGAACACTTCGCCGGCCGACTGCTGGTCCAGGCCGGCCAGCGCGGCCTTGGAGCCGCTGTGCACGCCGCCCCAGTCGGACATCACGTAGCCGGGGAATTTCCATTCCTGCTTCAGCACCTGGTTGAGCAGGTAGTCGTTCTCGCAGCCGTACACGCCGTTGATGCGGTTGTAGGAGCACATCACCGAGCCGGGCTGGCCGATCTTCAGCGCCAGCTCGAAGGCCAGCAGGTCCGACTCGTGCATGGCCTGCTCGCCGATGTCGGCGCTGTGGGTGTTGCGCCCGGTCTCCAGGTCGTTCATCGCGAAGTGCTTCATGGTCGAGACCACGTGCTGGCTCTGCACGCCGCGGATCGATTCGCCGACCATCGTGCCGGCCAGCAGCGGATCCTCGCCGGCGTACTCGAAGTTGCGGCCGTTGCGCGGGTCGCGCTGCAGGTTGACGCTGCCGGCCAGCAGCACGTTGAAGCCCTGCTGCCAGGACTCGCGGCCCATGGTCGCGCCGCCGGCGAAGGCCAGTGCGCGGTTCCAGGTGGCGGCGGTGGCCGGGCCGGAGGGCATCGCGGTGGCGTGGTCGCCGGGGCGGATGTTGCCGGGGTTGGTCACGCCGAGGCCGGCATCGGCCAGTTGCTGCGACGGGATGCCCAGGCGTTCGATCGCCGGCACGTAGCCGGCCGAGCCGAGCGCGCCAGCCGGCCGCGGGCCGCCGTCCTTGCCCAGGCCGAAGTAGCTGTGCAGCATCTGGAACTTCTCGTCCGGGGTCATCGCCTGTACCAGCAGCGCGGCGCGCCGGTCCGGCGACAGGCTGCGGTCGTTCCACGGGCGCTGCGCGGCGGCGCTGGCATTCGGCACGGAGGCTGCGCTCCCGGCCGTCGCCGGCGGTGCGGCGGTGGCGGGCGCGGCCAGCGCCAGGGTCAGGGTCAGGCAAAGGGATCCTGTAAACGTTTTCATATCGGGGCGTACAGCCTCTTCAGCAGATAAAGGGAAGGCGCATCGGGGGGAGTCGGGGGGAGGGCGGAGCCGCGCGTCAGGACGGGGCTTCGTCGCTGCGCATGACCGGGTACAGGCGGTAGCGCTCGTCCCAGGAACTGTGGCGGCGGTAGAAGAACTCCAGCCGCGCCTGCGGATCCTTGGCGAAGTCCGCGTCGTGTTCGAGCTTGTCCTCGAACTCGGCCTTGAGCGCCGGGTCGCTGGCCAGCATCTGCCGCGCCACGTCCTCGGCGACGTAGTCTTCCATGTACTCGGCGCGCTCGAACGCGCTGTTGAACTCGCCCCATTGCAGCAGCGAGTCCGGCGCCTGCGGTTCCAGCAGCGTCATCAGCAGGCGTGCCTTGGGCTGGGCGATGGGCACGAACAGCGCGCCGGCGCCGACCGCGCGGGTCTCCGCCTTCCAGGCGCCGGTGACGCTGAGCCGCTGGTGGCCTTCGGACGAGCGGGCGGCGAAGCTGGCGGTGTCGGCGCGGAAGGTTTGCACCGGCAGGGTGGCGTCGTGGTCCAGAATGCGGAAGACGATGCCGTGCTGGCGCAGCTTGGCACCGACCAGGGCGGCCTGCGCCGCCGGCACCAGGTAGCCGGCGCGCGGCGCGGCGACTTCCACGCTGGGCACGACCTGGTCGCGCAGCGGCACCCGCCAGAGTTGCGGGGTGCGCTCGTCGTAGCGGGTCATCAGCGCGCCGGACACCGGCGAGGGCGTGCGGGTGTAGGCATAGCCGCGGAAATCCACCAGGTGCGAGGCGTCGGTGGTGCGGTAGTCCAGCGCCACGGTCTTGCCGCCCAGCGCTTGCGCGCGGGCGTCGGCGGCCAGCGCGTCGGCGCGCCACTGCGCACCATGGCGCGCTACCTGCTGCAGCACCGAGACGATGGTGTTGCGGGTGATGCGCACGCGCTCTGGGTAGCGCTTCCACGAGTGCGTTTCCACCAGCATGCCGAAGCGGTTGCGCAGCTGGAAATAGCCGTGCGAGAAGCGCGGCGTCGGCACGCCGTCCTCGAAGCCGGAGGCCGGGTCGTCGTTGACCACGAACGAGGGGTAGTAGGGCAGCGGCAGCGAGCCCTGCCGCTTCAGGTCGGCCAGCACGGCGTCGCGCAGGCGCAGGCCGTCGCCGCGCAGCGCGGTGTCGCCGGCGTGCAGCGGTTCCACCTGGATCGACACGTCGTGCTCGAACTGCGCGCCATCGGTGACGTGCAGGTCCACGTACAGCAGCGGATCCCACTGCTCGACCAGGCGCAGCATCGCCTGCATCTCCGGCGCGTCGGCCTTGACGTAGTCGCGGTTGAGGTTGAGGTTCTGCGCGGTGGTGCGCCAGCCCATCTGCTCCGGGCCGCGCTGGTTGGGCCGGTTCCAGGCGCCGAAGCGCTCGTGCCCATCGACGTTGAACACCGGCACGAACAGCCACACCTGCCTGTCCAGCGCGCCGCGCGCGGCCTGGCCGTCGAGCAACTGGCGCAGCGCCAGGAAACCGGCGTCCTTGCCGTCGATCTCGCCGGCGTGGATGCCACCCTGGATCAGCACCACCGGCAGCTTGCGCGCCTGCGCGGCCGCCGGATCCAGCGCGCCCGAGGTGGACACCGCCAGCGCCTTCATCGGCCGGCCTTCCGGCGTGGTGCCGAAGTCGAAGCAGCGCACCGCCTGCGGATAGCGCTGCGCGAACGCATCGCACAGGGCGATGGTTTCGGCGTAGCGGCCGGTGCGTGCAAACCCGCTGCGCTCGGCTTCGGTGGACAGGCCCGTCTCGCTGGCCAGCGACGACATGCTGCACAGCAGCATCGGCAACAGCAGGGTGGCCAGCCAGGGTCGGATCATCTCGGCACCGTCTCGGGACAGGCCACCATGATGCGGGCAGCGCGCCGATTGCGAAAGCACCTAGGGCGTGCCCTAGCGGTTCGATTCGCCGGAACGATCGGGTAACCTTCTGAAAATTTTGCCTGGACGAGGGCCCGTGAGCAGCCAAGCCACCACGAGACACGCCGCATGAGCGCGGCGCAACGGCGCACAGCCGCGCGGATGCCGCGGCAGATTCCGTACATCATCGGCAACGAGGCCTGCGAGCGCTTCAGCTTCTACGGGATGCGCAACATCCTGGTGCAGTTCCTGATCACCTCGCTGCTGCTGCAGGAAGTGACCGCGCCCGGCCGCGAGGCCGAGGCCAAGCACATCATGCACAGCTTCATGATCGGCGTGTATTTCTTCCCGCTGCTCGGCGGCTGGCTGGCCGACCGCTTCTTCGGCAAGTACAGCACCATCCTCTGGTTCAGCCTGGTCTATTGCGCCGGGCACCTGTGCCTGGCGCTGTTCGAAGGCCATCGCACCGGTTTCTTCCTCGGCCTGGGCCTGATCGCGCTGGGCGCGGGCGGGATCAAGCCGCTGGTGGCCTCGTTCATGGGCGACCAGTTCGACCAGGGCAACAAGCACCTGGCCAAGGTGGTGTTCGACGCCTTCTACTGGATCATCAACTTCGGCTCGCTGTTCGCCTCGCTGCTGATCCCGCTGGCGCTGAAGAACCTGGGCCCGGCGTGGGCGTTCGGCATCCCCGGCATCCTGATGCTGGTGGCCACCCTGGTGTTCTGGGCCGGCCGCCACCGTTACGTGCGCGTGCCGCTGCCGCCCAAGGATCCGCACGGCTTCGCCCAGGTGGTGCGCACCGCATTGCTGCGGCAGGCGCCGGGGCAGGGCCGCCCCGGGCTGGCCCTGGCCGGCGTGGCGGTGCTGCTGGCGCTGGCCACCTTCGCGCTGGTGCCGGCGCTGGGCCTGGTGATCTGCCTGTGCCTGGCGCTGGTGCTGCTGCTGGCCGGCATCGGCGGCGGCACTTGGTGGCAACTGGACCGCGCCCGCGCGGTGCATCCGGATGCGGCGGTGGACGGCGTGCGCGCGGTGCTGCGGGTGCTGGTGGTGTTCGCGCTGGTCACCCCGTTCTTCTCGCTGTTCGACCAGAAGGCCTCGACCTGGGTGCTGCAGGGCCAGCAGATGCAGATGCCGGACTGGTTCAGCGCCTCGCAGATGCAGGCGCTGAACCCGGCGCTGGTGATGCTGCTGATCCCGTTCAACAACCTGGTGCTGTACCCGCTGCTGCGCCGCCGCGGCTACGAGCCGACCGCATTGCGGCGGATGACCGCCGGCATCGCCTTCAGCGGCCTGGCCTGGATCGTGGTCGGGACGCTGCAGGTGATGATGGACGGCGGCGACGCGCTGTCCATCGCCTGGCAGATCCTGCCGTACGCGCTGCTGACCTTCGGCGAAGTGCTGGTCTCGGCGACCGGCCTGGAGTTCGCCTACAGCCAGGCGCCGCAGTCGATGAAGGGCGTGGTGATGAGTTTCTGGAACCTCACCACCACCGTCGGCAACCTGTGGGTGCTGCTGTCCAACGCCGCGGTGCGCAATGATCGCGTCACTGCGCACATCGGCAGCACCGGGCTCAGCGAAACCGCCTTCCTGATGTTCTTCTTCGCCGCCTTCGCCTGCATCGCCGCACTGCTGTTCGGGCTGTACGCGCGCCGCTACCGCATGGTCGACCACTACCGCCCCGCCTGAGACCCCGCATGCCCTCCGCCACCCCCGTCAACCTGATCCTGATCGTCCTCACCGTGCTGGTGTCGTGGGCGGCGTTCAACAACCGCCGGCTGCTCGACCGGCTGATCCTGTGGCCACCGGCGATCGACCGCCACAAGCAGTACGACCGGCTGGTGACCTACGGCTTCATCCACGCCGATTTCCCGCACCTGTTGTTCAACATGGTCACGCTGTACTTCTTCGGCGGCCCGATCGAGGTGCTGATGGAGCGGCACACCGGCAACATGCTGGTGTATCCGCTGTTCTACCTGTCGGCGCTGGTGGTCTCGATCCTGCCCAGCTACCTGAAGAACCAGAAGAATCCCAACTACATGAGCCTGGGCGCCTCCGGTGCGGTGTCGGCGGTGCTGTTCGCCTTCATCCTGATGGCGCCGTGGACCGGGATCTTCTTCTTCTTCATCCCGATTCCGATCCCGGCCATCCTGTACGCCGTGTTCTATGTCGGCTACAGCATCTGGATGGACCGCCGCGGTGGCGACAACGTCAACCACAGCGCTCACCTGGCCGGCGCGGCGTTCGGCGTGATGTTCCTGCTGATCATGGAGCCGTCGGTGCTGCAGCACTTCCTCGACGAGCTGGCCAACCCGCGCTTCGGCCGCGGCTGATTCGTGGCGCCGCGGCGCCTGCACGGGAGTGCGGCGCCGGATCGGTGCGTGCCTGGTTCGCTGCGCGGGCTGGGCGCCGTGGCGTCGATGCGGTCGTGGGCACGCATCGCGCTTTGGCAGGTGGCGGTCCGTTGGGCCGCCCTTTGGGTTCAGCGGGTCTGCTGCCCGCGCAACTGCACCTTCGCACTGCCGATGGCGGCATTCTCGTAGGTGTGCTTGAGGCGCTGGTAGACCTCGTCGTCGAGCTGCTGGAACTCGCCGCCCTGGTGATCGCCGCTGACCGACAGTTGGAACAGCCCTTCCAGCAGGGAGGCGTTGTGGTCGCCCGGGTCGTATTTGCTCTCGTTCTCGCTCATGCGCGTGGCTCGCTGTTGGATTGCTGCGTGATGGGAGGTGCAACTCCCATGCCAGGTTTTCGGCCTGTCTCGGGGTTATCGGCGGCGCGCGGCGCGACTTGAGCGGCACGACTTGAGCGGCGGATGGCTGACGCGCCGCGTCGGCGGCGTGACGCGTTGGGGCAGGTGCTTCACATGGCCGCGGCAAGCGGCAGCGGACACTGCGTGCACCGCGCCACGCCAAGTTCCTCATGTCCGCAGCCAACGTCCCGATCGCGCACGACCCGCAACAGCGGCGCTTCACCTTGGAAGTCGACGGCCACCGCGCCGAGCTCGACTACGTGCTGGAACAGGAGCGCATGGTCATCACCCATACGGGGGTGCCTGGCCCGATCGGCGGGCGCGGCCTGGCGGCGCAACTGGTGACCGCCGCGCTGGACCACGCGCAGGCGCAAGGCTGGAAGGTGGTGCCGGCGTGTTCGTACGCGGCGGTGTTCATCCAGCGGCATCCGCAGTACGCCGCGCTGCTCGGTTGAGCCGGCGGCATCGCAACGGCGCGATAATGCGCGCCACTTCCATAGGCATTGCAGGAACAGGGGCAGTCGACGTGAGCAGGGCAGAGACGATGGGCAACGGGCGGATGGCATGGACGGCACTGGCGGTCGCGGCGGCGCTGGCAGTGGCCGGCTGCAAGCGCGAGGAACCGGCTGCCGCACCGGCGCCCGCGGCAGCACCGGCGCAGCCCGAGGCTGCCGCGCCGGCGGCGCCGGAGCAGGCGCAGACCGCGCCGCCGGAATTGAAGGACATCGTCGAACACAGCCCAAGCTATGTGGTCGGGATCACCTTCCCGCCGTCGATCAACCGCTACCCGGGCCTGGCCGACGCGGCCAACCGCTACGCGCAGAGCGCGCGCAGCGAACTGATGGAAGCGGTCGACGGGCTCGGCAACGATCGTCCACGCGCGCCCTACGAACTGTCGCTGCAGTTCGAGATGCTGCTGGAGCGCCCGGATCTGGTCGCGCTGAGCGCCGACGGCAGCCGCTACACCGGCGGGGCGCACGGCGAACCGCTGGTGGCGCGCTGGGTGTGGCTGCCGCAGCAGCAGCGCATGCTCACCGCTGAGACGCTGATCCCGGATGCGTCGCACTGGAAGCCGGTGGCCGGCTATGTCGCCGCGCAACTGCGCCAGGCGGTGCAGACGCGGGTCGATGCCGAGCAGGTGCCGCCGGAGGACCAGGACGAGCAGGTGCGCAGCGCCAGCAAGATGATCGCCGAAGGTACCGAGCCGCAGCCCAGCAACTTCAGCCAGTTCCAGCCGCTGGTCGATGCGGCGGGCAAGATCACCGCGCTGCGCTTCGTGTTCCCGCCGTACCAGGTGGGGCCGTATGCCGATGGCACGCAGACCGTGGACGTGCCGGCCAGCGTGCTGCGCGAACTGGTGGCGCCGGAGTACGCGCCGCTGTTCGCCACCTGATCGATCGCCGGCACGCTCGCGCGCGTCGGCAACGGCGTGCGGTGCATCGTGTCGACAGCGTGCGGTAACGCAACGCATGCCCTCGTCGGGGCGATGCGCAATGGGTAGCATTGGCGGCTACCCCACTTGCACGCGATTTCCTCATGGGCAGTTTCGATCAGACCGAGCGGCGTGTCGCGCACACCTGCGCGCGCTATCCCGCGTTCCCGCGCGAACCCGCCGTCCTGGTCCGCCTGGTCAAGCATCTGTACAAGCGCGTGCATGCCAACGCCAGCGGCATGCTCAAGGCGTACGGTATCAGCCCGCCGGAGTACGAGATCCTGATGATGCTGTACGGCACGCCCGAGCAGTGCATCACCCCCACCGAGGTGGCCGAGGCCGCCAGCGAGAAGCCGGCCAACATCACCCGCCTCACCGACAGCCTGTGCAGCAAGGGGCTGCTGTCGCGCACGGCCAGTCCGGAAGACCGGCGCAAGGTCACGCTGACCCTGCAGCCGGCCGGCATCGCCCTGATCGAGCGGCTGCTGCCGGACGTGTGCATGTTCCTCGATACGGAAACCGCGGCACTGGATGCGGGCGAGCAGCAGCAGTTGGAGACGCTGCTGAAGAAGATGCTGGCCGGCATCGATGGCCTCGACGCTGCGGCCGGCGCGAAGACGCCGGCGGCGCTGCCCTGAGGGCACCTCGGAGACATTGCGTCCGCGGCAATCGAGCGGGATGCGATGTGCGCCGTAGGAGCGGCTTCAGCCGCGACGGACTTATCGGAAACGCGCGTCGCGGCTGAAGCCGCTCCTGCGGGACGCGTCCCGGCATGATCCAGAGGTGCCAAGGCGCGTTGTCCCGCCGAGCAGGCACGGCGTCGGGCTGTTGCTAGCGCCAGCCCTGCGCGCGTGCTTGCTGTTCGCCGTCGGCATCCAGCGCTTCGCCGGCGATGCGCGCATCCACCGCCTGCAGCACCGCGGCCGGCATCGGGCTGGCCGCCATGCGCATGCCGCTGCCGTCGTTGTTTTCGCCGGCGGGCACCAGCAATTCCACCCGCCATGCGCCATCGCGCTGGCAGGCCAGGCCGGCGCTGGCGCGCGTCAATGCGAAGGTGCGGCAGTAATGACCATCGCGATCGCGGAAGCTCAGGCCGATGCGCACGCTGCCCTGGGGCTGGCCGGACAACTGCTGCGTCAGCGCCTGCGCCAACGCGCCCTCGGCGACGCCACCCTGGGTGGCCGCGACCGTGGGGCCTGGCGCGGCGCCCTGCGGCAATTGCCGCTGCGCGATCCACAGCCCCAGCAGCAGCGCTGCCGCCAAGGCCGCCGGCAGCGCCCAGCGGTGGCGCGCACGCGGCCGCAGCGGCGTCGGCCGGCTTGCCTGCGCCGTCACATGGATGGGCGAGAGCGGCCGCGCTGCGATATCGGCGTCCTGGTCGGGCGCGTCGGCCGGCCGTGCGCGCGCCGCGGCGAGCAGGCGCGCCGGTACCGGTTCGTCGAGCACCGGCGCGAAGCCGGCACGCAGCCGCGCCTGCAGGCTTCGCAGTCGCTCCAGGGCCTGCGCCAACTGCGGGTCGGTACGCAGCGCCGCTTCCACTTGCGCGGCCTGCGCCGCGTCCAGTTCGCCGTCGGCGTAGGCCTGCAGGGTGAGTGAATCGATCGTGGTGGTCATGCGGTCGCCTCCAGTGACGCCTGCAGGGCTTCGCGTCCGCGCGCGAGCCGGCTGGTGAGTGTGCCCAGCGGAATCTCCAGCACCGCTGCGGCATCCTTGTAGGACAGGCCTTCGATCAGCACCAGCGCGATCGCCAGGCGTTGTTCCTCGGGCAGGCCGGCCATCGCGGCCTGCACCGCCATCCAGTCCTGCTGCCGCTCCAGCGGCGTGTCGCCGACGTGTTCGCCCTCGGCGGCATCGACGAACACCTGCCGCCGTCGCCGCTGCGCCCGCACCTCGTCGATCCAGGCGTGGCGGATGATGCCGTACAGCCAGTACTGCAGCGGCGTCTCCGGCCGCCATTGCGCGGCGCGGCGCAGGGCGCGTTCGATCGCGATCTGCAGCAGATCGTCGGCGTCCTCGCGATGCCCGGCGACGGCACGCGCGAAGCGCCGCAACTGCGGCAGCAGGGTACAGATGCCGTCGCCGACGGCGGCCGTGGGATCGGCGTGCATGTGGGGGATACGTTCGGCGGAGGCATTTTCTTCCATGGGCGCGGCGCGGCGTTCACGGCGGGTCGGGATGGCAGGATTAGTGTGGCACGCCAACAGGGGCGGACAACGGAGCGGGACATGGCGACGGGCAGGCGAATGCGCTGGATGGCCGTGGCATGGCTGGCGGTGGCGACACCGGCGTTGGCGCAACTGGCGTTGCCGTCGGCGGGCGGGCTGGTGCAGGACGTCACCCAGGGCATGCAGGGCGGCATGAATCGGTTGGGAGAATCGCTGCAGGATGCGCGCGGCGATCTCGAACGGCTGCGGCTGAAACGCCTGCAGGCGCTGCTGCGCAGCGATCCGCGCGGGCTGGAGCGCGACGAAGGCGGCGCGGTGGTGATGCGCGGGCAGGTGGTGGCGCTGGAACCGGAGCCGGCGGCGCTGCAGGCGGCGCAGACGGCCGGCTTCGTGGTGCTGGAACAGCGCAGCTTCGGCGAATTCGGCCTGCGCCTGGTGGTGCTGCAGGTGCCGTCGGGCCTGTCCACGCGCCGCGCCCTGCAGCAACTGCGCGAGCGCGATCCGCAGGGCGAGTACGACTACAACCACGTCTACAGCGGATCGGCGGCGGCGCCACCGGCGCCAGCCGGTGCGTCCGCCGCTCCGGCAGCCGCTGGCGCCGCGACGGGCAGCTTCGTGGTCGGGCTGATCGACAGCGGCGTGGACGCGGCGCATCCGGCCCTGGCCGGCGTGCAGGTGCAGACCTGGGGCTGCGACGGGCAGGTACGCGCGCAGCCGCATGGCACCGCCGTCGCCTCGCTGCTGGCCGGACGCGCGGTGGCGCACGGGCCGTTCGCGCGCACGCTGTATGCGGCCGACATCTATTGCGGCCAGGCCGATGGCGGCACCGTGGTCGAGCTGGTCGGGGCACTGGCATGGATGGCGCAGCAGCAGGTGCCGGTGATCAACATCAGCCTGATCGGCGGCCCCAACCGCGCGCTGCAACTCGCCGTGCAGCGCATGCTCGCGCGCGGCCACGTGCTGGTCGCGGCGGTGGGCAACGACGGCCCGGCGGCACCGCCGCTGTATCCGGCGGCCTATCCCGGCGTGATCGGCGTCACCGCGGTGGATGCGCGTGGGCGGGTCTTGCCGGAGGCGGGGCGTGGGCCGCAGGTGGCCTTCGCCGCGGTCGGCGAATTGATCGCCGCCGCGCCGCAGGGCCGTTGGCAGACGCAGCGCGGCACCTCCTTCGCGGCGCCGCTGGTGGCGCGGCTGGCGGCGCAGGCACTGTCGCAGCCGAATCCGCAGGCGGCCGCGCAGCTGCGCACGCAGTTGCAGGCGCAGGCGCGCGATCTCGGTGCGCCCGGCGCCGATCCGGTGTACGGCGCCGGCCTGCTCGGTGCGGACATGGCGCTGCAGCGCGCGCCGGGCGGCTGAACGCATTCTGTCTGCGTCCCGCCTGCACGGGATGTTCCGCGTCGCTCGACTCGTAGGGAGACATGAGAGCCGCAGATGGCCTGCGGCGACACGAGGAGAATGCGATGAACGGCAAGACTCTGTTGGCGAGCGCGGTGCTGGTGGCGTCGGTGGCGCTGACCCCGGGCGTGGCCGGCGCGCAGTTGCTGGGCGGTGCGGGCAGCGTCGGCGGTGCGGTCAACGGCACCATGGGCGGCCTGGGCGGCGGCAGCCTCGGCGGCAACGGCATGGGCGCCGGCCGCCTGGACGCCGGAGTGCCGCTGGATGCCGCGCGTAGTGGCATCGAGCAGTCGTCGCAGCGTGCGCGGATGGCGGCGCAGCGGGCGGCGGCGCGTGGCGCGGCCACCGCGGACGGTGCGGCGCAAACCGCCGGCGCTGCGGTGAACCAGGGCCGCACGCTGGCCGGCAATGCCGCCGCCAGTGGCAGTGCGGCGGCACGCAGCGCGGCCGGTAGCGCGATGGGCCAGGCCGACGGCGCGCTCGGCGCGGCGACCAGCGCGGCCAATCCCACTGCGGCGCTGTCGACCGCCGGCAATGCCGCCGGTGCAGTCAATGGCGTGACCGGTAACGGTGCTGCGTCGCGTGCGGCCGGTAACGGCAACGGCAACGGCGCCGCCAGCGGCGGCAGCTTGCCGACGGTGCCGGCGCTGTCCGGCAGCGGCAGTGCCAACGGTGCGGCCAGCGGCAGCGCCTCGCACAGCGCGGGTACGCATGGCGGGTCGGTGTCGGGCCAGGCGGGTGCGGGCGGCCAGGGCGGTGCGCAGGCCGGTAGCGGTCAGGCGCAGGGCCAGGCCGGCGGCAATGCCTCGCTGGGTGCCAGCATCAACGCCTCCGGCGACGGCCAGTAAGCCGCTGACGGCCACGCGCGACTTACCGCGCGTCGCCATCGCGATGGCAGGCTGAAAAAACACGACGCCCGGCTGAGCCGGGCGTCGTGCGTTTCGCGTCATGCGGGTTGGTCGTGGGAGCGTCCCAACGACGTCGTCGCGACGTCGCGGCACGGCCGGGGCCGTGCCGCGGTGCGCCTCAGCGTGCGCTCGGCGTCGCCGCCGGCGCGGCGTTGAGGCCGCGCTTCTCCAGCAAGGGCTCGATCTGCGGCGCGTGCCCGGCGAAGTCCTGGAACAACTGCATCGCATCGACGCTGCCGCCGCGCGAGAGCAGGGTCTTGCGGAAGCGGTCGCCGTTGGCGCGGCTCAGCCCGCCGTGCTGCTTGAACCATTGCTGGGTGTTGGCGTCCAGCACCTCGGACCAGATGTAGGCGTAGTAGCCGGCCGCGTAGCCGCCCATGATGTGGCTGAAGTACGGCGTACGGTAGCGCGGCGGCACCGGCGGGTAGGCGATGCCGTCGGCCGCCAGCGCCTTGGCCTCGAAGTCCATCACGCCCGAGGCCGGCGGCACCTGGCCGGGGCTGAGCTGATGCCAACGCTGGTCGAGCATGGCCGCACCCAGGTACTCGGTGGTGGCGAAGCCCTGGTTGAACTTGGCGGTGGCCACCACCTTGTCCAGCAGCGCCTGCGGCATCGGCGCGCCGCTCTGGTAGTGCTTGGCGTAGTGCTTGAGGATGGCCGGATCGTCGGCCCACATCTCGTTGACCTGCGAGGGGAACTCGACGAAGTCGCGCGGCACGCTGGTGCCGGCGAAGTAGGGGTACTTCACGTTCGAGAACATGCCGTGCAGCGCGTGGCCGAATTCGTGGAACGCGGTGGTGACCTCGTCCCAGGTCAGCAGGGTCGGCTGGCCGGCCGGCGGCTTGGGGATGTTGAGGTGGTTGGCGACCACCGGCTTGTCGCCGGTCAGCGCCGACTGCGACACGTAGGAGCTCATCCAGGCGCCACCACGCTTGGATTCGCGCGCGTACATGTCGGCGATGAAGATCGCCAACTGGCTGCCGTCGGCATCGAACACGTCGTAGACCAGCACGTCGTCGCGGTAGGTCGGCAGGTCGGTGCGCTGCTTGAAGGTCAGCCCGTATTCCTGGTTGGCGGCGTAGAACACGCCGTTTTCCAGCACGTTCTTCAGTTCGAAGTAGGGCTTGAGCTGGGACTCGTCGAAGTCGTACTTGGCCTGGCGCACCTTCTCGGTGTAGTAGGCCCAGTCCCAGGCCTCGAGCTTGAAGCTGGGCTTGCCGGCGGCCTTCTGCTCCTGGTCGATCATCGCCTGCAGGTCGGCGGCCTCGCGCTTGGCGTTGGCCACCGCAGCCGGGGCCAGCTTGCCGAGCATGGCGTTGACCGCTTCGGGGGTCTTGGCGGTCTGGGTTTCCAGCGAGTAGGCGGCGTGGTTCGGGTAGCCGAGCAGCTTGGCGCGGTCGGCGCGCAGGGTCATGATCCGCGACACCAGCGCGGTGTTGTCGTACGGGCCGCCGTGGCTGCCGCGCGACACCGAGGCCTCGTAGATCTTCTGCCGCAGGGCGCGATCCTTGAGCTGGGCCAGCGGCGGCTGGCCGGTGGTGTTGAGCAGGGCGATCACGTACTTGCCATCGAGCTTGCGCGCCTTGGCCGCTTCGGCCGCCGCGGCGATCTGCGCGTCGGACAGGCCGTCGAGCTGCTTGACGTCGTCCACCACCACCGCCGCGGCGTTCACTTCGGCCAGCACGTTCTGGCTGAACTTGGTGCCCAGTTCGGCCAGTTCGGCGTTCATCGCCTTGAGCTTGGCCTTGTCGGCGTCGTTGAGCTTGGCGCCATCGCGGACGAAGTCGCTGTGGTACTTCTCGATCAGGCGCACGCCTTCCGCGTCCAGGCCGAGCTGGTTGCGGGTGTCGTACAGGGTCTGGATGCGCGCGAACAGCTTGGGATTGAGCGCGATCGCATCGCGGTGCGCAGCCAACTTGCCGGCGTACTCGGCCTGCAGCTTCTTGCGGGTGTCGTTGGTGTCGGCACCGACCAGGTTGAAGAACACGGTGGTGGCGCGGTCCAGGACCTGCCCGCTCTTCTCCATCGCCACGATGGTGTTGTCGAAGGTCGGCTTGGCGGTCTGCTCGGCGATGGCCTGCATTTCCTGCAGCTGCTGCGCCATGCCGGCGTCGAACGCGGGCGCGAAATCGCTGTCCTTGATCTTGTCGAACTGCGGGTAGTGCAGCGGCAGCGGGCTTTCGGCGAAGAACGGGTTGGCCTGCGTGGCGGCGGTTGCAGCGGTGGGCGTGGTGGCCGGAGCGGCGTAGGCGGGCATGGCGAGTCCGAGCGTGGCGGCGAGGGCAAGGGCGAGGCGAGAGGTCATCAAGCGGTATCCGCAATCATGGTGATCGGGCAGGCTACCCCAGGCCGGCAGGCGTGACCCGTGACGAAAGCCATGGGCGCACTGCAGCATAGGCGCTTATTTCCCAGGGCTTTGCGGCATCTGGCGTGAATCTTGATGCAGTGCGCTCTCCGGCGTGGTTGTGCCGGTGCAGGCATGCACCGGTGGTGCGCTGGCGGGGTGTTGGCTGGTTCGCGCGGACGTCTGCAACGCGGCCTCGCGCATCGGCTGCGGCCCGCTGGCGACGCCTGCGGCCACCGCGTAGCATCGCGTCGAACCAGCGCCGCTGCGGCGCGCCGCGCCACGAGGACCCATGGACACGCCGACCACCGCCTATGCCTTCACCGCGACGACCTTGGACGGGCAGGAGCAGCCGCTCGCCGAATACGCCGGCAAGGTGCTGTTGATCGTCAACGTCGCCTCCAAGTGCGGTTTCACCCCGCAGTACGCGGGGCTGCAGGCGCTGTGGCAGCGTTACCGCGAGCGCGGGCTGGTGGTGCTGGGCTTCCCCTGCGACCAGTTCGGCCATCAGGAGCCGGGCGATGCCGCGGAGATCCGCCAGTTCTGTTCGCTCAGCTACGACGTGGATTTCCCGATGTTCGCCAAGGTGCAGGTCAACGGCGACGGCGCGCATCCGCTGTGGCGCTGGCTCAAGCAGCAGAAATCCGGGCTGCTCGGCATCGCCGCGATCAAGTGGAATTTCAGCAAGTTCCTGGTCGGTCGCGACGGCCAGGTGCTGGCGCGTTATGCGCCGACCGACAAGCCGGAAGCGCTGGCTGACGCTATCGAGCGGGCGCTGGGGTAACGATTCGGCCGAGGACGCTCGGCGTGGTCTTGAATGCTGGATGCTTGCTCTTGTGGGAGGGACTTCAGTCCCGACGCGTTCGAGTTAAAGGCGTCGGGACTGAAGTCCCTCCCACAAAATACTCCCCACTATTTCGCTTTGACCTGCCGCCGTGTCGCTTACGCCGGTAGAGCGGCTTCAGCCGCGATGCGTGACCGGTAACGCCCGTCGCGGCTGAAGCCGCTCCTACGACGGGAGAAGCGCGGCGGCTTTACTTCTCGACGAAGGCGCGCTCGAACACGTAGTGCCCCGGCGAGCCGATGCGCGGCGAGGCGACGAAGCCGCGGGCGTCCAGGGTGTTGCGCAGGTCGGCCAGCATCTGCGGGCTGCCGCAGATCATCGCGCGGTCGTGTTCCGGATTCAGCGGCGGCAGGCCGAGGGTGCGCTGCATTTCGCCGCTCTCGAGCAACTCGGTGAGGCGGCCGCGATTGCGGAAGTCCTCGCGGGTCACCGCCGGGTAGTACAGCAGCTTCTCGCGGATGGTCTCGCCGAGGAACTCGTGCTGCGGCAGTTCCTTCTCGAAGTAGTCGCGGTAGGCCAGGTCCTTCTCGAAGCGCACGCCGTGGGTGAGGATCACCTTGTCGAAGCGCTCGTAGGTTTCCGGGTCCTTGATCACCGACAGCCACGGCGCCAGCCCGGTGCCGGTGCCCAGCAGGTACAGGTGACGGCCCGGGTGCAGGTCGCTGATCAGCAGGGTGCCGGTGGGCTTCTTGCCGACCAGCACCGAATCGCCAGGCTTGATGTGCTGCAGGCGCGAGGTCAGCGGGCCGTCCGGCACCTTGATGCTGAAGAACTCCAGTTGCTCTTCCCAGTTGGCGCTGGCGATGGAATAGGCGCGCAGCAACGGCCGCGTCTCCGTCTCCAGGCCGATCATCACGAACTGGCCGTTGTCGAAACGGAAGCCGTCGTTGCGGGTGGTGGTGAAGCTGAAGTAGTCCTCGGTCCAGTGGCGGACATCGAGCACCGTTTCGGGGCCAAAAGCGGAAGACATGCCGTTGATCGTGATCGGGAAGGAACGGCGGCCATTCTACCCCATGCTGGTTCAAATGAGATCAACTCTCATTTGAGGGCGGGGCGGGTCACGACGCTGCGGCTCACTTCTCGAACGAGACCTCGTAGGACAGGTACAGCGGTGCCTGGGGCGGCGCCAGCAGCGGGCGCTGGCGCAGGAAGCGCTCCAGGCACAGGGCCAGCGGCGTGGTGCCGTTGCGCCAGCTGGCGCCGACGCTGCCGTCGGCCTGCACCTGCACCACCACGGTGAACGGCGAGGTGTCCGGGCGCGGCGTGGCGCAACTGGCCACGCCCTCGTCCAGCGCCGCGCGCTGCAGGGTCTGCAGGCGTTCCTCCATCGCCGCCGGCAGGCCGGCCTCGTCGCGGTCGGCCAGGGCCTTGGCTGCGGCGTAGTCGGACGGCGCCGGCGTGTCCGCGGCGGGAGCGGCGAGCGCCGGGACGGCGAGGGCGGCGGCGAACAGGCAGGGCAGGGTACGGAGCATGGCGGTGTCGGAAGGGGCGGACGGGCTAACGATACCCAGCGGCCTGCAGTTCGAACAGTTCCGCGTAGCGGCCGCCCTGCGCCATGAGTTCGTCGTGGGTGCCGCTGGCCTCGATCCGGCCGTCGGCCAGGACCAGGATGCGGTCGGCCATGCGCACGCTGGAGAAGCGGTGCGAGATCAGCACCGCGGTGCGGTTGTCGGACAGCTCCTTGAAGCGCTGGAACACCTCGAACTCGCTGCGTGCGTCCAGCGCGGCGGTCGGCTCGTCGAGGATCATCACCTGCGCGTCGCGCATGTAGGCGCGGGCGATGGCGATCTTCTGCCACTGCCCGCCCGACAGGTCCACGCCGGTCTTGAAGCGGCGCCCGATCACCTGCGCGTAGCCCTGTGGCAGGCCGTCGATCAGCTCGGCGGCCATCGCCCGCTGCGCGGCGGCACGGATCCGCGCCGCGTCGTCCAGTGCGTCGACCTGGCCGACGCCGATGTTCTCGCCGGCGCTGAAGTGGTAGCGCACGAAGTCCTGGAAGATCACCCCGAGGTTGGCGCGCAGGTCGTCCAGGTCGTAGTCGCGCAGGTCGCGCCCGTCGAGCAGGATGCGGCCCTCGTCCGGGTCGTACAGCCGCGCCAGCAGCTTGACCAGGGTGGTCTTGCCGGCGCCGTTCTCGCCGACCAGGGCCAGCACTTCGCCGGCGCGCAGGGCGAAGTCCAGGTGCCGCACCGCCCACTGTGCGGCGTCCGGATAGCGGAAGCCGACGTTCTCGAACACGAAGCCCTGCCTGATTGGCCGCGGCACCGGCACCGCACCGGGGCGGGTGCGGATCTCCGGGACGATGCGGAAGAACGAATACAGGTCGTCCAGGTACAGCGCCTGCCCGGCCACCTGCGAGAAGCCGATCAGCAGGCCTTCCAGCAACTGCCGCAGGCGCAGGAAGCTGCCGGCCAGGAAGGTCAGGTCGCCGATGCTGAAGTCGCCGCGCACGGTGCGCCAGGCGATGTAGCCGTAGGCGCCGTAGTAGCCCAGCGTGCCCAGCGCCGCCAGCACGGTGCCCCACAGCATGCGCTTGCGCGCCAGCGCGCGGTTGGCCTGGAAGTAGCGGTCGGCCAGGGCGCGGTAGCGCGTGATCAGGAAGTTGTGCAGGTTGAAGATCTTCACTTCCTTGGCGGTCTCGACGCTGGCGCCGAGCTGGCGCAGGTAGTCGAGCTGGCGGCGCTCGGCCGTCCACTGGAAGTTGAGCGAGTAGCCCAGCGCGTTGAAATGCGCCTCGCCGATGAAGGCCGGCACCAGCGCCACCGCCAGCAGGGCGATGAGCCAGGGCGCGTAGACCAGCAGGCCGACCGCGAAGCTGACCACGGTGATCGCGTCCTGCACCTGGCCGAACAGCTGGCTCATCAGGTTCATCCGGCCCATGGTCTGGCGCCGCGCGCGGTCGAGCCGGTCCTGCTGCTCCGGGTCCTCGAAATCCTCCAGGTCCAGTTGCGCGGCGTGCTCCATCAACTGCACGCTGGTGGTGTTGTTGAACAGTTCCGACAGCAGCGTGTCGGCATAGCTGACCAGCCGCCCGAGCAGGTCCGAGGCGATCGCCAGCGCCAGCTCCAGGCCCAGCAGTTCCAGCAGTCGGTTCAGGCGGCCGCTGGCCAGGGCCTGGCCCAGCGAATCGAAGCCGGGCGACTGCCCGACCAGGTGGATGGCCTCGTCGATGATCAGCTTGCCGATGTACAGCGAGGCCACCGGCAGCAGCGCCCGGATCACCCGCAGGCCGATGCTGCTGAGGGTCAGCCAGCGGCTGGTCTGCCAGATCTGGCGCAGGAACGGCGGCAGGTTGCGCATCGCGTCGAAGCGTTCGCGCAGGCTCGGGCCGCTGCGGGACGCGGCGCGGGCGCCGCCATGGGAGGGGGAAGAGGAGGCCATCGGCGCATTGTGCCGGGGGCGGGTGTGCGCGGGGAGTGTGGGCTGCGCCGGGGCGGCGGCTGCACCGGCGCTGACCCCGGTGGCTGGCGCGCGCTTTCTGAGGGCGGGGCATGGGGTAGCCTTGTCGGCGTCCAGCCGAGGCTCTTGCCATGTCCGATTCCGTTGCGCGTGCCGTCGCCCGTCTGCGTGCGCACCTGCCGTCGTGGCGCGAACTGCTCGGTTGCGCGGTCTTCGTCCTGGTCGCCGCCGCGCTGCTGCGGTGGGGCGACGCGACCATGGTGGTGTTGACGCTGTCCTATGTCGTCTTCGCGATTGGCTACAGCCTGTTTCGCCTGTTCGGCGGTCGCGGCAGCATGGACCTCGGTCAGCTATGGCGCGATGTGCTCGATGCGGTGCTCAGTCTGGGCTGACGTGTTGGAGGCGGTAGGTCTGCTCGGCGCGACGGCCGTGACATGCGGCGTCTTCGTACCCTCACCCCAACCCCTCTCCCGGTGGGAGAGGGGCTGATTGTGTGGCTCGCGGGAGCCTTTCGGCTTACTCGTCCAGCCGCAAGGTCAGGCACTTGGCGGCGCCGCCGGCCTTGAGGAATTCGTCCAGCGGGGTCTGCACCACGCGGTAGCCGATCGCGGCCAGGGCCGCGCACAGCGCCGGCGAGGCGCGGTTGAGCAGCAGGGTGTCGTCCAGGTCCACCGCGTTGCAGGCGAAGGCGAGTGCATCGGTCTCGCTAACCACGATGCGCCGCGACGCGGGGATGTGTTGGGCGATCGCCTGCTGCGCGGCGGCGTCGAACGCGGGCGGGTAGTACAGCAGGTAGCCGTCGCGCAGCGGGCAGAAGCAGGTGTCCAGGTGATAGAAGCGCGCGTCGACCAGGCGCAGCGGCACCACCTCGATGTCCAGCAGGTCGGTCAGGTCGTGCGCGGCGGCCAGGTCGCTGCGGTGGCCGTGGCCCATCCACAGCCGGCGCGCGCCGCGGTCCAGCAGCGCGTCGCCGGCGCCTTCGAAATACACCTGCTCGGGGAGTTCGCAGATGCGCAGGCCGGCCTGGCGGCACCAGGCGGTGAACAAGGCTTCTTCGCCACGGCGTTCGGCGTGGCGGAAGCGGCTGGGCACGAAGCGGTCGCCGAGCACCAGGCCGGCGTTGGCGCTGAACACCATGTCCGGCAGGCCCGGCGCCGCAGCGATGCAGTCGACGCGGGCGCCGGCTGCCTCGGCGGCGGCCACCAAGGCATTCCACTGCGCCTGCGCGCGCTCGCGGCTGGCGGCGTGCACGTTGCCTTCCATCCAGGGATTGATCACGTAGTCCACCGCGAAGTGCTGCGGCGCGCACATCAGCAGGCGGTGGCGGTAGCTGGCGCCGGCACGGGACTGCGGTTCGGGGGAGGCGAGGGCCAGGTCGGTCTCATCGGCCTGGCCGACAGCAAGGACGTTCTCGATCATGCGCGCGCTCCGCGTCGGGGATGCGCGCCACGCTAGCGGCGGCGTGTTGCGGGGACATGTCGGTGGACGTGTTGCGGGATGATCAGCCATTCGGCTGCTGAAAAGCCGGGGATTAGGAATTCGGGATTGGGGATTCGTGGAAGCAGAACCGCGCGCGCTGGGGGCTGCCTGGCGTTGGCGTGTGGGTAGTACGTCCAGGTGCCAGCACTCGGGATTCGCAAGCGCTACTCATCCTTGCCGACTACGCGATCCTGCCTCCGAATCCCCAATCCCGAATCCCCAATCCCGACGCGCAGCGCCTTTACGGCAGTTCCGGCTGCAGTCCCACGCCCAACCGGTTCCAGGCGTTGATCACCGCCACGGCCATGGTCAGCGCGCTGATCCCGGCCGGGTCGAACTGCGCCGTCAGTGCGTCGTACACGGCCTGCGGCGGCGCGCCAGCGGGCAGCGTGGTCAGCGCCTCGGCCCAGTCCAGCGCGGCGCGCTCGCGGGCATCGAAGAAGCGGCTGTCGCGCCAGGCGGCGAGGGTGTCGAGCTTGCGTGGTTCGGTACAGGCCTTGCGCAGGGCGGTGGCATGCATGTCGATGCAGTAGGCGCAGCCGTTGAGCTGGGAGACGCGCAGGAATACCAGTTCGGTGAGGGTGCTGCCGAGCGTGCCGTCGTGGACCTGCTGGCTGGCGCCGAGCAGGGCGCGGTACGCCTCGGGTTCGTGGCGGGTGTAGTCGATGCGGTGGAAAGGCATGGTGGGTCCGAGCATGGCGGCCACCATGGCCGCCTTCCCCTCCAGGACGCGGCGGCGCGTCCCGGCGTGACAGTGCCGCCGCAGCTCAATCGTCGGCGGCAGGCGGAGCCGTCGGCACCGGCAGCTTGTCTGGATTCATCAGGGTCAGCACCTCGGCGATGCGCTCGCCGTCGATCACCAGCACGGTCGCCGAATGCAGCCGTGGACCCAGGAAGCGCAGGATCGCCGGTTCGCCGTTGACCGTGCCGATCCGTGCCTGCAGGCCCAGGCTGCGCCGCGCCACGGCCCAGTACAGCCGACCGATGCGCTCGGCGCCGTGCAGCGGGCGCAGGCTGGCGGTGACCTTGCCGCCGCCGTCGGAGCGCAACTGCGCGTCGGCATGCAGCAGGGCGGCGATGGCGGCGCGGTCGCCGCGCTGCGAGGCGTGCAGGAAGCGCTCCAGCAACTGGCGGTGACGCTCGGGCGTGACCGCGAAGCGCGCCTGGCCCTGGCCGAGCCGCTCGCGCGCCCGGTGCACCAGTTGCCGGCAGCCGGCCTCGCTGCGCTCCAGGGTGCGGCCGATCTGCGCGTAGTCGTAGTCGAACGCTTCCTTCAGCAGGAACGCCGCGCGCTCGTGCGGGCCGAGCCGCTCCAGCAACGCCAGGAAGGCCAGCGATATCTGCTCCGCGCGGTCATGGCGCTCGGCCGGGTCGGCGTCTTCTGCGTCGGCGATCTCCAGCGGCTCGGGCAGCCACGGCCCGACGTAGTGGACGCGGGCGCTGCGTGCCGCGCGCAGGCGGTCCAGCCCGAGCCGGGTGGTGGCGGTCACCAGCCAGGCCTCGGGATCGCGGATCGCGCTGCGGTCGCTGGCCTGCCAGCGCAGCCAGGCGTCCTGCACGGTGTCCTCGGCGTCGGCGCGGCTGCCGAGCAGGCGGTAGGCCAGGCCGAACAGCCGTGGGCGGTGGGATTCGAAGGTCGGATCGTGGGTCATGACGACCAGGACGGAACAGGGCGTGCCGGCGTGACAGCGGGCGGGGCCGCCACTTTGCCCTAAAATGGGCGGGTTTCCCCCGCCAGCCGCAGAGCCAGCCGTGACCTCGATCAAGCAGGAAGACCTCATCCAGTCCGTCGCCGACGCGCTGCAGTACATCAGCTACTACCATCCGGTCGACTACATCAAGAACCTGTCCGCGGCCTACGAGCGCGAGCAGTCGCCGGCGGCCAAGGACGCCATCGCACAGATCCTGATCAATTCGCGCATGTGCGCCGAAGGCCACCGGCCGATCTGCCAGGACACCGGCATCGTCACCGTGTTCCTCGAGATCGGCATGAACGTGCGCTGGGACGACGCCACCATGGGCGTGGAGGACATGGTCAACGAGGGCGTGCGCCGCGCCTACAACCATCCGGACAACAAGCTGCGTGCTTCGGTACTGGCCGATCCGGCCGGCAAGCGCCAGAACACCAAGGACAACACCCCGGCGGTGGTCAACGTGAAGGTCGTCCCCGGCGACACCGTCGACGTCATCGTCGCGGCCAAGGGCGGCGGCTCGGAGGCCAAGAGCAAGTTCGCCATGCTCAATCCGTCCGACTCCATCGTCGACTGGGTGCTCAAGACCGTGCCGACCATGGGCGCCGGCTGGTGCCCGCCGGGCATGCTTGGCATCGGCATCGGCGGCACCGCCGAGAAGGCGATGCTGCTGGCCAAGGAAGCGCTGATGGAGCCGATCGACATCGTCGACCTGCAGGCCCGCGGCGCGTCCAACCGCGCCGAGGAGCTGCGCCTGGAGCTGTACGAGAAGGTCAACGCGCTGGGCATCGGCGCGCAGGGTCTGGGCGGCCTGACCACGGTGCTGGACATCAAGGTCAAGGACTATCCGACCCACGCCGCCAACCTGCCGGTGGCGCTGATCCCCAACTGCGCGGCCACCCGCCATGCGCACTTCACCCTGGACGGCAGCGGCGCGGTGATGCTGGATCCGCCCTCGCTGGAAGACTGGCCCAAGCTCACCTACAACCCGACCAATGCGCGCCGGGTGAACCTGGACACCATCACCCGCGAGGAAGTGGCCAGCTTCAAGCCGGGCGAGACGATCCTGCTCAACGGCAAGCTGCTGACCGGCCGCGACGCCGCGCACAAGCGCATGATCGACATGCTCAACCGCGGCGAGACGCTGCCGGTGGACTTCACCAACCGCTTCATCTACTACGTCGGCCCGGTCGATCCGGTGCGCGACGAAGTGGTCGGCCCGGCCGGTCCCACCACCGCCACGCGCATGGACAAGTTCACCCGGCAGATGCTGGAGCAGACCGGCCTGCTGGGCATGGTCGGCAAGTCCGAGCGCGGCGATGCGGCGATCGCCGCGATCCGCGACAACAAGGCGGTGTACCTGATGGCGGTCGGCGGCTCGGCCTACCTGGTGTCCAAGGCGATCAAGGCCAGCAAGGTGCTGGCGTTCGAAGACCTGGGCATGGAGGCGATCTACGAGTTCGAGGTCAAGGACATGCCGGTGACCGTGGCGGTCGATGCCAGCGGCGAGTCGGTGCACAAGACCGGCCCGCGCGAGTGGCAGGCGCGCATCGGCAAGATCCCGGTGGTGGTCGAGGCCTGATCGGCCGCATCGCGAACGCCGGCGCGGGCGCCGGCGTTCCGCATCGCGCTGACGACTTGCCGGCGGCGCGGCAATAATCGGCGCTGGTTCCGTCTCCGGGGAAAGCGTCGTGTCCATCGTTCTCTACGGTTCGCCCAGTACCGCCTCGTTCGTCGTGCACTGGTTGCTGATCGAACTGCAGGTCGATTTCGAACTGCGCATGCTCGATTTCGACCGCCAGGAGCAGAAGAGCCCCGAGTACCTGGCGCTCAACCCGCAGGGGCGGGTGCCGACCCTGGTCCTGGACGGACAGGTGCTGACCGAATCGGTCGCCATCGCCATGCACCTGGCCGACCTGTATCCGCACGCCGGCCTGGCGCCGCCGCCCGGCACGCCCGAGCGCGCGGCCTACTACCGCTGGATGCTGTTCGGCGCCTACACCCTGATGCCGGCCTACCGCGACTGGTTCTATCCCGACGAACCGGCCGGCGCCGACAATGCCGAGCGCGTGCGCGCCAGTGCCCGCGCGTTCCTGGAAAAGGCCTGGGACGAGGTGGCGGCCCACTTGGAGCAGGGCGGCCCCTACCTGCTCGGCGAGCACTGCAGCGCCGCCGACTTCGTGCTGGTCATGCTGATGCGCTGGTCGCGCAACATGCCGCGGCCCACCGACACCTGGCCGGCGCTGAAGGCGCTGGCCGAGCGGATGAAGGCGCGTCCGGCGTTCCACGAGACCTATCGGCGCGAAGGCATTACCGACTGGGTGTGAGTGGCGGCGCGGGGCGTCGCGCCGGACGTCGGCGATCGCGGTGTCTGGCGTCGATTGCCGGGCTTTTTTGCTGCATTCTCAGGGCATCGCGCCGGCGCTCGCGCCATCCGCACTGGCGCGCGCTTTTTCCTCTCCTTCGACCTGGGAGTCGCATCGACGCCGCATGGATCGAAGGCAGGCGCACTGACCGTTCGCATGGTTTGCCACACACACGCATGAGAGCGGCGAGTAGCGCTGAGCAACGCACGGCCTTGCCGCCTGCGTCACGTTGTCGCACCCGCTTCCCCGGTCCGCTCGCTGCCGCCAGTGCCGCCTAGAATGGCCCGGTGTCCGTCCTTCGTGCTCCCGCCCGACTGCGCCGCCTGATGCGCTGGCCTGCCTTGCTGGCCGCGCTGTTGCTGGTGGTCGCGCCGGTGGCCAGCCGCCTGCTCGAGGCGGCGACGCTGCCGGTGCCGTTGTGCACCGCGGCCGGATTGCAGGCCGACGCGGACCTGCCGCCGCCGCACGGCGCCGTCCACGCCGGTCATGACGACGCGTCGGGCGTGCAGCGCGACCATGGCCCGGCACATGCCGCCTGCGATTACTGCCTGCTCGCCGCACGGCTGCTGCCGTGGCTGGCGATCGTCCTGCTGCTGGCCGCTGCGCTGCCCGCGCCTGCAACCGCGACGCCATTGCGCCACCGTATCCACGCCGCCGTGCGCTGGCGCGCGCACGCCGCGCGCGGACCGCCACTCAATCTCCAGAACGCTCTCCTGTTTCCGGTGCGCTAGGCGCGCCGGCGCCGTTCTTTTCTGGAGTCCAATCCATGTCCCAGTTCCTGCCGTCGCCCGCGCGGGCGGCGTTGTCGTGCTGCATTCTCGCCAGTCTGTTTCCCGCGATCGGCCACGCCGAGACGCCCGACGCCACCACCCTCGACCGGATGCAGGTCACCGCCACCGCCCCGGTCGCGCCGCTGACCTGGACGGTCGATCCGAAACTGCCGCGGCAGCCGGTGCCGGCCAGCGACGGCGCCGATTACCTGAAGACCGTCCCCGGTTTCGCCGCGATCCGCAACGGCGGCACCAACGGCGATCCAGTGCTGCGCGGAATGTTCGGCTCGCGGCTCAACGTGCTCAGCAACGACGGCACCCTGGTCGGGGCGTGCCCGGCGCGGATGGACAACGCCCTGTCCTACATCGCCCCGGAAACCTTCGACCGGCTCACCATCGTCAAGGGCCCGCAGACCGTGCGCTGGGGGCCGGGTGCCTCCGCCGGCACCGTGCGGTTCGAGCGCGACACGCCGCACTACGCCGCGCCGACCCTGGAAGGCGAGGCCAGCGCGCTGGTCGGCTCCTGGAACCGCAACGACCAGAACCTGGACCTGCGCGGCGGCAACCGCAGCGGCTACGCGCGCGTGGACGCCAACCGCTCCGAGTCCGGCGACTACCGCGACGGCGATGGCGCGGTGGTGCCGTCGCGCTGGCGCAAGTGGAATGCCGATGCCGCGGTCGGCTGGACCCCAGACCCGGACACCGTGCTGGAGTTCTCCGCCGGCAGCGGCGACGGCCTGGCGCGCTACGCCGGGCGCAGCATGGACGGCACCCAGTTCCGTCGCAGCAGCTATGCCGCGCGCTTCGAGCGCACCGATCTACCAGGCGCCTGGGAGGCGCTGCGCGCCAATGCCTATGTCAACGATGCCGACCACGTGATGGACAACTACACGCTGCGCCGGCCCAATCCGCAGTCGGCGATGCCGATGCCGCTGGCCTCCAACGTCGACCGGCGCACCCGCGGCGGGCGCGTGGAATCGGAGTGGCGCTGGGATCAGGTCGTGGTCCAGGCCGGCGTCGATACCCAGCAAAGTCGCCACCGCGACCGCAGCGCCAGCGGCGAGGGCGCGTACCGGAGCGTGCCGTGGCGCACCGACGCGCGCTTCGACAACCTGGGTGCCTTCACCGAACTCACGTTCGGCGCCGGCACGGCGCAACGCTGGATCGCCGGCCTGCGCCTGGATCGCGCGCAGGTCGAGGACACGCGCCGCAGCGTCGGCATGATGGGCATGCCCAATCCCACCGCCGGACAGACGCGCCGCGAAGACCTGGGCAGCGGCTTCCTGCGCGTGGAGCGCAGCCTCTCGGCCGACACGGTCTGGTATGCCGGCCTGGGCCGCAGCGCGCGCATGCCGGACTACTGGGAACTGTTCTCCGCCGACATGGGCCCGATGGGCGCGGCCAATGCCTTCGCCGGGCTGCGCCCGGAACGCACCACCCAGCTCGATCTCGGCCTGCAGTACCGTGGCGCGAGCGTGCAGGGATGGGTTTCCGCCTACGCCGGACGGGTGCAGGACTTCATCCTGTTCACCTATGCCGACGACGGCATGATGGGTACCACCACCCGCGTCGACAACGTCGATGCGCGCATCGCCGGCGCCGAGGCGGGAATGGATTGGCAGCCACTGCGCGGCCTCACCCTCGGCGGCACGCTGGCCTATGCCTGGGGCGAGAACCGCAGCGACGGCACGCCGTTGCCGCAGATGCCGCCGCTGGAGTCGCGGCTGCGGATGGAGTGGGAAGGGCAGCGCTGGTCGGCCGGCGCGCTGCTGCGCGCGGTCGCGCGGCAGGGGCGGGTGGCGTTGGATCAGGGCAACGTGGTCGGTCGCGACCTCGGCCGCAGCGCCGGTTTCGCCACGCTGGGGCTGAGCGGCGGCTACCGGGTCAGCGAGGGACTGCGGCTGAGCGCCGGCATCGACAACATCTTCGACCGGCGCTACAGCGAACATCTCAACCTGGCCGGCAGCGCCGATTTCGGTTTCCCGGCCGACCCGGTGCGTATCGCCGAACCGGGCCGCAACCTGTGGCTGAAGGGCAACTACCGGTTCTGAGCGACGCACGCGACGCCCAGGCGGGCGCCGCGCGCGTCGCTCAGGCGTGGCCGCTCAGAACCATTCCAGCAGCGAGATGCCGACGCCGACGTAGGTGGCGCGGTGGTTGTAGTCGATCATGCTCTCGCCGTAGCCGTCGAACACCTGCACATGGCCGCGCAGCAGGTTGCTGATCGGGAAGCCCCAGTCCAACTGCACCGCGCCGTGCGAGCGGTCGCCGCCGCGCAGCGAATGCCGCGCCATCAGCGCCACCTCGTGGCCGTTGCGGTTGTAGATCAGCGTCGCGTCGCCGCGGCCCATGTAGTCCTCGATGTCCGGGTTGTTGTCCTGCTTGCGGCTCTCCGGGATGCGGTACCAGGGGCGCAGCACCAGCGCCCAGTTGTCGCGGTCCAGGCCGATGTTGAGCATCGCCCGGTTCCAGCTGCGCGACAGCGGATCGCTGCGGCCGTTGGACTGGTGGGTCAGCTGGATGCCGGTCATCCGTCCCTTCCAGCCGAACAGGCTGTAGTTGTTGCGGAACACCAGCATCAGTTCCGGCTCGTAGTTGGTCTCGCGGAACGGCCGCGACTGCTCCGCGTTGTAGACCTGCCAGCGCGAGCTCTGGGTATAGGCGCCCCACAGGTCGCCGTTGTCGCCGAAGATGTTCTCCACGATCTTGGTCTTGAAGCTCAGCTGGAATTTCGCCTCCACGCTGTCCAGCGGCTCGGCGGTGGTCACCGTATTGACCGGGTTCGGCGAGGACGGCAGCTCGTTCTTCTTGCTGGTCCAGAACGCCGGCAGCAGGTACACCGGCTTGTAGGCACGCAACTGGAAGGTGCCCAGCTTGGAGTCCTTGGCCAGTTCCCAGCGGCTGTCCAGCAGCGAGCCCTTGCCGGCATTGGCGATGGTGTTGTCGTAGCGGTCCTGCTTGAACAGCGCGGCGGCGCGCTGGCGGGTGCGCTCGGCGACGCCGGCATCCTCCGGAACGCTGGCGTCCAGCTGTTGCTTCTGGCGTTCGCTGGCGGCCTGCGCCGCGGCGTCGGCCGCCTGCGGGTCGGCGGTGCGGCGCGACAGCGCCTGGTCGTAGCAGGCCAGGCGGGCGGCGTCGCTGGAGATGGCCACGCAGGCTTCCGGCGAGGCGGGGGTGGGCAGGACTTCCTGCGCGTGCGCAAGCGGCACGGCCGCGATCGACAGCAGCAACAGGGGACGGACCTGACGATGGGACATGCGGTTCTCGCTGCAACGGGCGGCGCGGGCGGGTGGTGCGCTGCCGGGGTGAATGGCCGGCAGGGAAAATACAGGAAGTGACGACAACAGGGTCATCACACGTTCATGCTGCCGCCCCGACGTCGTCTTCAGGGGTGCTGCTTCAGAGCAGCCAGGCCACCGCGAACACCGCCAGAATCGCCAGCGCCAGGCCGAGCTTGGCGGCGGTACCCAGGACGATGCCCAGCCAGGTGCCGACGCCGACCCGCGTCGCCTGGCGCAGCTCGCGCCCATGCCAGTACTCCCCGGCCAGGGCGCCGACGAAGGGGCCGACGAACAGCCCGATCGGCATGAAGAACATGCCGGCGATTCCGCCCAGCACCGATCCCCACAGGGCCTTGCGGCTGGCGCCGACACGCTGCGCGCCGAACGCGGTGGCCAGCAGGTCGACCAGCAGCGACAGCGCGGTGAGCACGCCGAGCACGGTCAGCGTCGGCCAGCCGAGCCGCTGGAAGCCGTCGGCCCAGGCCGCCAGCAGCATCCCGGCGAACATCAGCGGCGTGCCGGGCAGGGCCGGTAGCAGCACCCCCGCCAGCCCGACCAGAACCAGGAGACCGGCACAGACGTAATAGATGAACGCAGGGTCCACGTGGCTCACCGCGGGGGAGATTTGGGGGTTGACAGATGGGGTCTTTTTGCTGATTGCATTTTCATTTTGACCGGGGTAAGTTGCAGCCGCTGCGTTTGCAAAGGTCACCGTGAATCGTGGCCTGATGCGGTAGATCCATCGATCCGCTACATCGTTATACCTCGCTTCCTCCTTGCAACCAGCCGCCGCACCCCACGGCGTACCCACCCCTGAGACGTGTTCCAAGGAGTAAGTCGATCATGACCGGTACTGGCAATCGCGAAAACGGCGTCGTGAAGTGGTTCAACGACGCCAAGGGTTTCGGTTTCATCAGCCGCGAAAACGGCGAGGACGTGTTCGTGCATTTCCGGGCCATCCAGACCCAGGGCTTCAAGAGCCTGAAGGAAGGCCAGAAGGTCAGCTTCACCGTGGTGCAGGGCCAGAAGGGCCTGCAGGCCGACGCGGTGCAGCCGCTCTGAGTGTTGCCGCGCGGCATCGCGCGCAGCGCAGCAAAAAGGCCCGCGGTGCGGGCCTTTTTGCGTTTCAAGCCAGGTCGGCGAGGCCGATCAGCGCGGCACGACGCGCCCGTTGACCACGCGCACGTAGGTGTTTTCGCGTACGCCGGCCAGGTCGCGCTGGTTGACCACGATCACCCGGCCGTCGTCCATCTGCACGTGCACGTCGTAGGTGTCGCTGGTGACGTTCTTCTGGATCTCGTTGCCGGCCAGCGCACCGGCCGCCGCACCGGCCACCGCCGACACGTTCTGGTTGCCCTTGCTGCCGCCGGTATGATCGGAAATCTCGTGGCCGGCGACCGCGCCGACGATGCCCCCGAGGATCGCGCCGGTGGCCGATGGCGCCGTGCGGCCCGACGGCACGGTGTCGATGCGGGTGACGATGCCGCAGTCGGCGCAGCGGGTCTGGGTGTAACCGCCGCGCGCCGGCTGGCTGTAGCCGCCGCCGTAACCGCCGCCATAGCCGGGGGACGTGGCGCAGCCTGCCAGCGCCAGGGTCGCCACGGCAGCGGTGGCCATCAGTTGGATCTTCATGGGTGCTCTCCTCGACAGACAGTGGTGGACCGCGGCGCCAGCGCCGCGTTCGCACGCATCCTGTCCATCCCTGCGTGAATGCAACGCCAACCTTGGCAGGCGCCGTTCAGGCTCGCGGCGGCTGGCGTCAGCGGCAATTCATGCAAGGTCGTTCATCCGAAAGCGCGATGCGGGACAGCATGAGACCGCTGCCAGCGGAGTATCGAATCGGCACGATCACACACGCCCAGCCAGCGGCGTCGTCAGGCTTCGACAACGGGAATTCAGCCAGGCGCCGGCACGCACGTCGGCAGCGATCTCGCCAGGCGCTCAGCGGAAATCGCGGTGACAGGCGTCGCAGCGTTCGTCGATCTGCTGGCGGGCCTGCGCCAGTGCCGCACAGTCGGCCGGCGGCTGCGCCAGCGCCGCCTCCACGCCGGCGCGCAGCGCATCGGCATGCTCGCGGAAGCGACTGTCGTCGGCCAGGTCGGGGAGCGCGGTGTCCAGTTCGTCGCCGAGCAGGCGCAACGTGCGCAGTCGCGCCTGCGGACCGGCGCCGCTGCATTGCCGGTGCGCGGCGTCGCGTTCGAGCAGTGCTAGTTGCTTGCCCATGACCTGCATCAGGCTGCGCGGGAACGGATCCTGGCGCGCCTGCAACGCGCGCAACGCCATCACCGTCAGCACCAGGCCGAGCAGCAGCCCGGCCAGCAACACGAACAGATAGCGGGACGTGGAGGCGGGCGGGGATGAGGGCGGCTTGGCCATGGCAGGCATGCGCGGCAGGAAGGAATGCCGATGGTACGCCCGCCGTCGCCACCGGCGTCGCCCACGCAGACCAGCTGCGTAATCCCGAATCCCGAATCCCGGCCTAAAATAGGCGGATGAACGAACAATGGCGCGAGCGCTTTGCCGGCATCGACCGGCTCTACGGACAAGGCACGATCGCGCGGCTGGCGCAGTGCCGGGTGGCGGTGGTGGGCATGGGCGGGGTCGGCTCGTGGGTGGTGGAGGCGCTGGCCCGCTCGGCGGTCGGGCATCTGACCCTGATCGACGCCGACGACATCTGCGTGTCCAACACCAACCGGCAGCTGCCGGCGCTGGCCGGGCAGTACGGGCGCAACAAGGCGGTGGCGATGGCCGAGCGCTGCGTGGCGATCAATCCGCAGATCGAGGCGGTGGCGGTCGAGGCCTTCCTGACCCCGACCAATATCGCCGAACTGCTCGACGCCGGCTTCGACCTGGTGATCGACGCCTGCGACAGCTTCCGGGTCAAGGTCGAGACCATCGCCTGGTGCCGCCGGCGCAAGCTGCCGCTGCTGACCGTCGGCTCGGCCGGCGGGCGCACCGATCCGACCCTGGTGCGGATCCGCGACGTGTCGCGGACCGAGCACGACGCGATGCTGGCGCTGATCCGCAAGAAGCTGCGCAGCGAATTCAACTTCCCCAAGAACGCGCAGCGCTATTTCGGCGTGCCGGCGGTGTACTCGCTGGAGAACGTGCGCTACCCACAGGCCGACGGCAGCGTCTGCGGACTGCGGCCGGCGCTGGGGCCGGATGCGGCCTTGAACCTGGACTGTGGCGCCGGGCTGGGCGCGGCCACCCACATCACCGGGGCGTTCGCCTTCGCCGCGGTCGGCAAGGCGCTGGAGATGCTGTTGAAGCGCGCCGCGGCGCGCGAGGCCGCGGCCGCCTAGCGCCTGCCGGTGTGCGGCTGCGGCGCATCCGCTGGGTGGGCCGCCGCGCCGCTCATCAGGTTGCGCTCGGTGCTGGCCTGCAGGAGCGCCAGCCGTTCCAGGTCCTGCGCCGGCTGCGGCCGGCCGAACAGGAAGCCCTGGAAGTGCCGGCAGCCCATCGCCGAGAGCATCTCGCACTGCTGCGCATCCTCGATGCCTTCGGCCAGTGCGACCATGCCCATCACCTCGGAGATCTCCACGATCTTGGCCAGCAGGCGCCGCGAGGACTCGTCGGCCCTGGCGTCGTTGACGAATTGCCGGTCGATCTTGAGCTTGGTGACCGGCAGCGTCCGGAGCATCGCCAGCGACGAGAAGCCGGTGCCGAAGTCGTCCAGCGCCCAGCCGATGCCGAACGCCTTGAGTTCGTGCATCTTGGCGCGCACCCCGGCCGTATCCACGTACAGCGCCGATTCGGTCAGTTCGAATTCCAGCGACGCTGGCGCCACGCCTTCGCTGGTGATCACCTGCTTCACCGTGGACACGAAATTGGGATCGAGCAACTGCACGGGGCTGACGTTCACTGCGACCACCAGCGCACGCAGGTCCGGGTCGTGCGACCAGCGTCGCAGCGTAGCGCAGGCCTGGCGCAGCACTTCCAGGCCCACGTCGCGGATCAGCTGGCTCTCTTCGGCCAGCGGGATGAACTTGTCCGGGGTCAGCAGCTTGCCGTTGGGGTGGCGCCAGCGCACCAGCGCCTCGGCGCCGAGCATGCTGCCGTTCGCGTTGACCTGCGGTTGGTACAGCACCTCGATCTCGCCGTTGCCGACCGCGCGCGCCAGTTCCCGCTCCAGCGAGATGCGTGCGTTCACGTCGTTGCGGTAGATGTGCAGGATCGCCGCCAGCAGGCCGGCGGCGCAGGCCATGTTGCAGATGGCGCCGAGCCGGCGCATCCGCTGCGGTGGCGAGTCATGCGGCGCCAGCCAGTCCAGTTCGCCCGAGCCGAAGGCGACGAAGGCGGCCAGGCACGCCATGGGAAACACCAGCGCGCGGTAGCGGCGGCTGCGGTCGAACACGAACAGTGCGCCGGCCGCCAGCGGCAGGAAGAAGGTGTGCACGGACCGCGGCACCGTGCCGATCGGCGCGTCGATGATCGAGATCACCAGGACCACGACGAAGACGCCGTGCGCCACCAGCGACAGCGAGCCCTCGTCGCAGTGGCGGCGGCGGCCCAGCGCGAGCAGGCCGACCGCCGTCAGCCCGACGAAGGCGATCGCCAGTTCCGGCCGGCCGTAGTACAGGTAGCACACGGTCCACAACGCGCCGAGCGAGGTGCACGAGACCCCGGCCAGGGTCATGGTGCTGCGCATCTTGCGGCTGCGATTGCTGTCGCGGAATTTCAGCGAGACCCAGCTTTCGCCGTTGGAGGCGTGTTTTTCCGAAGCTGCGCCGCTCTTCATTGCCGCAGCGCTCGCATGCGCGACGGCGCCGTTCGCGCCGGAGCGGCCGCGGAGGAGGCGATCGCACGCGGGCGCCGCGCGCTGGGGAGAAGCGGGTAGGGAATGCGGCTTGCCGACTGTTTCACGCCAGGATGATCCGATCTGCCAGAACGCGTGCCATCGAGCCGGCCGCCGAGCCTTCGCTGAGAGCGAACGGGTTCACACTCCGGTACCTGGCGGACAAAGCGCCGCTCGCCGTTTCAGCGCGGTGCACAGTAGCAGAAGCAAGTGCGCCGAAACCCGGTCGAAAGGCGTGCATCCGCCTGCCCAGGTCACAGTTTCGGACGAAAGCCGTTTTGCCAGGCGATGTGCCGCATCGACCGCCTTGCAGTCACGCATTGCGCGGCCGACGTATGGCGTCTGTTCCTGTGTCAGTGGGTCAAAAAGCGACGCGCAGCGTCGGAATGTGCGGTGTGCAGAAACGCGCTGCGTCAGGCGACGACGGGCGTGCCGGCGCGCGTGTCGGGCAGGCCGAACAGGCGCCGCGCGTTGGCTGTGGTCTGCGCGGCGATGGCGGCGGCAGGTGCGTCGCGCAGTTCGGCGATGGTGTCCAGCACCGTGCGCAGCCGCGCCGGTTCGTTGCGCTGCCCGCGGATCGCCGCGTCGGGCTGGTCCGGCGCATCGGTTTCCAGCAGCAATTGCTCCAGGGGCATCGTGGCGGCGAGCCGACGCAGGCGCTGCGCGCGTTCGTAGGTGACCGGCCCGCCCAGGCCGATCAGGAAATCCAGCGATCGCAACTGTGCGGCCTGTTCGGCGCTGCCGGCGAAACTGTGCACCACGCCGCGCACCCGGCCGACCTTGCGGATCGCCAGGATCACGGCATCCACCGCCCGCCTGGCGTGCACGATCACCGGCAGGTCGAATGTGCGCGCCAGCTGCAGTTGCCCGACGAAGTAGCGGTGCTGCTCGGCCGCGTCCAGCCCGTCGACGAAGAAATCCAGGCCGCACTCGCCGATCGCGCGCGGCCGCTCGCGCGCGACCCAGTCTTCCAATGCCTGCAGGTCGTCAGGGCGATGCTCGGCCAGGAACAGCGGATGCAGGCCATACGCCGGGTACAGCCCGGGCGTTGCCGCGCAGACAGTGCGCAGCTTGGGCCAGGACGCCGCGGTCACCGCCGGCACCACCTGCGCCTGCACGCCCGCCGCCTGCGCGCGCGCGATCACCGCGTCGCGGTCGGGATCGAACTCCGCCGCGTCCAGGTGGCAATGGCTGTCGATCAACTGCATCGGCGCTCAGCGGCGCACGCGCTGTGCGGTCGAGCGCAATGGCGCCGTGGCCTGCGCCGGTGTGCGGGTCTTCCAGTTGGCCAGCAGCAGCGTGCCCAGGCCGAACACGATCTCGTCGATGAAGGGCACCGGGTCGGGCAGCAGCACGCTCAGCACGAACAGGCCGGCGGTGATCTTGAACAGGGTCGGGTAGCGCAATTTGCCCGCCCAGCGCAGCAGCGGATACACGATCGGATTGGGCACGGCACGTCCTCCGGGGAGCGGTGGAAACGCTAACAGCCTCGATATGGCGACGTTCCGCGGGCGTTACCAGCCGTGTGTACGCCGCGTTACTGAATAGGGAGCGGATCGGTTCAGCTTCGGCATGGTAATCACAGCACCGTAGACAACGCGGTCAGCCCGCAGGAGAGCACACATGAAAAGCACTACGACAACCGTTCTGGTCGCGGCTGGCGCCTTGCTGGTCGGCGGCGTCGCCACCGCGGCCTTCATGAACAATCGCGACAAACCGGTGGACGTCGCCAGCAGCGACGTGCGCCCGGCCCTGGACAATACGCGCGGCGACAGCGCGATGGACAACAGCGTCGGCGGCAAGCTCGAGTACGCCGACGTGGTGCGGGTCGATCCGATCACCCAGAAGCAGCAGCGCTATGCCGAGGTGATCGGCACCGAGCCGCTGCGCGAGACCTCCACCACGACCACGCCGCGCCAGGTGTGCAACGACGTGGTGGTGCAGGAGCGCCTGCCCGAGCGCGACGGCAACGTCGGCGGCACCGTGGTCGGCGCGGTGGTCGGTGGCCTGCTCGGCAACCAGATCGGTCACGGCAACGGCCGCAAGGCCGCGACCGCGGCCGGCGCGGTGGCCGGCGGCTTCATCGGCAACCGCATCGACCAGAACCACGTCGGCGGCCGCGTGGTCGACCGCACCGAGCGCCAGTGCCACACCGAGAACAGCACCGCGCAGTCCTCGACCATCACCGGCTACAACGTGACCTACCGCAACGACGACGGCACCACCGGCACCATGCGCATGGACAGCAAGCCGGGCAACCGCATCGCCATGGGCACGCAGGACGTGGTCAAGGGCTACGACGTGACCTACCGCTACGACGGCCAGGAAAAGACCGTGCGCATGGACGACCGCCCGAACAGCGACCGCCTGCCGGTACTGGATGGCCGCCTGGTCACCCAGACCGCCTCGGCCGGCGACGTCGCCGTCAGCCAGCGCTGAGTCGCAGTTTCGTTGCACACCCCGAAGGCCGGCGCTTGCGCCGGCCTTCGCATGTGCGGCGGCGGCAGGGGCGGGGCCGATACAATGCGGTTTTCGCCGTGGACGCCGCCATGCCGTTGCCTTGCGATGATCTGTTCAATGTTGCCGCGCTGCTCAGCGAGGAGGAGCGCGCGATCCAGCAGGCGGTGGCGCGTTTCGTCGACGCCAAGGTGTTGCCGGTGATCGGCGAGGCCTTCGACCAGGGGCGGTTCCCACGCGAATTGGTGCCGGACCTGGCGGAGCTGGGGTTGCTCGGCGCCAGCCTGCCGGCGGGACAGGGTGGCGGCGGCCTCAACGCGGTCTGCTACGGCCTGATCTGCCAGGAGCTGGAGCGCGGCGACAGCGGCCTGCGCAGCTTCGTCAGCGTGCAGTCCTCGCTGTGCATGTACCCGATCCACGCCTACGGCAGCGACGCGCAACGCCAGCGTTGGCTGCCGGCGATGGCCGCCGGCACCGCGATCGGCTGCTTCGGCCTGACCGAGTCCCAGGGCGGCTCCGACCCGGCGGCGATGCAGACCCGTGCCGTGCGCGACGGCGACGGCTGGCGCCTGAGCGGCAGCAAGATGTGGATCACCAACGGCGGCATCGCCGACGTGGCGATCGTGTGGGCGCAGACCGACGACGGCATCCAGGGCTTCCTGGTCGAGGCCGGCGCGCCGGGCTTCGGCACCCAGGACATTGCGCACAAGATGAGCCTGCGCGCCTCGGTGACCTCGGCGCTGTTCTTCGACGACGTGCGCCTGCCCGATAGCCAGCGCCTGCCCGGCGTGCGCGGACTGAAGGGCCCGCTGGGCTGCCTGACCCAGGCCCGCTACGGCATCAGTTGGGGCGCGATCGGCGCGGCCGTCGCCTGCCTGCGCGAGGCGCTGGCCTATGCCGGCGAACGCATGCTGTTCGGACGGCCGCTGGCGGCGACGCAGAGCGCGCAGATCAAGCTGGCCGACATGGCGCGGCGTATCGCCGCTGCGCAGTTGCTCGCGCTGCAGCTGGGCCGGCTCAAGGACGCCGGCACGCTGCAGCCGGCGCAGGTCTCGCTGGCCAAGTGGAACAACGTGCGCATGGCGCTGGACATCGCACGGGAGTGCCGCGACCTGCTCGGTGGCGCCGGCATCACCACCGACTACGGCGCGATCCGGCATGCCCTGAACCTGGAATCGGTGATCACCTACGAAGGCACCGAGACCGTGCACCAACTGGTCGTCGGCCGCGAACTGACCGGCATCAACGCGTTTTGAACCCCTGGCCCGCGCGCGGTTGCGGGCCCGTTCTGCAGGAGGACCGACGATGAGCGTGTTCGATGTACGTGTGGAGACCGAGCGCCTGTTGCTGCGCCCGCCCACTGCCGAGGATTTCGCGGCGCTCTGCGCCTTTTCCGCCGATGCGCAGACCATGCACCACCTCGGTGGCGTGCAGGTGCCGTCGGTGGTCTGGCGCAGCCTGACCTCGCTGGTCGGCAGTTGGCAGTTGCAGGGATTTGCGATGTTCTCGGTGATCGAGAAGCGCAGCGGGCAGTGGATCGGCCGGGTCGGCCCCTGGCAGCCGCACGACTGGCCGGGCCCGGAAGTCGGCTGGGGCATCGCGCGTGCGTTCTGGGGCCAGGGCTATGCGCCGGAAGCGGCGACCGCGTCGATCGACTGGGCGTTCGCGCAGTTGGGCTGGAGCGAGGTGATCCACACCATCGTGCCGGACAACGCCAACTCCAAGGCGGTGGCGGGCAAGCTCGGGTCGCGCTACCTGCGCCAGGACCGCCTGCCCGAGCCGCTGCAGGCGTTCGAGGTGGAGGTGTGGGGCCAGTCGCGCGCGCAATGGCAGGCGCGGCGCTGAACCAGCACGACAGCGGCATTCGACACAGGAGCGGCGCATGGCATCCGAACGTTTTCCCCTGACCGTGTACGGCATGGCGCTGTCCGGCAATTGCTACAAGGTGCGGCTGCTGCTGGACCAGCTCGGCTGCGGCTACCGCTGGGTCGAGATCGACAGCGCCAACGGCCAGACCCGCACCCCGGCCTTCCTGGCCAAGAATCCCAACGGCAAGGTGCCGCTGCTCGAGCGCGAGGACGGCCGCGTGCTGGCCGAATCCAACGCCATCCTGTGCTGGCTGGCCGAGGGCACCGGCTATCTGCCCGCCGATCCCTGGCAGCGCGCGCAGGCGCTGAGCTGGCTGTTCTTCGAGCAGTACAGCCACGAGCCCTACGTGGCGGTGGCACGCTTCGTCTGCGGCTGGACGCCGCCCGATTCGCCGCGGCGCGCCGAACTCCCACGCCTGCGCGAGGGCGCGATGCGGGCGCTGGCGGTGATGGAGCAGCACCTGCAGGCGCAGGCCTGGTTCACCGGCCCGACCTACGGCATCGCCGATATCGCGTTGTTCGCCTACACCCATTGCGCTGGCGATGCCGGCATCGCGCTGACGCAGTATCCGGCGCTGTGCGACTGGCTGCAGCGGGTGCGCGCGACGCCGGGCTTCGTGGCGCTGCCGCCGCTGCCGGACGAGGTGCGCGCGCGCCTGGCGCTGGCCGGGACGGCAGCAGCGTTCACCTGACTGCCGCGCGGCGGCGGCTAGCCTGAAGATCCATTCAGTCTGGAGCAACGCCATGAGCCAGTACCGCATCGCCGTCTTTGTCGGCAGCCTGCGCAAGGAGTCGTTCAACCGGCGCCTGGCGCACGCGCTGGAGCGACTTGCCGGCGACCGTGCCAGTTTCGAGTACGTGGAGATCGGCGACCTGCCGCTGTACAACCAGGACCACGACCACGACTATCCGGCGCAGGGCCGGCGCCTGAAGACGCAGGTCAGCGACGCCGATGCGGTGCTGTTCGTCACCCCGGAATACAACCGCTCCATCCCCGGCGTGCTCAAGAACGCCATCGACCTGGGCTCGCGTCCGTACGGTGAGAGCGCTTTCGCCGGCAAGCCGGCGGCGGTGTGCGGCACCTCGCCCGGTGCGATCGGCACCGCCCTGGCGCAGCAGCACCTGCGCAACGTGCTGGCCTACCTGGACATGCCGGTGCTGGGCCAGCCGGAGATCTTTCTGCAGTTCAAGGAGGGCCTGATCGCCGAGGACGGCGCCATCGACGACGAGCGCACGCGCAAATTCCTTGCCGGATTCGTCGACAAGTTCATCGCCTGGATCGACGAACTGCAGGCCTGAACGCCGCCACGGCGCGCTCCGTCGGTGGCGTGCGCAGGGGCAGGGCGGCCCTGGTGCGGCAGGGCGTAGGCGACGTTCTCAACCGCTTGTCCCCAGACTTGTCCCCAGCGCTGGTGGGCTGCGGTGGCCCACGCCCGGCTGATCGCGCGGGCTCCTCGCCCTAGCCCCAGCCGGGCGCGGGGACTAAAATCTGCGCCCGGGCCGCGGTGAGGCCGCGCCCGGCGCCCGCGCCACGCAGACCCGCGCCCCACAGAGAAGACCCAGCCTATGTCCGCCCGTCCCGGCTACCGCGGCGATCGCAAAAGCGAGCGCAACGAACGCAGCGAGCCGCGTCTCGACCAGTTGCGCGTGCCACCGCACTCGACCGAGGCCGAACAGGCCGTGCTCGGCGGCCTGATGCTGGCGCCGGACGCCTACGATCGGGTCAACGACCAGCTCACCGACAACGATTTCTACCGGCGCGACCACCAGTTGATCTACCGCGCGATCCGCGAACTGGCCGAGAAGGGCCGCCCGTTCGACGCGGTGACCCTGGGCGAGTGGTTCGAATCGCAGGGCAAGCTGGAGATGGTCGGCGACGGCGCCTACCTGATCGAACTGGCCAGCACCACGCCGTCGGCGGCCAATATCGTCGCCTACGCCGAGATCGTCCGCGACAAGGCGGTGCTGCGGCAGTTGATCGAGGTCGGCACCACCATCGTCAACGACGGCTTCCAGCCGGAAGGGCGCGAGAGTTCGGAGCTGCTGGCGTCGGCGGAAAAAGCGGTGTTCCAGATCGCCGAGGCCGGCGCGCGCGGACGCAGCGACTTCGTGGCGATGCCGGGCGCGTTGAAGGACGCGTTCGAGGAACTGCGCAACCGCTTCGAGAACGGCGGCAACATCACCGGCCTGCCGACCGGCTACAACGATTTCGATGCGATGACCGCCGGCCTGCAGCCGACCGACCTGATCATCCTCGCCGCGCGTCCGGCGATGGGCAAGACCACCTTCGCGCTGAACATCGCCGAGTACGCGGCGATCAAGTCGAAGAAGGCGGTGGCGGTGTTCTCGATGGAAATGTCGGCCTCGCAGCTGGCGATGCGCCTGATCTCCTCCAACGGCCGCATCAACGCGCAACGCCTGCGTACCGGCCAGCTCGAGGACGAGGACTGGGCGCGGGTCACCGGTGCGATCAAGATGCTCAAGGAGACCAAGATCTTCATCGACGATACGCCGGGCGTGTCGCCGGAAGTGCTGCGCTCCAAGGCGCGCCGGCTCAAGCGCGAGCACGACCTGGGCCTGATCGTGATCGACTACCTGCAGCTGATGTCGGTGCCCGGCAACAGCGAGAACCGCGCGACCGAGATCTCGGAGATCTCGCGCTCGCTCAAGGGCCTGGCCAAGGAACTCGGCGTGCCGGTGATCGCGTTGTCGCAGCTCAACCGCTCGCTGGAAACGCGGACCGACAAACGCCCGGTGATGGCCGACCTGCGCGAATCCGGCGCGATCGAGCAGGACGCGGACATGATCGTGTTCATCTACCGCGACGACTACTACAACAAGGAAAACTCGCCGGACAAGGGCCTGGCCGAAATCATCATCGGCAAGCACCGCGGCGGCCCGACCGGGTCGTGCAAGCTCAAGTTCTTCGGCGAATACACCCGCTTCGACAATCTCGCGCACGACTCGGTGGGCGCGTTCGAGTAAGCCGCCGCCCGCACCTGCGGGCAGCGGTCGCGACGCGTGGCGCCCGCAAGGCTGCGGACGCCGGCGTGGTGCGGAGGCAACGAGGATCAGTAGGGAATGTCGATCTGGGCGTTGCTGGTGGTGTCGTAGGTGTTGGCGCCGTACTCGGCATGATGCGTGCAGACCACGGTGATCTTGCGGTATGCGCCGTAGACGAAGTTCGACGTGAAGTGCACGTCGACCAGGGCGCCGTTGCCTTCCTCGTCGTAATCGGTGGTGTAGCCGTTGCCGTACGGGTCGTAGGCGTTGCAGCGCACGTTGATGTAGTTGGCGTCGACGCGGTCGTTGTTGGCGTTGGCGAAGCGCGAGTAGGCGCGGATCTTCAGGCGCTTGCCGCCGGCCGGGCGGTTGTCGGACTCGTAGCCCTGGTTCTGGATCACGCCCTGCAGCGTGTAGACGGGCGTGCTGCCGCCGCCGCTGCCCGGCGGTTGGTAACCGCACGATCCCGGGCCTTCCTCGATCTCGGTGCTGCAGGCCATCGCCAGCGGGGCGGCGAGGCTCAGCGCGAGGGTGAGGGCGGCTTTTGCGATGCGCTTGTCCATGGGTCTTGCTCTCCTGAGGGTGTTGCGGATGTCGGCGATGGGCATGACCGTGCTGCGCCGTTGGCTGCCCGCAGCGCGCCGCGGCCCTGTCGATGCAGGTCCGGGCGCGGGCGGTTCGGGCCGCACGCAGCCGCGCTCGCCGGCCGTGGTTGCCGTGAGGTCGCAGAAGCGATGGCGGATGTTCCCCGTGCGCGCGAGACGGCCGTGGCCGTGTCGTGCGCGGTGCAGCGAAAGCACGGATGACGTCCTTCCCCGGAACGTCGTCCAACAGCAGCGGTCGCGGCGCCGCTTCGACATGACGGCGCCCGCCTCGGCGTTATAGCAGGGCGGATGAGGCGCACGTGCGCGGCGCGTGGCGATGTCTACGAAATCCGGTCAGTGCGACCGCATCGGGCCAGGGACGACAGGGTGCAGGCACGTGCGGGTTGCGTCGCCGCATGCTCACCTGGCCGCTGCACCCGATCCGTATCATGGCGCGTCCTTCGCTGCGTCTCCTCGCATGAGCTACGCCATCGTCTGGTTCCGGCGCGACCTGCGCCTGCACGATCAACCCGCCCTGCAGGCCGCATTGGACGCCGGGCATACGCCGGTGCCGGTGTACCTGCACAGCCCGGAAGACGAGGGCGCCTGGGCCGCGGGCGCGGCCTCGCGCAGTTGGCTGCAGCGTTCGCTGGCGGCGCTGGATGCGCAATTGCGCGCGCGCGGTTCGCGCCTGATCCTGCGCCAGGGTCCGGCCGAGACCGCGTTGCGCCAGGTGGTTGCCGACTGCGGCGCGGTGGCGGTGTACTGGAACCGCCGCTACGAGCCGGCCACGCAACCGCGCGACGCGCGGCTCAAGCGCGAACTGCGCGAACAGGGTCTGGACGTACACAGCCACAACAGCGCGCTGCTGTTCGAGCCCTGGCAACTGGCGACGCAGCAGGGCGGCCCGTACAAGGTGTTCACGCCGTTCTGGCGCAGCGCGCTGAGCCACTGGCAGGTGCCGGCGTTGCAGGCCGCGCCGAAGACGCTGCCACCGCCGCCCGCGAAGCTGGACAGCCTGCCGCTGGAGCGGCTCGGCCTGGCGCCGGCGCTGGACTGGGACCGCGGCTTCTGGGAGGTCTGGCAGCCGGGCGAGGCGGGGGCGCACGAGGCGCTGGACGTGTTCGTCGACGGCGCGTTGCGCGACTACCTCGACGGCCGCGACCGCCCGGACCAGGTCGGCACCTCGCGGCTGTCGCCGCACCTGCATTTCGGCGAGATCGCCCCGTGGCGCATCGTCGCCACCCTGGAGCGCCATCGCCGTGCCGCCACCGCCGCGGCCATCGACGGCTACATCCGCCAGCTCGGCTGGCGCGACTTCGCCCATCACCTGCTGCACCATTTTCCCGACACGCCCGAGCGCAACCTCAATCCGCGTTTCGAGCGCTTCCGCTGGGCCACGCCCGATCCCGCGCAGTTGCATGCCTGGCAGCGCGGACGCACCGGCGTGCCGATCGTCGATGCCGGCCTGCGCGAGTTGTGGCACACCGGCTGGATGCACAACCGCGTGCGCATGATCGTCGCCAGCTACCTGTGCAAGCATCTGCGCGTGCACTGGTCCGAGGGCGCGCGCTGGTTCTGGGACACCCTGGTCGACGCCGACCTGGCCAACAACACGCTGGGCTGGCAGTGGGTGGCCGGGACCGGCGCCGACGCCGCGCCCTATTTCCGCGTGTTCAATCCGGTGACCCAGGCGCAGAAGTTCGATCCGAAGGGCGAGTACATCGCGCGCTGGGTGCCGGAACTGGCGGCGCTGCCGGTGGCCGATCGCTTCGCGCCCTGGCAGGCGCCGCAGCGGCTGGCGCAGGCTGCGACGCAGTATCCGCGTCAGCCGATCGTGGACCTGGCCGCCGGCCGCGACGCGGCGCTGGCCGCGTACCGCGAAACCGCCACCGGTTGAGCAACGCGCCGTGTGGCGCGGCGCAGCACGGGGGCAGGCGCGATTGACGCCCTTCGCGGGGCCATGATTCACTCCGGGCTCGGACAGGAGCCCGCATGGCCACCAGCTCAGCTCGCCGCAAGCCGCAGCGCGAACCGATGTCGCGCGTGGATACCGCCTGGTTGCGAATGGACCGGCCGACCAATCCGATGATGATCACCGGCGTGCTGATGTTCGACGAGCCGCTGACCCTGCCTGCGCTCAAGCAACTGGTGCGCAAGCGCTTCCTGGCCTTCCCGCGGTTCCTGCAGAAGCCGGTGGAGACCGCCACCGGCGCCTACTGGCAGCGCGACGACGATTTCGATCTGGACTGGCACGTACGCCTGTCGGCCTTGCCCGGGCGTGGGCAGAAGAAGGCGCTGGAGCGCTTCGCCGGGCAGATGGCGTCCACGCCCTTGGACAAGACCAAGCCGCTGTGGCAGTTCCACCTGATCGAACGCTACGAAGGCGGCTCGGCGCTGGTGGCGCGGATCCACCACAGCTACGCCGACGGCATCGCCCTGGTGCAGGTGCTGCTGTCGCTGACCGATACCCAGCGCACTCCGGAGCCGTCGGCGCAGCTCGAGCGCGCCTGGCTCAAGGACGATGGCAAGGAAGTGGTGCGCCGGGTCGGTGCGGTGGACCGTTACCTCAAGCTCGGCGGGCGCATGCTCGACAAGGGCCGGGCGATGGCGCAGGACCCGAACCTGCCGCAGATGCTGGCGCGCGAAGGCGGGCTGATCGGCCGCGAACTGGTCAATGCCTTGCTGCTGGCCGACGATCCGCCGACGCTGCTGCGCGGCCGCCTCGGCGTCAGCAAGCGCGTGGCCTGGGCCGAACCGCTGGACCTGGACGAAGTCAAGGCGGTCGGCCGCGCCTGCGACTGCACGGTCAACGATGTGCTGATGGCGACCATGGCCGGCGCCTTGCGCGACTACATGCTCGAGCGCGGCGAACGCCTGGACGGGGTGACCCTGCGCGCCACGGTGCCGGTCAACCTGCGCCCGCTGGAGCACGCGCGCAAGCTCGGCAACCACTTCGGCCTGGTGTTCCTGGACCTGCCGGTGGGCGAGGCCAATCCGGTGCGGCGGCTGCAATGCGTGGCCGAGTCGATGCAGCAGCTCAAGCAGTCGCGGCAGGCGATGGTGGTGTTCGGCCTGCTCGCGGCAGTGGGCATGGCGCCGGCGGCGCTGCAGTCGGCGGCGCTGGACCTGTTCAGCCGCAAGGCCACCACCGTGGCGACCAACGTGCCGGGGCCGCAGCAGCCGCTGTACCTGGCCGGCAGCCGCGTGCGCGAGATGATGTTCTGGGTGCCGCAGACCGGCTCGATCGGCGTCGGCGTGTCGATCATGAGCTACAACCACCGCGTGCACTTCGGCCTGATCGGCGATGCGCGGCTGATTCCCGATCCGGACGCGGTGATGCGGCGGGTCGGCGCCGAATTCGAGAAGCTGCTGTACCTGGCGCTGATGGGCGATTGGGAGCAGCCGTTGAGCGCGGCCGACGCCGAGACCCTGCTGCCGTCTTCCTGAACCTGGCGCATCGCGCGCCGCGCCGCGTTCATCCGCGCCTCGCGTGGCGCTGTTTATGCTGCGGCCACGTCCATCCAGGTTCGGAGAGAACATGATGAAAACGACCGCCCTTCGCGGCCTATCCGTGGCCCTGGCCAGTGCGCTGGTGCTGTCCGCCTGCGCCACCGGCGGCTCCTACGTGCAGCGCGACCAGTACGGCAATCCCACCGAGCAGCAGAACCGCACCGGCCGCGGCGCGCTGATCGGCACCGCGGTCGGCGTGGCCGCCGGCCTGCTCAGCGGCAGCAGTGCCACCGAGCGCCGCCAGCACGCGATGATCGGCGCCGGCATCGGCGCGCTCAGCGGCGCGGCGATCGGCAACTACCAGGATCGCCAGGAGCGCGCGCTGCGCGAGCGCACCGCCAATACCGGCATCGACGTGCGCCGCGACGGCGACAACATCACCCTCAACCTGCCCGACGGCATCACCTTCGACTTCAACCAGTCCACGCTCAAGCCGCAGTTCTATTCGGCGCTCAACGGCGTGGCCCAGACCCTGGGCGAGTACAACCAGACCATGATCGAAGTGGTCGGCCACACCGACAGCATCGGCAGCGATGCGGTGAACCAGCGCCTGTCCGAACAGCGCGCGTCGTCGGTGGCCGCGTACCTGACCGCGCAGGGCGTGCAGCCCGAGCGCATCCAGACCCTGGGCGCCGGCAAGAAGTATCCGATCGCCGACAACAGCACCGAGGCCGGCCGCGCGCAGAACCGCCGCGTGGAGATCCGCGTGGTGCCGCTGCGCTCCACTGCCGGCTGACCGACCCGCCGACTGCAACCACGAACGGGCCGCACTGCGGCCCGTTCGCGTTTCCGTGCTGCCGATGCGCAGCGCCGTGGGCCGCGCGGCTCAGACCAGCGCGGCGTCCTCTTCGTCCTCGGCTTCGGTTTCCGCTGCCGCATCCGCTGGTGCAGGTGCGGCGGCGACGCGCGGCAGGGTGGCCAGCGACTGCGTGTTCATCGCCACGCCGCTGCACAGGGTGAACTCGGCGCCGTCCTCGGCCTGCTGTGTGGCCAGCTTGGCCGGGCACTGCGCCATCATGTAGCTGACGTCGAAGTTGAGCTTGTCGACCAGGAAGTCGACGAAGGCGCGCACCTTCGGCGAAAGCATGCGCCCGCCCGGGAACACCGCGTTGAAGTCCAGGTCCGGCCCGACCCATCCGCCGAGCACGCGCCGCGCCTTGCCGGCCTCGATCAGCGGCTTGATCGTCGCGTCGCTGGCCAGCACCAGCCCTTCGCCGCAGACCAGGCCGCCGATCAGCGCAGCCGAATCGTTGGCCAGCAGGATCGGCTGGACCAGGAACTCGCCGCTCTGCTTGCCGTTGCGCAGCGGCCAGCACAGCCGGTTGCCGCCGCCGCGGCCGTTACTCAGCGCCAACGTGCGGTGGTGCTGCAGGTCGTCCGGATGCAGCGGTTCGCCGTGGCGTTCGATGTAGTAGGGACTGGCGAAGACCTGGGTGCGGAAGGTGGCGAGCTTGCGCGCGACCATGGTCGAATCCGGCAGCGTGCCCATGTGCAGGGCCACGTCCACGCCTTCGGCGATCGGGTCGACCTTGTCGCTGGTCATGATCATCTCCAGCCGCACTTCCGGGTGCTGGCGGTGGAATTCGCCCAGGATCGGCGCCACCCAGGAAATCCCGGCGGAATAGGGCACGCTGAAGCGCAGCCAGCCGCGCGGGCCGGCCTGCAACTGGCCCACCGCGCTCTCGGCTTCCTCCAGTTCGCGGGCGATGCGCTGGCAATGCTCGTGGTAGACCGCGCCGGCCTCGGTCAGTCCGAGCCGGCGCGTGGTCCGGTGCAGCAGGCGCGCGCCCAGCCGCGCTTCCAGATCCTGCACCTTGCGGCTGACGGTGGTCTTGGGCAGGCCGAGGGCGTTGGCCGCGGCGATGAAGCTGCCTTGCTCGACCACCTTGACGAAGATCAGGGTGTCGTTGAGATCGTGGCTCATGGCGGTTCCTTGAGGTGGAGGCGATTGGACCGGTAGCGGGACGATTATTCCCCTTAATTCGGACTAATCAAGTGCGGCTTTGGCGCCTAATTTGTCCGCATTCGCCATCACCGACGGTCTTTGCCCATGTCGATGCGCACCCTGTTCCAGTTTTTCGCCTGCCCCGATCGCCAGCCGCGGCGCCGTTCCGCGTCCGTGGCGACGGCGCAATCCCTTTATCCGAAAGCGTTTCGCGAGTTCACGCCGCCGCCGCGGCGGCAGGGCGGAAGCAGTCTGCGCCTGGGCGCGTCCGGCAACGACCGGTTGGGTCGCATCGCGATTGTCCCGTCGGCGGGAGGAAAAGTCCCGTGAGCGGGATGTTGGCCCCCGAGGTCCTGGTTCTCGGCGGCAGCGGCACGGTCGGGCAGGGCGTGGTGCAGGCGCTGCTGGAAGCCGGCAGCCCGGTGCTGGCGGTGGCGCGCGACCGCGCCCGCCTGGCCGCGCTGCGCGAACGCCACCGCGACGAGCCTGGCCTGGACGTGCTGTGCGGCTCGGTCGGCACCGACGCAGCTGCCGCCGCCCTGGTCGCCGAGGTCGCGCAGCGGCCGCGGCCGCTGGCCGGGGTGGTCGCCGCGCTCGGCAGCCCGCTGCGGCCGGGGCGCCTGCTGGAGCGGCCGCTGGGCGCGCTGCGCAAACGCCTGGATGCCGACCTGCTGCCGCACCTGGCTGCCGCCCGGCATCTGCTGCCGCTGCTGGCGCAGCACGAGCGCGGCGCCCGCTACGTGCTGTTGGGCAGTCCCTGCGCGCTGCGCGCGTGGTCCGGGCATGGCGACAGTTCGGTGGCGGCGTCGGCGATCCGCATGCTCGCCCAGGTGCTGCACGAGGAAGCCAAGCCGCTGGGCGTGCACGTGCATCTGCTGTCGCTGTCCGAACCGGTGTGCCGCAGCGACACCGCCATCGACGACTGCCCGGAGTGGTTCACCACCCTCGGCGTCGGCCGCGCCGTGGTCCACCTGCTGGCCGAACCGCAGCGGCCGGACCGTGCGCTGGTCGAGATCGACCGCCGCCACTTCGCCCAGCCGCGCAGCGCCTTGCTCACCCCCTTGCCGTTTTCCTTCTCCACCCACGAGGTCTCTCCATGAATCCGATTCCGATGCCGTCGCGCCTGCTGCCGGGCGCCCTGCGCCCGCTGGCGGTGGCGCTGCTGGTCGCCACGCTGGCCGCCTGCGGGAGCCAGGCCAACGAACAGGGCGCGCCGCCGCCGCCGAGCGTGGGCGTGGCGCCCGCGCTGCAGAAGCAGATCAGCCAGTGGGACGAGTTCAGCGGTCGCGTCGAGGCGGTCGAGCACGTCGATCTGCGCCCGCGCGTGTCCGGCTACATCGACAAGGTCGCTTACGTCGAAGGCCAGGAAGTGAAGAAGGGCCAGGTGCTGTTCACCATCGACGCGCGCAGCTACCGCGCCGAGCTGGCGCGCGCCGAGGCCGACCTGGCGCGTGCGCGCACCCAGGCCAAGCTCAGTGCCAGCGAGGCCGCGCGCGCCAAGACCCTGTCCGAGCAGCAGGCCATCTCCACCGAAAGCTGGGAGCAGCGGCGCGCCGCCGCCGAGCAGGCGCAGGCCGACGTGCTGGCCGCGCAGGCGGCGGTGGATACCGCGCGCCTGAACCTGGAATGGACCCAGGTGCGCGCGCCGATCGACGGCCGCGCCGGCCGCGCGATGGTGACCGCCGGCAACCTGGTCACCGCCGGCGACAGCGCCAGCGTGCTGACCACGCTGGTGTCGCTGGACAAGGTGCACGTGTACTTCGATGCCGACGAAGGCACCTTCCTGCGCTATGCGCAGATGGCGCGCGACGGCCAGCGCCCGAGCGAACGCGACGGCAGCCTGCCGGTGCAGGTCGGCCTGGTCGGCGAGGACGGCTATCCGCACGCCGGCAAGGTCGATTTCCTCGACAACCAACTGGTGCGCAGCACCGGCACCATCCACGTGCGCGCGCTGCTGGACAACGCCGATCGTCGCTTCACCCCCGGCCTGTTCGCGCGGGTGCGGTTGCTCGGCAGCGGCCGCTTCGACGCGGTGCTGATCGACGACCGCGCGGTGCTCACCGACCAGGACCGCAAGTACGTCTACGTGGTCGACAAGGACGGCAAGGCGCAGCGGCGCGACGTGCAGCTCGGCCGCAGCGCCGAGGGCCTGCGCATCGTGCGCAGCGGCCTGTCCGCCGGCGACAAGGTCATCGTCGATGGCGTGCAGAAGGTGTTCATGCCCGGCATGCCGGTGCAGGCCAAGCCGATCGCGCTGCAGACCACGTCCCCGGCCGCACCGCCGCAGGCCGTCGCCCTCGACTGAGTCGCGGGCGCCGACGCAGCACCGGCCGGGTCGTACCGGCCATACCCGCCGGGCCCGCCATGGCCCGGCGCCGCCACCAGCTTGCCTGCGTCCGCGCCTGGCCCCCCGTTTCAACCGTTTCCAGGACCACCACCCATGGACTTTTCCAGATTCTTCATCGACCGGCCGATCTTCGCCGCCGTGCTGTCGATCGTCATTTTCGCCGCGGGCCTGATCGCCATCCCGCTGCTGCCCATCGGCGAATACCCGGACGTGGTGCCGCCTTCGGTGGTGGTGCGCACGGTGTATCCGGGCGCCAACCCCAAGGTCATCGCCGAGACCGTCGCCACGCCGTTGGAAGAAGCGATCAACGGCGTCGAGAACATGATGTACATCAAGTCGGTCGCCGGCTCCGACGGCGTGCTGCAGATGACCGTGACCTTCCGCCCGGGCACCGATCCGGACGATGCCGCGGTCAAGGTGCAGAACCGCGTCGCGCAGGCGCAGGCGCGCCTGCCCGAGGACGTGCGCCGGCAGGGCGTGACCACGCAGAAGCAGTCGCCGACCTTCCTGATGGTGGTGCACCTGACCTCGCCCAAGGGCAAGTACGACAGCCTGTATCTGCGCAACTACGCGCGCCTGCACGTCAAGGACGCGCTGGCGCGGATCCAGGGCGTGGGCGATGCGCAGGTGTTCGGCGGCGGCGACTACGCGATGCGCGCCTGGCTGGACCCGGAGCGGGTGGCCGCGCGCGGGCTCACCGCCAGCGACGTGGTCGCGGCGATGCGCGAGCAGAACGTGCAGGTCTCCGCCGGCCAGCTCGGCGCCGAGCCGATGCCGCAGAGCAAGTTCCTGACCCTGATCAACGCCCAGGGCCGCCTGCGCACCGAACAGGAGTTCGGCGACATCGTGCTCAAGGTCGGTGCCGACGGCCAGACCGTGCGCCTGTCCGACGTCGCCCGCCTGCAACTGGGCGCCGGCGACTACACCCTGCGCGCGCAGCTGGACGGCAAGAACGCGGTCGGCATCGGCATCTTCCAGGCGCCGGGCGCCAATGCGCTGCAGATTCGCGACCAGGTCATCGCCAAGATGGACGAGCTGACCAAGCAGTTCCCGGACGACGTGAAGTACGAGGCGGTGTACGACACCACCATCTTCGTGCGCGATTCGATCAGCGCGGTGGTGCACACCCTGCTGGAGGCGGTGCTGCTGGTGGTGCTGGTGGTGATCCTGTTCCTGCAGACCTGGCGTGCCTCGATCATTCCGCTGATCGCGGTGCCGGTGTCGGTGGTCGGCACCTTCGCCGCGCTGTACCTGCTGGGCTTCTCGATCAACACGCTGACCCTGTTCGGGCTGGTGCTGGCGATCGGCATCGTGGTCGACGATGCGATCGTGGTGGTGGAGAACGTGGAGCGCAACATCGAGGAGGGGCTGAGCCCGCTGGCGGCGGCGCACCAGGCGATGCGCGAGGTGTCCGGGCCGATCATCGCGATCGCGCTGGTGCTGTGCGCGGTGTTCGTGCCGATGGCGTTCCTGTCCGGGGTGACCGGGCAGTTCTACAAGCAGTTCGCGGTGACCATCGCCATCTCCACGGTGATCTCGGCGATCAACTCGCTGACCCTGTCGCCGGCGCTGGCCGCGCGCCTGCTGCAAAGCCACGACGCGCCCAAGGACCGCCTGTCGCGCGGCATGGAGCGGCTGTTCGGCAACTGGCTGTTCCGCCCGTTCAACCGCTTCTTCCACCGCAGCTCCGACCGCTACCAGGGCGCGGTGTCGCGCATCCTCGGCCGCCGCGGCGCGGTGTTCGCGGTGTACGTGGTGCTGCTGCTGGTCACTGGGCTGATGTTCAAGGCGGTGCCGGGCGGCTTCATCCCGACCCAGGACAAGATGTACCTGATCGCCGGTGTGAAGCTGCCGGAAGGCGCCTCGATCGAGCGCACCGACGCGATGCTGCGCAAGGTCGCCACCATCGCCATGCAGACCGATGGCGTGGCCCACGCGATCTCGTTCCCGGGCCTCAACGCGCTGCAGTTCACCAACACGCCCAATACCGGCGTGGTGTTCCTGCCGCTGAAGCCGTTCGCGCAGCGCCACCGCAGCGCATTGGAGATCAATGCCGAGATCAACCAGCGCATCTCGCAGCTGGGCGAGGGCATGTCGTTCGCCTTCATGCCGCCGCCGATCCTCGGCCTGGGCAACGGCAACGGCTACCAGCTGTTCATCGAGGACCGCGCCAACCTCGGCTACGGCGCGCTGCAGAACGCGGTCAGCACGATGCAGGGGGCGGTGGCGCAGACCCCGGGCATGAGCTTCCCGATCGGCACCTACCAGGCCAACGTGCCGCAGCTCGACGCCGAGGTCGACCGGGTCAAGGCCAAGGCCCAGGGCGTGGCCCTGACCGATCTGTTCGATACCTTGCAGACCTACCTGGGCTCGACCTACGTCAACGACTTCAACCAGTTCGGCCGCACCTGGCAGGTGATCGCCCAGGCCGATGCGCCGTTCCGCGAGAGCGTGGAGGACATCGCCCGGCTGCGCACCCGCAATGCCAACGGCGAAATGGTGCCGATCGGCTCGATGGTCACCATCAAGCAGACCTACGGCCCGGACCCGGTGCTGCGCTACAACGGCTATCCGGCCGCCGACCTGGCCGGCGAAGCCGATGCGCGTGCGCTGTCCTCGGCCGAGGCGATGGCCAAGATCACCCAGATCGCCAAGCAGGTGCTGCCCAACGGCATGGAGATCGAGTGGACCGACCTGAGCTACCAGCAGGCGACCCAGGGCAATGCGGCCCTGGTGGTGTTCCCGCTGGCGGTGCTGCTGGCGTTCCTGGTGCTGGCCGCGCTGTACGAGAGCTGGACCCTGCCGCTGGCGGTGATCCTGATCGTGCCGATGACCCTGCTGTCGGCGTTGTTCGGGGTCTGGCTGAGCGGCGGCGACAACAACGTGTTCGTGCAGGTGGGCCTGGTGGTGCTGATGGGTCTGGCGTGCAAGAACGCGATCCTGATCGTCGAGTTCGCCCGCGAGCTGGAACTGCAGGGCAAGGGCATCGTCGAATCGGCGCTGCAGGCCTGCCGCCTGCGCCTGCGCCCGATCGTGATGACCTCCATCGCCTTCATCGCCGGCACCGTGCCGCTGGTGTTCTCGCATGGCGCCGGCGCGGAAGTGCGCTCTGCCACCGGCATCACCGTGTTCGCCGGCATGCTGGGCGTGACCCTGTTCGGTCTGTTCCTTACCCCCGTGTTCTATGTCGCCCTGCGCAAGCTGGCCGGGCGGCCGCTGGTCTCGCATGCGCCGGCCCACGCCGACGCGCCGGCGCACGGCTGATCCTTTTCCCATCCTTCTCAGGAGTTTCGCAATGAACGCAGCACACAAGATCGCCCTGGTCACCGGCGCCACCCGCGGCATCGGCCTGCACACCGTGCGCCAACTGGCCGAAGCCGGCGTGCACACGCTGCTGGCCGGGCGCGACGCGACCCGTGCCAGCGCCGCGGCGCTGGAACTGCAGGGCGAGGGCCTGCCGGTGGAGCCGCTGACCCTGGACGTCACCGACGCCGCCAGCATCGCCGCCGCGGTGGAGACGGTGCGCGCCCGCCACGGGCGGCTGGACATCCTGGTCAACAACGCCGGCATCCTGCGCGACGACCTGCGCCTGAGCGTGTCGCAGCAGTCGCTGGAGTCATGGCGCGAGACCTTCGACACCAACCTGTTCGGCCTGATCGCGGTCACCCAGGCGTTCCTGCCGCTGCTGCGCGAGGCCCCGGCCGCGCGCATCGTCAACGTCTCCAGCCTGCTCGGCTCGCTGACGCTGCACAGCCAGCCGGGCTCGCCGATCTACGACTTCAAGGTGCCGGCGTACAACGTGTCCAAGAGCGCGGTAAACGCCTGGACCATCCAGCTGGCCTACGAACTGCGCGAGACCCCGATCAAGGTCAACACCATCCACCCCGGCTACGTGAAGACCGACATGAACGCGGGCGAGGGCGAACTGGAGGTGGCCGACGGCGCGCGCAGCAGCGTGATGATGGCGCTGCTCGACGCGGACGGCCCCACCGGCAGCTACACCCATGTCGGACAGGTGCTGCCATGGTGATCCGGCCCGCACTCGGCGCGCTGGCGCTGGCGCTGCTCAGCGCCTGCGCCAGCGTCGGTCCCGACTACCATGCACCGGCGCAGCCGCCGGTGACGTTGCAGGGAACCGCGTCGCCGGTGTTCGCGACCGATTCGCCGGTCGCCTCCTGGTGGGCGCAGTTCGACGATCCGGTGCTGGAACAACTGGTGCACGACGGCCTGGTCGCCAACCTCGACCTGCGCATCGCCCTGGCGCGCGTGCACGAGGCGCGCGCGGTCTTCGCCGAGCAGCGCCTGGACCGGGCGCCGCACGTCACCGCCGGCGGCGACTACACCCGCGGCAAGGCCCCGGATGCCGATGCCGGCGGTGCGCGCGTGCTCACCGAGAGCTACAGGCTCGGCTTCGATGCCGGTTGGGAGCTGGACCTGTTCGGGCGCCAGCGCCGTGCCAGCGAAGCCGCGCGCGCGAACCTGGAGGCCGAACAGGCCGGCCTGGCCGACGCCCAGGTCACCGTGGCCGCCGAGGTCGCACGCAACTACTTCGCGCTGCGCGGCACCCAGAAGCGCATCGCCCTGGCGCGCACCACGCTGGACAACCTGCGCGACACCCAGCGCCTGACCGAGACCCGCTGGCGGCTGGGCGCGGGCAGCGAGCTGGACGTGCAGAGCAGCCGTGCGCGGCTGAAGGCGATCGAGGCCGACATTCCGTTGCTGGAAGTCGACGCCGCGCAGGCGCGACACCGGCTGGCGGTGCTGCTAGGCAAGCCGCCGGGCACGCTCGACGCGCTGCTGGCGCCGCAGCCGACCCCGGCCTATGCGCGGGCCTTGCCGCTGGGCGACACCACGCAGTTGCTGCGCCGGCGTCCCGACGTGCGCATCGCCGAACGTCGCCTGGCAGCGGCGACCGCGCGGGTCGGCGTGGCCACCGCCGATCTCTTCCCGCGGATCAGCCTGTCCGGCTTCGTCGGCTTCCTGTCCGGCGATGCCGGCGCCTTGCTGCACGGCCGCAGCAAGGCCTGGTCGCTGACGCCCTCGATCCAGTGGGCGGCGTTCGACCTGGGCAGCGTGCGCGCGCGCCTGCGCGCGAGCGAGGCGCAGGCCGACGGCGCCGCCGCCGACTACGAGAAGACCGTGCTCGGTGCGCTGGAGGACACCGAGAACGCCTTGACCGCGTACGCCCACGAACAGGCGCGGCTGGCGATCGTGGCCGAACAGACGCAGGCCGCGCAGCGCGCCGAGGCGCTGGCGCAGATCCGTTACCGCGAGGGGTCGGAGGATTTCCTGACCCTGCTCGATGCGCAGCGCACGCAACTGACCGCCGAGGCCGCCCTGGCCGACGCCGAGGCAGCGGTGAACATTGGCGTGGTGCGGGTGTACAAAGCGCTCGGCGGCTGGGGCCAGGATGCGGGCACCGACGCCGGCAGCAGGGACGTCGCGACCACCGCGGGGGCGGCGGCTGCGGTGCAGGCGCGTTGAGTTGTAGGCCGCAAAGGCCGCGGTGCGGGCCGACTGCACGCACCGAGGCCTTCTCGGCACCTCTCTCATCTGCTTTTTGCCAGCATCAGGCCGGTGCGGGTTTCCTGCAGGAGCGGCTTCAGCCGCGACGGGCGTTCCCGGTAGAGCCCGTCGCGGTTGCATGACAGTTGACTCCCCCCATCGCTTGCGGCGCGCCCTCCGTGTGCACTGTGGGAGGGACTTCAGTCCCGACGCATTGCGCCATCCAGAACGCACACCACTTCGCGCGGCATGACAATTGACGCCCACAGGGGGCTTCCTGCCATTAGAGTCCTCCTGCTGACGGCGACCGGACCGAAAACCAGCCGGGCACGCGGCAGATCGCCGCCGGTGCCGGCCGCTCAATCCTGCGCCACGTCCTCGGCGATCACGTAGCGGTCGCGTCCGTTGTTCTTGGCCTGGTACAGCGCGGTGTCGGCGCGCGAGAACCAGTCGTGCCACTGTGCCTCGTCGCAGAGCATGGCCGCGCCCAGCGACACGGTGATCGTGCCGTTGGGACCGTGCAACGCGGTACGTGCCGCGTCGTGCAGGCGCCTGGCGAAGGCCGACAGTTCGGTCGCCGACTGCAGCCGCGCCACCACCACGAATTCCTCGCCGCCGAACCGGAACACCTCGTCCGGCGCGCGCACTTGCGCACGCAGCAGTGTGGCCAGCTCGACCAGCACCCGGTCGCCCTCGGCATGGCCATAGAGGTCGTTGACCTCCTTGAAATGATCGATGTCGAGCACGATCAGCCCATGCCGGCGGGTCGCGCGGCGCGGATCGGCCACCCGCTGCGACAGGCTGCGCTCGAGCATGCGCCGGTTCGGCAGCCCGGTCAGCGAGTCGTGCGATGCCAGTTGTTCCAGTTGCACGCGGTCGCCTTCCACCCGCAACGCCAGCATGTAGCCCAGCCCGGTGATCAGCAGCGAGACCGACACCATCGAGAAGAAATGCTCGGCGCCGAGCGTGCTCGGCGTGACCACCAGCAGCACCGCAATCAGGGTGGCGTTGCAGGCCAAGGCGACATGGCGCGTCACCGCAAAGAAGTTGCTCATCATCACCAGGTACAGCCATGGCACCGCGGCATGGCGCAGCGCATGGCAGGCCAGGGCGCTGCCCAGCAGCCAGCTCAGCGACAGCAACGGGTCCATGCGGCCATCGCCGCGATGCAGCGCCAGCCACGTCGCCAGCGCGGCCAATCCGGCCAGCGCGGTGCCGGCCAGGGCGGTCGACGGCGCGCCGATCGCCATCTGGTAGACGGCGAACAGCAGCAGCACCGCCGCCGTGGACGGGCCCAGGACCTTGATGATGCCGAGCCGGAAGTGCCGGCGCAGGGTCAGGCCCGCGCTCACGGAGAAGCGCTCCGGCACGGCGCACGGTCATGGCGGGCGGATGAAGTGGGGCGGGCGGCGAACATGGCGACGTCAGAGTGGCGGAAGAGTGTTGCAATGCCAGAGGCAAGTTTCATGCCTGGATTTCTTTTGTGGTGGGTATCCCGTGCTGACCCGGGAAAGGCGGCAGTGCCCACACCAAGGGCGCCGCAACGGCCTCACGTTGGCGCAGGGAGTGGCGTCGCACCGATGGCACTGCGTCACGCGGCATTCGGTGTCTGGCCGCGGCGGGCGGGCAGCGCTGCTGACGCAAGCTCGCCTGGTGTCTTTGCCCCAACGCTCCTCACGTGAGAAGGTGGCGTACAGCGCCGCATGGAGCGTGCGGGCAACGCCTGGCCCGCACTGGGCATGCCGCGGTCGTATCGGGGGCGATTGCATCCACGTCGGAGCAGGCTGCGGCGCTGGCGTGCCACGCCGGCACCGGTCGCGTTATCAGCGAGGGGATGAGCGCAATCTGCCCGCCGGGGACGGGCTACGCTTCGCTGCCGTCGATGGCCTTCAGCCCTTTCTGGCTGAGCGCCAGATCGCCGTCCTCGCCTTGCGCCGCATAATTTTCGCGCACCGCCCAGTTCGCTTCCGCTTCGCTGACCGGTGTGGTGGCGTGGATGTCCTGCAGGATGCGCAGTTGTTCCTGGGTCAAGGGCATGGCGGGCAGTCTCGGATCGGAAAGGGCATTCCACCCTACAGACCGCCGGTGACGGACATGTCGGTGCGTTGCCGGGGGGTGTCACGATTGCCGACGCCGGTGCGGGTGATCGTGGCGAGGAAGGACGGCACCGCCGGTCTCGTCGCACGGCCACGACGCCGCCGACATCATTCCGCAACGCCTCGAGGACGCCGGCGTAACGCACTCCCACGCATGATGCGCCTACCAGCTGTGCGGCCGGGGCGATGCCTGGGGCTGCTTCAAGGATGCAGGCATCCGCGGCTGGACCACCTTCTCCCGCATCGGCAGGCCCACTGGCCTGCCGATGCTGTTTTGTGCCCGTGCGTCGAGGACAGGCCGCCGCCAGACACGCGATGACGCGCCTGGGCGCGTCATCGTGTGGAGGACGTATCGATCTCGCCAGACGTCAGGCGACGCCGGCCCCGCCGGTCGCGCCGAACACTTCGCCGGTCAGGTAGCTGCCTTCCTGGCTGGCGAGGAGCACATACAGCGGTGCGATTTCGACCGGCTGGCCCGGGCGCTTGAAATGCGTCTTCGAACCGAACTGGGTGACCGCCTCCATCGGTTGGCCGCCGGAGGACTGCAGCGCGGTCCAGAACGGACCCGGGGCCACCACGTTCGCCCGGATGCCCTTTTCGCTCAGCTGTGCCGCCAACGCCTTGGTGTAGGCGACGATGCCGGCCTTGGTGGTCGCGTAGTCGAGCAGGATCGCCGACGGATCGTACGCCTGGATGGAGGCGGTGGTGATCACCGCCGCGCCCGGCGGCAGGTGCGGCACTGCGGCGCGGCAGATCCAGTGCATGGCGTAGAGATTGGTCTTGAGCGTCTTGTCGAAATCCTCGTCGCTCACCTCGCTGATTTCTTCCCGATATTGCTGCCGACCCGCGTTGATCACCAGGATGTCCAGGCCACCCAGGCCGGCCACCGCTTTATCGACCAATGCCGCGCACCACTGCCGATCGGTGATGTCGCCGGGCAGGCTGATCGCCTTGCGCCCTTCGGCCTCGATGAGGGCGATGACCTCCTGTGCGTCCGACGCTTCCTCGGCAAGGAAGGAGATGGCCACATCGGCGCCCTCGCGTGCAAACGCGATCGCCGCGGCGCGGCCGATGCCGCTGTCGCCGCCGGTCACCAGCGCCCGGCGGCCCGTCAGCTTGCCCGATCCGCGATAGCTGGTCTCGCCGTGGTCGGGCACCGGGTCCATCTCCGAGGCCTTGCCCGGCACCGGTTGCGGCTGCGGCGGGAACGGCGGCTTGGGGTACTGTTCGCGCGGGTCCTGCATCTTCAGTCGATCGTTCATCGCGTCTTCCTCTTCTTGGCGTGTGGTTGCAGTTTTACCGGGTTGGTTTTCGTGTTCTCGATGCTCGACATCGCCATGATCTGCGCGAGATGGCTCAGTCCCTGCGGAAAGTTGCCGAGGAATCCGCCGGAGTGCGGATCGATCATCTCGCTCAACAGGCCGTTGCAGCGATCGAGCGCGGCGTTGAGCTGTGTCAGCCGTTTTTTGGCCTTGGCTTTCTGTCCCAGGCGGGCATAGGCTTCGGCGATCCAGTAGGAGCAGGCGACGAAGCAGCCTTCTTCCTGCGCCATGCCGGAGTAGCGGTAATGGAACGCGCCGACGCCCAATGCGCGGTCGATCGCGTCGAGCGTCGCCAGCAGGCGTTCCTTGCCGTCGAAGCGGAACCGTGCGGCCAGCGCCACCGACGCATCCAGCTTGTCGCTGCCCGGATACATCACGAAGGCCTGCTGCGCATCCGACCAGCAGTGGACTTCGATCCAGTCCTTGATCCTGTCGCGCTCCCGTTCCCAGCGATCGCGACACGTCGTCGGCAACTGGCCCTGGTCGGCCAGTTCGACGGCTCTGGCCAGCGCCTGCCAGCAGCTGACCTTGGACATGGTGTAGTGCTGCAGTTCGGGCAACTCCCAGATCCCCGAGTCCGCCTTGCGCCAGCGATCGGCGCATTGGTCGGCGAGCCGGGACAGCAGTTCGGCGCTGGAGGCGTCCAGGATGTTGCCGCGGCTCACGAAGCAATAGGCGGTCTCGAAGATGTCGCCGTAGATGCCGTGCTGGTGCTGCCCACCGGCGAGATTGCCGCGCACCACCGGCACGGTGTTGCGGTAGCCGGAGGCCTCCAGTTCGGTGACGTTGGGAACCAGTCCGCCGTCCAGGGTGAACACGACTTTCGGCCCGTGCTGGCGCAGTTGCCGGATCAGCCAGGTGAACGCTGCCTTCGATTCCGCTTCCAGGCCCGCGGCCAGAAACGCCTGGATGGTGTAGCCGGCATCGCGGACCCAGGCATAGCGATAGTCGAAGTTCTTGTCGCCGCCGATGCGTTCGGGCAGTGAGGTCGTCGCGGCAGCGGCGATGGCGCCGGAGGGCGAGTAGAGCAGCAACTTGAGCGCAAGCGCGCTGCGCACGAAAAAATCCCGGCCCGCGCGCGGGAAGGTCACGTTCTTCGACCATGCCCGCCATTCCTTGTCGGTCAGATCGATGCGGCTGTCGATCTCCTCGATGGTGGGCGCGACCAGCGGCTCGTCCTCGCCGACGACTAGGGCGATCGTCGCGCGTTGTCCCTTCGCCACGGTGATGTCGCCGCGAACGCCATGGTCCGACCACGCGCAGCTCAGCCTGTCGTCGTGGATCATGACGCCGAGCAGGCGGTCGACATGGAACACGGTGTGCGGGCCGATGGCCGCGCAATAGGGGCTGGCGTTCTGCGCCCGCAGGCTGAATTTCAGCTCCAGCCGGAAGCGCACTTTCCCGCGCTGGCATTCGATGCGTCGTGCAAGCTCGCACCAGGGCAGTCGGCCCGCATGGCCGCTGTTGAGCGACTCGGTCAGCGTCGCCTGGCCGGAGGCGGTGGTGAATGTGGTGACCAGGACATTGCTGTCCTTGCGATAGTGCCGCTCGGTGCGGAACGGCTGGTCCGGGGCGAGGATAAAGTAGCCGCCTTGTTCGGCATCCAGCAGCCGGTCGAACAGTGGCGCGCTGTCCATGTTGGGCGCGCACCACCAATCGATCGATCCGTCTGTCCCGGTCAGGGCGACCGAGCGTCCTTCGCCAAGCGCGCCGTACTGCTCGATCGGCAGTACGCCCTCGCTGCGGTCGACGTTGGAGGTCGAGCGGCGTGGCCGGGCGGTCGTCGACACGTGCTCAGGTTCCACGCCAACACATGCCAAGGCCGCGCTGGGGCGTCGTCGATTCCAGCATGACGTGTCGAGGAAGCATGGGGGCAGGTGCGAAGGGGAGGGCAGCCCGACGGTAGTGGCCTCTCCGCCGAGGCCCGGTGAAGACGGCACGCGCCTACGGCGGCCTGCACGTGGCGTGGACGAGGGCTGTTCCATCGTGCGTGACCGTCATCGAGGTGCGCCATGGCAACACCGGTCCTGTACTTCCTGCACGCGCTCGGTTCGAGCAGACGCGAGTGGTCTTCGGTGATCGATCTCCTGGGCGCGCGCTTCGATTGCATCGCACTGGATATTCCCGGCTTCGGTGATGCGCCGGCATTGGACCGCCCCGATGTCGCGGCGCTGGTCGATTGGTTCGCAGGCGAGGTCGCGCGCGACAGGCCGGAGTGCTGGTATGTGGTGGGCCACAGCATGGGCGGAAAGATCGTCACGCTGACCGCCTCGCGCGCCCGCGATGGCGTGGCCGGACTCGCCGGCCTGGCCGGCGTCGTGCTGGTGGCGGCATCGCCGCCCGCGCCCGAGCCGATGGACGAATCCCGGCGGCAGACCATGTTATCGTGGTTCGAGGGTGCCGGCCCCACGCGGCAGCAGGCCGAGCAGTTCATCGACGACAACTGCGCGGCGCCATTGCCGACGCCGCCGCGCGACGGTGCCGTCGACGACGTCCTGCGCAGCAGCGCGCGCGCATGGAACGCCTGGCTCACCCATGGCAGCCGCGAGGATTGCGCGGCGCACGCCGGCTGCATCGAAGTGCCCGCCCTCATCGTCGCCGGCAGCGAGGACGGCGATCTGGACGAGGCGGCACAACGGCGCTGGAACCTGCCGCATTACCGCGATGCGCGCCTCACCGTGGTGGCGCAGGCAGCGCACCTGATTCCCTACGAGCGACCGCAGGCGCTCGCGGCGTTGATCGCCGCGCATGTCGATGGCACCGCGGCACGCCGGCTGCCCGACGACTTCGTGGCATTGCTCAACGCCGACCGCGTCGCCCCGACGATGCGCAAGACGCTGCTGCATCGCCATGCCGGGCCGTCCCGCGCGGCGAAAGGGATCTTGAGCGAGCGCCAGTTCGGCACGCTTGCCGCGGTGATCGAGCGCGTCCTGGATGGTGCGGGCGACGCCGGCGATATCGCACGCCGCATCGACGTCGATCTCGCCAACGGGGTGGGAGACGGATGGCGGTTCGCCGACCTGCCGCCCGATCGTCTCGCCTGGCCGATGGGGCTGGATGCGCTGGACGCGTTGTCCGGCGGCTTCGCCGCCTTGCCTGCCCAGGACCAGGACCACTGGCTGCACGCCATTTCCGTGCACGAGGCAGGCGACTGTCCCGCGTGCGGATGGAGCGCGGCGCAACTCGCCGCCTGGTTCGAAGACGTGCGCGCCGAGACGGTGCGGGTCTGGACGAGCCTTCCCGTCACCATGGCCGCCTTGGGCTACGACGGGTTCGCCGTGGGCGGATTGGGCGCGGGCAGTCCCGGTTATCAGGAAACCGCCGCCGGTCGACGCGAGGCCTGGCAGCTGCTGCCCAAGGCGCATCCATGACCGCCGCATCGCCTGCGGCGGTGGATGCGGTGGTGGTCGGCAGCGGTGCCGGCGGCGGCCCGCTGGCCGCGCGGCTGGCGCAGGCCGGCGTCTCGGTGGTGGTGCTGGAAGCCGGCGCCGCGTTCGGCCCGCACGCGCACCGCGCGGACGAACTGGCGACAGACATCTACTGGATGGAAGAACGCCTCAGCGGTGGGCGCACGCCGACCGCGTTCGGCCCGAACAACTCCGGGACGGGGCTCGGCGGATCGACGCTGCACTGGGGCGCGTTCTGCCCGCGCCCGGACCCGCGCGATCTGCAGCTGCGCACGCAGACCGGCCAGGGCGAAGACTGGCCGATCCCGCACCAGGAGCTGCTGTCCTACCTCCAGCGCGTCGAACGCTTCATCGGCGTGTCCGGGCCGGCGGTCTACCCCTGGGACAGCGAGCGCTGCTATGCGTTCCCGCCGGCCCAGCGCAACGCACCCGCCGAGGCGATGGAGCGCGGCTGCCGTGCCCTCGGCATCACCGCCGCCGATGCACCGGCCGCGCTGGTCACACGCACGCACGAGCAGCCGCACTGGGGCATGCGCGTGGCCTGCAACAACTGCGGTGCGTGTCATCAGGGCTGCAGCAACGGCGCCAAGGTCAGCGTGGACACGACCTGGCTGCCGCTGGCCCGCGCGCACGGTGCGGACCTGCGCAGCGATTGTCGGGTCGTCGGCATCGAGCGCAACGGCCTGGGCGCGGTTACCGGCGTGGTCTACCGGCAGGGCGAGCGCGAGCTGCGCCAGCGTTGCGCGGCCTTGTTCCTGTGCGCCGGCGGCGTGGAAACGCCGCGCTTGCTGCTGAACCTGGGACTGGCCAATTCCAGCGGGCAGGTCGGGCGCAATTTCATGGCGCATGTCGCGACCCAGGTCTGGGGCACGTTCGACGTGGACATGCGCATGAACCGCGGCTACCCCTCGTCGCTGATGAGCGAGGACATGCTGCGTCCGGCGCAGGCCGAGTTTGCCGGCGGCTATCTGATCCAGAGCCTGGGCGTGCAGCCCGTGACCCTCGCCAATACGCTGGCGCGCGGCGCCGGTCGCTGGGGCGCGGCGCTGGTGCAGACCATGACGCGCTACAACCGCCTGGCCGGTATCGGCATCAATGGCGAATGCCTGCCGCAAGACGCCAATCGCCTGACGCTCGCCGACGAGCGCGATGCCTTCGGAATGCGCAAGGCGCGGGTCGACTTCAGCTACGGCCCCAACGAACAGGCGATCGATGCCCATGCCAGGCGCACGCTGCAGGCGATCTGGGCGGCGGCCGGCGCCGAGGACATCTTCGCCGCCGCGCGCTCGGCGCACACGCTCGGCACCTGCCGCATGGGCCGCGATCCCGCGCAGGCCGTGGTCGATGCGGATGGCCGTTCGTTCGACATCGGCAATCTCTACGTCTGCGACAACTCGGTCTTTCCCAGCGCCTTGGCGGCCAATCCGGCCCTGACGCAGATGGCACTCGGCCTGCGCACGGCCGAGCGGTTTCTCGCGCACTAGGCGCCTGCCTTCCCTTCCACCCAACGAGGAAAAACGACATGGACCTTGGAATCAACCAGCGGATTGCCCTGATCAGCGGCGCCGACTCGGGCATGGGCAAGGAGACCGCCCGCCAACTGCTGCAGGCCGGCGTACGCGTGGCGATCACCGACCGTGCGGACGGCACGCTCGATCAGGCGCTGTCCGAGCTGTCGGGCCTGGGCGAGGTCATCGCCGTCGAAGGCGACGTCACGCGTGCGAACGATGTCGCGGAGATCTGGGCGCAGGTCCGGGCACAGCTGGGCGATCCGGACATCTACGTCAACGCGGCCGGTGTCACCGGCGCGACCGGCGACTTCCTCGACGTGAGCGATGCCGGGTGGCTGGAAACGCTGGACATCAACCTGATGGGCGCGGTGCGGATGTGCCGCGAAGCGATTCCCGCGATGCGTCGAAACGGCTGGGGGCGCATCGTCCTGTTCGCGTCCGAGGACGCTGTGCAGCCCTACGTGGACGAGCTGGCCTATTGCGCGTCGAAGGCGGGGATCCTGAGCCTGGCCAAGGGCCTGTCGAAGGCGTACGGCGGCGACAACGTGCTGGTCAACACGGTGTCGCCCGCGTTCATCCATACCCCGATGACCGACGCGATGATGCACAAGCGCGCCAAGGAGAAGGGCATGACCTTCGATGAAGCGGTGGCGTCTTTCCTCGACGAGGAGCGTCCCGGCATGGTCCTGAAGCGGCGTGGCCGACCGGAAGAGGTGGCGGCGGCGGTCGCGTTTCTGTGCTCCGAGCGCGCCAGCTTCATCAATGGCGCCGGGATCCGGGTCGATTCGGGGTCGGTGCAGACCATCGCGGGGTGAGCCGGAACTGACATCGGGACGACGGCGATGCTCCTGCGCGTTTCGCGGGAGCGGATGGTCGGCGCTGGAGGTGTTTTCGGGAGCTCAGTCGCCGACCAGCGGCTTTCGCTCCGGCAAGGGCCGGCGCCAAGCCGTCTGGCGGGTAGGGCGCCTTCGTCGTTATCCGAAACGTGGGCTATACCTGCTCGGTACATCGTGCTGCATGCGCGTCGCTTTGTCCGCCGATGTGTGGCATGTGAGAGAGGTTGGGGGTACCAGATCCGGGACGCCACGCGCCTACTTGCATGCATTGGGTCGTGCTGCTCGGAGCACAAAAAAGGCCGGAAACCCTTGTTTTATGGGGGTTCCCGGCTTTTCTCAGACCTGCTCGGTCTCTTCATTGGTGGAGGTGGGCGGAATCGAACCGCCGTCCGAAGGCACTCCATCCCCGGCACTACATGCTTAGCTCATCGTTGGATCTCGCCCCGGAACAGCACGATGTGCGAAGCGCATCCCGGGACCAGCCTGCTTGATTTAGCCAATGGCTGACAGGCAGCCACCACCGGCGATTCCGTGATAATGACCCTACGTCGCGAGCACGGACACAAGCGATTTCGGGGCTAGGCCTTAAGCGGCCAGAGCGTAGTTGTCGTCGTTGGCAACTATAAGTTTGCGGCTGGATTTACGAGGAAAGCTGCCCCCTCGGCATGCGCCAAGCGATTTTGCAACCCCCGTCGAAACCAGTGCACCCCCGGGGACAACGTCAAACGCTGACCTGCACAGTGTAGGGATCGGGGAGGGCAGTCACAAGTCTTGAGACAGGCCGCGCTTAAGCTGGCTTCACTGCGACGCCGGCCCGTCACGCCGCCGTCCCCCAGGCATTCCCCCAGGCATGGAGCAGCGCAATGGCAAGCAGACAGCCGCGTGGCCGCAGCAGCAGCGGACGCGCGCCCAAGGCACCCGTCACGTCCTCGACCTCCAAGCCCGGCAAGACGCCGGCCAAGGCGCAGGCGACATCCGCCGCCAAGCCGAGGGCGGCAGCGCGCAAGACGGCGGCAGGCGGCGTACGTGCTGCCAAGCCAGCGCAGAAGACGATGCCGGCAGGAGCGGCTGCGTCGGCAAGGCCGGCAACAGCGTCCAGCTCCCACGTCTCGGCTCCCGACGCCGGCAGGCCTGCCTCGGCGGCGCGCGCCGCGACGCCGCCAGCGCGCAACGCGCTGCGGCCCAAGGCCACCGGCGAAGGCTCGCTGGCGCAGGGTCCGGCACGCACGGTCGTCTACATCCATGGCATCGGCAACAAGCCGCCGGCCGAGGTGTTGCGTTGCCAGTGGGACCGCGCCCTGTTCGGCCGCGCGATGGGCGAGCGCACGCGTATGGCCTACTGGGTCAACCGCGAACGCTATCCGTTGCCGGAGCCTGGAGACTGTCAGGATCAGGACCGCGGCCCGGTTCTGAACCAGGCCGAGCAGCGCGTGCTCAGCGCGCTCGGCGTGACCCCGCAACTGGCCGATCTGCGCCAGCTCGCCGACACTCTGGCCAGCAGCGACGCCGAGCGCGCGCGCTTGCACCAGGTGCTGGACGAGGTGGAGACGGCGGCGCCGCCACCGGCGGTGGGGACTGCCGAGGTGCATGCGCAGGGCGTGATCGACGTGTTCAATCGCGCGCTGCTCAAGTTGATTTCCGCGGCGCTGCTGCAGGACGTGCATGATTTCTTCTTCGTGCCGGCGCGACGTGAGCAGATGCGCGACAGCCTGCTGCAGCGCATTCGCGCCGGTGGCGGCCCATTCGTGATCGTCGCGCACAGCCAGGGGTCGCTGATCGCCTACGACGTGCTGCGCGAGTTGCAGCCGCAGGACTGCGAGGTGTCGCTGCTGCTCACGCTCGGTTCGCCGCTGGGGCTACCGGTGGTGCGCAGCATGTTCAAGGAGTGGACCGGTACGCCGAAGCTGCCGTTCCCGCCCTGCGTGGCGCGCTGGGTCAACGTCGCCGAGCGGCGCGACCCGGTGGCCCTGGACGACGATCTCAGCGACGACATCGCCGATGCCGGCGAGCGCTTCCACAACATCGCCGGGTCAAAGATCAACCCGGATTGGCAACACAACCCGCATTCGGCCGCCGGTTACCTGTCCATTCCCGACGTGCGCGCCGAGGTGCGGCGTGCGGTGGGCGTGGGCTTCGATCAGCCGATCGCGCACCCGGTGTTGATCAAGGATTTGTCCGACCAGTTGGAGGCGCGCGCGCCGGACTATCGCCATGAGGTGCTGATCGAACTCGAGCGGTTGTCCGACGCCGGCGATCCGGCGCAACGCAAGCATGAGCTGATCGCCGCGTTGCGCGCGCTGACCGAGACCTCCACCGGCCTGCACGGCGATGCGCTGGATGCGCAGATCGAACTGGAAGACACGATGCAGCGCTACGTGTCGGCGCGGCTGACCCGGTTCGAGATCGAGAGCCTGCGCGAGCGCTATCGCGATCTCAACCTGAAGCGCCTGTGGCGCGACGCCGGCAAGCGCGCGCTGATCTATCAGTCGCGCAGCACGATCCAGGTGGACGCGGCGCAGGTGGCTTACCGCGCACTCGGCACCGGTATCGGTTGGGCGGTGCTGGACAGCGGCATCGCCGCGGCGCATCCGCACTTCCACGCCGCCGGGCAGCCGCCGACGGTGCTTGCCCAATGGGACTGCACCCAGCGCGGGCGCCCGCGCGCGCTGCGCCAGGGCGAGGCCGGCTTCGATGCGCTCGACGGCAACGGCCACGGCACCCATGTGGCCGGCATCATCGCCGGGCAATGCGAGGCGCCGCTGCCGGGCGTGCCAACGTCGGCACCGTTGCAGTTCGCCGGCATGGCGCCGTTGGCGCGGTTGTACGGACTGAAGGTGCTGGACGACGACGGCAACGGCCGCGACTCCTGGATCATCAAGGGCGTGCAGCAGGTGGCCGAGCTCAACGAGCGCGCTGGCGAACTGGTGGTGCACGGGGTCAACCTGAGCCTGGGCGGCTACTTCGACGCCGAGAGCTACGGCTGCGGCTTCACCCCGCTGTGCAACGAGTTACGTCGGCTGTGGCGCCAGGGCGTGGTGGTGGTGATCGCGGCCGGCAACGACGGCCTGGCCTGGCTGATGCAGGGCGATGGCGAGGCCTACCCGCTGAACCTGGACCTGAGCATCGGCGACCCGGCCAACCTTGAGGAATCGCTGGCGGTGGGTTCGGTGCACAAGAGCAGCCCGCACAGCTACGGCATTTCGTATTTCTCCTCGCGCGGCCCGACGGCCGATGGCCGCTACAAGCCGGACTTGGTCGCGCCGGGCGAAAAGATCCTGTCGGCGCACCACGGTTTTGTGGTCGAGGATCCCGGCACCTGGATGGTGGAGATGAGCGGCACCAGCATGGCCGCGGCGCACGTGTCCGGGCTGATCGCCGCGTTCCTGTCGGTGCGCCGCGAGTTCATCGGCGCCCCGGATCGGGTCAAGCAGCTGGTGCTGGCGCAGTGCCTGGACCTGCAGCGCGATCGCTACATGCAGGGCAGTGGACTGCCGAGTTTGATGCGGATGCTTGGCGGGACGTGAGCGGGGCGGGGATGATCAGCCATTCGGCTGCTGAAAAGCCCGGGATTCGGGATTGGGGATTCGCAACAGCGGATTCCCGGCGCCCCGCTTTTCCTGTAGGAGCGGCTTCAGCCGCGAGGCGGTGAGCAGGGGGGCGATTGGGGGATCGGAGACTCACAACAGCCGTTCCAAGGCTGCATCGTTTTTCATGCGGGAATCTGCTTGCGTCGCGATGGTTGAATGCCAACGCTTCAGGAACGGTGCTTGAGACAGCTGGCGGACCCCGTGCGAGCGGCTCGTCTGAATCATGTCGAGATTCCGACGTCATCGCGTCGCGGCTGAAGCCGCTCCCACAAGGGCATTCATGCGCTACCGGAGGTTTTGCGGTTGCCGAAATTTCGGCGTTGTTGCGCTAAGCGTGCGGCTGCGCTGGTGCGCAGTGAAGCGGCTTTTCCGACTCCCGAATCCCGACTCTCAAATCCCGTCCTCCAAATCCCGGCCTCACCGCGTCGCGGCTGAAGCCGCTCCTACAAGGGCATTGATGCGCTACAGGGCTCTTGCGGCTGCCGAAATTTCCGCGTGCTGCGCTGCGCGTTCGGTTGAATTGGTGTGCCGGGGAGTTGCTTTCGCGACTCCTCAATCCCCAATCCCGGCTTCACCGCGTCGCGGCTGAAGCCGCTCCTACGGGAAAGGCGAGGCGGGCAAGACAGCTGGCACGGGCAGGAGATCTGCTGTTGCGAATCCCCAATCCCGAATCCCCAATCCCCGCCCCTCAGGCATTCTTGTTGTGCCGGCGCATGATGCGCTGCTTGTCGCGGGCCCAGTCGCGGTCCTTGGCCGCGTTGCGCTTGTCGTGGTCCTGCTTGCCCTTGGCCAGCGCGATCTCGAGCTTGATCTTGTTCTTGCTCCAGTACATCGCGGTGGGCACGAGGGTGTAGCCGTCGCGTTCGACGCGGCCGATCAGCTTGTCGATCTCGTTCCGGTGCAGCAGCAGCTTGCGCGTGCGGCGGTCGTCGGCCACCACGTGGGTGGAGGCCTGGATCAACGGGGTGATCTGCGCGCCGAACAGGAACAGCTCGCCCTGGCGCACGAAGGCGTAGCTCTCGCCGATGTTGGCGCGGCCGGCGCGGATCGACTTCACCTCCCAGCCCTGCAGGGCCAGGCCGGCCTCGTAGCGGTCCTCCAGGTGGTATTCGTGGCGCGCGCGCTTGTTCAGGGCGATGGTCTTGTTGGCCGTCGCGCCGTTTGCTTTATCCTTGGCGGGTTTCTTGCTCATCTTGCTATTGTCTCCGATTCGGGGCCTCCCGAACGTCTTGGTCCCACTTCCGTCCCGAATGCCTATCATCCGCCGCAGCGCTCTGGTCGAACACGCCGCAACGCGCATGTTCGATCTGGTCAACGACGTCGCCGCCTATCCGCGCCGGTTCGCCTGGTGCGATGCGGCCCATATCCTCGAGCAGAACGACCGCATCCTGGTCGCGCGGCTGGACCTGGGTCTGGGCTCGTTCCGCACCTGGTTCACCACCGAGAACAGCCTGCAGCGACCGGATCGCATCGATATGCAGCTGCGCGACGGCCCGTTCAAGCGCCTGCAGGGGCAGTGGACCTTCCAGGGTTTCAACGACCATGCCAGCAAGGTCAGCCTGATGCTCGACTTCGAACCGGCCTCGCGCCTGCTGGGCCCGGCGCTGGCGCTGGGCTTCCAGAGCCTGGCCGACCGCATGGTCAACGACTTCGTGCGCGTGGCCGACCGCGAACAGGCCTAGCCGCCATGCAGATCGAGGTGGTGCTGGCCTGGCCGGAGCGCTTCGTGTCGCAGCGGTTGGACCTGCCGGAAGGCGCGACCGTGGCCGATGCGCTGGCCGCCGCCGCCTTGCCCGAAGCGATGCCCGGCATGCCGTGCGCGGTCTACGGCGAAGTCGCCGCACCGACGCGGCTGTTGCAGGACGGCGACCGGGTGGAACTGCTCAGGCCGTTGCTGATCGACCCCAAGGACGCCAGGCGGCGCCGCGCCAAGCCGCGCTGAGCGGCGGGGCGCGACGCGGCCGCCGGCTCATTCGCCGCGGCGCTGCTTCTTCTTGTCCTTGGCCAGGTTGCGGCCGAACTGGCGCACGCTGTTCTTGGCCAGTTCTTCGTCCTGATCCGGGAAGTAGTCGCCTTCCCAGCGGGTGACCATGTCGTTGTCGAAGAACACGACGAAGTTCTTGATCTCGGTATGGCCGACGCGATCGATCCGCTCAGTGGAGGTGTAGTCCCAGCGCTGCGCATGGAACGGATCCGGGATCGAGGGGCTGCCCAGAAGCGCGCTGACCTGCTGCTTGCTTTGCCCGACCTTGAGCTGCTCCACGGCCGACGGCTTGATCAGATTGCCCTGGTAGATGGGCTGCTTGTAAATGATGCCGCAGCCAGCGGTGGACAGGGCAACAGCGGCGACCAGCAGGAGATTGCGCATCGGGGACAGGGCTGAATGAAATCACGTCGATGATACACTCCCGGCGACCGCCGCGACCCATTCCCAGGCAGCTGGCGATAAACCAGCTATGAACGGAGACGCCATGGAATCCCACGATCTGCGCAAAGTCGGCCTGAAGGTCACGCACCCCCGGATGCGCATCCTCGAGCTACTGGAGCAGAAATCGGCGCGGCACCACATGACCGCCGAGGAGATCTACCGGCAGCTGCTGGACCACGGCGACGAGATCGGCCTGGCCACCGTGTACCGCGTGCTGACCCAGTTCGAGGCGGCCGGGCTGGTGCTCAAGCACAACTTCGAGGGCGGCCAGGCGGTGTACGAGCTGGACCGCGGCGGCCACCATGACCACATGGTGGACGTGGATACCGGCAAGATCATCGAGTTCGAAAGCGCGGAGATCGAGGAACTGCAGCGCAAGATCGCCGCCGATCACGGCTACGAACTGGAGGAGCACTCCCTGGTGCTGTACGTGCGCAGCAAGCGGCCGAGCGGCAAGAAGGGCTGAGTTCTGCGCTGCCGGGTGAACCCGGTCAGCGTGTGGCCCCTCCCTGTGCGCCAGATGCGCTGGGGCTTCGCCACGTACCCTCACCCCAACCCCTCTCCCGGTGGGAGAGGGGCTTTAGCTTCTCCCTTCTCCCGCCGGG